>JAJQAA010000011.1 GCA_021204045.1 Clostridiales bacterium
TGGTTAGAGCGCCGCCCTGTCACGGCGGAGGTCGTGGGTTCGAATCCCATCCGGGTCGTTGGCGATATCAGGTCGCTGTAGATATATGAAACAGGGGTCTTAGCTCAGCTGGGAGAGCATCTGCCTTACAAGCAGAGGGTCACAGGTTCGAGCCCTGTAGGCCCCATTTTCAGAAGCATAACTGGTCTTCCGCCGATATGGCTCAATTGGCAGAGCAGCTGATTTGTAATCAGCAGGTTATCGGTTCGAGTCCGATTATCGGCTTGTAATTTAATAATTATCATGGGGGAGTTCCCGAGTGGCCAAAGGGGACAGACTGTAAATCTGCTGGCGATGCCTTCAGTGGTTCGAATCCACTCTCCCCCATTTTGCAGTTGTTTTTTCTGCGTATTGGCGCGGGGTGGAGCAGTCTGGAAGCTCGTCGGGCTCATAACCCGAAGGTCGCAAGTTCAAATCTTGCCCCCGCAATTTTGCCTTGGTAGCTCAGTTGGTAGAGCAGAGGACTGAAAATCCTCGTGTCACTGGTTCGATTCCGGTCCAAGGCATATGGGCGTGTAGCTCAGGCGGTAGAGCACTTGACTTTTAATCAAGTTGTCCGGGGTTCGAATCCCCGCACGCTCAGGACGTGCGAAACGGCGAGAATCCTTGATTTTGTCTGGGTTTGTCGCCTTTTTTATTATCATATCTGTGAAATTCTATAACGATCGTCATTATCAAAAAATCATAATGTTTTCCTTAAATGATTATAATAGACAGCATATGGCAGACTTGCCTTATTGGTTAATGTCTGGTAAGATGAATGCATGTGATAAGGCAGGGATTGTACTATGGCGAATGAACATATGCATTCCGGGGACGACTGGCGGGATGATTTTGAAAAACTATATATTTGTACGTATTCTGATGTGTATCGTCATATTTGTCGAAGGGTATTACAGAAGAACCAGGTGCGGGAATTAATGGTTCGGACATATGTGGCGGCCTATTTGGATACCGGGTTACGGGAACAGATACGGGCATCATTACAGGAAGAACTTACAGAACAAACAGGAATTTCCGAAAAAAATAAAAAGCAGCAGTCAATCGCAGTGGAGTGGTTAGAGGAAAAAGCAGATGAGCTGGCCAGAAAGCAATTCGGAGTTTCTCCGGAAGAAATAGAAACTGCCGCAGCGGCGGAAAAAATGTATGAAAATGAGGGCGCAGCAGATGTGAGTATGAATATCGATGAGACGTCGATATTTCTTGAAATCGGAGATCGGCTGCCTGATGAGGATAATGATTCAAAAGATACATTGGGAGGAATGATTGTTTCTTTGCTAAAGTATGCGCTTTCGCTGGCGGTACTGGTGGGAGCGGTGTATGTTCTGATATTTAGTCTGCAAATATTAAAAGGACATTGGGAGGGGCTGAGAGGACCGTTGCTGGAGTCTCTGGTAGATGCCGAGAAGATCGAAACGGAGAGTCCGGATGAGGAAATAACCATAAAATTGAAAGACAAGATTGCGTATTTATCGGAGATCGGAGAAATCCTTTATATCGTGCCTTTGGAGGAAGCAGAATGGGATGAGGAACTCGTGGATAATCCGGAAATCCTGGAACATGGAGAGTGGGTTTATTATTTACCCTGTCCGGAACGGGAAGATACTTTGCTGGGTGATGTATCGTCTGAATTATTTCATATCTTGTACCGGATGAGTGACGATGGAAAAAGAATCCAGATTATTGAGCAGCAGGTAGAAGATTTTACATTCTGGAATGATGAACTTTATGTTTATAAGGAAGGAAGAGTTCACCGTATAGATAAAGAGAGTCATTTTGAGGAGTATGTGCCGGGGATTTATGCGAAGGAATGGGACGGGGAATGGTATCTTTATGATACACTTGGACGAACGCCGGCTACCGATGCAGAAGGCAACGTACACTTTGAAGATCGGGTTTATAAGCTGTCCTCCGGACGCGTCGTGGGGGTTGAGCCGGATGTACGGGAAAAGGATGGTATTATTTATGAATTACGTCTGATCAGCAGACAGGATGATGAATATGCGATTTACCGGATTGAAAATGACGAAGAGGAATTGTTCGCCAGAGGCCAGCGTACAATTGACAGTTTCTGTATTGTCGGGGACTGGCTTTATTACAGCGCCTGTGTCCGGCGCGCCACTACGCAGAAAAATTATAGCAGCCTGTATCGAAAATCATTGACCGAAGACGCCGGGGAAGAGCTTTTGCTGGAACGTTTTCCGGGGCGCGTATGGCAGCTGTATTATTCGGAAAATACGGAAAAACTTTATGGAAATTACACTCCTCGAAACTGGGAAAGCGCCTACGGAGAAATTGCGGTATTTTCAAAGGATGGAGAAATGTACTGCCTGGATGGCGGGGAAGCGCGCCTTACGCGGGAAACGACAGGTGATGATGCACTAGAATTTGTGATTGCTCAGGATGGAAAAATCTGCTGTTACTGGCAGAACCAGTATTGGAAACGTCGCCAGGAACCAACCGCGATCTGGCGTGATACGTTGATGTTTTTAGATGACAGAAGCTTGAATTTGTCAAAAGATCAGGATGAAGAAGAGGACGAGTGGGAGGATGAAATCGAGCTGGAGAATGATCTGACAATGCCGGCGGAATAACTGTTGAAAGAAAGAGGTTCGTGATCGGATGAAAAATGACTCAGAAATTCCGGAGGATTCTTTGTATGGTCTGTTAAAAGAATACAGTGATTCTGATTATTATCCATTCCATATGCCGGGACATAAACGGCAGGTGAAGGATGATTTTTTGCGGGAGTTTGACAATCCTTTTGCAATCGATATTACAGAGATTGAAGGATTTGATAATCTGCACCATCCACAGGGAATCTTAAAACGATCAATGGAAACGGCAGCCAGAATTTATCATTCGGATAAAACATATTATCTGGTTAATGGTTCCAGTTGCGGCATCCTCAGCGCGGTATGCGCGGTGACGAAACCTGGCGGGCATTTACTCATGGCGAGAAACTGCCACAAATCTGCATATCATGCGGTTATCCTCAATCAACTGAAACCGGAATACATTTATCCACAAATCATTGGAAAATTGGGGATACAAGGCGGGATTTCTGCGGAAACTGTGGATAAATCACTTAATGAACATCCCGGATGCGAGGCCGTACTGGTCGTCTCGCCGACCTATGACGGTGTGGTTTCGGATATTGCAGCGATCGCGAAGGTTGTGCACAGACACGGCTTGCCATTGATTGTCGACGAGGCTCATGGGGCACATTTTCCATTTATGGATGATGAGAATTGTCAAAATTGTAGGCCGGCACTGGAGTGCGGCGCGGATATTGTTGTCCAAAGTTTACATAAAACGCTTCCTTCTTTGACGCAGACGTCCGTTTTGCATGTGAAGGAAGGGCGGGTGAATATCGCGCGTCTGGAACGTTATTTGCAGATATTCCAGAGCAGCAGCCCATCGTATGTGTTTATGGCGGCGATGGAGCGCTGTATTCGCGAAATGCAGGCAAACGGCAGAGTACGGATGCGACGGCATATGGAGCGGATCAGGAAAATGCGACAGCGTCTTGCGGGTTTGTGCGCGTTGCGGCTGCTGGATCGGGAAAGCGCAGGAAACAGTGGCGCGGCGGTATATGATATTGATGAGACAAAGCTGGTGATCTCCACGCGTGGTTGCCGGAATATCCGGGAGCGTCAAAATACGCAGGGAATCGAGACAATACAGGAGTTCCAGAATACAGAGGAAGCTTGCAGGACACGGCGATCAGGAGAGCTCGTGACCGGTACCTGGCTGGAGCAGGTGCTGCGACAGGAGTATCATCTGGAGATGGAGATGGCGGGTACGGATTATGTTGTGGCGATTACGACCTGTTTTGACACGCAGGAGGGACTTGATCGGCTGACGGATGCCCTGCTGCAGATCGACAGCCGGTTAACACGTGAGGAAGAAGAGCGGAAAGAAGGAACCAACGAGGGAGCGGACATTTCTCCGGATGTTTGTATGACACCTGTGGCGGCGATGGATGAAGAAGCAGAAATTCTGGATATCGCGGACTGTGCCGGACGCGTTTCCGCAGAGTTTGTTTATGTTTATCCGCCGGGGATCCCGATTTTGGTGCCGGGCGAGCGGATTTCCGGGAAAATTATCAGACGAATCGCTTCTGCCGGGCAGCAGGGACTCTCCGTGCAGGGACTGGAGGACCCTCAGGCGAAGCGGTTGCGGGTGACGGCAGAGATGATGTCAGAAAAGATCAGGGAGTAATCTTGATGGGGAAGATTTTTTACTTAATGGGAAAAAGTGCGTCCGGAAAGGATACGATTTACAAGCGACTGCTTGAAGATTGCCCACAATTGGGACGCATTGTCCTCTATACGACCCGTCCGCGCAGGGAAGGGGAGACGGATGGTGTGGAATATTATTTCACAACATCGGGAACGCTTGCGCAGTTCGAACAGGAAAACAAGCTGATTGAGAAGCGCGTTTACCATACTGTGGCCGGAGAGTGGAGTTACGCGACGGTGGACGATGGACAGATAGATTTGTCTGCGAACAGCTGTCTGACAATCGGAACATTGGAGTCTTACGAAAAAATACGGAATTATTTTGGTTCGGAGGCGATTGTACCGCTGTATGTTTTTGTGGATGACGGCGAGCGCCTTGCGCGTGCGCTTGCGCGGGAACGGCAGCAGGCACAGCCGAATTACGCGGAATTGTGCCGGCGTTTTCTGGCGGACGAGCAGGATTTTGCCGGGGAACGTCTGGAACGGCTCGGCGTGGAGCGGATATTTGTAAATGACGATCTGGAGCGCTGTGTGGAGGAAATCAAAATTTCTATACAGCGGAATGATTTTATGCTATAATTTTTAAGGCAGAAAATCCGCGAAAGTGGGGATAACGAAACAAATCTAAGCGTACCGGAGAAAAGGAGGTGAGCGGTCCATGCTGAAATTTGATGATATTCTGGGACAGGAAGCGGTGAAAGAACATTTGCAGAATGCGATTGAAACACATAAAGTGTCCCACGCGTATATATTGTCTGGCGAGGCGGGCATGGGGCGCAAAACTCTGGCACACGCGTTTGCCCTTACGCTGTTTTGTGAGCAGGGGCGGCGGCAGCCATGCATGAGCTGTCATGCGTGTAAGCAGGTACAGAGCGGCAATCATCCGGATCTGATCCATGTGACACATGAGAAGCCGGGAAGCATCGGCGTGGATGACATTCGCAGCCAGATTAACGACACCATTCCGGTGCGCCCATATAGCAGCGAGTACAAGATTTACATCGTAGATGAAGCGGAAAAGATGACGATACAGGCGCAGAACGCGTTGCTCAAGACGATCGAAGAACCTCCGCCTTATGCGGTGATCTTTCTGCTGACAACCAACCAGGAGGCCTTCCTGCCCACGATTTTATCGCGCTGCGTGCAGTTAAAGCTGAAGCCGCTGCGCGATTCTGTGGTAAAAGACTACCTGACAGAGACGATGCGGATATCGGAGGCAGACGCCGAGATTTATGCGGCATTTGCGCGGGGGAACCTGGGACGGGCCATTCAGCTCGCTTCATCGGAGCAGTTCCGCGCGATGTATATGCAGCTGCTTCAGCTGATGAAAAATATTCATACACTGGATATTTCCGTGCTCCTTGAGGAAATCCGTCGGATAAAGGAGGGAAATCTTGACATTTATGAATGTCTGGATTTCATGCAGCTGTGGTATCGCGATGTGCTGCTTTATAAGGTAACGAAGGATATTAACCTGCTGATTTTTAAGAATGAGTACCGGGCCATCAATGAGGCCAGTCAATACAGCTCTTACGAAGGACTTGAGAACGTGCAGAAGGCGATCGACAAGGCGCGGGTACGCCTGGATGCCAATGTCAACATGGAGCTGGTAATCGAGCTGCTTTTGCTGGCAATGAAGGAAAATTAAAGCAAACGTGATTTGCGCCGCCGGAAGAACGGCGGAGGAATGGAGTTAAGATGACGACAGTAATCGGAGTACGTTTTCGCAGCGTTGGGAAGATTTATTATTTTTCTCCCGGAACGCTGGATATTAAAAATGGTGACAGTGTGATTGTCGAGACTGCCCGCGGGACGGAATTCGGTCATGTGGTCCTGGGCAACCGGGAAGTGGAAGACAATAAGGTCGTGCAGCCGTTAAAGACGGTGATCCGTATGGCAACGGAGGAAGACTGTATCCGTGAGCAGAACAATCGCAAAAAAGAAAAGGATGCTTTTGCGATCTGCAAAGAAAAAATCCGTAAACACAAACTGGAAATGAAGCTGATTGACGTGGAATATACATTTGATAATAATAAGATCCTGTTTTATTTTACCGCGGACGGGAGAGTGGATTTCCGTGAACTGGTGAAGGATCTTGCATCCGTATTTAAGACGCGGATCGAGCTGCGTCAGGTCGGCGTGCGCGATGAGACAAAGATTGTCGGGGGCGTGGGCATCTGCGGCCGGGCACTTTGCTGTCATTCTTATCTGTCGGATTTTGTCCCGGTTTCGATTAAGATGGCAAAGGAACAGAATCTGTCGCTGAATCCATCAAAAATTTCCGGCGTATGCGGCCGCCTGATGTGCTGTCTGAAAAACGAGCAGGAGACCTATGAATATCTCAACAGCAAGCTGCCGGGTATCGGCGATTATGTAACGACGGACGACGGGTTAAAGGGCGAGGTGCAAAGCGTCAATGTGCTGCGCCAGCTGGTTAAGGTTGTCGTTACCGTCGACAAGGATGAAAAAGAGGTTCGCGAATACAGGGTGGATCAGCTGAAGTTCCGGCCACGACGCAGGAAGGGGAAAGCCGATGTGGAGGACAAGGAGCTGAAAAAGCTTGAGGCCCTGGAGAAAAAAGAAGGAAAATCGAAACGCGATGAATGAATGCAGAATAGATGAGCGTATCGACGATCTGCAGCGCAACGGATATCGGATCATCCAGAAGAAAACGGGGTTCCATTTCGGCACGGATGCTGTGCTTCTCTCCGATTTCGCCTGTGTAAAGGCCGGAGAACGGGTACTGGATCTGGGTACGGGCAGCGGCGTCATCCCGATTCTGATGGAGGCGAGGTCGCAAGGGGCACATTTTACCGGACTGGAAATTCAAACGGATCTGGCAGATATGGCCGCCCGCAGTGTGCGGCTCAATGGTCTGGAAGATTGCGTGGAGATTGTCCTGGGGGATATTAAAGAAGCCAGCCGAATATGCGGCCGGGCTTCTTTTGATGTAATAACCGCAAATCCGCCGTATATGACAGGCAGCCATGGCCTGGAAAACCCGGATCCCATGAAAGCAATTGCGCGGCATGAATTGCTGTGTACATTTGCAGATGTGGCGCGGGAGACGGAAGCGTTGCTGCGGCCGGGCGGCCGGTTTTATCTTGTGCATCGTCCGCGCCGCCTGGCGGAGCTTATCTCGACGATGCGTGAGTATCATCTGGAACCGAAGCGGTTAAGGTTTGTGTATCCGTTTGCGGACAGGATGGCAAAGCTGGTGTTGATTGAGGCCGTGCGGGGCGGCGGTGTGATGCTGAAGGTTGAGCCGCCGCTGGTTGTGTTCCGGGAGCCGGGGATATATTCGGAGGAAATCACTGCCGCCTATGGAAATTGAGGAAGGAGAGGGAATGGATCAGAAAAACGAGAATGACGTCGGCAGACTGTATCTGTGCGCGACGCCGATTGGCAATCTCGGTGATATCACATTCCGGGTGTTGGAAACCTTGCGCCAGGCAGACCTGATCGCAGCTGAAGATACGCGGCATACCATCCACCTGCTGAATCATTTTGATATCCATACGCCGATGACCAGCTATCATGAGTATAATAAAGTGGACAAAGCACGGTATCTGGTCGGTCTTCTTAAAGAGGGAAAGCAGATCGCGCTGGTGACAGACGCCGGTACGCCGGGTATTTCTGATCCGGGGGAGGAGCTGGTGCGTCAATGCTGCGAGGCGGGGATTGCGGTAACATCTCTGCCGGGACCAGCCGCCTGTGTGACGGCATTGACGATGTCGGGTCTGGCGACCAGGCGCTTTTGTTTTGAGGCGTTTCTTCCGCCGGACAAAAAAGAGCGGCGATGGATCCTTGAGGAACTGAAACGGGAGACGCGGACGATTATTATCTATGAAGCGCCGCATCACCTTATCAGCATGCTTCAGGAGCTGGCTGACGTTCTTGGCATGGATCGCCGTCTGGCACTGTGCCGGGAACTGACCAAGCGCTATGAAGAGGCGGATCGGGCAACGATCGGCGAGACGCTGGAACGTCTGGCGCGGGAGGAACCCAGAGGGGAGTATGTGCTTGTCATTGAAGGACGCCGGATTGGGGATATCCGCAGAGAGGAGCAATCCTCCTGGGAGGAACTGTCGCTGGAGGAACATATGGCGCTCTATCTTGACCGGGGCATGGACAGAAAGGAGGCGATGAAGCAGGTGGCGAAAGACCGGGGGGTCAGCAAGCGGGACGTTTACCGGGAGCTGTTGTGAGAATGTCTGTTTCCGGGAGAGTGTCCAGAAAAAGATATTGGAAATGATGGGAAACGACTGTGAAAATGTCCTTGACAAACAGCAGTACATTTAATACAATACACCTGAAATACTTTGAAATTCAAAACATTTGAAACTAAAACTAAATTTCAGAACATTTCTTAACAGGAAAAAACGATTATGACAGGAAAAATCATAGGAACCGGTTCTTATTTACCGGACCGGATAGTAACAAATGACGAGCTGGCGGGCATGATGGAGACGAGCGACGAATGGATTCGCAGCCGTACTGGCATTGCCGAGAGGCGGATCGCCCTGGATGAAGGCACGACCGGCATGGCTGTGAAGGCGGCGCGCAGGGCGCTTGAAAGTGCCGGAGTTGAGGCTGAAGAACTGGATCTCATCCTTCTGGCGACCTCGACGCAGGATCATCTGTTCCCTTCTGGAGCCTGCGAGGTGCAGGCGACTTTAGGGGCGGTCAATGCCGCGGCGTATGATATCAGCGCGGCCTGTACCGGCTTTATTTTCGGACTGGCGTCTGCTCAGGCATTTATCCGCTCGGGTATGTACCGCACAGCATTGATTATCGGCGTGGACTGCTTAAGCAAAATTATGGACTGGAGTGACCGTGGTACCTGCGTGCTTTTTGGCGATGGAGCCGGCGCGGCAGTCGTGAGGGCGGAAGATCGCGGCATGATCCATGCGGTGATGGGATCCGACGGCACGAAAGGACCGGTGCTTTCCTGCGTTGCCCGTTCCGAGGGCAATGCGTTTAATGGCCGGACGCCTGAACTGGGGTATACGCAGATGGACGGTCAGGCGGTATTTAAATTCGCGGTCAAAAAGGTGCCGGAGTGCATTCACCAGCTGTTGGATGAGAGCAGTGTAGATATTGATGATATTGACTACTTTGTATTGCATCAGGCGAACCAGCGAATCAACGAATCCATTGCCAAACGGTTGAAACAACCGCTGGAAAAAGTACCGATGAATATCGAGCGTTATGGCAATACATCCGCCGCGACAATCCCGATCCTGCTCGACGAGCTGAACCGGGACGGAAAATTTCAGCCCGGGGATAAAATCGTGTTGGCCGGATTTGGCGCCGGTCTGACCTGGGGAGCGGCGTTGCTCGAGTGGTAAAATGAGAACGGTAATACAAAAATTTTAAATTATATAATAAAGGAGACAAAATCATGTTAGAGAAAATGAAAGAAATTATCGCGGATCAGCTGAGCGTTGAGGCGAACACAATTACGGAGGCTTCCTCATTTAAAGAGGATCTCGGCGCGGATTCCCTGGATCTGTTTGAGCTGGTGATGGCGCTGGAAGATGAGTATTCGGTTGAGATTCCGTCCGAGGATCTGCAGAACCTGCTGACGGTTGGCGATGTCATTGCTTATCTGAAGGAAAAGGGCGTAGAGGCATAAACGAAGACAAAATATACGAGGGAATGGAAGGCTGCCGGAGTCTGTGTGATCCCGGTAGTCGTTTCCGTCGCTCAGGCGCGGATTATGGAGCGCTGTTAGATTGTTATTAAAGAAAGGAAGTACCGGTAATGAGCAAAATCGCGTTTATTTATCCGGGCCAGGGCGCGCAGACATGCGGCATGGGACAGGATTTTTACGAGCAGACAGAGACAGGTAAGGTGGTTTTTGACCTGGCCAGTGAGATTCTGGGCTTTTCTATGCCCGAACTGTGTTTTACTCCTAATGATCGCCTGGATATTACCGAATATACGCAGGCGGCGATGGTGACAACGAGCATTGCGATGACGAAAGTCCTTAGGGAGCAGGGAGTGGAGCCGGATGTGACCGCAGGTCTGAGCCTTGGTGAATACTGTGCTCTTTACACAGCAGGTGTGATCAGTGAACGGGACGCGATTGCCACGGTGCGGCAGAGAGGCATCCTGATGCAGGAGGAAGTGCCGGTTGGCCAGGGAGCGATGGCGGCGGTACTGGCAATGGACGCGGAAAAGATCGAAGCGGTGATCGCCGGAATCGACGGCGTGCAGATCGCCAATTACAACTGCCCGGGGCAGATTGTTATATCAGGAAAGAAGGACGCCGTAGAACTCGCCAGTGAAAAACTGAAAGAAGCAGGAGCGAAGCGCTGCATTATGCTTAATGTGAGCGGGCCGTTCCATTCAAAAATGTTGACCGGAGCGGGCGAAAAGCTCGGCAGAGTATTGGAGACGGTAGAGGTTCACACGCCGAAGATTCCTTATGTGGCGAATGTGACGGCCGCCTATGTGACTGACGCCGCCGAAGTTAAATCGCTGCTGATGCGGCAGGTATCCTCGTCGGTGCGCTGGCAGCAGAGCGTTGAGGCGATGATCGCGGATGGAGTAGATACGTTTATCGAAATCGGGCCGGGCCGTACGCTGGCTGGATTTATGAAGAAGATTGATCGGACGAAAAAGGTCCTGAACATAGAGAAGCTGGAAGATGTAGCAAAGGTTGTGGAAGCCTTGAAGGAGGAGGGAGCATGCTGACAGGAAAGGTAGCGCTGGTAACCGGCGCGAGCCGGGGCATCGGCAGCGAAATTGCGCGGACACTGGCAGCGAAGGGCGCGACGGTGATTGTCAATTATAATGGCTCCGCGGCAAAAGCGGCGGAGGTAGTCGCGGAAATCGAAGCAGCCGGGGGGAAGGCAGAGGCGATTCAGTGTAATGTCGCCGATTTTGCGCAGGCCGGAGAGATGATTTCCGGGATAATCAAGCAGTATGGGAGCCTGGATATCCTCGTAAATAACGCGGGTATCACTCGCGATGGTCTGGTGATGAAGATGAGCGAGGAGGATTTTGACGCCGTCCTGAGTACCAACCTGAAGGGGGCGTTCAACTGCATCCGCCACAGCGCGCGGCAGATGATCAAGCAGAGAGGTGGCCGGATTGTTAACATTTCATCCATTTCCGGTATCCGGGGGAACGCGGGGCAGGCCAATTACAGCGCTTCCAAGGCCGGGATTATCGGTTTGACCAAGGCGGCGGCGCGCGAGCTGGCCAGCCGGGGAATCACCGCCAACGCGGTGGCGCCGGGCTTTATCGTCACAGAGATGACGGACGCGCTTTCCGATGAGATGAAAGAAAAAATGCTGGAGAATATTCCGTTGAGACGGTACGGCACGACGAAGGATATCGCAAACGCGGTCGCTTTCCTCGCGTCGGATGAGGCCGGTTATATCACCGGACAGGTGCTCAGCGTTGATGGTGGCATGGCGTAATTGCGGGATGATGTAATTTGTAATATCTTCGGGCGGCGGGTATTTCACGGCCCGGAATGACTGCGGCAAGGCAGGAAAGGAATGAGAACAGCTATGAGCAGACGAGTAGTAGTAACCGGTTTGGGGGCGATCACTCCGATCGGGAACAGTGTGGAGGAATATTGGGAGAGCCTGAAGGCTGCGAAGGTCGGTATCGGCCCAATCACACAGTTTAACACGGAGAATTTCAAGGCGACGCTTGCTGCTGAGGTAAAGGGGTTTGATCCGAAGCAATACATGGATCCGAAGGCCGCGAAGCGTATGGAGCGTTTCTGCCAGTTTGCGGTGGCGGCGGCGGGACAGGCGATCGCGGACGCCGGGCTGGACATGACGAAGGAAGATCCGTACCGGGTCGGCGTCAGCGTTGGTTCCGGCGTGGGCAGCCTGCAGGCGATTGAACGTGCCTGCAAGACGCTGGAGGAAAAAGGTCCGGGACGCCTGAATCCGCTGTTTGTGCCGTTGATGATCGGCAATATGGCGGCGGGCAACGTTTCGATTCAGTATGGCCTCAAGGGCAAGAGTCTGAATGTGGTGACAGCCTGCGCGACTGGAACGCACAGCATCGGCGAAGCCTACCGCTCGATTCAGTACGGCGAGGTGGATGTGATGGTAGCCGGCGGCACGGAGGCGGCGGTTACCCCGACCGGAATCGGCGGGTTCGCGGCTCTGACGGCGCTGAGCACATCGACGGATCCGCTGCGCGCGTCGATTCCGTTTGATAAGGAGCGGGGCGGCTTTGTCATGGGCGAAGGTTCAGGTATCGTTATTCTGGAGGAGCTGGAGCACGCGAAGGCACGCGGCGCGAAAATTTATGCGGAGCTTGGCGGGTATGGTTCAACCAGCGACGCTTATCACATTACCTCCCCGGCGGAGGACGGCAGCGGCGCAGCCAAGGCGATGGAACTTGCGATCGCGGATGCCGGGATGAAACCGGAGAATGTCGATTATATTAATGCGCACGGCACGGGCACACACCACAATGATTTGTTTGAGACAAAGGCGATTCACCTGACGTTCGGCGAGCATGCAAAGAAGCTGAAAATCAGCTCGACGAAGTCGATGGTCGGACATTTGCTGGGAGCGGCCGGCGCGGTAGAATTTATCGCCTGCGTAAAGTCGGTTGAGAACGATTTTGTCCACGCGACGGCGGGTCTGCTGGTCGATGATCCGGAGTGTGATCTTGACTACACGAAGGTTGGCACGGCGATGCCGGTGCGCTGCGCGATCAGCAATTCTCTTGGCTTTGGCGGCCATAATGCCACGTTGCTGGTGAAAAAATACGCATAAATGCCGCCGGGAGAATGGCGATGGAATGGGGATTACCATGAAGCTGGGGATTAAGGAAATTCAGGAAATTATTCCGCATCGGCATCCGTTTCTGCTGATCGATTGTATCGAAGAGCTGGAACCGGGCGTGCGTGCGGTCGGTTACAAGTCAATCACGTTCAATGAGCCGCAGTTTGCCGGACATTTTCCGGGCCAGCCGGTTATGCCGGGCGTGCTGATGATTGAGGCGCTTGCGCAGGTCGGCGCGGTGGCGATATTGAGCGTGGAAGAAAACCGCGGCAAGACCGCGTTTTTCGGCGCGATCAACAACGCGAAATTCCGCCAGGTGGTGGTTCCGGGCGATCGTCTGAAGCTGGAATGTGAGATTATCAAACAAAAAGGCCCGATCGGTATCGGCAAAGCGGTGGCCACCAATGCAGAGGGCAAAGTGGCAGTGTCGGCAGAGTTGACCTTTGTGGTCGGAAGCTGACCTTCGTGGTTGGGAGTCGATTTCCGTGGTCGGGAGTTGATTTCCGTGGTTGGGAGCTGACTTCCGTAGTCGGGAGATGAAGCGAACACTAAAATACAGTATAATAACGTGCGTGCAAAGTCAGGAATAACTTTTTCATCCTGTCCATAAACTGAAATAAATGAATTCGGTGTGAGGCAGGAATTATGTTGAATTATCTGTGGAGCGGGATGCTGGCGGCCGGACTGATCTGGGCGGCGGTGTTTGGACGGCTTGGCGCGGTGACACAGGCACTTCTTGATTCTGCGCGTGAGGCAGTGGAGCTGGGAATCGGAATGCTGGGCGTGATGGCGTTCTGGTGCGGTATTCTGGAGATCGGGCGGCGGGCCGGGCTGATCGACTGGTTTACGGCGCGGATGGAACCGATCCTGGATTTTTTGTTTCCGGAGCTGGGACGGCGGCATCCGGCGCGTCAGCCGATTGCTGTGAATATGATCGCCAACATTCTCGGGCTTGGCATGGCAGCGACGCCGGCCGGGCTGGAGGCCATGAAGCAGCTGGCAGCGGACGCAAAGGTACTGGAGGATGGCAAATCCATAGCGACGGATTCGATGTGTACGTTTCTGATTTTGAATATATCTTCTCTCCAGCTGGTGCCGATCAATATGATTGCTTACCGCAGTCAATACGGCAGTGTCGACGCACAGGCTGTGATCGGTCCGGCACTGCTGGCGACGTTCTGTTCCACGGCGGCCGCGGTGCTGTTCTGTAAGCTGGTGCACGCAAAAAAGGCGGTGAGGCGCTGGTGATTGCCTGGCTGTCACAAATTCTTGTGCCGCTTACGGTGGGCTATATTGTTGGCTTTGGCCTGCTTTCCCGACGGCCGGTGTTTGACGATTTTCTGGCCGGGGCGATGTCGGGGCTGCGCACGGTAGGAGAGATTTTGCCGACGCTGATTGGCCTGATGGCGGCGGTCGGCGTGCTGCGCGCCTCCGGACTGCTGGATGCAATCGCGCGTGTTCTGGAAACGCCAGCCGCATGGCTGCATTTTCCGAAGGAACTGATTCCGCTTTCCCTTGTGCGGCTGGTTTCCAATTCGGCCGCGACCGGGTTAGCGCTGGATCTGTTTACGCGCTACGGACCGGATTCGCCGGTTGGTATGGCAGCTTCGGTATTGCTCAGCTGTACGGAGACGGTATTCTATTGTCTGAGCATGTATTTTGGATCGATTCATGTCGGAAAAACACGGTACGCGGTGCCGGGCGCGTTGTTTGCCACTGGGGTGGGAATTGCCGTCAGCATTCTTCTTACCTGTTGATTGGAGCAGGCTGAAAATTTCAATGTTCCCTTCATCGGCATTTTTTCACAAAATGGACACACGCTTGTAAGAAATTTCTAAGGAATATACGGTTGTCTTGCAGAAAAAAATCATGTATAATACGTACAAGGCTTTTGTCTTCCTTAAATCAGTGAGGAGAAAAAGTGGATGCTTATGAAACCTTGAATGATGTGCTGGTCCACCTTTTCCGGGATATTACCAATCTCGAGGAAAAAGCGATCGTTACGTCGGAGTTTTCAGATATCACAAACAACGACATGCACGTCATACAGGCGATCGGCATGGAAGAACCGAAAAACATGTCCACCATTGCGAAAGAGCTTTCGGTGACGGTGGGTACCCTGACCATAGCCATGAACAGTCTCGTGAAAAAAGGATATGTAACCCGCGAGCGAGGCCGGGAGGACAGGCGAGTGGTCTATATTTCTTTGTCCGAAAAAGGACAGTGTGCGTATCGCAATCATGAGAATTTCCACAGGCAGATGATCGAGGCCGCTCTGGACGGTTTATCGCCAGAGGAGACAGAAGTACTGACAAAAACACTGATGAAGCTGGATCAATGGCTTCGTGAGTTTTGAGGATAACCAAAGGAGGCACTTGTTATTATGAAAAAAATTCTCGTATGTTTGCTTGCCGGCGTGATGATTCTGTCGCTGGCTGCCTGTACTCCGACGACAGAAAAAAATAAGACGGGTCAGACCAAAGCGACAAACGGCGTAGATACGGTAAAGAATCCGGATCCGACAGCGCCGGATCTGGACGTGGTTTCCATCTATACGGTCAGTGCGGATGGCAGCAAGCTGGAAGGTACAATGGATGCGATCGAAGGAAAGACCGCGCAGACGCTGGTCGATTCGCTGATTGAGTACGGTGTGCTCGGGGAAGGTACGACAGCGATTTCCTTTACGGCTGAGGGTGAGCTTTCAAGCGAGGAGGTTGGCCCGGGCATTATCAAGATTCCGGGCTTTGAGATTCCGAGTAATTCGAGGGAGTATGGCACGTTGAATTTAAGCGCGGTTCCAGATGAGAAGGATGATATGGCGCTGCACGCGATTGCCAATACCTTTATCGAGAATATGGCAGTTACTTATATGACGATCCAGGTGGACGGCGAGACGGTTGCGGAAAATTATACATTTATGGAAGTCGGAAAATAAAATTTTCAGAAAAAGGAACCGTAAAAAACTTTATTTTTTGGTGAAATTTTCTTCTGTCGGTGAGTTATAATATAAGAGTAACAAATGGATTGTCGACAGACCGCATATTAATAGGGAGCTGCAAAATCTTTTGCGGCTCCCTGTATTTGTATCTGCGGACACATTTCAGAATTTGGAGGAAGAGGTAAATGGATACTTTAAAGGCTGAGAAGAGAGACATGACAACAAAAGCAAAGAAGCTGAGAAGAGACGGTTATGTGACCGGTAATGTATTTGGCCGTGAGATTGACGGTTCCATCCCGGTGAAGATCACGAAGAAGGATGCCGACCGCCTGTTCAAAAGCAAGAAGCGCGGCAGCCAGATCATGCTGGACGTCGAAGGACAGAAGATGGATGTGCTGATCAAGGATATTTCTTACAACGCGATGAAGGGGCAGATCGAGGAACTCGATTTCCAGGCATTGGTCAGCAATGAGAAGGTACATTCCGTTGCCGAGGTCGTGATTTTGAATCACGATAAGGTGCAGGGCGCGATCGTACAGCAGGTGCTGGAAGAGATCGCTTACCGGGCGCTGCCGTCCGCGCTGGTGGAAAAAGTAGAGATCGATGTCGCCGAGATGAAGGCAGGCGATGTGGTCAAGGTAAAGGATCTGCCGATCGCGGCCGATAAGGATGTGGAGCTGCATACGCCGCTGGATGCAACCGTCGTGATGATCACGGTTCCGCACAATTCTGCAATTGCGGAGGAACCGGCAGCGGGCGATGAAGCTGCGGAAAAGACCGATAAGGCGAAATAAAAGTGCGATAAAAAAATCGAAATAAAAATTTCCTGGGGATATCCGGGAAAATGGACCTGCGCTGGGGTGCCTGGCGTGGGTTTTTTATTCCCAGTATTTTTATAGGCATTCCTGAAGTAGTTCCTTTTGTCCAGCTACAAATAATGAAAAAAGCTTTGCAACTATTTGCAACAGGTCTATAATTAATGTGTATGAAAATGTTAACGAAGACAGTAGTGCGATGTAGCCAAGTGGAAACAAATTACTGATATAAAAACAAATATGTGGGTTTCGGCTGTCTTTCAGGAAGCGATAGAGAACGAAGCACAGACAAAGTTGGAAAAGAAGGAAAAGATGATGGATTTATGTAAGGCACTTTGGGCAAAGAAAAGTGATGATCAGGGAAAAGAAGAATGGCTTCCTTTGATGCAGCATCTGGAAGATACGAGCCGCGTATGCGGATTTTTATGGGATCATTGGCTCTGTGACGGGCAAAGAAAGATTATTGTGGGAAATCATGATCAGGATACGGGAAGGCAAGTTATGCTTTTCCTGGGCGCTATCCATGATTTGGGCAAAGCGACTCCTACTTTTCAAATTAAAGGAGGCAGGACAAAAAGTGATCTTGACATTGAACTTTTAGAACGTCTGGAGATGGCTGGAGCGAGAGGAATTTCGAATTTGCAGCTTGCCAGTGCCGGAGAGAGCCCCCACAATATTGCCGGAGAAGCGTTATTGAAGCAGTTTGATGAGAGGTTCCAATGCCCGGAAGATATTTCATCAATCGTAGGAGGCCATCACGGACGCCCGGCAAGCTGGAGTACCATCGAAAAACAGCTCATTGCATATAGGATAAATTATTATCAGACGGAGCATAAGTCAGATTCGCTGTGGCAATTATGGGAGAAATGCCAGAGGCATATTCTGGACTGGGCGCTTGCCCGAGCCGGATTTGAATCAGCCTCAGAGATACCGGTGCTTTCGGTCCCGGGACAGGTACAGGCACTTGGGCTGTTAACTATGGCAGATTGGATTGCCAGCAATACGAACTATTTTCCATTGATACGTCTTGAAGAAGATACCATCATTGATTCGAAAGTGCGTTTTGAAACAGGTATGAGTAATTGGTTTCGTACACATGGGTGGGAGCCAGATGGATTGTCAGATACCACAAGAGAGTTTGAACATCGTTTTGGCTTTCCGCCCCGACCTTTACAGAAGATTTTTATCGATACTATTGTATCAACTAAACAACCGGGTCTTTTTATCTTAGAAGCGCCTATGGGAATGGGTAAAACAGAAGCTGCTTTAATGGGAGCAGAGCAACTTGCTTTTCAGACGGAACGCAAAGGAATATTTTTTGGGCTTCCGACGCAGGCGACATCAAATGGTATTTTTCCCAGGATAGTAAATTGGTTGAACAGTATTTCTAATGACAACGGTTCGAAAAACGAACTTCGACTTATTCATGGCAAAGCAAATTTAAACCCAGAGTATGCGAAGTTGACCAATGCTGGCAATATCGCTGATGACGATATTACAGACGGAAAAAAATCCTATGAAGCTTTTATTATGAACCAATGGTTTTCCGGGAAGAAGACAGCGATTATGGATGATTTTGTCGTGGGAACTGTCGATCAGTTTCTATTGTCAGCACTGAAACAGAAGCACCTGGCACTGCGCCAATTGGGATTTGCTAAAAAAGTGGTCATTATTGACGAAGTTCATGCCTATGATGCGTATATGAGCCAATATCTGCAGATGGCGTTGACATGGATGGCCAGTTATCATGTGCCGGTTATCTTGTTATCGGCAACGCTGTCTTCTGAGTCAAGATGTGAACTTACAAAGGCATATCTGAGAGGGCTTGGTACCAAGACGAATAAGATGCAGGTCGAGGGGAAACCGCTTAAAGAGTATCTTTCTACGACCGATTACCCACTTATTACATATACAGATGGGGAAATGGTTCATCAAGTCAGGGAGTTTCCTGTAAATGAAGAACGCAGAATTGCCATTGAGCGAATTCAGGATTCTGATGTTACAACTGTGATTGACCAGACGTTTGCAAACGGAGGTGGTAACGTTGGAATCATCATGAATACAGTAAAACGCGCACAGGAATTGGCGCAGGAGCTTACCAAGTTATACGGAGAAGAGACGGTGGAACTGCTGCATTCTTCTTTCCTTGCGACGGAGCGGGTGCGCAAAGAAACAGCACTGGTACAGCTGTTAGGGAAGGGGAGCAACCAAAACCGTCCGAAAAAGAAAATCGTGATCGGTACGCAGGTGATCGAGCAATCACTGGATATAGATTTTGACCGGATGATCAGTGAGCTGGCTCCGATCGATCTTCTGATCCAGCGTTTGGGGCGTCTTCACAGACACGATCGCGTTCGACCATTCGGATGCAGGGAACCGAAACTCTATCTGCTTGGATGCAGTCACGATTTGGAATTCCAGGAAGGATCGAAGGCAGTCTATGGAGGTTACCTTCTGGCACGAAGCCAATATTTCCTGGGTAATGATATTTCTTTACCGAGAGATATTTCATCTCTTGTACAAGCGGTCTATGGAGATCAGGAGATTATACTTGCATCTCAGGGAAAAGAAAAGTATGATAAGTATAAACAGGAAGCAGATGAAAAACAGGATGGGATGAAATCCAGAGCGGGGAATTATCGAATTGTAAAGCCATATCTTGGCAATATGCTCAATAGATTGACACTCCATGATTGGTTGGATAATCTGACCGAAGATAAGTCGGATGAAGGCGGACATTCACAAGTTCGGGATGCTGATGAAAACATTGAGGTTATCGCTTTACAGAAATTAGAGCATGGATATGGAATCCTGTTTGGAAAACTGTCAGGTCAGGATCTATCAGGCAGAATACAGGAAGAAGGTATTGGAATGAGGCTGGCCGGAGAAACCTTACGGCTTCCCAGACCGTTGTGCATGCCATATCAAATTGATAAGACGATTCGTGAGCTGGAGGATATCTACCGTACAAAATTGATGGATTGGGATGAATCAAGTTGGCTTAAAGGGAGCCTTGGTATTTTATTTGATGCAGAGATGAATTGCAGGTTGAATGGCTATCTGTTACACTACGATCAAAAGTACGGTCTGTCATATCAGAAGGAGGGGTGAACCATTGGGAAGGTATAACTTATTGGATGAGAAATGGATCCGGGTAATGCAAAAGAGCGGGGGTCAAATTGAAAAAGTCTCTTTGAAAGAAGTATTTGTTCATACCGGTGACTATTATGATCTGGCAGGAGAAATGGAGACACAGGATTTTGCGGTGTTGAGAGTTCTTCTGGCTGTCTTACAGACGGTCTTTTCCAGATTTGACAGTGAAGGAAATCCGTATGATTTTATAGAGATTAACGAAGAGACTTTCCAGCAATTGGAGCCTGTTGATCAGGATGACTTATCTGATGAGGATTCTTATTTTGAGACATGGCTGAATTTGTGGAAGAAAGGAGAATTCCCGGAAATTGTACAGGAGTACCTGGAAGCATGGAGGGATCATTTTTACCTGTTTGACGACATGTACCCATTCTACCAGATGACGCCGGAGGAGATGGAAGAATTAGCAGACGGCGGCGGCCAGTTTTTTGGTAAAAATCTGAACCGTACGATTTCTGAGAGCAACAATAAGATTGCGTTGTTTGCGCCGGTTACAGGGGAGGCAAAAGATAAACTTTGCAATGATCAATTGACACGGTGGCTGATCATGCTTCAGGGTTATATCGGAACTGGAGACAAGAAAAAGGTGAAAAATACAAAAAGCTCATGTTCCAAGGGATGGCTTTATGATCTTGGAGGAATCTATTTGAAAGGACATAATCTCTTTGAAACATTGATGCTGAATTGTATTCTATCAATAGAATTTGATAAACAGGATGGTGAAATAATAAAAGCTCAGATTCCATCATGGGAGAGATCTCCATCGGAGAATGTTGATATCTATTTTCATAATCATGTTGATAATAGAGCGGGCCTTTACACGAGTTGGTCCAGAGCCGTTTCATTTATGGATGATTATCATGAGGGGAATCCGTTTAGCTGCTTCATCGCAAAGCTGCCGGAAATTAATCATGTTGGGAATTTTACAGAGCCTATGACCTGTTGGGGATGGAATGGGTCAGGGCCTAATAAAGATCAGTTTACACCTAAGAAGCATCGGTCGGATGAAGCGGTTTGGAGGCATTTTAATGTATTAATGGGAGTTGGGAAAGAAAATAAGGAACGTTTTCGACGACCGGGAATCTTGTCCTGGTATCATAAAATTTGCGAGAAGGGTTCTATAAGAGAATTGCAACATTTTAAAGTTATAATCTGCAACGTAAGTATGCGAGATGATGGAAATGCAACTTCCTGGTCTCCGGTTGATGAAATTATTGACGAAATTCAAATGGAAACGGCTGTCCTTATAGATGATAACAAAGATGGTTGGATTGAGATGATCAATGTACTGGTCGATAATACTAAGAACTGTATTGAGAAGACCCTGGTTCAATTTGTCAGACAGATTTCCGTTATCCGGGGATATGATAGTAAAGATTATCATTTTGTAGAACAGGAACGCGAAAGATTGTATCTGGAGATAGATCAATCCTTCCGCGGTTGGCTTTATGAGCTAGAGGAAACGGATTCCATGAATGGTAAAGCTTTAGACTGGTACAGGATTCTGAAAGGAGCGATCTTAAACAGAGGAAACGAAATATTCAGGAATGCGAGCTTCACAGACCTAAAAGGGATTCAGCAAAAAGAGAAAGGGTTTATGAATATTGCAACAGCATATAACGAATTCAAACGGAATATCGCTGTTCAATTCAAATTTTTACAGGAAGGAGGAAAACAATGAGCACAGAAAAGGAAATAGGAAAAAGTGTAAATACCATAATAAAGCAGTTGTATGGTCAATTGGATTACTCATCAGGAAAAGCCAAACTCGCCAAACTGCGGAGTTCAATGGGAAAATCAGATCTAGTTGCGACTTATCCGTTTCTGTTTGAAATGATTCCGGAAGAGCTTTTGGGGCATTCAGCAACATTATCGGATGAAGAGAAAGCAATTATCTGGAGCTTACAATTTTATGCTCTTTTACAGCAAGGAAGAAGCGACTGCGTAAATAGCGAATCAAAAATTGGTCAAAATCTCGGAAGTTCGCTATCAGAGCTTAGAAAAGATGGAGACAGTGAATCTGTTGATCGGCGTTTCAATGCGATGATTCTGGCAGATACGGAAGAAGAGTTTAAAATGCATCTTCGTTATATACTCCGTTTATATAAGTCAAAAATCAAGGATGGAACAGTTGATTTTGCAATGCTGGCAATGGATATTTACCGTTTTATTCATTGGGAGGATGGAAAAGAACGAATCCGTTTGACCTGGTCAAGGGAATACTATCGAATGAATTCAAAAGGAGAAGAAAATCATGATTAACAAGAGACTTTACATGGATGTACACGCAATTCAGGTGTTGCCGCCGTCGAATATCAACAGAGATGATACAGGGAGCCCAAAGACAGCCCAGTATGGCGGTGTTCGCAGGGCAAGAGTGAGTTCGCAGGCATGGAAGAGGGCAATGCGTAGCTATTTCCATGAGAACAGCCTGGAAGTTGGAGTAGGTGTTCGTACCAAAGATATTGTTTCATATGTGGCTGAGAAGGTTGTGTCGCTGGCACCTGAAATGGATTATGATATTGCATTTAAGGAAGCAGAAACCGCACTGAATAATGCGGGCATTTCTACAGCAAAGGACCATAAGGCAAAAGCTCTCTTTTTTATGGGAGATCGACAGGCGGAGATGTTAGCGAAAGCGATAGTGAACGGGGAACATACCAAGAATGATAAAGATAAGCTGCAGCAAATCCTTAATGATAATCCGGAAATTGATATTGCTCTGTTTGGCCGTATGGTAGCGGATGATCCGAAATTAAATACAGACGCTGTCTGTCAGGTTGCTCATGCAATATCTACGCATGCTGTTCAGACGGAATTTGATTATTATACTGCTATGGATGATCTTTCCCCAGAAGATCAGGCAGGTGCGGGTATGTTGGGAAATATCGAGTATAATTCATCCACATTGTACCGATATGCAAATATATCGGTTCACGAATTCATAAAGATGTTGGGCGATGAAGCGTCCACGATAGCAGCATGCAAACTTTTTATAGAAGCATTTTCGAACTCGATGCCGACAGGGAAGATTAATACATTTGCAAATCAGACTCTCCCGAGCTTTGTTATGGTTACTTTGCGGGAGGATCGGCCGGTTAATCTTGTATCTGCTTTTGAGCAGCCGGTTCAGGTAAAAGCAGGAAGTGGCTATGTGAACAAGTCGATTGAAAAATTGATGGCAGAATACGAAAAAACCGGAAAGTTTGTTGATACGCCGCTTGGTAATTTCTACCTTGATGTTACGGGGCAATCTGGTGATGAAGCAGGAGAAATCTGTGATAATCTGAAAAATCTTCTGGAGAAAGTCGGGCATAAAATTGAAGGTTGCCTGAAAGATGCGGGTGATTTGAATTGAAGACAATTCTAATGAAATTTCAAGGGCCGCTGCAGTCCTATGGAACCGATTCTCATTTCGAAACACGTCACACAGATGATCATCCATCCAAAGGGGCAGTTTTGGGCTTAGTAGCGGCTGCATTGGGTATCCGGCGAGAAGAAACAGTTAAGCTTCAGGAACTGTGTAATTTACGCATGGTTGTTCGCGTGGATCAAATCGGACAGATGAGCAGAGAATTTCAGATTGCTGCTAAGTATAAGAAAACAGGTGACCATGAACGCAATTATGTTACATATCGCTATTATTTAGAAGATGCGGGTTTTCTGGTTGCGTTAGAGGGGGAAGATGCTCTGATAGAGCGCATTTATGAGGCATTGAAGCGGCCATATTTCCAGCTCTTTTATGGTAGAAGATCTTGTCCGGTTAATTATGATTTTTTGTTGGGTATTTATGAAGGAACAGCATTTGATCAAATCAGGGAATGGCCTTGGATAGCGGCTGATTGGTACTGTAAAAGACGATCAAGGCAGGAAAAAATTCGACTGGATGTCTATGGTGATGTAGCTTGTATGCCGGAGGAAAGTCAGAGAGTACTTAGAAGGGATCAGCCAGTTTCCTTTTCACAGATGGGTCGTCAGCACGATTTGCGTTTTGAATCTCATAAAAGCATTTGGGTTCTTAATCCGAATTATATTCGGACAGATTTACAGACGGAACATGATGCCTTTGCTGCTTTAATGGAGGAATGATATGTACTTAAGTAGAGTTGAGATAGACATGACGAATAGGATCGTTTTGCGAACTCTGAATCATTTGGGTGCATACCACAATTGGGTAGAACAGGCATTTCCGGATGAGTTTAGAGAAGAAACCAGATCAAGGAAGCTTTGGCGTATCGACCGGATAGAGGGAAAACGGTACCTGCTTGTGGTTTCTGAGACAGTACCAAATTGTGAACAGATGGAAGTCTATGCCGTGAAGGGGAGTTTTGCCTGCAAAGACTATGAACCATTTTTAAAATCAATCAGACAGGGAGATAGTTTCCTGTTTCGGATAACATTGAATCCTGTTCACTCAGTGTTTGAGGCAAACAGAAGCAGAGGAAAGGTTTATCCTCTTTATTCGGAAGAGGAGCAACGCAAATTTTTTTTGGATAGATCTGTGAAGCATGGTTTTTATGTGGACGAAGATCAATTTTTTATTAAAGAAAAAGGAGGTGAGATACTTCTAAAAAACGGAAAGCAGAGAGTAGATTTGGTTAAGGCTGTCTATGAAGGCAGATTAAAAGTAGAGGATGCGGACTTGTTTGTTGAGCTTTTGTGCCATGGTATGGGAAGAGAGAAGGCTTACGGTTTTGGAATGATGACAGTTATAAGAGGATAGGCATATGCAGAAAAAACATGGCGCGGATAAACCCGAGCTACAGCAACTTCCCAGAATTGACGATCGAGTGAGTTTCATATATGTAGAGCATGCAAAGATTCATCGAAAGGATAGCGCAATTACAGTAGCTGATGCAAAAGGAATTGTGCATATTCCGGTTGCAATGATTGGTGTATTATTGTTAGGACCGGGGACAGATATCAGCCATCGAGCAGTACAGCTGCTCGGAGAAACAGGAACATCGATTTGCTGGGTCGGGGAACAGGGAGTAAGGCAATATGCGCATGGACGCGCTTTGTCACATTCATCCAGACTGCTGGAAGCTCAGGCGAGGCTTTTCTCTAATCAACGTTCACATTTGAACGTTGCGAGGAAGATGTATGCTATGCGATTTCCGAATGAGGATATTAGCAAGCTGACAATGCAGCAGCTTCGGGGAAGGGAGGGCGCCCGTGTACGAAAGATATATGCGTCGCTTGCGAAAGAATATGGGATATCCTGGAACGGAAGAGAGTATAAGGTGGATGATTTTGAGAGCGGGACACCGGTTAATCAGGCACTTTCCGTAGGAAATGTTGCTCTCTATGGTCTGATTTATAGTGTGATTGCTGCATTGGGACTTAGTCCGGGTTTAGGGTTTGTCCATACAGGACATGATCTGTCGTTTGTTTATGATATTGCGGATCTTTATAAAGCGGAGATTAGTATTCCTATTGCTTTTCAGACCGCAGCTATAGCAATGGAGGATGGGCAAACAGATATTGAGTCTCTGACTAGACAAAAGGTACGGGATTGCTTTTATCAGACAAAAATGATGGAACATATTGTAAGGGATATACAAAAGCTTTTAGAAGTTCCGGAAGAAGAATGCTTTGAAGCGGATCAGATTTATCTTTGGGATGATAAGGAAAAACTGGTGAAACATGGCGTGAGCTACAGGGAGGCGGAATAATGCCCTTTACTGTGATCACATTAACGAATGTTCCCAATTCCCTTCGAGGTGAGTTAACTAAGTGGATGCAGGAGATTGCCGTAGGCGTTTATGTTGGCAATTTCAATAGCCGCGTGCGAGAACAATTATGGCAGCATGTCTGTGACAATGTTCAAAAAGGAGAGGCTACAATCAGTTATGCCACCAGAAATGAGATCGGGTACACCTTCGACAGTTACCAAACGAAACAAGAGATGTTTGAACTTGATGGATTACCTCTTGTCCGGTACCCTCTTCATCAGAGAAAAGTAGAAAACGAAGAAAGGTATGGTTTCAGCAAGGCATTTCAGTCTCACATGCGATATAAGATGGAGAATAGAGATAATAAATTGAAGCCAAATCAAAACGATTCCATCCCTGCTTATGTTTTAATAGATCTGGAAACGACGGGTCTTGATGTGGAAAGAAATCAGATCATTGAGATTGGCGCTCTTAAGGTAGAGGGGAATCATAAGGAAGAATTTAATCGGTTACTTCATGTTGATGAAAGTGTGCCGGAGTTTATAACAGAATTAACGGGCATTACGACACAAATGCTTGTCACTGATGGATGTGACAGGAAGAAAGGTATGAAGGAGTTTGCCTGTTTTATCGAAGATATGCCATTGGTGGGGTACAATGTCAGGTTCGATATCAAGTTTCTGAAAAAGGAGTTCTGTAGATTAGGCCTGGATTGGGAAAACAAAAGATGTATTGATATTTTATCTCTGGTAAAAAAGGAAAAACTATTCCTCGAAAACTACAAGTTTTCAAACGTGTTGGCTAGTTATGGAATTGATGTGGAGGTGCAACATCGTGCGTTTGAGGATGTTATGTTTCTAGCCCAGCTTCTTCCAAAGTTAAATGGATTTGAAAGGGAGATTAGAAGAAAAGGTTGATTTTATGGGATCTTTTTAGTGTGTTCCCCGCGTGAGCGGGGGTGATCCCGTGGCACCGATTATCCTGGTCAACGTGCTGGAGTGTTCCCCGCGTGAGCGGGGGTGATCCTTCGTGCAGGGTGTCCGCGCCATGTGCATTTCCGTGTTCCCCGCGTGAGCGGGGGTGATCCCTGAACGCAGGCGATGAAATCCAGGTGGTCAACGTGTTCCCCGCGTGAGCGGGGGTGATCCTGACCTTCGTGCGGACGTAGCTCTTTTTAATGCGTGTTCCCCGCGTGAGCGGGGGTGATCCCGAGAGGAGGTGGAAAAACAGGTGCGGAACGTGGTGTTCCCCGCGTGAGCGGGGGTGATCCTGGTTTCCGTTCCATTCTACTCCTCCTACTCTAGTGTTCCCCGCGTGAGCGGGGGTGATCCTAAAATTCCACAAAACGGGACATTTTTTTATTGGTGTTCCCCGCGTGAGCGGGGGTGATCCTATTACCGCGGCAAACAGCATTTACCCGGTGAAGTGTTCCCCGCGTGAGCGGGGGTGATCCCGCAGGAGGCCCCGGCGAATGTTATGGACGCAAGTGTTCCCCGCGTGAGCGGGGGTGATCCCATGATTGTCGGGGGAGGAGGTACTGGCTATGAGTGTTCCCCGCGTGAGCGGGGGTGATCCTGACGCTCCTCGGAAAGAAGATACCCGCTCACAGTGTTCCCCGCGTGAGCGGGGGTGATCCTATCCCCGACTTTAAAATCACGGTCATTTTTACGTGTTCCCCGCGTGAGCGGGGGTGATCCCGTGCTCGACATATTCGGAGGCAGCGGGAGCACGTGTTCCCCGCGTGAGCGGGGGTGATCCCTGGGGAATGAAGACGGGAAATACGCATACGGAGTGTTCCCCGCGTGAGCGGGGGTGATCCCGGAGCCACAGACCCGCTGGAAGCCCATCACTGGTGTTCCCCGCGTGAGCGGGGGTGATCCCTAGATTGGAGGTTTATATAATGCCAAATAAATGTGTTCCCCGCGTGAGCGGGGGTGATCCTAAACTGTTCCGGCTATCAGAACTATATGTCAACGTGTTCCCCGCGTGAGCGGGGGTGATCCCATACTCATCTTTCACAATATATTTCCCATCAAGTGTTCCCCGCGTGAGCGGGGGTGATCCTGCAACATGATTCATTTCCCATCCTCCTTTAGCGTGTTCCCCGCGTGAGCGGGGGTGATCCCATCGCCAAGAGCATCCAAAAGTTTGGCTGGGCGTGTTCCCCGCGTGAGCGGGGGTGATCCTCAATCGCGCCGCCGCAGTATGGGCAAAAGTTCGTGTTCCCCGCGTGAGCGGGGGTGATCCTGGGATCTGCGGATGATCGAGCAGGCCAGGCAGGTGTTCCCCGCGTGAGCGGGGGTGATCCCGCCGTCCTCAGAGGACAACCTGACCACCGAGGGTGTTCCCCGCGTGAGCGGGGGTGATCCTGCCCATATTGGAAAGGCTAGGAGTTAACGAGGGTGTTCCCCGCGTGAGCGGGGGTGATCCTACCGGGAGTTATGCGAGTTAAGGGGCAGAGTAGTGTTCCCCGCGTGAGCGGGGGTGATCCTGAAATCACGATATCATGCAAGGAATACCGGGAGTGTTCCCCGCGTGAGCGGGGGTGATCCTAAATATCATTCCGCGTGGGCTGCTTTATACCGGTGTTCCCCGCGTGAGCGGGGGTGATCCTGCCCATATTGGAAAGGCTAGGAGTTAACGAGGGTGTTCCCCGCGTGAGCGGGGGTGATCCCGCCGATGTCGCCCTCTTCCTGGCGAATCTGGAGTGTTCCCCGCGTGAGCGGGGGTGATCCTTGCTGTGCCATCTGCATCATGTTTCCCATCTGGTGTTCCCCGCGTGAGCGGGGGTGATCCTAACATTAATTCCATCAAAAAAGCGATGGAAAAGTGTTCCCCGCGTGAGCGGGGGTGATCCTTATCCAGTCAGAATCATATGCCGGAAACTACCGTGTTCCCCGCGTGAGCGGGGGTGATCCCAAAAATAGCATTTGGGAAAACGTTATTTAGAAGTGTTCCCCGCGTGAGCGGGGGTGATCCTGCACTGTTGCGTTCCTTTGCGCGAAATGATATGATATAAACACAATCAAGAAAAGAGGGTTTATATATGCCAGTATCAGAGAAAAAACGAAAAAGCCTTGACGCGTATAACGCAACCTGTGACTACATCAGCATACGCCCTAAAAAAGAGATCGGGCACGAAATCAGAGCCGCTGCGGCCGTGGCCGGTCAGAGCTTACAAGGTTATATTTTGCAGGCTTGCCGCGAACGAATGGAGCGAGACGAAAAAGCGACTTGATTTCCCGTCAGGAATTTGTTAGAATATAGGCGACGGTTGACGGGAAACCCGTCGCCTATAAGCTTTAAAACCTTTTTTGCGCGTCAGCGTTCAGTGGTGGTGACTGGACGCTGATTTTTATGCGCTGAAACCAAAATCAAATCTTGAACGATCTAACGATCTTTGCCGCTTCTGCGTCGCCCGTCCTGCACTCAATCAGCTGAGCGATCGCCTCCAAGAGCGTGTTCCCCGCGTGAGCGGGGGTGATCCTACATACAGCCGCCGTAGAGAATACACGCCGGAGTGTTCCCCGCGTGAGCGGGGGGTGATTCCTACATGGCGAACCACGATGGGAAATATTTTGCGTGTTCCCCGCGCGAGCGGGGTGATCCTAATCTGTATCATGTGAAGTATGAGGGGAACTAGATGAAAGAAAGGGGTTATTTTTATCTGTTTTTAAGCGGATATCATAATATGACCAAGTAGCGTTTGCTGACGCGCATCGTGGAGCAAAACAAGGCTCTCCGATGGTTTCGTTTTGGTGATTTCGATCCGGATGGCTCCCTGATCATAGAGCATCTGAGAAAAAGGACCGAGATTGATTTCCAGCCGATCCATATGGGTTGCGATGAACTGAAAAACTATCGGAAGTATGGGAGACCCCTGGAGGAAGGTGACAGAAAAAAGGCAGAAACCTTGCTGGAGAATGGGCGGTATCCGGATGAAATGACGTTTATGCTGGAGCAGGATTGCAAAATTGAACAGGAGATTGTAAGCTGGATATTGGAGCGGGAAAAAACAAAATAAAAAAGGAGAATAAAATTATGAACACATTTATTTCACAGGAGAACCTGAAAATGTACAGCGAAAACTTTCATAGCGTTCCGGTTCATACCATAGCGATGAACGCGGTAATTGCCAATGGTATCAATGCTTCCGCTAAGAATTATGACGCAATTTGTCAGGACACGCCGGTTTATTCGATCCATCTGGATCAGGGGAAAGTCACCAATCAGAAGCAGAGCGGGCGGTGCTGGATGTTTGCGGCCTTGAACTGTATGCGGTTTCAGGTGATGAAGAAACTGAATCTGGAAGAATTTGAACTTTCTCAGAATTTTACGTTCTTTTATGATAAACTGGAAAAGGCAAACTATTTTCTGGAGAGCATTTTAAAGACTCTGGACGAGCCGACGGATTCGCGTCTGATTGCGCATCTTCTGACAGCACCGGTGCAGGATGGCGGACAGTGGGATATGATTGCGAATATCGTCTCGAAATATGGCGTAGTACCAAAGGCTGCCATGCCGGAGACAAAATCCTCATCTTCCTCCCGCGAAATGGACAGCTATCTGACGGAAAAACTTCGTGGCTATGCGTGCAAGATTCGCTCAGCTTATGAAAACGGCGCGACAATGGAGGAATTGAGAGAACAGAAAGCGGACATGATGACGACCATTTACCGCATGCTTTGTATTTGCCTGGGAGAGCCGCCGAAATCGTTTGATTTTGAATATCGCGACAAGGACAACCGTTTCCATCGTGATGCGAATCTGACACCAAAAGATTTCTATCAGAAATATGTGGGTATAGAACTTTCCGATTACATAAGTCTGATTAATGCACCGACAAAGACGAAGCCGTTCTACCGCAGCTATACCGTTGCTTATCTTGGAAATGTTGTCGAGGGGCAGCCGGTAAAGTATGTAAATCTTCCGTCCGATGAACTGAAAAAAGCGGCAATCGCCCAACTGAAAGATGGAGAGCCTGTCTGGTTTGGCTGTGACGTCGGTAAGCGCGAGGCCAGAGATGAGGGCATCCTGGATCTTGACATTTATAAGCTGGAAGACCTGTTTGATACCAGTTTTCCGATGAATAAAGGCGAACGTCTTGACTATGGGCAGAGTCTTATGACGCATGCCATGGTGTTTCAGGGGGTTGATCTGGATGAAGAAGAGAAACCGATTCGCTGGAGAGTGGAAAACAGCTGGGGAGATGAGATCGGCGATAAGGGATTCTTTCTTATAACAGATGAGTGGTTTGATGAGTACAATTATCAAGTCGTTGTCAATAAGAAATATCTGTCCGAAGAAGTGCTGCGCGCGTTTTCAAGCGAGCCGATTGTGCTTGATCCGTGGGATCCGATGGGCTCGTTGGCGTAAAGTCAATAGAGATATTTGATGTGACGAAATGAGGAAAAGCTCCGTTGGAAAATGATCTGCCAGCGGAGCCTTTATGTATATTCGTAAGCGTCTGAATTTTGGGCGGCTTCCCGGATACACATGGCTATTACAAGGTTACGGAGAGAGTCGGGAATGCATTTAAGAATGGTATGTGGCTGAAATAAGTCAGAACAGACTCATCTGTCTGTCAATCCTGCTTTCCTGCTTTGCTTCGTGAATCGGATCATCCGGATGCCTCTCTCTTATCAGGAACGGGGACTCCGGATGATGTGGCTTCATGTTTTGGCGAACTGCCGCTGCAGTCAATTCCATAAGGAGCCAGGTCATTTCCTTCCGCCCGTTTGTAAGCGTTTCATTTGCGTTACGGCGATATTATAGTTCTTTCTTTTCGGATTGAAAAGATATTGTCCAAAACTTTAAATATAAAGTTGCTGAGATAGGCATAAAATACAGTGCCTACAGATGTGTCCAGGAACTCTTGACTTCCCGCGACACCGATGTTAGAATAATCCCAGTGATCAGGTTGCAGAAGCTTGCGATGCCTGCGACCGGAAGGAGGACCTGCGGGCCTTCCTTTTTTTGTGAAGATGCGAAAAATGCCGAAAAAACAGATAAAACCGTTTCTGACTTATATGGAGACGAATGACAGGAGGAGAGCCGATGTGGCAAGCGCTGAAAACGGCCAGGAAACCGATTCTGCTGTACGGTATGGGAAACGGAGCGGATAAGATTTTAAATCATCTTCGGAAACTGGGGATAGCGGTGGCCGGTGTGTTTGCCAGCGACGGGTTTGTCAGACATCAGAATTTCCAAGGCTATAAAGTCGTTTCATACAGTGAGGCAAAGGAAACATTCGGAGCAATGATTGTGCTTGTCTGTTTTGGGACAAATCGGCCGGAAGTGATTGAAAATATCAGAAAGATAGCCCGTGAGCAGGAGCTGTATGCACCGGACGTTCCTGTATATGGAGACGGTGTTTTTGATAGGGAATATTGCCTGCGGCACCGCAGTGAGCTGGAGAGCGTTTATAATATGCTGGCGGATGATATTTCAAGACACACATTTGATTCCGTTGTCCGCTATAAATTGACGGGTAAGATCCGCTATCTGTTCCGGTGTCAGACGACGCCGGAAGAAGCTTATAATAAAATATTACGTCTGAGTAAACATGAATCTTATATGGATCTGGGGGCTTATAATGGGGATACGGTTGCGGAATTTCTGCATTTTACGGGCGGCGATTATGACAGAATTATTGCTGTTGAACCCGATAAGAAAAATTTCAGGAAACTCACCCAAAGTACGAGGGAGCTCGAACGGTGCGAATGCCGGAATGTGGCAGTCAGCGATTCTTGCTCTACCGGGAGATTTGCAATGCGCGGCGGACGAAATTCGTCTGTATGCCGACAGGGTGACGAGATTATGCTGGACAGTGTAGACAATATGGCTGGCGGAAAAATTACATATATAAAAATGGACGTCGAAGGGCAGGAAAGGCAGGCGATAAGCGGAGCGGAAACAACGATACGCGAATACAGGCCAAAACTTCTGATATCCGCTTATCACAGAAATGAGGATTTATTTGCGCTGCCGTTACAGATCAGGGAAATCTGCCCGGATTATTCCGTGTATTTCCGGCATTATCCATATATTCCGGCATGGGATACAAATTTCTATTTTATCTGAGGCTGCGATATGGCCGATGTTTTTTGCAACTGACTTTTTGATGGTAAATGATAGCAGGGCTAATGAATGAAATAGCAAACCCGGTTGGCTATCATATGAATAATTTTACAATTATTTTAAATAAAAATAAAAAAGACTTGAAAAAAACGCTGACCCTGCTATAATAGGACGCATGATTTATTGAATGAAGATGCATAAATATTCAAAAATCATGTATAAAAAAAGAGGAGGAGAAAGAAATGAAAAAATTACTGGCATGTGTATTATCTCTGACAATGGTACTGTCGTTTACCGCCTGCTCGAGCAGCTCCGGCAGTTCCACTACTACTGCTGCTCCCGTGAGCAGTGCAGCAGCCACGGAAGCGGCAGAAACTACGGAAGCGGCACAGGAAGCGGATTCTGACGCGATCAATGGGCCGGAGGATCTGGCCGGCAAGAAGATTGGCGTGCAGGAAGGAACGACCGGCGATATCTATGTATCCGGCGATTTTGAGGAAGATTATCCGGATACGGTGCTTCGCTACAAGACCGGATACGAAGCCGTTCAGGCGCTGCTGACCGACAAAGTCAACTGCGTGGTAATCGATGATCAGGTTGCACAGTCCTTTGTGGAGGCGAACGAGGGCCTGAAGATTCTGGAGACGGCTTACACGGACGAGGAATATGCGCTTTATATCAATTCGGATCAGGAAGAGCTGCTGGAACAGGTTAACGCCGCGATCGCCGAGCTGCAGGAAAACGGTGTGCTGGATGACATCATTGCTTATTACATTGACGAAGATGAGACGGCCAGCGCTTATCAGGCGCAGACGTCGGAATCTTTCCCGAACGGAACGCTGGATATCGCGGTAAACCCATACTTCCCGCCGTATGAATATTATGAAGGCGAAGAGATCTGGGGAATTGACGCGGATATGTGCCGTGCGATCGGTGATATCCTTGGCATGGAAGTGACCTTCTCCGCGATGGATTTCACCGCCAGCCTGACCGCGGTGCAGACCGGCAAGAATCTGATGGCCATGGGCGGCATTACCGTGACGGAAGACCGCGCGGCAGCCGGGCTGTTCTCCATCACCTACTACAACGGCAAGCAGGTTATCATCGTAAAAGAGTGAGACGACAGGTTGTCTGAAAATTAAAAAGAAACGGGGAGGGTTGATATGAGCGCATGGCTGGCATCTGTCAGCGCCTGGCTGCAGGATCTGCAGGCTGACTTTATCAAAGATTTTATAGAAAAAAACCGTTTTAAAACGTATATCCTGAGAGGTCTGCGAAATACGCTCACGATCACCCTCCTGGCGCTGGTGATTGGCGTTTTACTGGGATTCCTGATTGCGATTATCCGTTCGACCTACGTCAAAACCGGAAAACTGAAGATTTTAAACGTGGTGTGCGCCGTTTATGTTACGGTGCTCCGGGGCGTGCCGGTGGTTGTGCAGCTGCTGATCTTTTACTTCATCATTTTTGCGAAAAATGACCCCGGCATAGTCATGACATCCGTTATATGCTTCGGTCTCAATTCCAGCGCCTATGTTTCCGAGATCGTCCGCTCCGGAATCATGTCGATCGACAACGGACAGTTTGAGGCCGGCCGCAGCCTGGGCTTCAATTATGTCCAGACCATGTGGTACATTGTGCTTCCGCAGGCGATGAAAAATGTATTGCCCGCTTTGGGCAACGAATTTATCGCGCTGCTGAAGGAAACATCGATCGCCGGCTATATCGGGGTGACGGATCTGACCAAGGGAGCCGATATCATCCGGAGCCAGACCTTTGACGCGCTGCTGCCGTTGTTTGTGATCGCGGCGATTTATCTGGTTCTGGTTATGGTGCTGACGAAGCTGGTGGGCATCATGGAGAGGAGGCTGCGAAACAGTGACCACTAAAGGAGACGTTCTGATCCAGGTAAAGGATCTGCACAAACATTTCGGCACGACGGTACATGCTTTAAACGGCATCACCGAGGAAATTCACAGAGGTGAAGTGGTGGTGGTTATCGGGCCGTCCGGCTCCGGGAAATCGACCTTTCTGCGTTCGTTGAATCTACTGGAGGTACCTACCAGCGGCCAGGTTATCGTCGAGGGAGAGGATATCACCGATCCAAAGGTGAACATTAATTATCACCGTCAGAAGATGGGAATGGTTTTCCAGCATTTCAATCTTTTTCCGCACATGACAGTCCTGAGGAATCTCACACTGGCGCCAATGAAACTGCGCGGATTGTCCAGGGAAGCGGCGGAAGAAAAAGCGATGGCTCTGCTGAAGCGGGTCGGTTTGGATGACCGCGCGGGGGCGTACCCCTCGCAGCTTTCGGGCGGCCAGAAGCAGCGCATTGCCATAACCAGGGCGTTGTGTATGGAGCCGCAGGTCATGCTGTTCGATGAGCCGACCTCCGCACTTGACCCGGAGATGGTCGGTGAGGTTCTGGATGTTATGAAAGAGCTGGCGAGAGATGGCATGACGATGGTGGTGGTCACGCACGAAATGGGCTTTGCCCGCGAAGTGGCCAGCCGCATTTTATTTATGTCGGAAGGTCAGATTCTGGAGCAGGGTACGCCGGATGAATTTTTCCGCAATCCGAAGGATCCTAGGCTTCAGAGTTTTCTTTCGAAGGTTTTGTAAAGGGGAGAACAAGAATGAGGGCAACTTTGGATGAGGCATTGCAGCGGAACGGGCTTCTGGTTATTGACGGCTCCATGTCCACTGCGCTGGAAAAGCTGGGCGCAAATCTGAATTCACGTCTCTGGACTGCGAAAGCGCTTGCTGAGACGCCGGAGCTGGTAAAGCAGGTGCATCTGGATTATTTCAAAGCTGGTGCGGACTGCGGCATCACCTGCAGCTATCAGGCGACGATTCCCGGTTTGATGGAAAACGGATATACGGAGGATGAGGCAAAGAAGCTGATCGCAAAGAGTGTTTCTATTTTCCTGGAGGCGCGGAACGAGTGGTGGGAAGCGGAGGGAAGAGAGTCCGGCCGCAGCTATCCGCTGTGCCTGGCCGGTATCGGCCCCTATGGCGCCTATCTGGCGGACGGTTCCGAGTATCGCGGAAGATACGGTATCAGTGAAGCTGAATTGAAGGCGTTTCACCAGGAGAGAATGGAAATTTTGTGGGACGCCGGGGCGGATCTTCTGCTGATTGAAACGCAGCCCTCTCTGAAGGAGGTACTCATCGAAGCCCGGATCGCCGAGGAGATGGGCGCGGACTACTGGGTTAGTTTTTCCTGTTGTGACGGCAGACATATCAACGAAGGCAACCGGATCCGTGACTGTGTTAAGACGCTGATGACAGACCATCCGCACCTGAAAATGGTCGGGGTCAACTGCACGAAACCGGAGCACATCGGACAGTTGATTGGCGAGCTGAAGCGGGAAACCACGCTTCCGATTGCAGTATATCCCAACAGCGGAGAGGAATACGATCCGGTCACAAAGACCTGGCACGGGAAGGGCGATTCCAAAAGCTTTGGTGAGTATGCGCTGGATTATTATCGCTGCGGCGCGACCGCGGTGGGCGGCTGCTGCACGACCATAGATGAACATATCAGACAGGTCGTTTCTGCAAGAGACCAGTACTTAAGAGAAAGAGGGAATAAAATATGCAGGCATTGACGGACTGGCTGTACTGGGTGGACGATTTGCTGTGGGGCACCCCGATGATTGTGATTCTGGTGGGTCTGGGGATCCTGCTCTCTATCCGTTTTGGTTTTCGTTATCAGAGAAAGATTATCTTCAATTTTAAAAACACATACGCCAAAATCGGCGATAAGGGCGAGGGTAACGGTACGATTTCCGGATTCAAAGCTGCATGTACGGCGCTTGCCAATACGGTGGGTACCGGCAATATCTCCGGCGTCGCGACGGCGATCGTCAGCGGCGGACCCGGCGCGCTGGTCTGGATGTGGTTTTCCGCCTTTTTCGGTATGTCTACAAAAGCCTGCGAGATCATTCTGGGTCAGCGTTACCGGGAACATTACAGCAAATCCATGGATGAGTATGTATGCGATCGCTCGTTTGTGCTGAAAAACGCGTTTGGTATGAAGAGAGGCGCTGTGGCACTGGCGGTATTCTGCTTCCTTCTGGGGCCCTGGACCTGCTGTGTGCAGACGGAAGCTGTGACCAGCTCGATCAGCGAGGCCTTCGGCGTTCCCACGATTATAACGGTCGCGGTCATCAGCGTTACCTGCCTTGTGACAATCTGGGGCGGCCTGAAACGTATTTCCGGGGTCATGTCCACTGCGGTTCCCATTATGGCCGTGCTGTACATTATTATGGGCCTGGGTGTAGTGATTCTCAATATTCAGGCGGTTCCTGGGGTGATCGCGCTCATTTTCCGAAGCACCTTTTCTCCCACGGCAGCCATTGGCGGTTTTGCCGGCGCGACCGTCCGTGAGGCGATCAAATATGGCGTTGCCCGCGGCATTTATTCAAATGACGCAGGCACCGGTTATGGCATGATCGCCCACGCGTCCGCCATCACCGACCATCCGGTCCGGCAGTCGCTGTGGGGCTGGGGCGAGATCTTTATTGATACCATCATTATCTGCTCCATCACTGCGTTTACGATTATCATTACCGGATCCTATTATTCCTCGGACGCCACTTCCGGGGCGCTGACGACCATCGCGTTCACCAACGCATACGGCTCGATCGGCGGCAAGCTTACGGCGATCGCCATTGCGGTGTTTGCCTGGACAACGATTATCGGGATGTATTACACCTGCGAGAAGTCTGTGAACTATGCATTCGGCGATATGGAGAGGAACCGGAAGCTGATGCCCGTTTATATGCTCTATTATATGGTTCCCTGCGTATTGCTTTACAACATTGAGGCCGATATTCTCTGGGCGTTCACGGATATCCTTTCCGCGGCGTATGTTGCAATTACGGTCGTGTTTATCATTGCGAAGCATAAAGAGATATTCCGTCTGTTCGATGATTTCTGGAAGCGGTATGAGCCGGCAAGAGAGCGCGGCGAGAATCCTCCCTATGTGACCTTTGACTGCGCAAATGAGAAAGGGTTCATTGAAAAATAGACCGTTTCCCGTTATAAGGTAATCGCTCAGCCTGAGGATTCTGTTATTTTTTATCCAGCTGCTTTGCCCGGTTTTCAATATTTTTCCGGAAATTTATGATTTCGTGGTTGTATTCCTGGTCCATGTAAGGAGAAGTGATCAGGAAATCCGCGCTGGCCTTATTGTTGGCGATGGGGATATCATATACCTGGGAAATCCTCAGCAGCGCCTTGACGTCCGGGTCGTGGGGCTGAGCCTCCAGCGGGTCGGAGAAAAAGATAATGATATCGATTTTTCCTTCCACGACACGGGCGCCGACCTATTGATCGCCGCCAAGCGGACCGCTGTTAAATCCCTTTACCGGCAACTCGGTCGCTTCGGTGATCATGCGGGCGGTTGTTCCCGTCCCGCACAGGAAGTGCTTTGCCAGTATTTCTTTATTTTCTTTACACCATTTGATTAATTCTTTCTTTTTGCCATCATGGGCAATCAATGCAATATTTTTCTGTTTTCTGATTGTCAATGTTAATTTATCCATAAATTTATATCTCCTGTTCTGTTTTCAAAGCTCAGTAATGGAATGTTTTTTGCTGTACAGGAAGCGGTTTCCTGTATATTCACGACACTATAAGGGGAAATTGTGTCTTTTCTGTGTTCAAAAAATAAAAATCCGGTAAAATGACAGCCGCAGGAAGTGCCCTTGAAGTGCTTGAAGAAGGAGAATTTTGATAGTATAATGATGGTAACGCTTCAAGCGCGGCGGATCAAAACAGCAGGACTGCCGCGGGAAATCAAACAGAAAGCAGGAGGAGATTACGATGGTTAACTGGAACAATCTGGATACGCTTGCGTCTTATCAGGAGCTTTTAAAGGCGGAGCGCGTGGATCTGAAGGCAGTCATGTCCGGAGAGAACGGCGCAGAGCGCGTGAAGCGCTACAGCGTTCCGATGGCGGAAGGTATGGTTTATAATTACGCGGCGAAAGCGGTGGACGATGCGGTTCTGGAGAAGCTCGGGAAGCTGGCCGAGGAGGCGCAGCTTGCGGAGAAGTTTGAAGAGCTTTACAATGGCGCGGTGATCAATACCGGCGAGAAGCGGCTTGTGCTCCACCATCTGACGCGCGGCCAGCTTGGAAAAACGGTTGAGGCCGATGGCGTGGATAAGCGTGCGTTTTATGTGGCGCAGCAGCAGAAGATCGCGGAGTTCGCGGGCAAGGTACACGCGGGAAAGATCACGAACGCGGCGGGCGAGCGGTTTACGACAGTCGTGCAGATCGGCATCGGTGGCAGCGATCTGGGACCGCGCGCGATTTACCTGGCTCTGGAGAACTGGGCGAGAAAGCACGATACATTGAAGATGGAAGCGAAATTTATCAGCAACGTGGATCCGGACGACGCGGCGGCGGTCCTGAATTCCATCGACGTGGCGCATTCGATTTTTGTGCTTGTCTCGAAATCCGGCACCACGCTAGAGACTCTGACCAATGAGTCCTTTGTGAAGGACGCGCTGAAAAACGCGGGACTGGATGCATCCAGGCATATGGTCGCGGTGACGAGCGAGACCTCTCCGCTGGCAAAGAGCGCGGATTATCTGGAAGCGTTCTTTATGGATGATTATATTGGCGGGCGTTATTCTTCCAGCTCCGCGGTCGGCGGCGCGGTACTCTCCCTGGCGTTTGGCCCGGAGGTGTTCGCGCAGTTCCTTGAGGGCGCGGCCGAGGAAGACAAGCTGGCCATGAATAAGGATATGTTGCAGAACCCGGCGATGCTGGACGCGCTGATCGGCGTCTATGAGCGCAACGTGCTTGACTATCCAAGCACGGCGGTGCTTCCGTATTCGCAGGCGCTCAGCCGTTTCCCGGCTCATCTGCAGCAGCTGGATATGGAGTCCAACGGCAAGAGCGTCAATCGTTTTGGCGAGCGTGTGGGCTATCAGACCGGCCCGGTAATCTTTGGCGAACCGGGGACGAACGGGCAGCATTCTTTCTATCAGCTGCTTCATCAGGGAACCGCGATTGTTCCGCTGCAGTTTATCGGCTATCGCAACAGCCAGCTGGATACCGACGTGGTGATCCAGGGCAGCACGAGCCAGCAGAAGCTGTGCGCAAACGTCGCGGCGCAGATTGTGGCCTTTGCCTGCGGAAAAGAGGACGAGAACCGCAACAAATATTTCGAGGGCGGCCGTCCGTCGAGCATTATCATCGGCGACCAGGTAAATCCGAAATCGGTCGGAGCGCTGCTGTCTCATTTTGAAAATAAAGTAATGTTCCAGGGCTTTGTGTGGAACGTAAACAGCTTCGATCAGGAAGGCGTGCAGCTGGGCAAGATTCTGGCAAAGCGCGTACTCGCGCACGAGACGGACGGAGCGCTGAAGGAGTACAGTGATCTGCTGAACATCTGATTTGGCCGACAGAAAGTAGAAAGCATGGTGCGTTGTCCGCAAAACGGGTTTTATCCGGCCAGGACAGCACAAAATTTGAAATGCAGATAAGAATCCCGGAATTGCCTGTTTTCAGGTGATTCCGGGATTGTTCCATACAAAGCGGGAGAGTTTGCGATGGTGATTGAATATGCTAAAAAAGATGACCTTTCAAGAATAATGGAAATATATGCTCACGCCAGACAGTTTATGGCGGCAAACGGCAATCCCAGACAGTGGGGAGCGACGAACTGGCCGCCGGAAGAATTGATAAAAAAGGATATTCAGTCCGGGAAATGTCATGTATGCAGGGAGAATGGGAATATTGTCGGCGTTTTTTTCTATGATTATGGCGAACGGATCGAATCGACCTACGATAAAATTGACGGGAAATGGATGGGGAACGGCGCGTATGGTGTCGTCCACCGGATCGCTTCCGACGGTTCACGGAAGGGCACGGGAGCGTTCTGTATCCGCTGGGCGCTCGCTCAGTGCGGCGACCTGCGCATTGATACCCATGGTGATAATAAGGTTATGCAGAGTCTGCTGGAAAAACTGGGATTTTCCTATTGCGGAATCATTTCCGTGAAGGAGGATAACGACCCGAGACTGGCATATGAAAAGGTGTTATAAACGTGTTATGCGAGAAATAATTCCAGCAGAAATACGGCCGCGCAGGCTGCCAGAGATACCTGAAGCAGACTTTTGCCTTTGTAGGCCAGAATTGCGGCAGCTATCAGTGCCGCAGCTCCCGACCAGATGGAGGCGGTGGCGTGGAGAATGGCCGGAAATGTCATGACCGACAGCGTTACATAAGGAACATAATATAAAAAGGAGCGGATCCAGGTGTTTTTGATCTCGTGCCGGATCAGCGTCAGGGGCAGCATGCGGATAAGATAGGTCACGGACGCCATGACCAGGATATAAAGCGATATGGTTGTGGAGTCACGCATGATCCGTATCCTCCTTTCGCGGGAAAAGAAATGCGGCGGCGCCGGCGATCAGTACTGTCAGGATGATGATGCGAAAGCCTGAGGAAATGCTGCTGAGTACGGGAAGGTGCTGGAACGCCAGACTGAACAGCATTGCGACCAGGATAACGCCGGCCAGGACGCGGTTTTCGCGCGCGGGCGGGATGACGATGGCGAGGAACATCCCGTAGAGAGCTACATTCAGCGCACTCAGAAGACGCGCCGGAAGCAGGTCTCCCGAGAGGGCGCCCAGGAAGGTGCCGAAAACCCAGCCGGGGATGGCGACGGACATGAGGCCGTAGCTGTAGAAAGGGTCCAGCGTTCCCGGGCGAGATACAGATACGCCGAAAATTTCATCGGTGACGCCATAGGAGACGAAGAGACGATGAAAGAGCGGCAGTCGCGGATCCAGCTTCTGGGACAGGGAGCAGGACATCAGACAGTAGCGTAGATTGATCACGAACTGCGTCATGGCCATCTCAAAAAAGGAGGAACCGGCCTGGATGATCCCGAGGGCGGCAAACTGTCCGGCGCTGGTGATGTTCGCGGCGGACATGATGACGGCCTGCGGTACGGAAAGTCCCGCACCGGATGCCATAATTCCGAATGTGAAGGATACCGCCAGATATCCGAGCCCGATAGGGACGCCGTCGGCAGCCCCGCGGCGGAATAAAACAAAATGGTTATTCATAATATTGTGTGCCTCTGTTAATAAAATAAACCTGCGGGTTTATTATATCAGCTTGAACGGACATTGGCCAGCCATTTTTCTGGGGTGATAGCGTTTACTTTTTCCTGCTATACCGTTATAATTAATACAACAGCTGATGTGTGAGAAAACGGTGCAGAGAATATATTACGGAGGAGAAGCCTATGCGAAAAAAGTATCATGATATTCTGACGTTCGGTACAGAAACGGTGTTCGGCGAACACAGCGCGATTTGTGAACCGGCCGCGTTTGTGCTGGATTGCCTGGTGCGCGGCAATCAGGACTACCAGACGACAGAGGAAAATCCTGCGGAGCTGAGCAGCCAGCGGCGGGCGCATACGACGGAACAGGGACAGCGGCCGTGTGCGGTGCTCATTTGCTGCGCGGATTCGCGTGTACCGGCGGAACATATTTTTCATGCCGGGATCGGTGAGCTGTTTGTGATCCGCAACGCGGGCAATGTGATCGGGCATTTTTGCCTGGGCAGCGTGGAGTACGCGGTCGAGCATCTGAATGCGCCGCTGGTGATCGTGATGGGACATACCAATTGCGGTGCTGTCGGAGCTGCATTAAAACATGAGATCTGGAAAGGCGGTCTGGCGAAGATCATCGAGGAAGTCGAGGCAGCCATCGGAGACGAGGTTGATCCGCGCAAGGCAGAACGCAAAAATCTGCTCCACAGCCTGAAGCGGCTGGGAGAGAGCGAGATCCTGCGTGAATTACATAAAGAAGGTCGGGTGGAATTTGCCGCCGCTATTTATGATATCAAAAGCGGGAATGTAGAGTTCCTTGCAAATGCCTGAATATCGCCGGGCGCGCCGGCTGTGGTCTGCGTCCGCGAAGCCGCGCAGGCGCGCGGATGAAAGAAAAACAGTGCCGGAGGACCGATGAAGAATTATATCGTATTTGACCTGGAGTGGAACCAGTGTGCGCGGGGAAAAGCGGAGTCAATCGAGGATTTTCCGTTTGAGATTATTGAGATCGGCGCGGTCAGGCTGGACGAGCAGTGCCGCGTGGCGGATGAGTTTCATAAGCTGATTCGTCCGCGGGAATACACGACGATGCATTATATGATTTCCGAAGTGACGCACATGAAGATGAAGGAACTTCGTCACGACGGCGAGCGGTTTGAGGATGCGGTACGCGCGTTTTTCGACTGGTGCGGGGAGGATTGTGTTTTCTGTACCTGGGGTTCCATGGATCTGACGGAACTGCAGCGCAACCTGAAACATTTTCAGGTGCCGAATCCGTTCCCCAGGCCATTGTTTTACTATGATGTGCAGAAGCTTTACGGATTGTGTTACAAGGATGGTGCGAAGCCGTCGTTGGACGGCGCGGTTGAGGAGCTGGGGCTTTTGGAAGAACGTCCGTTTCATCGAGCGTTAGATGACGCTTACTATACCGGGCGTGTGCTGGCGCGGATGTATGAAGAGCAGGATTGGGAACGGCTGCTGTCATATTGTTCGATCGATTATTACCGTCTTCCTGAGACAAAGGAGGAGGAAATATCGATTGTATTTCCCAATTATTCCAAATATGTGTCCCGTATTTTCCCGAACCGGGAGGCAGCGCTGCAGGAGCGGACCGTAACGAAGATGAACTGCTATGTCTGCGGGCGCAGCCTGCGCAAGAAAGTGCGCTGGTTTTCGCCGAATCAGAGGATTTATTACGCGCTGGCGGTCTGTCCGGAACATGGCTTCCTTAAAGGGAAGCTGCGTGTCAAGAAGGTAGATGAGGAGCGCGTGTATATCATAAAGACGTTGAAACTGACGGATGAGGAGGGGATGGCGAAAATCTCTTCCCGTCTTGAAGATCTGCGAATCCGGCGCGCGGAGCGCAACCGGGCGAAGCGGCGGCGGTCAAGACACGGCGATGGGGAACAAAAATAATAAATAAAAATAACAGCCTTTACCCGGCTGTTATTTTTCAGTGGGATGGTACTTTCATTTAACGTCCTGGACGTTTTTTCCGTGGGGATGCTGACGCGGAACTGCTCCGCCGCTGCTGGAGCAGCTGGTCGAACTCTTCCTCGGAAACGCCCATGTCGCGCAGCCGCTGCTGGCGGCGGAAATAGCGGTTTTCACGATCCTCCGCTTCCTTTTGCCTGCGGTAACTGCGGAAAGTAACGGCCGCGAAGAAAGCCGCGGCAAGAACGGCGAGCAGGAGGATGATTTTCAGCAATGTGCGCAGTATGCCGGAAGTACGGGAAACGTCTGTCGAAGCTGACTCGGTGACAGGCGTTGACGACGCATTGCCGTTCCCGGGATTGGCCGACGTATCGGAACTGGAAGTGGTTTCGGTACTGCCGGAAGACAACGATCCGTTCGAACCTTGTGTGTCGGCAGCGATGGCGTTTCCTTGTGCCAGGGCTTCCTGCGTGTCAGCAACATCAGGAATGGGGACAAATGCCTCCGGGCTGTTCAGATTGACAAGCAGCCAGGTGCTGCCGATATCCCGGTTGCCGTAAGTATAGGATATTTGCGCGATTGCGCCGTCCGGGGCGTCATCCTTCTGGTCGTAAGAGATATCGGAGATGATATCATCATAATCGGCTTCTATCGGGAGGGTGACGCGGCAGTCCTGCTGCAGCTCGAGCACGGACAGATCTGTGGTGGGAAGCCCGGCGATCGTCATATCGTTTTCGATTGAGGTGTAGGTGGTGTCAAAATCGGCCGCTGGCACGGACTGGAAGTTTTCAAAGCCGAAATCGAGCAGTGCCTTTGTATCGGTATAGTGGGTCTGGTGGCCGTTCAGGATGACGCTGATCAGCTTCAGACCGTCGCGCTCGGCACAGGTAACCAGCGTGTTGCCTGCCAGTGAGGTGTAGCCCGTCTTGCCACCGATAATGCCGGGATAATAAGAAGATGTGTTTTTTTTCAGCATGCGGTGGCCGGGATAGATGCGCAGTCCGTCCGGGTTGCGCTTGGTGACCGGCAGGTCATAATACAGCGTGGAATCGATCTCCACAAAGCGTTCATTTTCAAAGGCGGCCTGGGCGATCAGTGCCATATCGTGGGCGGAGGTATAATGTTCCGGATCGTTGAGACCGCTGGGATTATTAAAATGGGAGTCGATGCAGCCGAGAGACTCTGCTTTTTCGTTCATCAGCAGGGCAAAGTCTTCCGTCGTACCGGCGACGTGTTCGGCCAGGGCGTTGGCTGCCTCATTGGCGGAGCGGAGCAGCATCGCGTAGAGGGAATCGAGCACGGTGAGGCGGTCGCCTTCATCGAGGCCGGCATTGCTGCTGCCGGATTCGACATTGTAAACGGCATTGTGCGAGTAGGTGACGACTTCATCGGGTTCGCAGGTTTCAATCACAATCAGAGCCGTCAGGATCTTGGTGATACTGGCGGGGAAATATGCGGTATGAATGTTTTTTCCGGCGAGAATAACGCCGGTATTGGCGTCTATGACGATACCGCCTTCGGCTTCAATGCTTACGCCCTCGGGCCAGTATGGCGCGGCCTGTACGGTCTGTGCGGGCAGGCCGGCGAAAAGCGTCAGGCACAGGAGGAAAGCGAAAAACCGCCGCAGCGGATAATAACGAATGTTCATGAACATCTCCATTTGTTTGAATTTGGACTCCATTATCACAGTATAAGGGAAAATTCCGGACAAGTAAAGGAAAATGTTACAGGAATATTACACAGCGAATATTACACAGAAAGGAACGGAATATGAAAACGATACAGTTTGGTACCGGCGGCTGGCGGGCCATTATCGGCGAGGAATTTACCAGGGAAAACATCCAGAAGCTGGCATTGGCCTTATGTATGAAAATGAAAGCGGAGGGCGTGGCCGGGGAAGGGATCGCAGCCGGATATGACCGACGTTTTCTCTCGAAAGAAGCGGTTATCTGGGCCTGTGAAATATTCAGCAGGCAGGGGATCCGCGTGGATTTTATCAGCCGAAGTTCGCCGACACCGCTGCTGATGCACTATGTCATGAAGCACGGGCTTCATTATGGCTTCATGGTAACAGCCAGCCACAATCCGGCCATTTATAACGGAATAAAAATTTTTACCTATGGCGGTCGGGACGCGGATGAGACGCAGACGGCGGACATTGAGCGCTGGCTGGAAAAGGCGAACGCGGATTATGTCTGCGACGATACAGAAAAGGGCAGAATGCCAACGGATTTTTATCTGGAATCGGTGAAGCAGGGGCTGGTGCGGGAAATTCATCCGCTGAATGATTATCTCGACGAGATCATAGGGATGATCGACGTGGAGGCGATCCGGAAGAGCGATCTGCGCGTGGCGGTTGATCCGATGTACGGCGTCAGTCTGACCGCGCTCACGATCACACTGTCGATCGCGCGCTGTACGATCGAGACAATCAATGCCCAGCACGATACGCTGTTTGGCGGGAAGATGCCGGCGCCGACGGCGGAAACGTTGCGCAATTTGAGCAACTATGTGTTGGATAAGTATTGTGATATTGGCGTGGCTACGGACGGCGACGCAGACCGTCTCGGCGTTATCGACGATAAGGGGCGGTTCCTGCATCCCAACGAGATTCTTGTGATGCTGTACTATTATCTGTTGAAATACAAGGGATGGCACGGCCCGGCGGTGCGCAACATATCGACCACGCATCTGCTTGACCGGGTGGCGGAGAGCTTCGGGGAAACCTGTTATGAGGTGCCGGTCGGCTTTAAGTATATTTCCGCGGAAATGCAGCGGACGGGGGCGATTATCGGAGGAGAGTCGTCGGGCGGTCTGACGGTGAAAGGGCATATTCATGGCAAGGACGGGATTTACGCGGCGATGCTTCTGGTGGAAATGATTGCCGTGACCGGGCGGAAGCTTTCGGAGATTGCAGAGGATATCCGAAGTCAGTATGGCACGTTGCATATGGAGGAGCGGGATTACCGGTTCACACCGGAGAAGAAGATTGAAATTCAGCGGATACTGATGGAAGAGCGGAAAATACCCAGCCTCCCCGTCGCCATCGACCATATCTCCTGGCTGGACGGCTGCAAAGTGTATTTTGCGGACGGAGGCTGGGTGAGTGCGCGATTTTCCGGGATGGAGCCTCTGCTGCGCATCTTCTGTGAGATGGAGAACTGGGAGGATGCCCGGGAAATCTGCAGGATTTTTGAAGAGTTTTTGCTGTAAAGCTGTCTTGCTGTAAAACTGGAGATCACCTGCGCCGGCTGGCGCGGATGGCCAGAAGACACAGCGCGAACACGACGATGACGCTGATCCCGTAGGTGAGTCCGATGCGCGCTGCGGTGTCGGAGAAAAAGGGCTCCGGCACGATATTGATCAGCAGGTCGGTATTCGGATCGAGCATCCACAGATCGTTGTTGAAAAACAGCTCGTGGAAAATGACGAAATATTTTGTGAAATCAGTGGATATGATTCCGGCTAACAGCGCGAGAAGTGCGAAAAACAACACGCTCCCGGCCAGCAATGTCCGCGGCAGCAGATAGCGGATATCTGCTTTCAGGACAAACAGGAGGATGAGCGAAACCGCGATCACAGCGAGAGCGATGAGACGCAGCGACAGCGCGCCGATAAACAGGCCGCGCACATCCTCCATATGGGCGATTTCCCGCGCGTTAAAAAACTCGCGTGCCTGTCCGGCGACGGTTGTCATGATATGCAGATCTTCCCGGTCGCCGCGCAGGTAAGCCATCATCTCGTCAGTGACATCAAGCAGGTCGTCCATCTCCATCTGGACATCTTCAAGAACATCATATTTGGCATATTCTTTTTCAAAGTAACCCGGCGTCCAGTAGCAGACGGCTTCCACCGAAGTGATCAGCAGGATCGTCATCAGCGCAAACGCGCAAAGGACACCGAGCGTATTGTGAAGTAATTTCATAACAGAAAAGCAATCTCCTTATTTAGATTCGGATAAACGGAAGGCAATGCCCGGCGGTTATCCGAATACTTTTTTGCCGCCCAGGAAGGTCTGGCAAATAGGAATATCCTTGATCGTCTCCACGTCGACTTCAAACGGATTTGCGCCGAGAATGACGAAATCAGCCAGCATTCCGGGAGCGATGTGTCCCTTTTTGGTTTCCTCAAAGCTGCCCTCGGCGCCGCGGATCGTGTAGCTGTCGAGCGCCTCCTGTACGGTGAAGGCCTGCTCGGGCAGGTAGGGTCCGACGTGGTCGCGGAGCGTGGTCCGTGTGATCGCGCACTGCATACCGGCCATCGCGTCTGGCAGTTCGACCGGGCAGTCGGTTCCGTTGCTGACAGAGACGCCGTTTTTCATCAGCGTCTTCCAGCTATAGCTGGTAGACGCCAGGTCTTTGCCAACGCGCTGCTCCACGATGTGGTTGTCATAATCGAGGAAAATACTCTGCGCGTAAACATGCAGGTTAAGCCGTGCGATCGTTTCCAGCTGATCAGCTCGCGATATCTGGCAGTGGATAATACCGTGGCGGTGATCGTCGCGCGGGTGCTCCGAAAGCGCTTTTTCGTAGGCGTGCAGCACGCGGTCCAGGCAGGCGTCGCCGATTGTGTGGACGGCGACTTGCATACCCTGCTCGTTCGCGTAGCAGATCATTTCGTCCAGGGTTTCCTGGCTGAAGACCGGGATGCCGTAGGTGGATGGATCGTCCGCGTAGGGGCGGCTTAAGAATGCCGTCCGCGCGCCCAGAGCACCGTCGCCCAGCATCTTGAGCGGCCCGATCCGGAAAAGATCGCTGCCTGTTCCGGTAATATTCCCGGCTTCGACGAATTCCTTGAGCGCGGGCAGTTCCGTGAAATTACTCTGCTCATAGACACGAACCGTTAACTCACCGGAAGCCTCCAGCTCCCGGTAAGCCTCGTTTATGGTTTGCCAGGGGACTTCCCGGTAAACGCAGTAATCGTCGGTCTGGCTGTTGGTGACGCCGTAGCTGTTCAGCGCTTTGCAGGCGCTGCGGATCATATTTTTTATCGCGGCCTTGTCCGGCACCGGAATCGCACGGTATATCATCTGCATGGCGTTGTCGTAGAATCGCCCGTCCGGTTCACCGTTTTCCATACCGATCTGTCCGCCGTCCGGCGAGGGCGTGTCAGCGGTGACACCTAAGAGTGCGAGCGCCCGGCTGTTTACCACAAGGCAGTGACCGCAGGCGCGCACGGCGCAGATGGGGACGGTTTCGGAGACCTTATCCAGGTCGTAACGATCCGGCAGGCGGTGTACGTCGGAAAAATAATCCTGGTTCCAGCCGCACGCGCTCAGCCAGCCATTTCCGGTTACCGGATGAGCGGCAAGAAAATCGGTCAGGCATTGAAGCATGTCCGTGAGGCTGCCGGTGTGGGCAGCCAGCGGCGCTTTAAGTAAGGAACTTCCGTAATTTAACAGGTGCATATGGCTGTCGTTGAATCCGCTGCAGACAAATTTCCCGTCCAGATCCACCAGCGAATCCTCTGGCGTGGCCAGAGCCTTTGCATCCTCGTTGCTGCCGGCAAATACAAACCGGCCGTCCTCCACGGCAAACGCGGAGGACAGGGGCAGTGCCCCTGTATAGACGTTACCATTAAAATAAATCGTTTTCACGTTTGTTCTCCCTTATTTGTCTTCATAGAAAAGACGGGTGTTTTTGTCCGCCTGGCCAACACCGAGGTAGCGTGCTTTGTAATCCTTCAGCAGCGTAAAATACTGTCCCGAGAGGATCAGGATCACGACCACGTTGACGAAAGTCGGGATGGCAGAGGTGATGTCGACCAGCGTCCAGATGAAACCCTGGTTGTTGGTCTTTACCAGGTAAATGGTCCACAGAAGTCCCGGAAGCGCGCGCACCGCGTAAAAGATCTTCATGACGACGTCCTTCACCGGCCCTTCCTGCTTGTAGAGGTGCTCCAGAATGGCCAGATCATAGGTGAGCCATCCGCCGGAGGTGGTGACGGTGAAAGATGATCATAATAAATGCAAGCAGAATACTTCCGACGGTGCCGAAGCCGCTCGCGAACGAGCTTAACGCCAGGGTGCCGCCGTTGGTGCCGTCAACCCAGTTCCCGCTCAGAATGACGGAAAAGCCGGTGATCGAGCAGATAATGATTGTGTCAAAGAATACCTCAAACGAACCCCAGAGGCCTTGCTCCACGGGATGCGGGGTCTTCGCGGAAGAATGGATCATCGGGGAAGTACCCCAGCCGGCTTCGTTGGAATAAACGGAGCGCGCCATACCGACGCGGATCATCTGGCTGACCGTGCATCCGGCAAAGCCGCCGATGGCCGCGGTTCCGTTGAACGCGTTGGTGAAGATGGAGATAAACGCCGCTGGAACAAGTCGGATATTCACCAGGATCATGCCGATTCCCATAAGGATGTAAAGGATGCTCATGAAGGGAACCAGCTTGCTGAACAGACTGGCGATTTTCCGGGTGCCGCCCGCCGTGACCATATAAGTGAGAATGCACAGCAGGACGCCCATGATAATTACGCCCTCAATCTGGAAACCGCCCAGATTGATCATATCGAGATGGAACGCGCCGGACACAACCTGTGCCGCGGTCAGCGTCGACGAGGTCACAAAGAAGGTGGAGAAAATGCCGATGCCGAAAATAACCGCAGGAACCAGCCATAGCTTGCCCCAGTGGCGCTCCTCGCCCAGACCGCACTCCATATAGTAGGTGGGGCCGCCGTAGAAATCACCTTTTTCGTTGGTATGGCGGTAATAGCAGCCGAGCGTAACCTCAACCTGCTTTAAAATCATACCAAGCAGTGAACACAGCCACATCCAGAGGATGGCGCCGGGACCGCCTGCGGCAACCGCTGTAGCCACACCGGCGATGTTTCCGAAACCGACCGTGCCGCCGATGGCGGTGGAAATTGCTTCGAATGAAGTCAGCATACCCTTTTCATCGTGTGCGCCGCTGTCACTGTGGAAAATCCTCCCGATTGTCCGGTTCAGGATCCAGCCAAAATAGCGGAACTGGAAGAAACCGGAGCGAACCGTGAAATACAGTCCTGTCGCGATCATCAGTACAATCAGCGGCAGTCCCCAAAGGATACCGTCAAGCCAGCCAAGAAACTCAATCATTTTAAATCCCCCTTATCCGGGCCGGTAACAGCGGTACACGTAAAAAGCAGCGGTAGCGAACTACCACTGCTTCATCAACCATGTCCATGAAACAATAGCTCCTCCACCTGATGGTGAGAGTGCACAGCCTGTTTGACTATACCCCAACTACGGCAGCCTACGGAAAACTGCCGGTTTCGGCGATTGCTCCTTTCTCTGCGTTCACTGACCCCGTTGTCTCCGGACAGATACTCATAACAGCCGCGCCTCTATTGCCGACTCTGTATTTATTTCCTTAACTATACGAGCTTGAGGGGAGGTTGTCAATAAAAATTTATAAAAATTTTATAATGGCCGTTATAAAGCGGATGTCGGTGAATATCAGAGTTCTGTTACTCTGTATTTCCAAGTCACTCCGCAGTCAGATAGGCGCTGGCGACATAGGCTTCCTGTCCGTTGTAGAGGATCACGGCCCATTCCGCGTCATAGGCATCGACATATTCAACGACGGTATCCGGTCCAAGCTGTCCGAGCTTGCTTGCCTCGGTGGAAGGCTGCGAACGGACATTGATTGTCGTGGTGGTGCGCCAGGTGATATCCGGTGCGGTTTCTTCTTCCGTAGGCTCGGTTTCCGGAGCGGCCGTGGTAGTCGGAGGCTCTACGGTTCGGGTTGTTTCCACCGGAGCGGCTGTGGTGGTCTCGGATTTGGAAGAATCCGGGCGTATCAGCCGGATGACACAGAACAGTAAAATAATGCAGAGAACCGGAATCAGCAGCTTTAAAAGATCGTAGACCGTAAAGCGGCGACGCCTGCGAAGCTGTCTCCGGCTGCGCGTGCGGCTTGTGGCGGAACGACCAGTGCCGGATACAGCACGAGCGGAACTTCCGGCACGTGAAGAAGCGGATGTGCTGCCGGTAGTACCGGCGCGGGAGGAAGTGACGGCACGGTCGTTGGTGTCTGTGCGGGAAGACGCTGCCGTGCGTGCGGATGTGGCTGTCCGTGAAGATGTTGCTGTGCGTGCAGGTGCGGCAGTACGAGAAGAGGTGGTTGTGCGTGTGGAAACGCCCGTTCGTACCCCCGAGCCGCGTGGACGGCTGCCGCGCTGCGCGTTGCGGTAATCGTTGGCGAAGGTATAGACCTCCTGAGATAACATATGATAGGCCTGATTGGCGTCGTACGCGTTATTATTGTCCTCATGCACGGCTTTGTTGCCGATGGTGCGGATTTTGTGATAGTGTTCATAAGTAGCTTTGTCAATCCAGCGGTTTTCGTAAAGCGCGTCGATGGAATCCTTCAGGTCGGCGTCCGCCGCAATACCGGCTCGCTCGCAAAGCTGCTTTACCATGAACTCCAGGGTCTGCCTGGCTTTGACCATTGCGCCGTTATACTGTTTCTGACCGATGAGCCGCTCGGTTTCCTTGACGCCGAGGCGGATCTTTTCCCAACTGCTGGTGCCGGTATTTGCCATAGGGAACCTCCTTTGTAAGTGAACCACTAAATATGGATACATTATACTACAAGTAGTGGAATTATGCACGCGTTACTATTCACGGGGTGGGGAAAAGACGGACTGAGATTTTGACTTTAAATTT
>JAJQAA010000064.1 GCA_021204045.1 Clostridiales bacterium
TTTACAAAGGGCTCCACCTCTTTTCCAATCTCAAAGTGTCGAAAACGGGATTATAGCAAATTTTTCATCCATTTTCTATCGCGATATACACATAACAATCCATAATTATGATCTACAAGTAAAATGGCGGAGCATTTCCTTATTTTCACCGCATTCTCCGGCAAATTATCATCGCAACTGCCGCGAGTAATGCAATACCCGCATAAACTCCCGTGCTGGAATCGTCTCCCGTACGAGGGAGCTTCGCTATATGCTTTTTCGGCATACCGAATTTCTGTCTCGCTCCCAGATCCCGTTCTGTCTCATAATGTGCTGTGATCTTTCCAATCCGAAGCTCCGGTTTTGATGGTTCAGGTGAATCATCACTGTCCGATGGTTTCGTCGGTTTATGTAAATTTACCAATGTCAGTTCCAGTTCGTCGGCCTCCATTGGCACAATAAATGATATGTCATCTGCAACCTGATATCCTGCTGGCGCTTCTGCCTCGTGCAGAATATAACTTCCGCCTGCCCGCAGCGTTCCCGTGATCGTATGTACTTCTTTGCCGGAAATCCATTCCTCGCAGATATTTCCCTGCTCATCAAGAATCTGCAGCCACGCGCCGCTCAGCATTTTCTCTTCCGCATTGGTTTTCGTCACGGATACTTCTGTCGGCTCATCGATCATCACCACCTCATCCACCGTGCCGTCGCTGTTTACCATAAATTCAATACTTTCCGCGTAAGCGTAACCATCCGCCGGACAGATTTCCGTCAGCACATAAGTGCAGCCCGGCTGCAGTTCCCCGTCGATCTCGTGCGGTTCTGTTCCGGAAATCCACGCATCGATCTGTACTCCCTCTTCATCGTAAAGCGCCATCTCATTGCCCGGCAGCTCCTCACCGGCTCCCATCGCCTGCTTGGAGATTCGCACACGCGTCTTCTGATCCATCAATACAAGACCGGCAATCGCAGCCGTATCTCCGAGTAACACCTGCAGACGGTTACTTTCAATCTCGTTTCCGTCACTATAGGTTGTTTTTTCTGAAAGCACATAGCTGTTTCCTTTTCGAAAATGCTCCCGCTCGGCAGTATTCACCACGGATCTGGTAAATACCGCTCCCGCTCCTTTCTCTCTGTCCACTATGCCGCTCTCGTTCCACGAAAGAATATCTCGTCCATCTTCCTCTCTCTCGACACTGTATTGCACATTTTTATAAATATCCGGATCAATAACGATAAATTCATTTCCCGCCAGCGTAATCTTATCTCCGCTTCGCAGACTGCCCTCACGGCTTCCCGTATAGGCATAGCTTCCCTTCAGTTCCTCGCCGTTCCTGGAATCATACAAATGCACGATGAAACTGCTTTCTTCATCCGCATAGATATCTTTTCCGGAACCGGTCAGCTCCGAATAAATCGTCAGCTTGTTTGGCTGCAGCACCGGCACTGTCTTTGTTGCCCTTATACTGTCTTCGCCTATCTCCATTTTGACGACAAGTTCTGTCGTCAGAGCGTCTCCGGTAAGTTGAGTCGCAAATGAAACCGTTCCGCCGGACAGCAGTGCAACATCCCGAAACACATAGGTCAGAATTCCGTCCGCAAGACTTCCATTCTCTTCGTCCCAGTCAATGATTGTCGTATCCGCATCCGTGCGGATCTGCAGTGTAACGTCCTCCGTCAGATGGGATGGATTGATCCAGGAGACCGTATTGATAACTGCAGTCCTGACATCCAGCACTTCTCCGGCGCATCCGTTCTTATTTTTCACGGTTATCCGCGGGTTCTCCGGCAGAACATTGTTTAATATCTCGTGTTCCGGAGTGTCTTCCATCACCGTGAATGTATCGATTGGCGTGCTGTCCGCATGCTGCATGGCCAGCTCCACCGAAGAAACGCAGCGTGTCGATATGCGATAATCTCCGTTTTTGTCCGCATACAACGGTTTCGTACTCTTTGCCGTCAGTATTTCGCTGCCGTCCGAGTAGCGTGTAAACTCCCGGATCGTACAGATACTGCCGTCGATTGGTATATCACTCCCGCTCAATACAAAATCCTCTCCCGTCCCCGGGAAATGAAGCGCAAGACTGCCATCCGCCATTTCCAGTTCATAGGTCACGGACACGGCATAGCGGCCACGCAGCGTCACGGAATAAATGGAATCCCTGTCTGGGTTATCCACTTCGTTTTCCGTATCATCTTCAATTTTTCCGTCCGCTTCATCTCCCCATCGGATCGTGTTGACCGTCACGGTAGCCAGATTGTTCGTCAACATCTCGATCTTTCTTCCGTCCGCCGAAAGCGTAAATACCATCGGCTTCATTATATTCCAGCCGGACGGCGCCTCCAGCTCCCGTAAAAGATAGGTATGACCAGCTGTCAGTCCCTCAATCACATGCTCATTTTCCCCCTCTTTGGTGATCCAGACCGCATACGGATTATCGGCGTCGTAAATCAGCTCATCCTCACTGTCGCGGCCGCTCACTTCATAAACCGCCAGTTTTGCCCCGGCAACAAAAGCGCCAACGCTCTCATCGTCTCCGAGCGCCTCGAAATCTTTTTTCGCGATCGTGACGCGCGTCTTTTCGTTGACTACCGTAATCTCATAGCAGCTGTTCTCACCTAAGTCAAACGAAACGCCCTCCTGATTTTCTGCAAATTCCCAGGTAAAAATTTCCGCGCTGGCCGCAAATCCGATCGGCGGCACGATCTCACGAAGCTTAAATACATATGGCCGCATGCTCTGCTCCACAAGTTCCCCAACCGCCAGACCACTCACAGTAATCGTATCATCGCTTCCACTGAGAACGCGGGTATACAATGGTGTAAATAAATCCGTTTTCCGATAAGCCGACAGTTCGTAGACGGCTCCGGTGAGTGCCGCGCCGCCCGAATCTGTCTTTTTTACCGTCAGTTCACCTGTCACCGGCACATCCGAAATGTGCAGAATCTCGCTTTCCTCTCCCTGCCGATAATCAATGCGCCGCGGTGCAAACGCCGTCATATAGGGTGGCGCTTCCAGCTCCACCAGCCAGTAGACGCCGTCCGCCAGCTCCCGTATTGTATGCGGTTTGAAATCCCCGCGGTTGTAGCCGTCCGGAATGCGTTTGTTAATATAATCCGCCTCCGTGTAAACGCCGTCCTCGCCGGTCATCCACATTTCGATCAGATACGTTTCATCCTGTACCAGCGTTCCGTCCGCGGCTGCTTCATAGAGAGCAAGTTTTGCCCCGGTAAGTTCGCCGGAAAAGCTGTTTCCTGACGTACTCCCTTCCTCACCATTTCCATCTTCGCCCATGTTCTCCTCATCATCTTCCGAACCTTCATATATGCTTCCCGCTGTCACCAGCTCCTTCGATATCAGCAGCCGGCTTTCCCGGTTCTCAATCTCATAACGGTGCGCCACTGCTGTCCCTCCAACCGTAATCAGCGTATCCTCCGCAGCTGAAAATCCTTTCGGCGCGGCCAGTTCTACCAGGACATAGGCGGTTTCCGACGGCAGATAATCCCAGCGGTAAACGCCTTCCTGTGTAAAATATCCCGCCGCATACGCATTTATCCCGTCAAGACGTCGGTAATCAAACTGATATTCGTATGTAAAATCACGCGCGCTGCCGTCCATCTGTTCCCCGTACACGCAGATCCGGATCTCTTCTCCGCTGTCAAGCATGAAAATCAATGCCGCCCAGGTGGGAAACGCCGTCTCTCCGCCTCCGGAAACGCTTGAATCGATCTGCTCACAGGAGACAAATTCCGCGTGATACAGTGTTCCGTCCACCTCCCAGCTCAGGCTTGTCCCGGCCTGCGTGCCATAGTCCGCGTACATTTCCTCAAAAGCGTCCTGGAAGCCTCGGTAGACAGACAGCTCTGGCGTCACAAAATAATCCAGCAAAGCTGACGTATCGTACAATGGACTGCCATCCGCGTCGCAGAGCACCGAACCATCCGCTCCTGTCCGCGCCGCGTAGAGCGCGAACCACGCGCCGGGAAGCAGCGTCCTCGTGCCATCGTCCAACCAGTATTTCAGCACCTCCGTACGCGTATGGTCATTGTACAGAATGAAGCTCTGCACTTCCGGAATCGCCGCGATCTCCACCTCCAACGGCTCCGCCGTCACAAAGCCATCCGGCGTTCCGATTTCCTTCAGGAGATAATCTCCGGCCGGGATCCCTTCCAGATAAATCGGTTCCTCACTGGTTACCCAGCGCGCGGTCAGCAGCTCCCTGGCACCCTCCCGGCTGTTTGTGGATGCATATTGCAACGGCTCGGTACCGATCTGGCGAAGATAATAGTCTTTCGGGTATGTCTGAACATCAGCCGTATAAATGCGCTCCGCCCCATACAGCGCCAACACTGCACCGGAAACCGGCGCATAGCTGCCGTCCGCCTCATTCCCGGAACGATTCGCCCCGCTTCCGGAATCATCCGCTTCCGGCACGCCGTCGACTTTCAAAATTTCGACCTTGATCGTCTTGTCCACCATCGACGTCTGCTGCATCACGGCATTCTCCGCCACGCAGATACCTACCGGCAGACCCTTCAGGTAACCATCCGGCACGACCAGCTCCTCCATGATGTAATTTCCGGCGGGCACGCGTTTTAAGACATCCGCCTGTCCCTCCGTCTCCTGGGTATCAAACGGATCGTTCGGTGTCTTATCTGAGGTTGTCCAGACATTTTCTAAAATATAACCCTCGCCGAGACGGTGATAAAGCGGTCTGTCCCCGTCATAAAGCGTCTCATGCTCCTGTACGCGGTAGGCGTTGTTGTTATATTCCTCCAGATTATCCGAGGGCTGATCACGCACAAAATCCCCGTTTCGGTCATAAAGTCTGGTCTCCTTATCGTAAGTTTCCTCACTTCTCTGGTAATACTGCGGCAATCCGTGTTCGTCCAGCACCGGGTTCAGCTCCTTTACGAAACTTCCGTTATTGTCGTCCGTCAATACCTCCCCGTTCAGGTTCTGACCGTACGGATTCGTGACCACCGTCGTCTCCTGATGGCTCTCTCCGCTCCCTTCTGCTTTCCAGGTACCGGTAACTGATCCGGATTCAATGTGCTCGTAGGACGGCCTGTCCTCTCTGGCGATTTCACTTCCGGAATGATTGACCACCTCCAGCGTCTCATTTTCCGCGTAGCCATCCATATTTTCGCCGATGGTCGCCACCCGGGAGGTCGTGATCTTGTCGCGCGCAATAACATTTCCGTAAGCGTCCTGACTGATATTGACCGGCCAGACAAGTACCGAACCCTCCGCGTCCGGCTGTTCCACGTAAGCCATTCCCGTGTACGGGTCGACCAAGGCATCACGAGCACCGTCCTGGTCAAGATGATAGACCTTCGTCCCCGAATCCACCGTCAGCACCTTGTCATTCGCGGAATAAGCAATTTTTGTAAAATCTCCGCCCGCCAGCTCCAGATAAGCAATGCCGCCTTTAAACACAAACAGGGAATGATCCGTGTCCGTGCGGTCGATGTTGGCCTGGTCGCTTTCCATAACCGTCACCGGGATTTTCTGATAATTCCGGTCATAGCCGTAGACGATCGTACACCCGTTCACCGTACCCTCGGTCAGCACATCGAGACTGTCCAGATCATAATAGAGAATATCCGTATCGTGGCGCCGGATAACCGCCGCCGTCCAGATTTTTCCGGTTGCCATGATCGGCTGCCCCTGGCTGTCCACACCGGCCGGATACTCTACCTCATATTCGTTTCCGTCCTCATCCTTTTCCGCTACAAATTCCGTCTTCTCCCCGGCCCAGCCTTCCCGCACATACATACGGCTCACATTGCCGGTACTGCTGCGCTCGATCACCAGACCCTCATAAGCGTAATCTTCCGTATCGCCCGACGACGCAAGCGAGATCGCCTCAAATAGCCCCATCGTTGCCCCGACAACATAGGGATTCTCGTCATCCGCCGTCTCCAGCGTGCGCGTCACATAGCCGTAACCGGCAAAGACATCACCCTCATAGATAATCGTAACATCCTCGCCCGCCGCTTTCCGCGCCGCCAGTATTTCCAGCGTGCCCTTTTTCCAGGCATAGCCGAGATACACGCCATTCTCATAAGCATAGACATAATCCGCGTTGCCGCCGATCTGCGTCAGGCTGCCGTCCACGCGGCCGCTGACTTTGTAGGTAACGGACTTATCCTCCGTCGTCTTCGCCGTCTGTACGCTCGATTCTTTCAGCTTCTCTACCGTTAACTTGATCGGCTCATTTTCCACATAGATTCGCGCCGCGGCAACCACATCCTGTGGCTTATTCGCGTTCGCGGTCGGATTGTCCGCCACGTCAGTATAGATTGCGGCAAGAACCCGGGCGTCCTTATTTCCCTCCTTATAGTAACTGACCTTGTCCGAATAAATTTCTACCGCCACCGGAGCCGAACGCGCGTAACCCGAAGGAGCCTTTTCCTCCACAATCACATAAACGCCCGCTTCCAGCGGCTGCGGCGTCTCCAGATAGCCGACGCTCTGACTCTGCCAGACCCGGTAAGTATCGCTCTCCTCATTGCGCAGGTAACCGTCGAGCACCGTCGATTCACTCTTGAACGCCACCGTCTGATTCCCATAACCGTCTCCTGGCACAATCCGATCCGCCTCCTCACAGACCGGCGTCCCGACCGGAACCACACCGGTATAAAGATTTCCCGGGCCATAGTATTTCCCGGTCAGCCAGTCTGTGAACGAAAAGCGCCGCGCCATCGGGCGGATATCTTCCGCCCCCATGCTTTCCAGAAACGTCATCGTCCCTGAAATCGTCGTCTCTTCCTCATAAAAGAGCACACGGCCGCTGCCATCGTTCTCATCCCTGGCGGCCTTATAGATTGCAAAAACCGCGCCGTCATGAAGAATATTCTCATGTGTCTCAGAATCCAGCTTTTCCAGGCGCAGTTTCGCCTTGTAAAAACGGTCGCGCAGATGGGCGTAGGAAAAGCCGATATAGCTGCTCTCGCCATCCGCCTCCGTCACGGATAAATCTTTTTCAATCTCTTCGTCCGCCGGCGCGGCGACGCCCCAGGGTACCAGCATCGGCGCGTATTTGCCGTCGTACGCCGTCAATACGCCATGCATAATCGCCACCTGGTCGCGGTAAACCGTGCCGAGAACGTTATCCGCTGTAGAAGCACTCATGCCCGCATAGGCAACGTCATCCGCCCGCCCGGACTGCTCGGAAACCGAGCTGTAGCGATAAACTTCCGCCACCGCTTCGCGTCCGAACTGTCCCTCCGAGAGATAATAAGTCACTTTCGCGGCTTCGCGGTCATCCGTTTCATTATAATAATTTTTATACGGCCGGTACCGGCTCTGCGTCAGCGCAAAATAATCTCCCTCTGACGCTGACGACGCACCATTCTGTATCTGCTCAATATCCAGTCCATACGGATATACGCTGTAATCCCCGCGGTCACTGTGCGCGTAAATCAACCGGCTGTCCGCCTGCCCGGGCGCAGTAATTGTCTCTTCATTAAAACGGATATGATATTTGCGCTCCATCTCCGCCTGCGTTTCCGCCGCGTTATAATTGTAGTAAGTGTTCCACTCTCCCGGAGAGGTCTGAGACCCTGCGTAATCCGCGTAGACCGCGGGCAGCTCCACCTCCCGCGGAGCATCCGTCTCAAAATGTTTATTGGCCAGATCGCCGAGGTCCCGACCATATTCCGTGCCGGTATACCGCGGCTGCTGCTCCGCCACCACGTAGGTTCCATATGGAAGATAAGCTGACAAACCATAATAATAGCTGCCGCTCTCTCCCATCTCCCCCTGCGTGCCACCGGCTCCGTCAACACTTACGTGCAGCGTGCCGGCAGTTATGGTCGTCGCGTCCTGGTCGCTCCCGCCGTCCTCCTCTCCATCCCAGCGGATGGCGTAGATTTCGTCAAGATCATAGGTAAAAAACGGAGTCAGATAGTTTTCCGTTTTAATGATTGCCGCATGGAGGGCTTCGTCCAACAGCTCGTCCGCAAACGCAAGCACCCCATCCGCACTTTCCTTTTCTGCAGTGTTCTGCCTGGTCGAACGTGTCAGCTTCTTCACTTCCTCGTCCAGGTACCAGTCGATCGCGAACTGGCGCACCGCGTCCGAAACCCTCGCGTTTTCTAATGTATGCTCCGTACGATTGGCAAGATTGCCGATCGGCCGCCAGCTTGTGTAAGTCGGCGCAGCGTCATCCCACTTATCGTGATTGGCCACATCAATGGCATCAAAAAACTTTTTATAATTGAGGCTGTCAACCACGCGCGTACTACTTCCGTCCTCGACCGTGCAGGAAACCGTTTCCAGCAAAGCGGTAAAGCCGCTGTTTGCCGCCTCGTTAATCAAACCGCCCGTAAAACTGTAGAGCTCGCTGTTTGCGATCACTGCATCCATGGAATCCTGATAAAGCGGACTGGTCTGATGCGGCACGCGCGTATAGATTTTTCGCACAAGCTCCGGGAACGCCGCAGTCTCCGCCAATACGCCAACGTCATTTCCGGCGATTTCCCCGCCCCGCAGATCCTGCCAGACAACAGCGCCGCCCTCGTCGCGGTACAGGCGCAGCAAGTTGGATTTCAGATAGGCCTTAAAACGGAAATTTGTGAGCGCATGGTACGAGACGCCCTCGACATCCTTGGCCACCTTGATCTGCTGCTTGATTGCACGCTCCTGCACACCAACAGGCACAGCCTGCGTCCCGCCGTCCTCCCGGATTGTATCCTGTCCCGGATAAGACAGCGTCACGGCTTTCACATAGCTGCCGCTCATATTCATCGACGGAACCGCCGCAGCCTGAATCACCGCTCCCGCCGTTCCGTCGACCAGCGTGTATCTAACCGTCACAGTCACTTCGCCGCTCTCCGGAATCTGTTCCGGGGCAATGTGCAGGATCCAGCGCCCGGAAACGTTGTCATATTCCGCTTCCAATGGCTGATAATCGACGGACTCCTGGTACGTATAACCCCCGACCGTTACCTTCTCGCTGACCTCCTTCTGGTAAATGCTTCCGTCCGCGCCGCGCAGCAGCTCCCCATCCGCATAGACCCAATAGGAAGTATATTCCCGGGCACTCTCAAATGTGACCAGAAAAAGATCGTCATAATACGCCAGATTATCTGTCACCGGACGTACATTCGGCACGCGGACCCAGCGATAAGCGCTGTTTCCCGGTTCGTAATCCTCGCCCGATACCAGCTCCTCAATCGGATAAAAGCGATAGAGATAACCTGCCGTACCATCCGGCCATTCCACATCATAAGCAACCAGGAAACTATCCGTCGCCTCGTCAAAAAGGACGCTGCGCGCCGTACCATTGCGCAGGAAAGAATAACGCAGCACCGCTGCATACTCACCATTGTCCTCCACTATCGTCTCCAGCCGCGCCGCGTTAAACGCCGGACAGTCTTCTGATTCCATAAATTCGTAAAGTTCAAGCGGCCAGTCCTCCGCTATATCACCGAGCGGTACCAGCAACCAGGGCGCGCCCTCGCCCGGCTCGGCTAGGCCAATTGTCTCCATCGCCTGGTTGCAGTCCGCGATAAACGTCTCCGGGCTTCCCATACGTACATCATCAAGTTCCGGAAGATAGCGCGTCGCATAAACGGGAATCGCTCCGGAATCCCCTCGCAATGTCAGATACTCCGGCGTCGTGGCCACAAGCGCGGCCGCGAGCACCTCGACCGTATCGCCGTTCGGCAAAGCTATTCGATCACCGAGCTCCGCTTCCACACTTGAACCGCCGATCATAACCTGCGTCCCCGCTTCCGCCTCCACCGTCTCATAGCTTGTCACCGTTTCCTGCCATTCCGACCAGATCTGGGTGACGCCCTTTGTCGCCTGATAAAACTCCGGAGACAGCGCTGTGTCCAATCCGGAAATCACCAAATCATATCCGTTCGTCGTTCCAGAACTGGAAACGGTGATGTCCGTGACCGAAATGCGCGCGCCGCCTGTATCGGACTGCTCCCAGCTCCCGCTGATCGTTTCCACAGAAGCCGTTCCCTTTGCCGACGTATCTCCTCCGGCCTCCCATGCAACACGGTTGGAAACCTCCGCGTCCACGCCGTAAACCGAAAGCTCATACCCCTCTGAGCGCGTCAACTCCCGCACATAGTAAGATCCAAGCAGCAACGGTCTGCCAATCCAGCAGTTCCCGTTGACCGTTTCATTGTCCGTGATCGGATAGGAATACCCATTCGGATTGGAACTCGTCTTTCCATAGGTTTTCGTATAATAATTCTCCGGACCGATAAATCCGGTCGCCACCGTTTCACCTTTCTCATAGTCATAAATCACTCCCGGTGCCTCGGTGATCGCCAGAAAAGACGCGTCTCCATTTTTGTCCGTCGCCGCACGTGCCACAAGATCGTCCTGCTCAAACACGACGCCCGTCTTCCCATCCGGATGAATGATATCTGCCGCGGCGAAAAGGCCGTAAACCGCACCTTCAAGAGTGCCGTCGCCCTGCGTATCCCCATAAGAATCATAATCTGCGCTCTCGCCATTCTCCAATTCGAGGTCGCGCTTGTTGATATGCACCTCTCCTTCCGTACAGTAATCATAAACCGCAAACATCCAGTCGCAGCCCTCGCCGTAATAATCCGTATCCGCCGTGGCAATCGCCGCCAACGGCGACGTGCTCCAGGATACCGAGGCCCGGATCCCTGTTGCACTCCCGGATGCCGTCAACAATTGGTTCCGTCTCGTAGACCCACAATCAAGGCGATAAACCGCTCCAGCCAGTTTTACAGAAGCGTCAGAGGAAGTCGCTTCCGCAGTCAAAGCAGATGCCATTGCCATATCCGCATTGGAAGCGCTTGTGGCGGCGATGCCGACATTTGATATAATTGTCGCCGCATTGCATGCCGCGTTTGACGCCGTTGCATTCGATGCCGTCGCCAGCTGCTCCAGTTTTTCCCAGTAGCTGTCCTCGTCCGGATCGTCCTCCGTGAGCAGGTTGTTTTCATCATAAATATATTCGTTTGCATTTCCCCCGGCCGACAACGGCAGATTCACGATCGTTTCCCATGCCGAAACAACTTTCGTAAGAAAATTATCTGTCGGCACATCCATTGTAACTGACGTGTTTTTTGTAACTGCTTCATTTTCTCTATCCTCAGAGTTTTCCGTTGTCTCTTCCATCATAGTAACCGTGATATTCGACGCGCTCGCTACAACATTTGATCCATCGTTTCGTCCGACATCTGATATCGCGCCCGATATCACGTTCGAGTCAATGTTACTACCATTCATCAACGCTGCTATCGATGTTCCCAGCGCATAATACTGGCTCGCATGCACAGTCACCGTCTCAATCGGAATCGTATCCGCGTGTACGCCGTCCATCCGCTCATCCTCAAATGGGGCGTGTACCTCATTCTTATTGTGGATAATATAGCCTTCACGGGCTTCCAGTTCCCGCGCGGAATAATCATAAGTCAGAGATACAAAAGCAACATAATGTTCCTCGCGATCCTGAATCAGCTTTTGCAGACTCTCCGCGCCGGAGGCATCCTCTCCGTCTTCATAGCCATTTTCCGCCGTAGCGCAGTAATAACCGCCCGCCGCAATCAATGCGCCGCAGGTCTCAACCTCCTCCTCCCAGGCTTCGATCTCATCCTCATTTTCCAGATTGCCCTCCTCATCATATTCCGGCTCCGGCTTGGCCGGATGGCCGCCGCAATATCCTTTTGTATAAATATAGGTTTTCACATCCCGGTGCGCTCTTGTGCCCGTCGCACTCAGGCTGCCGCTGCCGCTCATCTCCACCAGCCAACCATCCGCATCCGTGACCTGAATATCCGCATCACAGGGATCCGGATCCCCCGCATTCCCATCATCATAAGGATCGTCCCATCCGGACCAGCGCAGAAACTGGCTTCCATTGTCATTGGCCCAGTTATCATCCTCCAGGATACTGCCATCCAGCTGACTGTCATCAAAAGCCTCAAGGATATCAAAACGAGCCCCTTCCAGCGGCTTGCCCGTCTCCGCGTCAAATTTGCGCAGATTTACCACATAATCCGCCTGCCAGGTCTCTTTATGCTGATAACGTGTTATATCCCCACCGCCTGACATTGGCGTCTCTGACGAAGCGGGGGAACCAACGGAAATTTTCAATCCTTCATTCAAATCCGCTGCCAGGAAAATCTGCGCAAAGGTCAGCGACCAGCTGCCGTTTACCTTGATCGGGGCGTGCAGCTCCAACAAGGTCTCCGTGCCGATGCTGGAACGCACAATCCCGTTGGCATTTTCAAAATCCAGCGTCGCGATCTGTCCCTCCGCCGGGAGTTCTCCCGTCGGTGACCGAAAAACCATGGCCGTTTCCGTCAGCTCATAGCTCCAATCCCCATAGGTAGTGACCGCAGCCGCGCCAAACAATCCTGACGTCGCCGCGCTGACCGTATAGCTCGCGGAATACATGCCGTCCTCCCCCTGTGTAATCACCGGATTGAATACGTTGTATTCATCGGTCGTACCCGTACAATAGCGAAGCAGCTGTACTGTATTGTAGATACTCTCAAAGGCGGAGGACATCCCGGCCATCGCCTCTTCATAAACGCGCGAGCTTCCCAGTTTTGACGGATGAAACTGCTCCGCCGTGTACGCAACCGCGTCTCTGTACAATTCCCAGTCATGCTCATAATCTCCCGTGTACATCGCCTGCTCCGCATGACCGCAAAAAACGCTCATCAGTAAATAAGTTGCCGTACCGACTTCCATATCGCAGTTAAAGCTTCCCTGGTCGGCGTCATGATCGACGGCATAAGCCATGATCAGAAAATTAAAACGGGCTTTTTCCACATCACCTCCCGCGTTTTCCAGAATAAAAGGAGGAAGATTGCTGAGCGTATAAGGTTCTTTCAGGGCATACCAGACCGCTGCCGTTTCCGAGACGGACGCGCTCGGATGCGTCTGCAACTCCTTGCTGTGCGCAATACAATAAGCAAAATGGCAGGCGTATTTTTTCCATTTTTCCGTACTCGTATCGCTGTTGACGGTTCGTGTGGTATGGATTCCGGCTGAGCCGGTATTTCCCTGCGTATAGATAAGTCCATAGGCAAGATCCGTGCGCTCCAGCTGCGGATTTGCCGCCGCCGCTTTCGCATCCCATTCCGCCACGAGGCTGTCATCAATCGTCTGGCTCCCGGGACCGCTGCCAAAGGTTGCGGCCTGACTGATCAATGGCGCGGGAATTACCGGCAAAAAAGCCAGCGCAAACAACACCACAGCCATCACCCATGCACAGCCCCTTCTCAGCAATCTTCTCCTCATTCGTTTCCTCCTGCTTCTTGTTTTCTTACTGATTTTTCATCGAATTAACGAATTATCTCTCGTCCGTATCGGTATCTGCTGTTTCTCCACCCATAACAACGTTGTCTGCTTCTGTCCCGGGTAACCGCTCCTGCACCATTCCATCAACGATCAGACGTCCGAGCGCATCGGTATTCCTGCCGTCCGGAGCCGTGCCATTTAAAAGAAGCGCTCCCCGGAATCCGTCCGTATTCTCGTTGAAATAGTAGCAATACTCAGTTCCCAGCTCATTGCCGATCCAGTTCCATCCCGTATACATGCGTCCCAGCGTGCCGTCTGAGACCGGATGCAGATAATAAATCTTTCCGTCCGAGTCCTCATACCATCCCGTCCGCATAAAGCCATCCGCGTCAAAGCGGAACCAGTCATAGGCGCTCTGTCCGGCCGACGTATCGGCATAAGGATTATGCACAGCAGCCCATTCTCCCGCATACGTGCGTGTGTTGTCTGTGAAAAGCCACCTTGCGGCCGCATTCTGCATCCAGGTGCCCGTTACCACGTAGGAAGGCAGTCCGGGACCCGAAGCGCTCGTCGCTCCAGACGTCGTCACGCCGAGCGAGCTGCTGCCACCGGAGCTTCCCCCGCCGCCTCCTCCGCCTCCGGAACCACCCGAGCTCGATCTGGGAATTGTCAGCGTCGTCTCATCTTCCGTAACAAATGTCAGTACAACCTGGCAGCTCGCCGAGACAACGCCGTTGGTCTGATCCTCGCTGGTTGCTGTCACAGTTTCCGCGGCCGTTGCTTTCCCCGTCCGCAGCACGGTCGGATCCGCACTCCATTTCTCATTGTCCGCGTTGATCACGTTCTGGATCCAGGCCGGGTTCGCTTCCCCTTCCGCGTCATAACGCATGGATACCGCGCAGTTTTCCGCATAACTTCCGCTGGTTGAAAGCGCAATCAGCGCGCCGCTGCCGACATCCTTCCAGGTCACCTGCTTTAACCACGGCTGCTCCGGCACCAGCTCCGCCGCCAGCACCACCGGCTGCGAGCAGGTGATCGTCTCCGTCGGTTTACTGCGCAGACCGGTAAGCTTGCGGGTCACCGTCAGCTTGATATCACTGTAATTCAGATTCAGCCCTTCAACCCGACGCGTGGTATTATCTACGATCTGAAATGTCACATTCACGCGGGTATGCGCCGTCACCTCCGTGTTATCCATCGACGTCTCCGGGTTCGCCGCCGCGGTCACAATCGCCACATCTTCATAAACCGTATCATCGATTGCTTCCGCATAATTTCCGGCCGACTGTTCACCGACTTTTTTGTTGATAATATTCTGAATAAACGACGACTGCAGATTCGGCATCACATAAGCATCCTTGTCGGTATAGACGTCCTCCGTCACGCCCGTGAGTGTCAAAAGCTCCGGCATGTCCACACTCCACTTCACGGTTTGATTGCTGACGTCACCCGCGCCGTTGTGCTCCGCATGGATGGATACCGGCGAAGGCGTTACCTCAGCGACGCTACCGACATATCTTGCAATCAGCTTTCCATCGTTGTCATAAACCGTCGTGACCAGCTGCGGATTTTTGCGGTCCCCGCTGCGCGTCTGCACAACGCTCAGCGTCATCTCCTCCGGCGTCATCGTCAGCTGTGTCGTCACCTTGATATATTCCACGGACAACAGGGTATCTGCCTCAGGCATGATAAACGTATAAGCTCCGGCTCCGGCATAGGTCATCGCCACAGCCTCGCCTTCCTCATCCGTATAAGTTGGCGGTACCGCTTTTCCCGGTTCGGAAGCGTCATAAACCATCTGATAGCGGTTGTTCCCGGAATTTTTCGGCGCTGTCACGACCGTCACGGTCGCTCCGGGCACAATAGCCGCCGTGTAATCCTTGCTGATCGCGCGGTAATAGGTACTGTTTACCGCCGGAATTGCCGACAAAGTGGCAACATCCGTATCGAGCGTTCCGTTGGCATTCACAGCCGTCACCGTCTCCACCGTGACCAGATAGCCGCGCACCGGCTCACCCATATAACCGGGTGCGAAATGATCAATATGGTAGGTCAAACCATCCGCATAGTCATCCGCTGTCAGCTCCCGGCTCAGCTTCTGGGTGACGATATAATGTACGCCGTCCTCCAGTTCTTCATAGAAATACCGGTCGCCGCAGCTTTCCTCAGTTTTCCCGGCCGTCAACACATACTTCTTCTCATTGTCCGTCCAGTACCCGATATGGGCCGTCAGCGTCCACAGATTGTCGCCGTCAATATCGCTGCCCACCGCGGTTTTACCGGCGTTATCTTCCGATGTAAACAGATAACAGGCAACGTCGTTTTTGTCTGTGCCATAAGTCAGGCGGCTATTCGCCGGTCGTGTGCCGATATAAATCCCCTCGCGTTTGGCCGTCCCCTGGTTTGTGCGGCCGATCGTGCCCGCCATCCGCACCACGGCCAGCGTACCGCTCCGGAAATAACCGACGATACCGCCAACCGCTGCGCTTCCGTTACCGCCGATAGTACCGTCCACATAGGCGTTGTAAACGGCTGTATCTTCCATATATCCCACGATTCCACCGATATATCCTTTGCCGTGGATACGGTTCGACTCGCCGTCCTGCGTGAGCACAACACTGTCAATCAGACTGGCGTCGGTCACCCTTCCGCCAATTCCGCCCACACAACTATCCGTGCCGGAAGTGTACAGGGCAACGCCGTTAGCGCTGCAGTTTTCCACCGTAGCCATTTCTCCGTCCCCGTCGATCACCGCCGCGATGCCCCCGGCATCCCCCGTGGAATGCGCATAGCCCGACACGGAAACATCATAGATAATCGCGTCGCCGCTGATTTTTCCGGCAAGCAGTCCGACTGCATCCGCCCCGGTCAGTTCCTCCGCCTCGAGTGTCAGAGCGCGCACACCGCCGCCGCTGATCTCGCCGAACAACCCCAGATGCGTCAGCTCGTCCGTGACGTCGATCAGGCGCAATCCGGAAATTGTGTAACCGCAGCCGTCAAACCATCCCTCAAACGGATGCGAAATCTCGCCGTCGGCCTCGGCGCGGTTCTGGTACCAGCCGATCGGGTTCCAGTTGCCGCTGTTGATCGAAAAATCCAGGTCAATATCATTTTGCAGTTCGAAATAAGTATCCGCGAAGGTTTCCCCTGACGCAACCTGTGCGGACAATCCCATCAGCTCCGCCAGCGTACTGATCTGATAAGGCGCTTCCTCCGTGCCCTCACCGCTGTACTCCCAATCGCCGCTCCAGTCCTCCCAGAGATCACCGATGGAACTGTTTCCCGTAAGCGTCAGGGGCGCGGCCATCAGCATGATCGCGTCGGAAGCTGTCGCCAGATCATAATCCTCCCAGGCATTCGCGGGACTGGCCAAAGTCGCATCTTCTAAAACATCAGCGAAACTGGCCACTTCCGCGTCCGATACCGTTGCCCACTCGTATTCCGACTCCACCTCAATGTCACATTCCAGATTCTCTTCAAGATCATATTCCAGCAAAATTTCATCATCTGACACAACATTCTCTCCCTCATTCGCCGGGGACGCCGTATACAACGATGCCAGACGGTTTGCGCCCGGCAGCGGCAGCAAAAACGGCGCCGCAAACGTCGCTGCCGAACCAAGCGGTTCCAGAGCAGACGCAATCAGAACCGCTGCCATCATTGCCGCACCCTTTTTCCGAAATTTCCGCCAAAAATCCCTTATTTGCAATACACATACCTCACTTTCCTTGTAACTGGCGTGCTTTTCACGCCATCTGGTATACCCGAAGGGTGTTTCCTTATTACTGGCGTGTTTCCCACGCCATCTGATATACCCACCAGGGTATTTCCTTATTACCGGCGTGCTTCTCACGCCTGGGGCAGCACAAACACCGGCCGCACGCCGACCGTACCGGTCACTGCCAGTTCATCATCCTCCGGTATTTCCCCTTCCAGTCCAGGCATAATCGCCTTCGCGCAGATATTTCCCTGTACGAGATCCACCGTATACATATAGCCGGTATCCGCCGTCTGCGTCGTCCCCATCGGACTGCGCAGCCAGTAGGCCGTACAGAATTCATCAACCTGTGTCTGCGGATTTTCGCGCTCCGTATCGCCAAAACGCCACAGATATTCGCGGTACTGAACTGCCTCGTCAACGGATAAAATAAAAAGTCGATCCGTCATCTGCTGCATTCCGATCGCCGCTGCGGTCAGGCTGTTTTCTCTCCACGCAGAAAACATTCCGGCCTCCGTGCTTCCGGTGTAAGCGCGCGCAATACCCGTGCTGATTGTTAACGCGTCCGTAAAATGATCCTCCGACTTCTGCAGCCATGCCCGGATGCGCGAGTATTTATAGTCAGCGATATTACCAAAATTAACAATCGGACCCGCGGCAAAAACATAGTCATGCGATCCATCCGCCATCTCCTCCAGTACATAATCGGAACTGTAATTGGCCGGAATCACGCTGTCACACAGAAACAGCGCGCCCTGGAGATGATTTTCATCCTGATCCGCGTAATTCTGGTCAATACAGCGAAACGTATAGATTTCCCCATCAATTTCCCGGTTCACAACATCGCCAATATTCCAGAAGGATCCGGCGGCCGCTGTCCCGGACTCTGTTTCCGTTTCTCCATTTTCTTCCTCACCTGCTTCTGTTTCCGCACTCCGTTCCGGCCGCAGATAATGACACACCTCCTGCTTCCAGTCAGCCAAAGCCGGCGCACAGCAAACCAGAGCCGCCAAAACCAGCGCCGTGATCACGACTGCCAGCTTACCGGCAAATTTTCTTTTTTTCACTCCATTCCTTTCCGGCAGTGATTTCTGCCAAGACGTTCTGATTGACATGATAAAAAAGATTTTCCTGAATATTCCAACAACGATGACTTTCTGACGATTTCAGTCCGTCATATCCGGACTGCGGCATTCAAAGGCACCACCTCCTTCCTATCAAAATTTTTACACCAAAATTCATTTTTTACCAGGATGGTAATTCCGGCGATCCCTGCCAGATGTGCTTTCCGAGGAAAGCAGTTTAGACGAGCGGTGGCTTCCGCTCCCGGATCCTATGCAGAACGAACGTCTGCGACAAGTGTTATTACTATATCATGGCCTCCTGAATTTTGCAAGAGGCAATTTACGAAAATTCGGTTGAAAATTCAGTCGACAATTTTCGGAAAATGTTCAAGAACCATTTCCGGCTCTTGACGTTACTTTTATAGTATCTTATAATTAATCTGTTTCGATAAGCGATCGAATTCCTGTCGACCGCTGTACCGGGAATTCCAATTCACGGTTCGTTTACTTAAAGGAGCGCCCCATTATGAATCGTTATAAAGGTATCGCCTGTATTATTTTTTCCGCCTTCTGTTTTGCTCTGATGAATGTCTGCGTCCGCCTTGCAGGGGATGTTCCTTCCATTCAGAAAAGTTTTTTCCGCAACCTGATCGCTTTTATCATCGCGGCATTTATACTGTGGCTCCAGAAAGCACCGCTGCGCTGCCAGCCGGGAAACCTGAAATTTCTTCTGCTGCGCTCCGCCTTCGGTACGGTCGGCATCCTCGCAAATTTTTATGCCGTTGATCACCTCGCTCTGGCGGACGCGTCCATGCTCAATAAGCTTTCTCCTTTTTTTGCCCTGCTGTTCAGCATCTGGATTTTAAAGGAGAGGGCTACGATTGCGCAGCTTCTGGGCGTCGCCGGCGCCTTTGTCGGCGCGCTGTTCATACTCAAGCCCTCCTTTGCCAATGCTAACCTCTTTCCGGCAATGATCGGTTTCATAGGAGGACTCAGCGCAGGCATGGCCTATACCATGGTGCGTCTGCTCGGCGAGCGAAACGAACAAACACCGTTGATTATCTGCTTCTTTTCGGCGTTTTCCTGCCTCATTGTGCTTCCCACCACATTCCTTAACTTTCATCCGATGACGCTGCAGCAGACGGTAACACTGCTGCTCGCGGGCACTGCGGCCGCGGGAGGCCAGTTTGGTATCACCGCCGCCTACTGCTACGCGCCTGCACGGGAAATTTCGGTCTATGATTATTCCATGATCCTGTTCGCCGCAATTTTCGGCTATTTTATTTTTGACCAGATTCCGGATATCTACAGCGTGATCGGCTATGTGATTATCTGTGGTATCGCCGTGTGGATGTTCCAGTACAATAAAAAACACGCTCCGGCCACGTAATGAACCGGGCGTGTACATTTTATTCTTTCTAATCAGACCGCTTTTCCCTGTGCCTCTGCCAGCCGCACATTCATCACCAGCATCTGCAGGCGATTCTCGATATTGGCAAAGCTTACGTCCGGGTCGTAATCGAGCGGCAGAATCTGGATATCCGGATAAAGCTCCTTGATCCGCTTTGTGATTCCGCGCCCCACAACATGATTGGGCAGGCAGCCAAACGGTTGCAATATGATCATCGTCCTGCACCCATGTTTCGCGTGATGCAGAATCTCGCCCGGAATCAGCACACCCTCTCCCGCGTCGAAGGTATGGTGGAAAATCGGGTCGCTGTCTTTTACCAGATCCTGCATGCGGCAGGCCGGTTCGTACAACGGGTGCCATTTCGCGATCGCGTCCGTCATATCATGGGCGAGGTTGAATACATGATCCGCCGTATAATACCATATCTTCTCGCCAAGCGGCTTTTTCACATGATATTCCTGAATCTGCGCATCCTTATAAAAATAAGTCTTGCGGATCACATCCGTCATCCGCGCTTCGATAATCTCAAAACCATTCGCCTCAAGATACGCCTCAATATCATGGTTCGCTCCCGGATGGAAATTCAGCAGATATTCCCCGACAATCAATACCCGCGGTCTTACATGACTGCGGTCATAGGAAACCTGATTCATGAGATCGATCGCCCTCGCGAAACCGCGGCGCGCCCCGGAAATCCCGTGTTTTTCAAGACCATCTACAAGCAGATCCATGCCCTGTTCAAAGGCACGCTCCGCGCTTCCGGCCTCCGTCTCATAAGGACGGATCTTGCGCAGCAGTTCCTCCAGCGCATCGATCATCGGCAGCGCGAACGCGATGCGGGTCGCCGTGAGCATATTCATCTTAAATCCCGGGTGCATGTTGTGATAATCCACGTCGTCATTAGTCAGCACCGGCACCTGGGCATAGCCCGCATCATCCAGCGCTTTGCGCAGCAATGTCCCGTAATGGGTCAGGCGACAGTCGCCCACATATTTGCCCATCGCGACTGCCGTTTTATCCGGGTCGTACTCCCCGCTGCGAATCGCCGCGATCGCCTCACCGATCACAATCTGCGCCGGGAAGCAGATATCATTGTGAACATACTGCTTGCCCATGCGGATCGCTTCCTCGCGGCCGATAGCCAGCGGCACCGCACGGATGCCCTGGGAAGACATCGCGGCAGACATCACGCGGCAGAACGCGTGCGAAGTGTTCGGCACCAGCACGGTCAGCTTATCGCGGTCATCCTTCGTATATTTAACCGTATACGGCTCCGGCAGCGGCTGCGGCTCTTCCGTCCGGCCGGCGCGGCGGCGCATCTGCACCGTCTCCAGGAAGGAACGCACACGAATGCGCAGCGGCCCCTGAATATCGCTCTCATCCAGCTTGAGCACCAGCGGCACCTTGCCGGAAATCTCTTTCATCAGCCGGATAATCTCATCGGACAGATAGGCGTCATGACCGCAACCGAAGCTGACAATCTGCACGTATTCCAGCCGGTCGTCCGAGGCCGTAAGAATTGCCGAGGAAAGCATCCGCGCGTGATAATTGTTGACAATGTCAACGCGGCTGCGGCTTAAATCCACCTCATTGGCGTGAGCCAGCGAATCCGCCGTCAGCACCGGAATCCCCATTTTAGCGAACATCTCCGGCAAGCCATGGTTGACCAGCGCGTCATTCTGATAAGGCCGGGATGCGAGAACAACCGCAAATTTTCCCTCACGGCCGACTTTCTCAAGGACCTCCTCGCCCGCCTGTTTTAACTGCGTTGAAAAGCTCTCCTGCGCCTGATCTCCTGCCTGAACCGCCTGTCTCGTAAGCTCCGCGGAAATTCCAAAGGTTTCCTGCATCCAGGCTGTAAGCTGCCGGTCGCGGTCCGCGTTCGTATACCAGTGAAACAGCGGCGCGTCGAAGGGAATGCCCCAGCGTTTCTGCGGATTGTCGGAATTGCGCACAACGATCGGGTAGCCTTTGACTACCGCACACATCGACTCGCTCGTCGACGCCGTATTCTCCGAAGGCACGGTCGTGATCGATGGCATGAAAATGCGGTCGACGCCGTATTTCGCCAGGCTGCGGATATGGCCGTGCACCAGCTTGGCCGGGAAACACACGGTATCGGAAGTCACAGCCGATAAGCCGCTCTCGTAAATTTTACGTGTGCTGAAATCAGAAATATGTACGTCAAAGCCCAGCGCCCGCCAGAACGTCGTCCAGAACGGCATGGTCTCCCAGAAGGAAAGCACGCGCGGAATACCTATCGTCACACCGCGATCCGAAGCCAGCTTCGGGCAGTCATAATTCATAAACAGCAGCTTCTGGCGTAGCTTGTAAAGATTTGGCGCTTCCTTTGGTAGTGTCACCGCGATCTCTGCCGCAGCCGTTTTAAGTCCCGCTGCCTTTATCCCATCTCCCGGAAGCGTCACAATCTCCCCGCGCTCACAGCGGTTGTTAGTGACCCAGGAGCCGCCGTTTGAGAACGTCAGGATCGTGCGTTTGCAATGGTTCGCGCAGAACGGACAGGGTGAATTGGACTCCCGCGTATATGAAAAATCATCCATGGCGTCCAGCCCGATAAACGTCGGATCCACTGCCTCACGATGCACATGTTCTTTTGTCAGCAGCGCCGCTCCGATCGCGCCCATGATACCGGAATAAGGAGCGCGCACAACCTCGCGGCCCATATACTGTTCCATCGCACAGAGCACAGCGTCATTCTGGAACGTACCGCCCTGTACGACGATCTTAGTACCAAGGGAATCCAGATTCGCGACCCGGATCACCTTCGTAAACACATTTTCAATGATCGAGCGGCACAATCCGGCCATAATATCCTCGGCCTGCTTGCCGTTGCGCTGCTCGGTGATGATACTGCTGTTCATAAAGACCGTACAGCGGCTGCCAAGCGCGGCCGGGTGCCTGGAATGGAAAGCTGCATGGGCAATCTCCCCGACCGGAATATTCAGCGAAGCCGCAAAGTTTTCCAGGAAAGAACCGCAACCCGAAGAACAGGCCTCATTGACCAGAATGTTTGTGATAATGCCGTCGTCCAGCCAGATCGCTTTCATATCCTGGCCGCCGATATCAAGGATGAACGTCGCGTCGCCGATATACTTTTGCGCCGCCCGCACATGCGCCACGGTCTCCACCGTATGGTATTCTGTCCGAAATGCTTTCGCAAACAACAGCTCGCCGTAACCCGTCGTGCCCGCAGCGATAATTTCCAGATCGGCTCCCGCATCACGGAAATGGTCGCGCATCGCAATCAAAGCCTTTTTTGCAACCAGAAGCGGTTCGCCCTCATTCGGCGCGTAGAAGGAATCCAGGATGGTTTCCTCTTCATCTATCAGCACAAATTTGGTCGTCGTACTGCCGGAATCAATTCCCAGATAAGCACGCACCTTCTCTCCTGCCTTCGGCTCCAGACGCGGCGTCTGCGGCTGCGCATGACGGCACAGGAAAGCTTCCTGCTCCTGATTGTTCGCAAAAAAGGGCTTTGCGTCCGTCCCGGACAAAAGCGCCTTGTTTTTCAGGCAATGCTCCTCGACCATCGTGATCAGCTCCGCAAGCGAATGAGCGACGCTGGTCTCCGAAAACATCCGCTCCAACGCCAGCGCGGCGCCGTGCGCGATCGCCGTCTCTGCGTGCTCGGGAATCAGCACTTCCTCTTTGGACAGATTCAGCCGCTCCGCGAACACGCGCACGAGCACCGGATTGAAGGTCACAGGACCGCCCTCAAATACGACCAGACTGTTGATCTCCAGTCCCTGCGCCAGACCGCCGATCGTCTGCTTGGCAATCGCATGAAACGCCGAGAGCGCCAGATCCGCCCGCGAAACTCCCTGGTTCAGCAGCGGCTGGATGTCCGTCTTGGCATAGACGCCGCAGCGGCCGGAAATGTCATAGAGACAGCTGCCCTGCTCAGCCAGCGCGTTGAATTCCTCGATCGGCACCTTCAGCAGCGTGGCAATCTCATCAATAAAAGCACCTGTGCCACCCGCACAGCTGCCGTTCATACGCATATCCGCTACCTGTAAAAGACCGTCCTTATCCTGACGGAAGAAAATCATCTTCGCGTCCTGGCCTCCCAGCTCGATCGCCGTGCCAACCTTTTCATAACGTTCCCGCAGGATAATCGAGTTTGCGACTACCTCCTGGACAAAGCAAAGGCCCATCGCCTCAGCCACCGGCTTCGAGCCGGAGCCGGTCAGACATACATGAAACTCATCCGAATCCTTTGTTACCCCAGAAGCCTGAAGTTTTTTCAATGCCTGGAAAACGCTCCCCGCCTGATCAGCATTATGCCTCTGATAATCCGAATAAACCGGCGTCTGACCGCCCACGGGAAGTACTACTATTTTTGTCGTCGTGGAACCGATATCCAGCCCCACAAGATATTGCCCTGTCATTCGTAAAACCTGCCTTCATATTTCTGCGAATTATAACACAGCAAATGCAGCTTGTAAAGATGCCTTAACGACATCTGAACAATGCGGATATCTGAACAATGACCTCTCATACATAATCAAATTTCCCTTTGTTCTTTTCTTCCAGCGCTTTGATCAAATCGTATACGACTTCGTTATACGGGCAGGCCACTCCCACTTCACGACCCATACGGATCAATGCGCCGGAAAACATTTCAATCTCTGTATCACGTCCGGCATCAAGATCCTGCAGAGTCGAATAATGCTGTGCCGGTTTTGCATCCGAACGCGGCAACTCTCCCCGAATCTCGATGCCCTTTGCCCTGGCGACCGCAGCCACCTCGTCGCGCAGCTTTTCACTCAGATCTTTCACATAGCTGCTGTCATCATAGGCGCCAACACCCACGCCCAAAATCGCCTGCGGAAGATTTCTTGCGATATTCAGCGAGAATTTTTCCCAGACATCACGCAGGATATTATCACTGAGATGATATATCAGACCACTCCCGCTTAACACCTCCGACACCTGCTGCACACGCGGATCGGACTTACTGTCAGGCACATCTACACCAACAAAAATCCCCATTGGAGCACTGGGCAACGGGAAATGAATGGTGTTTCCCTCCCGATAGGAAGCAATCCGGATTAACGCGCGTACCAATCGTTCTGTTCCGATCCGGGCGCCAATAATTTCTTCACTGTCAATGCCGTTTAACAGACTTACTACCACTGTATGCTCTCCGACTACGGTCTCGATATCCTTCAGTGCCGCTGGAAGCGCATTGTATTTGACACAGACAAATAATACATCCACTCCGGCGGCCTCATACGGAGTTTTTACACAAAGCGGATAGTTTTTGTCGTTGATACACAACCCTTCGGTTTCCAGTCGTTTTTTTCTCTCGCCATCAGCAATCACCCACAAGCGATCACCATATTTTTCGGACAATCCCATCACAAGATAAGCGCCGATCGCGCCTGCGCCCAGTATACCGACGCACTGTCTGTCAACCTCCTGATCCTCCTTTAAAATGTTCATTCCGTTTTCCTCCATTCTGCTCTTTAGATGTAAAAAACCGGGATTATTCCACCCGGTTCCAGATGCTTCCGATACCTTCGACCTCGACCTCGATCCGATCTCCCGGATGCAGGCGGGCCGCACCAACCGGTGTCCCGGAAGCGATGATATCGCCCGGCTCCAGCGTCATGTAAGCGGAAATAAATTCGATCAGCTCCGGAATGGAAAAATAAATGTCCGAAGAATTTTCATGCTGCACGACCTTCCCATTCAGCCTTGTCTCAATCATCACGTTTTCCGGATCGATCTCATCGCTTACCAGCGGCCCGATCGGGGAAAACGTATCACAGCCTTTTCCGCGCCCCAAGGTCTGATCTTCATCACACATCGTCACATCAGAAACATCGTTGATGCAGGTGTAACCGAACACATAGTCCATCGCGTCCTCAAGTTTTACTTTTGTGCAGCGCGTACCGATCACAACCGCAAGCTCCCCCTCATAATTAACCACATGGGCCGGATCCGGAAGGCGAATCGTCTCACCGGAAGCGATCACCGACGTCTTCGGCTTCTGGAACAGTTTTGGGATTCGCGGATAAGGGATCTTTTTCGCGTCCAGAAATGACCTATAATTGGCTGTGACACCCACGATCTTTCCGGGAATGCAGGGTGCCAGCAAGCGCACCTCATTGAGAGGGAGGCCGACTCCCGTCCTCTTCGCTCCGGAAATATAATCGCCGTCCAGTTCGTAAACAACGCCCTTCTCCAGTTCGCCAAATCTTACTTCCTCGTTATGTTCATAGCGGATATATTTCATGATACTGCTCCTTCCTGTTCTATCTTTCTTTATAGAAACTGTTTTTCTCACAGTTTAAAACATTTTTTCTCACAGCCACTTATATAGTCCTGCCAAACTGTCAAAATCTAGCTTTCCACCCGTATCGCTCCCGGATAAATCCTCTGCAGCGTCTCATCGTCATACCAGTCATCCAGCAGTTCTTCCCAGATATGGCTGGCTTCCACACCGATCAGCCGCTCCTGCTGGCGCATCAGCGCAAGACCGGAAACCGCCATATTGCAGCACATAAAAACGGCAAGCGCACGTGCCGCCCAGACACCCGGCCGCAGCGGAATCTTCCAGATCCACCGGGCAATCGGCGGATACAGCAGCTTAAACCAGACGACCGTAGCGATGCCCCAGAAAAAGCAGTAAAGCAGATTAATACGGCCGCCCAGGTTAAACGGAATCTCACTGTAATCCCAGAACACTGTGCCAAACGCGATCTCCGAAAGCACGCTGCAGAGATATTCATAAACGCCGCCAAGCACCGTCCCCATAGCAAACAGAAAGCTATCCGGACGGTCACGGTAACGGTATAGCAACGCAGTCAACGCCGCGATTCCAAAGCCCCAGACAATGCTGAACGGTCCCCAAACCACGCTGCTGCGGCTCATCCAGACTCCTGCCTTCAACCGGCAGAACAAGGTCTCCGTGATATCTCCCAAAAAAGAACCGATCACAAACAGCCAGACCAGTTCATAAAAGGAACAGCGCTCCTCCGCTGCTTCCTTCGCACTTTCTTTCGCTTTCTCAATGGCTTCCGCCAGCACATCGGCCGCCTCGCGCTGACGGCGGATCAGCGGGTAAGCGCGCAGAATACGCCGTTCAATATGGCCATTCAGCCACATCTCCAGACGCACGCTAACGCCGGTAAACCAGTAATCCAGCGCCGCCCAACGCTCAATTTTGCGGCTCTTTCCGGATACCACGGCCAGAGACGCGAAAATATCCAGCAGGAACAGCACCGACAATATCCAGATCAGTACAATCCCCAGCGTCCGAGGCAACAGACTGAAGACTCGCGCCAGCAGACCCTGACCCCAGCGCATGTAAATTACTCCGAGCAGTCCCCAGAGCAGAGAAGTCCGCAGACTGATATAACCGTCCAGGTTCCAGCCGCCGGAATAATGCCACCATTTCTCATGAAACATTCGCTCCAATGAGTGACCGGCAATCCACTCCAGCACTGTTGTCAGCACGCCCGCCGCGCAGAAAAGCCAGAAGCCATGCAGCTCTTGGAAAAACAGCAGGATCATCACGGCAGAGACACCGTATATTGTACAAAGCGGGCTGTTGACCAGTCCGCGGTTGACAAATCGCTTCTGCTGCAAAGCCGCGGCCGCGGTCTCAATGACCCATCCAAAGAACGCGCAGGCGAAAAACTGCCACAGCCATTCCGACCAGGTGTAGGTGATAATGCCCAAGATGATCTTCTCTCCTTTTTTATTTCAGTACGATGTTAGGGTCGAACATCCATGACCGTTTGACCTTGGCATCATTTTATGGAAAGCCGTTCGATTGAAAATCCATGGAAACTGTGCTATACTTTCAACCATTACTACAATCAGGAGCGATGATTATGTCCCATTTTTTTGCCCTTTTATCCCGCATGAAATACATCAGCCGTTGGGCGCTGATGCGCAACACCAGCCAGGAAAATTTAAGTGAGCACAGCCTCGAAACCGCCATGCTCGCCCATGGTCTCGCCGTCATTGGCAACGTCTATTTTCATAAACAGCTGGACGCGCAGCGCGCCTGCCTGCTCGGCCTGTACCATGACGCCACGGAGATCATCACCGGCGATATGCCCACCCCGGTCAAATATCACAGCGCCCGCATGCGGGACACCTACAAAGATATCGAACGGGAGGCCGCGGACACACTGCTCTCCCTGCTCCCGGAAGAGATGAGGGCAGATTATGCCTGGATTTTCCGGGAAGAGGAACAGGATGCCTACCTGCGCCGCCTCGTAAAAGCGGCAGACAAAATCTCCGCCTATTTAAAATGTGTCGAGGAAGAACAGGCGGGAAACCGCGAGTTTGAGAGCGCCCGTGTCTCCACCCTGCAAAGCCTGCGCGCCATGGCGCTGCCGGAAGCCGATTATTTTCTCGATCACTTTGCGGACTCCTACGGCAAAAACCTGGATGAACTCACGCTGACGGAACAAAATACACTCTGATACACCGCCTGCTTTTTAAAAATTTTTCCGGGTCTCAGATTTTCCTCTCCTGTCCCTTTTGATCGTAAGGTTTTACCTCCACCGCATGGTGCTCGAAATCAATAAAAATCTGATACGCATAGCCGTCTTCGCTCGTATCCCATACCTCTACGTAGCGCGGCGTCACCTCGATGATAATTTCCGAATCCTCGTGGCTGTATTTGTTGTAGCTTCCCCAGAGGTACTGCTTATAGGCTTTCTTGAACACGCGCCCCGGCTCTTCCACGACCAGACCGCAGTTTTTCGCGGTCCCCTCCACCTGAACGCCGCTCCAGCACAGCGCCACGTTGGGATTTTCAAACAGCTGTCTCGTCTTACGGAAATTTTTATCGGTCTTAAACCAGATCTTCCCGTCATAAAACAGGCAGCTCACATTGCGCACCATCACATAGTCATTGACACTGGAGGCCAGAGCCATAATCTTGTCCGTACCCAGCTTCTCAAACATGATCGCTGCGGCCTCCTCAAAGCTCAGTTCTTTGTTTTCGCTGAATTTCATTTCCAATCCTCCTCGCCCACCGCACGTTATCCGTGCGTATGATCCTTCTTCTGTATAATCCCGTTTCTCATGTTTTATTTGTATATTTACTTTCGCATAAACTCCTTCATTGGCCGGCTGACCTTTTTGTATACAATCAGAGTCAGAACGGAGGTGATCCCATATTTGATCAGGTTAAACGGGATAATCCCGAAAATCGCCATCGTCGTCACATCCTTCATCAATGGGCTGACCTTGGCGCACATCCCGATAATGCCCTCCCAGGTCATCCCCATCAGATTCACATAGAACGGAATGATGATGTAAATATTGGTCCCCACAGCCACCAGCGCGCAGACCACCGTGCCCACGGCCATACCGGCAATCGCCCGCTGTCTCGTCTTGTGGCGGTCATAAATCAGCACTGCCGGGAGCACATAGCAGCAGCTCAGGATAAAATTCTGAAGCTCGCCGGTCATCGCCGACTTTGTCCCGGTCGTCACCACCTGCACAAGAATTTTCACCAGGATAATCATCACGGCCGCGACCGGTCCCATCATGAATCCTCCGATCATCTCCAGCAGACCGGAGAGGTCAAAAGACATAAACGGCGGCATAAACGGAATCGGGAAACGGAACATCATCAGTATCGCCCCCAGCGCCCCAAACAACCCGCACAGGGCAATCTCCTTCACACCAAGCCGCAGGCTCCCTGCCGCAGCCCCTCCAAGTACTTCCTTATCTGCCATTCTGTCCATCACGCCATTTCCCTCCTATGCAATTTTTCTGCCGCTGGTCCTGGCAGGCTGAGTCATCATTGTCATCCGGCATAAATACTGCAAAAAGCCCAGACATAAACATGTCCGGGCAGCATCAGCAAACGAATGTCTTTTCTCATCCGGACTATACCGTCGGTGCCGGAATTTCACCGGCTCAGTCGTCCGGCGTGCCGGACGAGTCATGGACTGTACCATCGGTAGGGACTTCCACCCTGCCACAAAGACCTCATATCGATTGTTGAGTCAAGTATACTACAAAATTTTCGTTTGTAAAGATCAATCCCCATTTTTATCTGTCCTTTTTATCTGTCCTTTTAAAACAGTTTGTGCTATACTTGTCACATGCGTGCAGTTTGGCAGTGCTTATTCTGCAGCCGTAAACTGCCAGTCCATCCAGGAGGAAACGATCAATGAATTACCGCACAGAACACGATTCGATGGGTGAAATCCAGGTCCCGGCGGACCGCTACTGGGGCGCCCAGACCCAGAGAAGCTACGAAAATTTCAAAATCGGCACGGAAAAAATCCCGCAGGAAATCATCCTGGCATTCGCGGTTCTGAAAAAAGCCGCTGCCATCGCCAACAACCGCCTCGGAAAGCTGGATGAGCGGCGGCTGGATCTGATCAGCCGGGTCTGCGACGAAATCCTTGCCGGCAAACTGGATGGCCATTTCCCGCTGGCTGTATGGCAAACGGGCAGCGGCACCCAGTCCAATATGAATGTCAATGAAGTCATCGCCAACCGCGGCAACGAGATCGCCGGGGAAAAGTTCCTTCACCCCAACGATCATGCCAACATGTCGCAGAGCTCCAACGATACCTTCCCCACCGCGATGCACATCGCGGCGGCCACCGCGATTGAAGACCGGCTGCTCCCCTCCATCGATCTGCTGATTCAGACCTTCTCGCGTCTGATGGATGAAAATAAAGGCATCATCAAGACCGGACGTACCCATCTCCAGGACGCGACACCCATCACGTTTTCCCAGGAGATCAGCGGATGGAAAAACATGCTGGAAAAATGCCGCGCCATGCTGGTACTTTCCCTGGACGGCCTGCATGAACTGGCGCTGGGCGGCACCGCGGTCGGTACCGGACTGAACGCCCCCAAAGGCTTTGACGTCGAGGTCGCCCGGGTCGTATCCGAGCTTACCGGAAAAAAGTTTGTCACCGCGGCGAACAAATTTCACTCGCTCACCGGCAAGGACGAGCTCGTTTTCGCGCACGGCGCTCTGAAGGCTCTGGCCGCTGACATGATGAAGATCGCCAACGACGTGCGCTGGCTTTCCAGCGGCCCCCGTTGCGGCCTGGGCGAAATCTACATACCGGAAAACGAACCCGGCAGCTCCATCATGCCCGGCAAGGTCAACCCGACGCAGTGCGAATCCGTGACCATGGTGGCCGTCCAGGTGATGGCCAACGATGTGGCCGTCGGCATGGCCGCTTCCCAGGGCAATTTTGAGCTGAATGTGTTCATGCCCGTGTGCATTTACAATTTTCTCCAGTCCGCGCGCCTGCTTTCGGACTCCCTGGTCTCCTTCAACAACAACTGCGTGACCGGTATCCGGGCCAACCGCGCGAAAATGGAGGAAAATCTCCACCGCTCCCTGATGCTGGTCACCTGCCTGAACCCTTACATCGGCTATGAAAACGCAGCCAAAACCGCAAAAAAAGCCTACGCGGAAAACATTTCCCTGAAAGAATCCTGTGTCGCTCTGGGATTTCTGACACCCGAACGGTTTGACGAGGTCTTTCAACCCGAAAAGATGGTGTAACGCGGCAATTGGTGTAATGGGGCAATTGGCGTAATGAGGCAATTGATATCATGTGACGGCATTCTCACCGGCACATGTATCATTGAAAAACACAATATCAGAAAAGAGGTTAACGAACATGGATATCAATGAAGCGTCACTGGCAATGCATTATGAACTGGGTGGAAAAATCGAAGTGGTTTCCCGCAAAAAAATCGAAACCAGCGAGGATCTTTCTCTGGCCTATACCCCGGGCGTGGCCGAGCCCTGCCGCGTCATCGCGAAAGACTACGAACAATCGTTTAAGCTGACGCGCCGCTCCAATCTGGTCGCAGTAATCACCGACGGAACCGCCGTCCTCGGTCTCGGAGACATCGGCCCCACCGCGGGGATGCCGGTCATGGAGGGCAAATGCGCTCTCTTTAAAGAATTCGCAGGTGTGGACGCGTTCCCACTCTGCATTGATTCCAAAGACACAGATACGATCGTGCAGACCATTTACCTGATTTCCAAAAGCTTCGGCGGCATCAACCTGGAGGATATCGCTGCCCCCAGATGCTTTGAGATTGAGCGCCGCTTAAAGGAAATCTGCGATATTCCCGTCTTCCATGACGACCAGCACGGCACCGCCATTGTCGTCGCCGCCGCCCTGATCAACGCCGCTAAAGTCACCGGCAAGCCGTTTGGCAGCCTGCGAATCGTCATCAACGGTGCCGGAGCCGCCGGGATTGCCATCGGCAAGCATCTGATCAATATGGGCTTTGGCAACGTCATCATGTGCGATATCAACGGTATCATCTGTGAGGGTGATCAGGGACTGAATCCCGGTCAGGAGGAAATCTCCCATATCAGCAACCGTGACAAGGAACACGGCACACTCGCTGACGCCCTGCGCGGAGCGGACGCGTTCATCGGCGTTTCCCGGCCCAATCTTGTGACGAAGGAGATGGTTGCCTCGATGAACAACGGCATCGTCTTCGCCATGGCCAACCCCGTACCTGAGATTATGCCGGAAGAAGCCCTGTCCGGCGGCGCGGCCGTCGTCGGCACGGGCCGCTCGGATTTCCCGAACCAGATCAACAACGTGCTTGTGTTCCCCGGCGTCTTTAAGGGAGCGCTTGCCATGCGCGCCAGAGAAATCACCGAATTAATGAAGCAAAGAGCATCCTACGCCATCGCCAGCATGATTCCCGACGACCAGCTCGCTCCGAACAACATCATCGCTTCACCCTTAAATAAAGCTGTCGCCGATGTCGTCGCGAAAGCCGTCGCCGATACGGCGATCGAGGAAGGGATCGCACGCGTCTAAGAGAAGCAAATCAAGAATAAATACAACGCCTGACATCAGGCGCACCCGAAAATGCGCAGGTCACTCACCCGGAGAGCGGCCTGCACATTCGATTTTATAATATTGGAATCCAAGTCAATGAAATCATCCTACGCCAGCATCATCATCAGCTCATTGCTGCGCGTGATAAACGCGGTCATCCGCTCCGGCGTCAGCGAGCCGTGCGCCAGCAGCGCCAAATCGTAGAGCTGTTCGCAGAATTTCGCGGTGTTCTCGCCCTCACCGTGCTCCAGCACATACTGTACGAGTTTGTGGTTGGCGTTGAGCACCAGCGTCTCGCCTGCTCCGCCGAACATCGACGGATCCATTCCGTACATATTGTACATTTTCATCATATCCTGCATGCGGCGGTTCTCCTCGGAAACCGTCAGCATGGAAGCAATCGCGTCGTCCTTGAGCTTCTCTACACGAATCGTCAACTTATCGTTGTTCAGCGCCTTCTTGAAGATATCCGTCAGCTTTTCGGAATTTTCTTTAAACGTCTCGTCATCCTCGCTGACTTCTTCCTTAAAGGTATCGTTTAAATCCGCATCAATGCGCAGGAATTTCAGATTTTCGTTTTTCTGCTCCAGATGGCTGATAAACGGACTGTCGATGTTGTGCGGCAGAACCACCGCGTCCAGCCCCTCCTTGCGGAACATGTTGATGTACTGGCTCTGTTCCTTCTCATCGGTCACATAAAATACCGTGTTCTCGTGCTTTTCCTTGTTCTCCTCCAGGCAATCTTTCAAAGTCAGGTACTTGCTATCAATATTTTTGAACAGGATGTAATCGTTCATCTTCTCGCAGAATTTATCATCCTTCAAGCAGCCGAACTTGATGAACGGAGCAATATCATCCCAGTACTTCTCGTAATTTTCCCGGTCGGTCTTGCACATGCCCGTGAGCTTGTCCGCCACCTTTTTGGTGATGTAATCGGAAATCTTTTTGACAAAACCGTCGTTCTGCAGAGCGCTGCGCGATACGTTCAGCGGCAGATCCGGGCAGTCGATCACGCCCTTTAGGAGCATAAGGAATTCCGGAATTACTTCTTTGATATTGTCGGCAATAAACACCTGATTGTTGTAGAGCTTGATCGTCCCCTCAATGCTGTCATACTCCGTATTGATCTTCGGGAAGTAAAGGATGCCCTTGAGGTTGAACGGATAATCCATGTTCAGATGAATCCAGAACAGCGGCTCCTTGAAATCCATAAATACCTTGCGGTAAAACTCGCGGTACTCTTCCTCAGTACACTCGTTGGGATGCTTGTTCCACAGCGGGGATGTATTGTTGAGCGGCACCGGGCGGCGCAGAATCTTGTAGCGCTCCTTCGCCGGCTCCACCTCGACGGTCTCCTTCTCGCCGTTTTCATTTTCCTTTTCTTCCGTCTTCGCCGGTTCCAGTACGGTCTCAATGATCGTATCCTTCCCCGTCAGCTCTTCCTTGTCGATCGTGTCGTACTGCGGCTCTGCCTTGACATTGGTCAGGAAAATCGGGAGCGGCATGAAGGAACAGTATTTCTCCAGCACCTCGCGCGCGCGGTACTCGTTGGAAAACTCATAACTGTCCTCATTCAGATACAGGGTAATCGACGTACCCTGTGTCGCATGGTCGCCTTCCTTCATGGAGAAGGTCAGGCCGCCCTCGGACTCCCAGTGTACCGCGGTCGCGCCTTCTTTGTAGGAAAGCGTATCGATCGTCACCTTATCCGCCACCATGAAACTGGAATAGAAGCCAAGGCCGAAATGACCGATAATCTGATCCTCATTGGCCTTATCCTTATACTTCTCCAGGAAATCCTGCGCGCCGGAGAAGGCGATCTGATTGATGTATTCCTCGACTTCCTCTGCCGTCATACCGATGCCGTTATCCGTCACCGTAATCGTCTTCTCATCCGGGTTAACGTCAATCTGAATCTTGTACTCCAGATCCTCCGGCCGTGTATACTCACCCATTAGTTCCAGCTTTTTCAATTTAGTAACCGCGTCACAGCCGTTGGAGACCAGCTCACGGTAAAAAATATCATGGTCGCTGTACAGCCACTTCTTGATAATGGGAAATATGTTTTCGCTGTTAATTGACAAATTTCCTGATTTCTCGCTCATAAAATCATTCTTCCTTTCTGCTTTGATTCTGCGGCCTAAGACGGGTTTCACTGACCATTCTCAGGCCTCGTCCGTCTTCATCGATCCTGTCAAATGCCTATGGAAGGTATTTTAATACCACAGACAAAAAAAGTCAATAAAAAATTAGCACTCATTAAAAATGAGTGCTAATAATTCTCGGTAACAATAATTTGTTCTTGCATTTCACCCCAAAATATAGTAAGATATGGGAGATGCGTCTGTAGCTCAGTGGATAGAGCAGTGGCCTCCGGAGCCGCGTGCGTAGGTTCGATTCCTATCAGACGCATTTTATATTTGCGGCAATGTGGGGAAGGTACCAGGAAATGGCATCCTCCCCACACGTTTTCCACATATATTTTTTATGGTTTTCATCTTCTGCACTTTTCTCCGAACGTCAGGAGCTCAGATCGTCTTTCAGCCGCTGATCCCATTCACCTTATACCCGGCCCTCTCCACCGCCGCCCGGATATCCTCATCCGAGATTTCGCGATCATAGGAGACAATCGCCCGCTTCTTTTTCAGGCTCACGTCAGCCGACGCGCCCTCGATGCGGTTGATCGCCTTTGTCACGCTGAGCACACAGCCCTCGCAGCGCATACCGGTGATCGAAACGGTCTTTTCGCCAAGCTTTTCGCCGGACAGCTTTTTCACCGGAATATCACTCTTTTTGATGTCGTCGCCGCCACCGCAGCAGCCGCCCTCTCCGCGGAAGTGTTTCCGCGATCCTCTCAGCGCCAGCACCACAATTAAAATCAGAACAACAAAAATAATCGCGCTACCCATGCTTCTCCTCTCCGCCCGTCTGTGAACCCGCATAGTGGCAATGTCCGCCGCAGTCCTTACAGCTTCCGCCGCAGATTGGCGAACGTCCCGCTTTCTTGTCGCGTACCATGCTCCGCACCGCCAGCGCCACAATCAGGATCAAAACCGCCAGCACCACGATTGTGCCCATCGTCACGCACCTCCCGTAATTGTTAATTATTGAGGTCAAAAATCCGGATCATCATACTGTTTCAGATATCATTCAAAACGGAAAGCCCGCACACAGATGCAGGCTCTCCGATCATTTTATTTTGCCAGAACTCAGCCTGCCTTGGCGACGCTCCGGTAATCCATCACCAGCGTATCGCTCTCCTTATACGGACGAACCAGCAGGTAAACAAACAGAACAATCACCGCGAAAGCAACAATTGTGAGGATGCCGAAGCCCTGTCCGGTCAACAGCATACCAATCTGGTTAATCACCAGCGATACCAGATAGGCGAAACCGCACTGATAACCGACCGCGACCCAGAACCATTTCGTATTGTTCATCTCTCTGCGGATAGCGCCCATCGCTGCGAAGCAGGGAGCACACAGCAGGTTGAACGCAAGGAACGCGTAACCGCTGACAGCCGTGAAGGATGCGCCCATAGTGGCATATACGCTGCCCTCTCCAGTGCTGTAAATGATACCCAGCGTGCCGACAATATTTTCCTTCGCGATCAGGCCGGTGATCGAAGCCACCGTCGCCTGCCAGTGTCCCCAGCCCTGCGGGATGAAAATCCAGCTGACCGCACTTCCTATCATCGCGAGAATGCTGCAGTCGATCTGATCCTCCTCAAGCATCGTGAACGCGCCGTCCACAAAGCCGAAGAACGTCAGGAACCAAATCAGGATTGTGGAAAGCAGGATAACCGTACCCGCTTTCTTAATGAAGGAAGAACCGCGCTCCCACATGCTGCGCAGGACGCTTCCGATCGTCGGCAGATGATAAGCCGGCAGTTCCATGACAAACGGAGCCGGATCGCCCGCGAAAAGCCTGGTCTTTTTGAGCATAATACCAGAGACAATGATCGCCGCGATACCAAGGAAGTAAGCCGACGGAGCCACCCACGGCGCGCCGTCAAAAATCGCTCCGGCTACCATCGCGATGAAAGGAAGCTTCGCTCCGCAGGGGATAAAAGTTGTCGTGATAATCGTCATCTTGCGGTCACGGTCATTCTCGATCGTACGGGACGCCATGATACCGGGAATACCGCAGCCCGACCCGATCAGCATCGGAATGAAGGACTTGCCGGAAAGACCAAATTTGCGGAAAATGCGGTCCATGATAAACGCGATACGTGCCATATAACCGCAGCCCTCCAGGAAAGCCAGGAAAATAAACAGAATCAAGATCTGCGGTACAAAACCAAGAACCGCGCCCACGCCGGCCACGATGCCGTCCATAATCACTCCGTACAGCGGGCCGTCCGTCACGCCTGCCGCGGCCAGGACGGATTCAATGAATACCGGAATACCGGGAATCCAGATGCCGTAATTTGCCGGATCCGGCGCCTCGCAGCCGTAGGCCGCCAGTACTTCCACCGCATCCGCAAAATCCGCGCCGCTCGCCGTCTCTTCCTCGGTTGCCAGGGTTTCCTCATCCTCCACGATGTAGGTCACCTCCGCGCCCTCGTCCACGGTCGCCGCGAATGCCTGCAGACCCGCCAGCGCCGCTTCGGCATCATACTCTTCCGCCTCATCGTCAAGCAGCTCCGCCAGCTCCACATTGCCCGATTCATCGACAAACGCGCTCACAACCGTCATCGCGTCGCCGTACTCACCGTCGGCTTCGTCGAACTCGCCGCGGCCGATACCGGCCAGATACCAGCCGTCGCCGAACACACCGTCGTTGGCCCAGTCGGTCGCGATACCGCCCACCGTGGTCACGGAAACATAATAGACAATAAACATGACCACCGCAAAAATCGGCAGCGCCAGAATGCGGTTCGTCACAATGCGGTCGATCTTGTCGGAAAGGCTTAGACCGCCCTTATTCTTTTTTGTGCAGCATTCGTCAATAATAGAAGAAATGTAGGAATAACGCTCATTGGTGATGATGCTCTCTGTATCGTCGTCCATCGCCTTTTCGAGCGCCGCGATCTTCGTCTCGACGTCGGGCACTGTCCGCAACTGTCCGCCGATTTTATCGTCTCTCTCAAGAAGTTTGATCGCGAAGAAACGCTTCTGTGCCTCCGGGATCTCATCGCCCAGCTTATCTTCGACAGCAATCACCGCATCTTCTACCTCAGCGGCGAATTTATGTACCGGCGCCTGTGCCTTCTGCTTTGAAGCAGCAAGCACCTTCTCGACCGCCGCTTCCAGACCGGTTCCCTTCAGTGCGGAAATCTCCACCACCGGACAACCCAGCTTTTTGCTCAGCTTGTCAAGATGGATCTTGTCACCGTTCTTTTCCACCAGGTCGATCATGTTTACAACCATAACCACCGGGATACCCAGTTCCAGCACCTGCGTGCTCAGATACAGGTTGCGCTCAATGTTGGTGCCGTCCACGATATTGAGGATGGCGTCCGGTCTCTCCTCGATCAGGTATTTTCTCGCTACCACTTCCTCCAGGGTATAGGGAGAAAGGGAATAAATTCCCGGGAGATCCATGATCACTACATCATCGTTCCCATCCTTTATAAAGGATTTTTTCAGCTTGCCCTGTTTTTTCTCCACGGTCACGCCCGGCCAGTTTCCCACATACTGGTTGGAACCGGTCAACGCGTTAAACAACGTCGTCTTGCCGCTGTTCGGATTCCCTGCCAACGCAATTGTAATTGCCATTTTAATTTCTCCTCCTCAGGTTCGCTTTCCGCAATCCTTCCAACTATTCAACCTCAATCATCTGCGCGTCCGCCCGACGAACCGACAGCTCGTAGCCCCGAACCGTGATCTCCACCGGATCGCCCAGCGGCGCTACCTTGCGCACATAAATCTCCACGCCTTTTGTGATCCCCATATCCATGATCCGGCGCTTAACCGGACCTTCCCCTGTCAGCTTTACGACCTTTACGGTCTCGCCGACAGGCACTTCCCGCAATGTCCTCATTCCCATTCCTCCTTCAGTTAACCAGAATCTTGTTCGACATGTCTCTGCCGATCGCCACACGTGATTCCTTGATGTTGACAATCAGATTGCCTCCGACGACCGAAACGACGGTCACCACTGCCCCCGGCACAAAACCAAGATTTTCCAGAAAGCGATGAGTTTCCTCTTTTCCGCCTACCTTAACGATCGTGCTCGGCACATTTGTCGCAGCCATGGATAACGGCATCATACGTCCCTTCTTTCCTGCAAAGCATCTCTGGTTGTTGGGTTAGCTCTCGCTAACGTCAGTTAGTATACACTAACCAAAATGGAAAGTCAAGTATATCGCATATTTTTTTCATTAAAAAAATGCCATGGATTACGCCGTATTTTGCACGTTCACAATCCTGACACCATAAAAACCGGGCAGCCACATCCTGCACAGAATATGGCTACCCGGCGCGATCCGATATACCGGAAACTATGTAATTTTAATATAGAAGCAACGCTCAATATCAATCTAACAATACATTAATAGGAAATAATCTCGTACCCGGTCTCCGTAATCAACACCTGGATTTCCCACTGGGCCGATGGCTTGCCGTCCTCGGTATATACCGTCCAGCCATTATCGTCATCAACAAAAATGTCCGCCTTTCCCATGTTGATCATCGGTTCTATAGTGAACATCATACCCGGCACCATCAGCATTTCCGTACCGCGGCGGGATACATAACTCACCCACGGATCCTCATGGAACTCCAGACCGACCCCGTGTCCGCCGATCTCGCGCACGACGCTGTAGCCGTTTTCCCGGGCAAAATCATGAATGGCCTGGCCCATATCTCCCAAAAATCCCCAGGGCTTTACCTGCTGCAGACCAACGCTTATGCTCTCCTTTGTCTTCTCCACCAGGCGCCGTTTCTCCGGGGAAACCTCGCCGATGCAGAACATCCGCGACGAATCCGAATAATATCCGTCCAGAATGGTCGACGCGTCGACATTGATAATATCTCCCTCGCGCAGCACCACATCCGGCGATGGAATACCGTGACAGACCTCCTCATTCACCGATGTACAGACGCTCTTGGGGAATCCTTCAAAATTCAGCGGAGCCGGGATCCCGCCGCGCAGAACCGTCTGCTCATGCACCCACTGGTCGATCTCTTCCGTCGTCACCCCCGCATGAATGTGCTCCGCGACATAGTCAAGGATCGCGATGTTGATCTTCGCGCTCTCCCGGATCGCCGCAACCTGCACTGGATTTTTGATCATCTTCCGCGACGGGACAAGCGCGCCCCGCTGCCGGAAGCTCTCAATCTTCTGATCAAACTCATAATGACATTTCTTGTACTTGGCGCCGCTGCCGCACCAGCAGGGATCATTCCTGCCAATCGGAGCGTCCATCGTTTTCAAAAACATAACTGGTTCCTTCCTCCCTGCGGCTTGTCCGGGACGCGACTATTGCCCGCTTCCTCCGCCGACATTGATACCGCAGAGATTATATCACGATATGGTCAAAAATAAAAGTCTTCTGTTCGTCGTTGTAATTTTAAGAATATCTGCTATAATAAGTAGTAATCAAAACCATGTTATTTAGAGAACAATATTCAGCCTGTATCCAGAAACCTTTACGGTTTCAAATGCAACCTTCCAACCGTATTCAGAAACCCTTACGGTTTAAACTACAACTTCCAGGAGGAATGTATGAGTTACCGGATTATCGGCGACAGCTGCCTCGATCTGACGGATGAACAAAAAAGGAATCCTCATTTCCGGAGGATCCCGCTGACACTCCATATAGATGATCACACCGTGATTGATGACGATACGTTCGACCAGCAGGCATTTATCCGCATGCTCGCGGAGAGTCCTTCCTGCCCGCGCAGCGCCTGCCCGTCACCGGAGACCTTCAAACAGGCCTACGAATGTGAGGAGGACGACGTCTATGTCATCACGCTTTCCAGTCATCTGAGCGGCTCCTATAACAGCGCCAGACTTGGCAAAGAGCTTTATGAGGAGGAACATGGGCCGAAAAATATCCTTGTCCTTGATTCCGAGTCCGCCTCCTCCGGCCAGGTAGAACTGGCGCTGGCAATTGAGCGGCTCTGCGAACAGGGATTGTCGTTTCCGGAAGTCTCGGAACAGATCCTGACCATGCGCGACCGGCAAAAGACCTATTTTGTCATTGATTCCCTCGAACCGCTGCGCAAAAACGGGCGTCTTACCGGCCTGCAGGCATTCTTTGCTACTTCGCTGAACATCAAACCGGTGATGGCCGGCGACCACGGCGTGATCGTCAAGCGCGGCCAGGCCCGCGGCCTGAACCGGGCTTATTCCTACATGTGCGACCTTGCGCTGCGCGAAGCCGGGGATCCTGCGCAATGCCACGCCGTGATCGCCCACTGCAACTGCCCCGACCGCGCCCTGCAGATACAAAAGGAGCTGCTTCGCCGCGGCGCTTACCGGGAAATCATCATCACCGAAACCGCCGGAGTCGCCACAATGTACGCCGGAGACGGCGGTATCGTCCTGGCGTTAATTTCGGACAATGCTCTGGAATGAACTTTTTCTGACTGTGTCTTGCCTGTACTCTGACTGTACCCGGACTGTGCTCTGGCCATGTTCTGACTGTGTTGGACAAAATACGCCCGGTGGTATGCGTTTGACCCTAACGCGGATTCCTGCATATGATAAACTATCAGGACGGACATTGTCCGTGTCAGGAGGAACGCATATGGGAAGGAATACCCCGCCGCCGGGGACGGCGGCGCAGCAACAATATATTGCCAAAGAAATGCTTCGCAAAAGAAACGTAACAGCCTGCCGTGCCATACTGCTGGTGCTGCTGCTCACTGTCTGGGAACTCTGCGCGAGACTGGAAATCATTGATGATTTCATTTTCAGCTCTCCGTCAAGAGTTTTCTTCTGTTTTTGGGGCATGGCAGCGGACCGGTCAATCTTTGCCCATATCGGGATAACACTATTGGAAACGCTGGTAAGCTTTACGCTTGTGGTGGCGCTGGCTCTGGCAGCCGCAATGCTTCTGTGGTTTTTTGACAGCCTCGCTAGGGTTCTGGACCCGTACCTGGTCATGCTGAACAGTCTTCCAAAATCCGCGATGGCGCCGATTCTGATTGTCTGGCTGGGCAATCACGTACGCACAATCGTCGTCGCGGCCGTTTCCGTCGCTCTGTTCGGCTCCATTCTCACGCTTTACAACGGCTTTCGTGGCATGGATCCAGACAAAATCCGGCTGATCTACTCGCTCGGCGACAGCCGCCGCGACGTGATGACCAAAATACTGCTTCCCGGCTCCATACCGCTGATCATCAGCAACATGAAGGTCAATATCGGCCTCTGCCTGGTAGGCGTCATTATCGGCGAATTCCTGGCAGCCCAGCAGGGGCTGGGATATCTCATTATCTATGGAAGTCAGGTTTTCAAGCTCGATCTGGTGATGATGAGTATCGTGATCCTCTGCGTACTCTCCGCGGCGCTATACCAGGGAATCGCAGCGCTCGAAAAACGATTTGGATAGAAAAAAGGCAGGAAAAGAGCGGGCTGCGAGGTTTGCGAAGGCCGCGCGAACAGCTTGACAAGCGATACCCTTTGGGATATAATGTTGGGAATGCAACGAGCCATGAAAGTAGTAAAGGGAAAGGGAAGAAGTAATAATGGCAGAGAAGAAACATATTTTGACTTATGCGGGGTTAAAGCAATACGAAGATGAACTACAGGATCTAAAGGTAAACCGCCGACGCGAGGTCGCCCAGAAGATCAAGGAAGCCAGAGAGCAGGGAGATCTGTCCGAGAACGCGGAATACGACGCTGCGAAAGACGAGCAGCGCGACATCGAGCTGCGGATCGAGGAACTGGAAAAGCTCCTGAAAAATGCCGAAGTGATCGATGAGGATGAGATCGATCTTGACAAGATCAACATCGGCTGCCGCGTAAAAGTATACGATGTCGATTTTGATGAGGAAATGGAGTTTCGGATTGTCGGTTCGACCGAAGCCAACAGCCTGCAAAATAAGATTTCCAATGAGTCTCCGGTCGGCAAGGCGCTGATCGGCAAGGGCGTGGGAGACGTTGTCGACGTGGAAACGCAGGCCGGCGTCATTCAGTATAAGGTACTGGAAATTCAGAGAGTGTCATAGAAGGAGCTTACGATGACGGGACAACAGCAAACACAGGATATCAATCAGCTTTTGAAGGTGCGGCGTGAGAAGCTCGCAGAGCTTCAGGCATCCGGGAAGGATCCGTTCCGGATCACCAAATACGATGTGACCGTCCACAGCACGGACGTAAAAGACAACTACGCAAACTGGGAAGGCAAAGAAGTCAGCATCGCGGGGCGCATGATGTCCAAGCGCGTAATGGGCAAGGCTTCCTTCTGCGATGTGCAGGATCTGAAAGGACACATCCAGTGCTATGTCGCCCGGGATGATCTCGGCGAGAAGGCTTACCGGGATTTCAAGCGCATGGACATCGGCGACATTGTCGGCGTCAAGGGCATTGTCTTTACCACAAAAATGGGCGAAATTTCCATTCATGCCCACGAACTGACGCTCCTGTCCAAGAGCCTGCAGATCCTTCCGGAAAAATACCACGGCCTGACAAATACGGATATGCGCTATCGTCAGCGCTACACCGATCTGATTATGAATGAGGAGGTTCGCAAAACCTTCGTCGCGCGTTCCCGTATTATCAGCTGCATCCGCCGTTATCTCGACGGACTCGGTTTCCTTGAGGTAGAAACGCCGATGCTGGTAGCCAACGCCGGCGGCGCCGCGGCGCGGCCGTTTGAGACGCATTACAACGCGTTGGACGAAGACGTCAAGCTCCGTATCTCTCTCGAACTCTATTTGAAACGCCTGATTGTCGGCGGCATGGAACGCGTCTATGAGATTGGCCGCGTTTTCCGCAACGAGGGTCTGGATACCCGCCACAATCCGGAATTCACGCTGATGGAGCTCTATCAGGCTTATACAGATTACAATGGCATGATGGATCTGACGGAAAATATGTTCCGCCATATTGCCAACGAGGTCTGCGGCACAACTACAATCCCCTACGCGGACGCCGAAATCGACCTGGGCAAGCCATTCGAGCGCCTGACGATGATCGACGCGATCAAAAAATACACCGGCATTGATTTTAATGAGATAACGACGACAGAAGAGGCCAAACGCCTTGCGGATGAGAAAGAGGTTCATTATGAAGAACGCCATGTGCGCGGCGATATTATCAATCTGTTTTTCGAGGAATTCGTCGAGGAGCATCTGATTCTGCCGACCTTCGTCATGGATCACCCGGTCGAGATCTCACCGCTTACCAAGCGCAAACCGGACCATCCCGAGCAGGTGGAACGTTTTGAACTCTACATCTATGGCCGCGAAATGTGCAACGCCTACTCCGAGTTAAACGATCCGATCGACCAGCGGGAACGCTTTAAGGCTCAGGAGGCCGAGCTGGCCGCCGGCAACGAGGAAGCCAACACGACCGATGAGGACTTTCTGAACGCGCTCGAGATCGGCATGCCGCCGACCGGCGGTATCGGTTACGGGATCGACCGGCTGGTGATGCTGTTTACAAATTCACCCGCGATCCGGGACGTGCTCCTGTTTCCGACGATGAAGAGCCTGGAGAAATAAAAAAACAAAAAACGATAATCTGGATAAGACGGCCGGAATTTTCAAGCCGTCTTATCCCTTTTATCCGCCTGGTTTTCCTGTGTCTTCATAATCATTTTTCTATCCGACCAGTTTCTCCAGCGTCTCCATAATCATTTCTTTTTCGCCGCTTCCGTTCGTCCGAAATCTCAGTAACGGAATCCCATACTGATCCATAATGTGATCCTTCATCCGATCTCTTGAGGCCTGAATCGAGTCCTTCTTGTGGTATTCATATCCGTCTACCTCAACCGCCAGCACAGGTTTCTTACCGATCCTGTTATAGATTAGGAAGTCCAGATGCGTCGCCGGATTCATCGCATACTGACGTTCCTGTTCCTCTAATGTTTCCGGCTCCTTAATCAACATATTCAACGGGAAATGGCAAACGACGTCCAGACTCGAATATGTATTATCGGAGAGTATGTCCTCTATCAGGGAATACATCAGATTCTCCGAGTCGTATTCGGATATCTTCCTGTGTTTCTTTAAATACGCGATCCGTTCCTCGGTATACTGTTTATATAAATAATCGAAAACAGAATATATCCTGCTCTCGGCAACCTCAAAATTATTGTATTGAATATAATCGATCAGATCCGTAATATTGCGTTCTTTCGGTTGTTCATTTCCCGTCACGACCAGCATCAGTTTCTTTTTTGCCCGCGATACGGCGACATTAATCAGATACGGATCATCCGCGAAATCTGATATTTCGTCATCCACCGTTGAGATAATGATATTGTCTTTTTCCTTCCCCTGAAACTTATGTACAGTAGCAGCATCAATATCCGTTATCTCTCTGTTCAGCGCCTCCACCTGGTTTCTGTATGGCGCTATAATTCCGGTTTCCTGCGGATCTTCAACATATTTTGGTATGATTTCTTTTTTTATGACATCTATCTGACGCTGGCTGTAATGATTGCGCGCATGATTCCCAACGACTGTTTTTACAACCGACAGAACGTCTTTTTCACCTTTATCCGTTGTCATTATAATCAGCTCGCCGCGGTAAAATTTCTGATTGCAGAAGTTAATTATCTTGGGATGACACCGGTAATGTTCCCTCAATAATGTCTGCGCAACATCCGGCATGACATCCAGAATGGACTGCAGGAAACTCTTTGTAAACCGATATCCCTCATTCAGATCGAAACAGTCAAATATTTCCGTTGCCCTGACTTTTATATCATCCGTAACAACGTTGGGAAGCTGTCTGGTATCTCCTACGATAACCACATTTCTCGCACAGGAAAGAGCCAGCGCGCCGGTCGCAATATCAACCTGTGACGCTTCGTCCATAATCAGATAATCATATACCACGTCCGGATTCAGGCTGCTTCTTGACGAAAATGTCATACTTAATATGACCGGATACTCTTCCAGAACATTATCCGGTTCCTGCCATAAACTCTCTTCGCTGAATATTTTCCGAGCATCATTTTTTCCATACTTTACTGCCAGTTTGTCTTTTAGTACAGCCATCGACTGATTACAGAAATCCTCAAGCAGATCCTTATCGGCGCTGTTTAATTGTTTCTCGATAGCTTCGATCTCCGCAGACAGCTCTGTCAGCCTTGTGCGATAATACATTGCCTGAAAGGCAGTAATAATCTTTGTAATATCCTGCTTATAAAAATTCCAGTCAGCCATGCCATATTGGAAAAAGGCTTTGATTTTAAACCAGAATCCGATTGTCCCTTCCCTTTCCGCAATCAACTGGCACTCCTGCCATAACTGCATCCAGGAGCTGGATTTCAGCTGCTTCTTTAACTTTATTTCGTTTGTATTAACATCCGATTTTTTTACATATTCATTGAAATATTCCTGTTCTGTGACCAACCGGGAACGTTCCTGTCTCAAACAGGCCCGCCTTTCCTGTTGGTCAAAAACCGTTTTCAGGCGACGCGACTGCTCCGCTATGTCTTTTTCCATAGCCTCCGGATCTTCTTCCACCTTCGGATCTTTTTCCGCTTTCCACGATGAAAAATCCGGATAAACCGGATTCTGATGCTCAATGAATCGTTTCTTGTTTTCCGAATTTCCTAATGTCGCGACGATAAATCCCAAACCATATTTCACGGAAGATAGCTTCTCATACACATTTTCTGTCGCTGAATTATTGTTCGATACGACCTGTACCGTTTTCTCTTGCATTAATATATTGGCGATAATATTTAATATCGTCTGCGTTTTTCCGGTTCCCGGAGGCCCCTGGATTACGCTGATCTGGTTCTCCATCGCGTGTTTTACCGCCTTGTACTGGCTGTTATTGCACCCGAACGGGAAGATCGGAGTAAAATCACGCTCTGTCTTCTCAGTTTTTAATGACGATGGATTTAAATACCTGGCCAATGCCACATCATTGCCCACAAATGATATTGTTTGAAATCTCTTAGGCAATAATTTCTCGCCGGTCACTTCGTTTTTGATGTCACTCAAATCCGCAATCTGCTTTATATATTCAAACACATTTGCACAATGACTGTCATCAAGGCAGGATTCCACAATATTTAAATCACTGCGGCGATAATCTCTTTCCCTGCCATCCGCAAAACAAATATGCCAGTACGATTCCTCTGTGCCTTTGAACACATAGATATCCGCAATATCAGAAAATTTCCGGCCTTTTTTACTAATACGGTAGCTCTCCGGATGGAAATGTTCCGGTTCTTTCAGCCACTCCACATTGGAAGCCGCATAGGAATACGTTTTCCCATTGTGAAACATAACATCCATCTTTTTTGTATCTTCATGATACCGGCATGATTGTATCTCCGCTGTCTTTATCTCGCCCTTAATCATGATCATATTACATCTTGTATCCATCGAACCCTCACCCGGCCTGCTTCCAGAGCAGCATATTATTTTCAAAACAGACATCCAGTTTTCCGCTATCCTTTAACCATGCAAGATAGGAACGAACGGTACTGCCCACAAGAACATATTGCTCAAAATTCATTGTCAGGCAATATTCATCAAATAATCGCTGCAAAATGCGTTCAAAACAAACCGGTTTCTCGCAGATGGCAACAATTTTTCCGCTAATCTTGCGCGCCTTATCTATATTATATTGTGCCAGCTCTTTGATGTCCGCTGTCGCTTCCGCATGCGCCGGAACAAACATTCTGGCCGTCAACGACTTTACCATTTCCAGCGTTTTCAGATAAGCGTCAACATCATAAATAAACCCAATCTGATATTTATCCAGTGTCTCCCGACTCGACAGGCAATCGGCAAGATACACCACATCATCCGGCGTCCGGAAACCAGCCATATCAAAAAAATGTCCAGGCAGAGGAATCATCTCAAAACCGTCCGGCAAAACATCTTCTGTCAGAAATTCCGCGTCACTCTCCTGCGCCAAAAGGAATTTATGTCTCAAGTCTTTACAGGGATACCCTCCATATAAAAAAGATGGTTCCAAAATGGGGTGCCTGGTAAAGTCGCAGTCAATCCCCGGAGCGTAAATTTTGCATTTTGTCTGAGCCTGCAGATACCTGTTTCCACCGATATGATCCGCATTCGAATGGGTATTGTAAATCGCTGTCAGATGCCAGCCATTTTTATCTAAAATCTGCCGGACTTTTCGACCCGCATCCTTGTCGTTTCCACTGTCAATCAAGCACACGTCCGTGTCATTTAGCTTTACGAGCCCGATCTTTGCAGGGCTTTGGATATAATAACTTTGGCCGGAAATCTGTATAAGTTCGTACATGATTACACTCCGTTTCACATAATATACTATTAAAAATCAAACTGTTAACACACTCTCTCCGCGCGCTGCAAAACCTGTTCAATTTTTCCAATCAACTCCTGATCCGCCGGGAGCCATTCCACACTGTACAGTTCATCTTCTGAAAGCCATCTGGCAGCTTCATGTTCCCTCAGCACCAGATTTCCCGAAACAATTTCCGCCCAAAAGCAGTCCATTGACAAATGAAACGCAGGATAATCATACTCGACCTTTGCGACCTCTTCTCCCACCTCTATAACTGTGTCCAATTCTTCCTCTATTTCTCTCACAAGTGCTTCCCTCGGCGTTTCACCCGGTTCAACCTTCCCGCCGGGAAATTCCCAGCCATCCTTAAATTCTCCGTATCCGCGCTGCGTCGCGAAGATTTTGTTTTCATGTCGGATAACCGCAGCCACTACATGTATCGTCTTCATGTTTGTTCTCTCCTGTCTTAGAGTAGCCTCCTTGCAAAAATGCTTATTTCTGTTTCCATAACAAATTCCTTACCAAATTGATTTATCTCATTCAATCTGGTAAGACACGGAATTTCAGTAAAGCCGTCGTTTTTTGCCCGGCATTCGTGACAGTTACGCCACATCACAAAGGACGTGACAATACAGGAGAAGCCGTCTCTTCTGATTCTCCTGTATACTGTCTATTGTACATTCCTGCGGTTTCTCACCTTTCGCGACAAGCAAGTCCTCCATATGCACATGCAACAGCAGACTAAGTGCATACATATGATTCAAGGATGGCAGAATCTGTCCTCTGAACCACCGATAGATGGGCTGCGGACAGGATAGGTGCAGATATTCCTGAACTTCGCGCACTGAATATCCGGCCTTTCGGATCACATTCTGTATGTGACGACCTGTTTCCTCTAAATCAATATTGGGATATTCCGGATACATCGCATTCACCTCTGCCCTTTTTCAAAATATAATCACGCGCTCACATCAGCCTGCTTCAGGTATCTGTATATCTTTGTCCCATCCGTTCTCCCGAAGCGTTTTAACGATCCGATGTACAGATCCTTTGGCTTTCGCTTCATCTCTGCCAGTTCACAGATTTTTACAAGTTTTTCCTCGTATTCTGTACCGTGAAATATGGTCTCCAGCCTGTATTTCATGCGTTGGCGCTCCTGGTATCTCACATACTCATTTTCAATACTAATCTGAGCGGATTCCACAGCGATCCGCTTCTGTCGAAGGCTGTTTTCATTGGAAGAAATGATGCCTGCTTTCACAGAGGGGCTCCGCAATATCCGATCCGAAGAAATACCCTGTCCCATCCAATAATCCCTCACCGCACCATATTCCTTATCTCTGCTAACGATAATTATCTTTCCGGAAAAACCTGCTCCAAGCAGTTCGCCAACGCAGGTAGCAATATAAAAATCCAATGCATTTTTCCCGGTATTTTTCAATTTGCACGCGTAAAATTCACAGCCAGACTGCCAAATGTAATCCATCATTTTTCTAGAGATATTTTTACAGGCAGTGCTGAAAAAGATCGTAAGAATATCCGCATCCTGCAAGTGCTCCACGCCGTCCAGACCCGCTTCCCTTACATTCTCATAGTCAATCAGAAAATGCAATCTGTTTTCACTACCCATATCTCCCACCTCTGTTCCTTGCATCAATCATACAGCATTTAAAAGATGTCCTTACTCTTAATCTGTCTACATAAGGATTTTTTCGTGGATTTTAATTCTAAAAATCATATTCATCCATATGACACCTCACAATATGCTCTCCATGCCATACTCTTCTCTGATTAACGCAATTATTTTCTTATGATTGGCTTCCATAATCTCCTGCATGTACCGGCGTTCTATTTCCTTAACTTTACTTTCATATTCTCTTTTCAGGAGCATGTGTTCTCTTTCATCAGTATTCTTACAATCCTTCAGCATTTCCTCCCACAACTGTTCAAACACTTCTTCATACGAATATAATTTTTCTTCCGCAATATCCTCTTCCGCTTCTTTTATGCTCTCATACAGCTCCTGTATGTTTTTCTTCCTGCTTTCATCTGAATAACCAAACGTAAAAATCTCATGCAATATTTCCACACAACACTCAGTAATTCCAAGCGTCTCGACGCTTTTCTTCGCTATGTGATAACCGGCGATACATTCCGGCTTACTCATATCAATCCCGTAACGTTCGATGCAATACTCTCTTTCCTCACCCCATAAAGCAAAATCCCTCTGTACTTTCTGGTACGCCTCCTCATCAAATATTGAAAACAAAGTTAATTCTGTCTTTCCTTTATCTTCATAACATTCACACGGAAGTTCGACAATAAAAACTGTTTGCGGCTCTTCTCTGCTGATATTACAGGTTGCCAGACGAATCATATGCTCACGAATATATTCTTTAATCCGCATAACTGCATCAACTTTTTCATCTAAAGAATGCTTTTCATATGGCTCAAAAACCGTATGCTGCAAAAAATATGCTTCTTCCACATGATCTATTTCCGCCTGCTGGAACAATTCCTGTATCACCATTTTTTTACTCCTGATTTCTATCTGTCACCGTCCATCTTTCTTGCCATCTCCACCAGCATCTCATTTCGTACAGATTTATCATCAAAAATATGTACACATCGCTTCTTCAGTTTTTTCAGATTTGCTACGGTAATCTCGACACCCGCATCCTTCAGCGCTGTCTTAAGATCCTCTTCATACCATCTCTCTTCATACCAGCATTGATTATTACCTGTACGCACCAGTTCTTCCTCCCAGGCATCCTGAAATTTGTCCATCATGTCAAAATACCTGTCGGCAAAGCTGCTGCATCCTGACCATAGCATTTTTCTATGTGAACAAGATAGCCCCTCTTCGTTTTCTTAAATTATACCGAAACAGACTAAAAATTTCATTGGACAAATAATCCAATCCAAACGATTACAGCTGTGTAATGATTGCCTGCGCTATACGAAAAATAACATATTCACCCTGCTGCTATAATGCGTTTATCAAGACAACTGGTAGTACGAATAGAAGGGTGGATATTCCGTTATCACGCCTCAATCAGACCTGGAAAAATGATGCTGAAAATCCTCCTGTAACATCACGAAAAAAATTAAATCCGCTGAGAATGCAAGTAAAATCAAGCATTTCAGCGGATTTCTTGTCTATTCGAACTCGGCGTGTCCATCGCTGTTCCTAACTTTATTTGTTTAAGTTTTTTGCGATTTTACAATGATTTTACTTCAATTACATCTATTATTTTGACTTACTGATTTCCTGTTGCCAAAGTGTTGCCACGGCGTTGCCGCATGAACACTCGTCATTTTCCAACATACATGGCATCGTTTTTCGAGAGCAGATATACGCAATACTGATTCATGCTGATTCCCTCTCTTTTGGAATGTTCCGCCAGTGATCTGTGCAGGCTGCGCGGAATCCGCAGCTTAAACTGTCCGGAATAATCCTCCAGAGAATCCGGTTCCTGAATTTCTATTCCATCTTCAATAGCTGCCTCCAACCATGCCTTTTTTGCATCCGTAGCATTAGCCATCGCTGATTCCACGGTCTCGCCACAAGTAAGGCATCCCGGCAGGTCAGGAAAAGAAATCACATATCCGCCCTCATCCTTGTCCTCTACGATTTCCATGCGATAAGACATCGCCATATATTCATTCAGCGTCTTCATCATTCTTCGCCTCACTCTCTACAATCTGCTTTACCATTTCGACATATACTTTCTTGATTGGTTCGTGCTTCGGTATCGTAATCGGTTGACAACCTTCTTTTCGGAAAGTATAGTGACTGCTGCCACCCTTCGGAGCTTTCATCTCATATCCATAGCTTTCCAGCACTTTGCGTAACTCATCAAATCTAAGATCCTTCGACAAGGAACATATTCGTGCTAATAGTTCACGCTTCTTGAACTGCTAATGTTCAAGAAGATATTCCCATTTTGCCATCGGGAATCCTTCCTGTCTCCATTATATGTGGTATCGCATTTGGTGTCAACATCTTTTTTCGATAATACGGTTATATACTTTCCATAACTCACCGATAAACTGAAAATCGTCAAGCCGTTATACTGTATCCAGATTGTTCGAGTATGTCTAAAGCCTTTTGATAGTTTTCTTCTTTTAGCAGAACATAATCAGTATTGTAGGTTGACACCGCAAAAATTGAAATACCTTCTTTCGCCAGTATCGTGGAAATCTTCGACAATATACCAATCAGTGAAAAATCCAGAACTCCTTGAATACGAAAACCTTTCCAGCCATCATCACGTTCAATAACATTTGACGGAACATCTGCTGTG
>JAJQAA010000001.1 GCA_021204045.1 Clostridiales bacterium
ACAAACGCAAGTCGACCAAGGAAGAAGCTTTATCCATGCTTGACAATGTTTCATAGCTCAGCTTTGCTTCGCTATGAAACAGGTCGACTTAGATCGACTAAAGCTAAACTTGTTCGGACACAAAATAAAAATGACAGGAAACCTTATTTATGGGCTTTCTGTCATCCTTACAATAACTTTTCGCAAAGCTGCTGGCGGGAATCGGACCAATCAGCTGCACAAAAAAACCTTATAGAAAGGACGTTCCTGCACTTCCTAGATCATTGGTCGACTAACTGGTCAACTACTACGGAACGCCGCAAGCAAGAAGCCGTCGAATGCTTTTGGGATACTTCGCAACAAGGTCTAAGGCTTCTTGTCTGCGGTGTGGATGTCCGATCGCCCATCCACCCTTGATTATCCCGGCAAGCACAGGTCATTGTTCATTTAGATCCGACCAGGTCCAGGGCAGGCGCCCTGGTGGGTCCAGGGTAAAACCCTGGGTGAACAATCCCAAGGCTGGCCGGATCTGTTGTGATCTTATCATACTTCGGTTATGCGGGCAAAATAGGTTAAGTAGGAAGACACCCATTACCAAAAATAGGTCAGGACGGCTTAAAAATAGGTTAACTACGGCAAGCAAATAGGTTAAGCACGACAACCCTATGGGTGTCTTCTAGCTTAACCTATTTTCTTTAAAACCCGCATAAAATAAGGATTTTTTGAAGCTTACTTATTACATATTACTTATTATAAGGGAAAAATAGGTTAACCACTATGATAAATTTTTCAATTTGAATACTATTGTTATAATAACATTTTTGATCCTGATTTGGCCTTTTCTGTTATTGAATGATAAAATTACTGTCTGTGTTAGAAAAGCCGATTTAAGGGTCAAATTTTCTATTGAATTCTATTGAAACAATAATAAAATTAGGGTCAATTTGCCCTTTAAATCATTTCAGCCAAGAATTATGCCCTGATAACGGAAAATCCAAAATCGGGTCAGATTTTCTATTGAAAAGGTAATTCAACACGGACACTTATCGGACTAGAAAATCATCGAAAGACTTATCCCTGCTTACGGTTTTTTTTAATCGTTCTTCTTCGATCTGGTGCCTATAAACTTGGAATTGATGGGTTAGATTTTGATCCCGGATAAATTGTTTCAGGGTATCTTTGCTACTGTCAACAGAATCCAGTACGGTATCCAAAGTCTTCGCTGTCCGTTCCTTGTAGTACCGATCCAGTTCCCGGTCTATGTCCTGGAACTTTTGCCTGTAATCTGATTCTTGACAGGCCAAGTGCAGTTCCCTTTGTTCGATCTTGCGTTCCCGGGAATCAGTCTGATCAACCCGTTCTGCGGTGGTCTTTAAGGACTTGAAGTCTTCTTCGTCAAGGGTAATCTTTCCACCAATCAGGGTCTTCTTATATGGGATATCCCGGACCTGCTGTGCTGTGATTAGATGGGCTTTAATATCCTGTTCCATCTTAGTAAGTTCAGCTAGTTCCGATTGCTTTTTGTCTATCGACCTTTGAATATTTGCGATGCGTTCCTGGGCCTTACGTTCTTCTTCCTGGGCTATATAGTCCTGCTTACTTAGATAGTACTTGCGACTTTCCGATCGTGTGGGTTCGATATCCAGATCGTATTCTTTGCAGATCTGTTTAAGCACATTACGTTCCCTGTTCATCCACTGTTCAAAGGCCGTGATCCTGCGCCCTTGATCCTTATCAAAATAGGTCGTAAATCCCATTTCCTTTAAAGCATTTTCAAAAGAATACTGCTTCATTAAGCCTGTTTCGTGGAAAGCCTTAGGGATCACATCTGTATGGGCATGTGTGGTAGCTTCATCACCATGGATGGCAAATTGTGTTGGAAGTAGGTTAGGGTTCCGTTCAGAAAAGCCGTACCAGTAGTCCATTAAAATCCTGTTAGATATGTCGTGTGGTGGATGGTTTTCGTCATCGCCAATTTGGATAATGAATTCCTTTTCCGGGCACTTGGCCTTATTGGAATACTTGTGCGTTCTTGTCGCTTTATCCTTTTCTTTGGCAGTATCATATAGGCTATACAGATGCTTGTATAAGTCCTTAATTTGCCGCTTTGGATGACGCTGATCGATCTGTTTTTGGTTATATGCAGCCAGTTCAGTTTTATAAGATTCAGCCACTAATTGACCCGGATCCCGTTCCCAGTTGTAGTTCAAATTCTGCCTGGAAAGGTCGGCATGTTCAGGGTGGCTTCTGCGTGCATTGTGATCATGATGGAAAGTTCCACCCACATGAAAACTTAGCGTATAAGCCATAAAAATCACTTCCTTAGGTTAGTTAAATTTGGTTTTTCCTTACATCTATAATGTCGTTGAAAATTCAGAATAATTCGTGCCAATCTGAAGCCTGTGCAGATTTACCCAGTAGGTAATTGTCGCAACGCTGTCGCGTCGTGCCAATTCCACCGGGTCCCAAAGCTTGCAGCTTTACCGCCCAGGGTCTTACCCTGGACCCACCAGGGCGCCTGCCCTGGACCTGGTCGGATCAAATAAAAAAAGGATCCGAAGATCCTTTGGTGCGGTTTAGAATTAACGTCTATGTTTCTTTATCAACATTAATATGTTGTTCCAAAATCAATAACAAAAACATCATGAAAATTTTTGTTTAATTTAAATTTTTCCCGCATAATAGGTTCAAAATTAGTTATTTTGAAGAAACAGACGTATAGGTTATTTCTGGCCAAGCAACTTCCTTACGTTTATGATCAGCGACAGCTTCCCGATACTTTTGGACACGGTCCTGGTCCTTAAGTTTTAAGTTGTCTTGAATAACTAATCCTTTAAACTTTGACTGTTCACACAACCAATCATGCATTTCTGTTGCTTCACCAGCAAACAGATCAAAGTCATGCTGCAGTGTACTGTATACTTTTCCTTTGGTCGCTTCCTTGGGATTGATCATGTACACTGCTGGCGAACTTTTTGCACTGGGATACACTTCCGCGATGAATCCCTTTTGTTTAAGGTCTTTAATACTATTGCTAACTGCTGGCTTGGATACGTTCGCAAGTGTTGCTAATGTTGCCATGCTTATTTGTATACAATTGTGTGTGGACATTAGTGCTTCTAAAATAGCAAATATGTATCCTTCTGTTAATGGTAAATCGAAAGCTGCGCTGTACAAGGCCGCAGCTTTTTTTATGAAAGTCAGCTTTCGATCTGGATACTGATGATACCGAAAAATTGCGTCAGCCTGTTCTATTTGTTCATCCGTAATCTTATCAAAATCAATCGGGATACCAACCCTTTGACAGTCAAGCAAAACTTGATATACTGTTGAATTGTTCTTATTCTTCGATGCCAATTTTATCACCGTCCTTACTATTGATTTTTGCCATGTGTTCAGCTACAATTTGATCCATGATCTTGTTCATCGGTATACCCTTACTGGCCGATTCTTGTCTAAGCCAGTTTACAAAAAATGGGTCAAGTCTGTAATCGACTTTAATCTTTGGATATTCTTTTTTGTTCATATGAACCGCCTTTCCGCACAATCTAGTGCGATTGAATGATTTTATTTTGTGGTACATATATAATGTCGGGAAAATTTCAAAAAATGTTATAAAAAGTCGCATATTTTGATCGTTTTGCTATACTTATTTTGCATAACTAAGCACTTAGATATAACTTTAAGTTATAACTAGGCATTTTTTAGCGTTAGCGGTAGTATGCCCGCAAGGGTAGGTGCGGACGTAGTCTGCCAAGCGAAACACGGAACGGTGTTTCAGTGCTTGTAAATGAAAAATGGGCCCATTTCAGCGGGTGTTTTTTGCATTCGAATTCTATTGTTTTAATAGTGTTTTCAGGGTCAATTTGGGCTTTTCTGCGTTTAGTTGATTAAGTTATCATCTGGGATCCCAAAGCCGATTTACGCCTTAAGTTTTCTATTGTTATAATAGTGTTTTTAGGGCCAATTTGGGCTTTTACGGGTTCAGGTGGTAAAAGTATCGTCTGGAATGGAAAAATCGATTTACGGGCCAAATTTTCTATTGAAAAGTGCGGTCCATATGATATACTGGACTTGACTTATACAGCACAGTCAGAAAGAAGGAATCCGTGTGCGGTGCTTCAAGTGCCGACAATGACTGAAGGGAACAACTAATATGCTGGATAGGTCAATGTGTCCGGACCTTGACAACTTAATAAGATTAGACGATGATTTACGAAGTGCAGTCATTACTGCTATGAATAAAAGATACTTGGATATGCACAAAGGGTCCATATGGCCCGATACTAACAAAAACTTGTGGTGTACTAAGCTTAACGGGAAGAACCTTACCTGCAAAACCCGGCAAGGGTTAGAACAAAAGCTGATTACTTACTACAAAAGCCTGGACCAGTCTTTCTATCGGGTTATGACAGAACAACTGGCCAAAAATTTATCCCTGAAATCGATCAAACCAAATACGGTCGACAGGTACAGGGATGATTACGAACGATATGTAAAAGGCAGTATCCTGGATCAAAAGGCCGTGCCTGAAACTACTGCTAATCACGTTCGCAAATTCCTTGAAACCCAGATTATTCAGGGTATCAGCAAAAAGAACTTTGATAATCTGATTGGACTGCTGAATGTGGTGTACTTCTATTCCGAACTTACGGATATTAATGTCTGTGCCATCAAACGGCTGATGAAAGTAAAATCCAAGCAGTTTTCCAAGTCAAACCGAAGACCGTCTTCTGATGTGGTCTGGACAGACGAAGAACAGGCCATGCTTATACAGTATGGCGACAGGGTGCAGGATATCCGTGCTTTGGGCCTGGTCTTTATGCTACAGACAGGGCTTGCGATTTCGGAACTAACACAGCTTCATAGGGCCGATATCGATATCCCTAACAGGGAACTTACGGTCAAACGGATTGAAACCAAGCACAAAGTGGATGGCAAGACTGTTTATGGTGTAAGTCAGGAACTTACGGCCAAAACGGATACCCGGCTGGATCCGATACTACTTACCCAAAAGGCCATGGACACTTACAAGAAAATCCTGGCCTTGTCTAAAGCAACGACAGACGATGACTGCATTTTTAATGGGTATAAGTCATATTCCTTTAATGATTACTTGCGGCGACATGTACTGCCCGATCTGGGCCTGACTGGAAAGAACTTGCATAGTCTAAGAAAGACCTATGCTACAAACTTGATTGATGCAGGGATCCCGGTAAAAATTGTACAGTTGCAGATGCGTCATGCTGATATCCAGACTACTTATCGATATTACTACAAACGCAAGTCGACCAAGGAAGAAGCTTTATCCATGCTTGACAATGTTTCATAACGACTACAGGTCGACTTAGGTCGACTAAAGCTAAACTTGTTCGGACACAAAATAAAAATGACAGGAAGCCTTGTTTTATGGGCTTTCTGTCATCCTTACAATAACTTTTCGCAAAGCTGCTGGCGGGAATCGGACCCGCGACCTCCGCACTACCAATGCGACGCTCTACCGACTGAGCCACAGCAGCTTATACCATGTTTCCCGATTCTCTCCATGCATTTCGCAATCCGTCACCGGCAAACCTTAAATATATTAACATGACGATCTTTATTTGTCAACCTATTTCGAATATTTCGATTATGCGATTATTAGTTCGTTTATTCTTCATTTTCACAATTTCAGTAACGTATATTCTTTTGCACACGCGAAATTTCATCCACATATTATTGAAGTAAAGGACATTGAGGTTTTTCTTTATGGCTTTTAATGATTTTCATTATAACCAGATTTTTTACGAAAACGCCGACACCACAAACCGGCCCGTGCCGGAGAAACCTGCCTCCCCGGAGCCGCCTTCTGTCCCAGAAGCGCCTTCTACACCAGAACCGCCCTCCATTCCGGAAGCGCCCTCTGCACCCGAGCCGCCCTCCCTCCCGGAAGCTCCCTCTGCACCCGAGGCGCCCTCCGTTCCGGAAGCGCCCTCTGCGCCTGAGCCACCCTCCGTTCCGGAAGCGCCCTCCGCGCCTGAGCTACCCTCCGTTCCGGAAGCTCCCTCCGCGCCTGAGCCACCCTCTGCGCCCGAGCCGCCGTCTGCTCCAGAAGAACCGGAAACGCCGCCTCCTGCTCCGCAGCCCCAGCCCTGGCCCTCCGCGCCGGACCCCTACGCCTCCTATGCACAAGTGCGTTTCCTCAACGCCTCCACCAACGGCATGTTGATGGATTTCTTTATCGACGGCAGCGGCTACGCAAACGGCTTTCCGTTCGGTATGATCTCCGGCTACAGCCTGGTGAGCGACGGTTTCCACACCGTGACCGCGCGCCAGTCCTCCGGCATGCGCACCACGCTCCTGCAGCAGACGCTGCCCTTTTCCTCCGGGCAGAAATATACGCTTGTCCTGACGGATTCCGCCTCAGGCGAGCTTTCGTTCATCCAGGTTTCCGATACCGGCTGCGCCAATCTGCCCGCAAACACCGGCTGCTACCATCTCGCCAATATGTCCTACAGCGGTTCCGTCTATGACCTGCTGACGGCAAATGGCAGCACCGCGTTCCGCAACATCGCCTTCCAGGGCGTTTCCGCTTACAAGCAGACTGTTGCTGGTTCGTATTCCTTCACGGTCACCAATGCCATATCCTTCTCTGCCGTACAGGAGCTGTCCGTCATTGTGAATAGCGCGGTCACCGCCATTACCGGCTACCGTGAGCCGGTTCTTGGCTATAGTGTCGATATCAATGCCGGGAAAAATTATACCACCTACCTGATCGGCAACACCTGGTCCGGCTACAGCCTGCGCGCAGTCACAGTCGGGGATTAAAGCCCCTCGCAGCTTTTTCTCAGAAGCTCACAGGAACTGTCAAAGAGCTCCTGTTCCTGCTCAGACAAAGAAAGCTGAAGCACGCGCCGCACGCCGTTCTGTCCAATGATACAGGGAACGCCGATAAAAATATCCCGCTGGCCGTATTCGCCCCGCAGCATCGAGGATACGGTCAGCACGCTGTTTTCATCACCCAGAATTGCCCGGGTAATGCGCGTCATCGCCATACCGATACCGTAATAGGTCGCGCGCTTGGCCTCAATAATGCGGTAGGCGGCGCCGCGCACCTCCTCCGTGATCTGCTCCAGCTGTTCGCGGCTCACCGGCGTTCCCGTCTCCTGCAGCAGCTCCGTGATCGGCTTTGTCGCCACCATCGCCTGGCTCCAGGGTACAAATTCGCTGTCCCCATGCTCACCCATCACATAGGCATGCACGTTGCGCGGATCCAGTTTCAGATAATCCCCCAGCAGATAACGCAGCCGCGCGGTATCCAGCGCCGTCCCCGTGCCGACCACCCGGCCGGCCGGAAAGCCTGAGAGCTCGCAGGTCAGCCGTGTCATCACATCCACAGGATTCGTTGCCACCAGGAAAATCCCGTTAAATCCCGACTCCGTCACCGGTCCGATGATCGAACGGAACACCTCTTTATTGCGTTTCAGCAGATTCAGCCGCGTCTCACCCGGCTTCTGCACGACTCCGGCGCAGATCACGACAACATCCGCGCCCCCGCAGTCCGCATAATCCCCCGCGTAAATCTTCATCGGAGAAGCACAAAAGGCAAGACCGTGATTTAAATCCATGGCCTCACCTTCCGCTCTCTTTTTATCAATATCAATCAGAACCATCTCGTCACAGACATTCTGGTTGAGCATGCTGTAAGCATAGCTCATGCCCACCATGCCCGTGCCGATCAATGCAATCTTCCGGTTATCTCTTCTCATAAGCGTTTCCTCCATTCCAGCCGATACCCTTATCATATCCGAAATGAAGAAAAACTATGCTTTTTATTACAATATCTGTCCTCGCATCCCCGGCATTCACAACTGGTTGCAGCACCCACCGGTTGCAACATTGGTCACAGCATCCGCTGACGCACGATCTCATAGGCCAACACGCCCGCCGCCACGGACGCGTTGAGCGAATCGATCTCACCCTTCATCGGAATCGAGGCGATCATGTCGCAGGTCTCGCGCACCAGTCGCCCGACACCGTTGCCCTCGTTGCCGATCACCAGGCCGATCGGTCCTTTGAGATTCAGGCGATACATTGGCTCACCGCCCATGTCCGCGCACACAAACCAGAGGCCGCGCTTTTTCAGCTCCTCGATCGTCACTTTCAGGTTGGTTACCTTAGCCACCGGCGTATAATTGATCGCTCCGGCTGAGGTGCGCGCCACGGTCGCCGTCAGACCCGCCGCGCGCTGCTTCGGGATGATAACGCCGTGCGCCCCGGCCAGATTGGCCGTGCGGATGATCGCCCCGAGGTTGTGCGGATCCTCAATACCGTCCAGCAAAATCAAAAACGGATCCTCACCCTTCACGGCGGCGCGCTCCAGCAGTTCGTCGACGCTGGCATAATGATAGGCGGCCGCAGAAGCAATCACACCCTGGTGCCTTCCTGTCTCCGACATCTGGTCAAGCCGCTCTCTCGGCACATAGCGCACGATCGTGTCCTGCTTTTTCGCCTCGCGCAGAATCGTCTGCACCGGCCCATCCTTGCAGCCGTCCTGCACGAAAAGACGGTCAACCGTCTTCCCCGAACGGAACGCCTCCAGGACCGCATTTCGTCCCTCGATGGTCAGTTCCTCGTATCTCATTCCAGTTCTCCCATCTTTTCCAGACCGTCACGAATCAGAGCAAGCAGACGCGGCGTCTGGTTGGTCAGGTAAAGCCAGCCGACCAGCGCCTCAAACCCGGTAGCCGTCCGGTATTCTCCCACGGTTGCGTGCCTGGCAATCGTCGCCGACTTGGCGTTGCGTCCGCGCCGGTAAATCGCACGCTCCTGCTCGGTCAGTTCTTCCTCAATCTGGTGCAGCAGCGCGGCCTGTGCTCCCGCACGAACCAGCGAGGAGGAGCGTTTCTGGAGCTTATTTACCTGTTTGCTGCCATGATTGAGCAGCTTCGTACGGATCAGCAACTCATACACGGCGTCGCCCATCCAGGCCAGCGATAACGGAGAAAACTGATCCGCATCGATCGGAGAAAGCTTCAGCGCTTCGGCCAGCTCCTCCGGCGCACCGATCAGGCCCGTCTCCACTTGACCCCCTCCCTGGTATCCTCCAGGATGATCCCCATATCCAGGAGCTTTCCGCGAATCTCGTCGGCCAGCGCAAAATTTTTCTCCTTGCGCGCCTGCTGGCGTCGGGCGATCATCTCCTCAATCTCCTCATCCAGCACTTCCGCCTTGCACTCCGTAATAATACCCAGCACGTCGCAGAGCTTCTGCAGCGTCTCCAGAAGATAGCTTATATACGCTTTCGAGCTTCCCGCCTCCGCCGTCGTGTTGGACAGGCGGATCAGTTCAAACACTGCCGCAATCGCATCCGCAGTATTGAAATCATCGTCCATCGCCGCCTCAAACTTTTCTACGAGTTCACGTACCTGGGCAATCTGCTCCGCCTCCGCCGCGGTCGGTTCTCCGGCCTGCACTGTTTTCGCCGCATCGCGCAGACGATCCATACCGGTAATGATGCGCTCCAGACCGTTTTTCGCTGCCTCCATCAGCTCCGCGCTGAAATTGAGCGGACTGCGGTAATGCGCGCTTAACATAAAGAAGCGCAGCACCTGCAGGTCATACTTCTCACTGATATCGCGAACCGTAAAGAAATTGCCCAGGGATTTGGACATCTTCCGATTGTCAATATTTAAAAACGCGTTGTGCATCCAGTAGGTCGCGAACGGTTTGCCGTTGGCGCACTCGGACTGGGCGATCTCATTTTCATGGTGCGGGAAAATCAGATCCTCCCCGCCCGCGTGGATATCGATCTGATCGCCGAGATAACGCTTCGCCATCACCGAGCACTCGATGTGCCAACCGGGACGTCCCTTGCACCAGGCAGATTCCCAGTACGGCTCGCCTTCCTTTTTCGGCTTCCAGAGCACAAAATCAGACGGATCCTCCTTGCCCTCCTCGCCGGTCACCTTAATCTCCCGAAAACCCGACTGCAGCTCATCGAGATTCTTATGCGAAAGCTTGCCGTAGTCGCGAAACGACGCTGTGCGGAAATAGACCGTCCCGTCCGCCGCGACGTAAGCATGCCCATTGTCAATCAGCGTCCCGATCATCTCCAGCATACCGGGGATCTCCTGTGTCGCCTGGGGATGCGTCGTCGCCGGGCGGACATTCAGCCCCTCCATATCCTTTTTGCACTCGGCAATGTAACGGGCTGAAATCTCCGCCGCGTCCACGCCTTCCTCATTTGCCTTATTGATAATCTTGTCGTCCACGTCCGTAAAATTGGAAACGTAGTTGACCTCATAGCCCTTGTATTCAAAATAACGGCGCACGGTATCGAATACGATCATCGGCCGCGCATTGCCGATGTGAATGAGGTTGTAGACGGTCGGTCCGCAGACATACATCCTCACCTTACCCGGTTCCAGCGGAACGAATTCCTCTTTTCTTCTTGACAGCGTATTAAATATTTTCATAACGCTTCCTCTCCTTTGCCTCTCTGGGCGCCTTTCTGTCAGCCCTCATCCTGCGCCTGACTGCCCACGCAGCCGGAACAGGCGGAACAACCGGCTCCCCTCATCCTGTCATCATAGCAGTAATCCCGCTCATTTGCAAGCAAAACCACCGCGTGAGCGGCAATCCCTTCGCCGCTTCCGGTAAATCCGAGTCCTTCCTCCGTCGTCGCCTTGACGCTCACCTGATCCGGCTCCAGATGCAGGGCCGCCGCGATATTTTCCGCCATGCGCGGCCGGTAGGGAGCAAGCTTCGGACGCTGGGCAAGGATCGTCGCATCGATATTTTCGATCACGTAGCCCCGCTCCTCGATCATCTCTCCCACCTGCTTTAACAGCAGAATGCTGGAAACGCCCTCATAGTGCGGATCCGTATCCGGAAAATGCATACCGATATCGCCGAGTGCCGCAGCTCCCAGCAGCGCGTCCATCACCGCGTGCAGCAGCACGTCCGCGTCAGAATGGCCCAGCAGCCCCTTCTCATAAGGAATATCCACTCCCCCGAGAATCAATGACCGCCCCTCAACGAGGCGGTGCACGTCATATCCATGTCCAATTCGCATCAATCCAGTCTCCTCTATACGATCCCTATGCTGTCCCTCTATACTGTCTCTGAACGGCTCTGTTCTCCGCTCCCATCTGCCTGTTTCAGACAACCACCCGCAATTTTTGTTTAATGCAGTGCATGGTAATGTCTGTCTGGCAGAAGCAGCTCTCGCCATCCGTATGCACCGGCATCGGGCTGTCCAGATGGACCTGCAGCTCCTGACAGCGGAATGTGCGCAGTCCCGCGTGGCTGCGTACCCGGCCCAGACTGATATCCCGCAGCACCGGGATCAGCTTCCAGCGTGATGACTGATGGAACACGCAGACCTCCAGCAAGCCGTCGCTGGCGTCCGCCTTCGGCGCAAAGCAAAAGCCCCTGCCCTTGTACGGCAGGATATGTGCAGTCACAAAATAAATATGATTAAACTCTACCCGCTTCACTCCGTCGAGCATCAGATAGCCGCTGACCGGCTTCGTGCGGAAAATCTGCCGCAGTCCCATCAGCACATAGCCGAACCGACCGCGGTGCGGAAATCGCAACCGTCCCTTGCTGCGGGTATTCAGCAATGCGTGACTGACCGCCGCGTCATAACCAATCCCACTACTGACCAGAAAACGGCGATGGACCGGCGTCCCCGCCTCATAGGTCAGCACACCATAGTCCAGCGTCCTTCGTCCCTGCGATTTCAGCAATTTTTTCAAACAGCGGCGCGGACTTCCCGGCAGTCCCAGACAGCGGGCCAGATCATTGTCCGATCCGGTCGGAATGTATCCCAGCGTCACCTGGCCGGAAAACGGAAGACCGTTGAGCACCTCATTAAACGTGCCGTCGCCGCCTACCGCGACAATCAGAAGCGGCTCATGGCTGTTATCCGTCAGCTGACGGATATAGTGCTGAGAATCCCCGGGTGCTTCCGTAATCATCGCCTGATACTCCACACCCGAAAATCGCAGGCGGCGTTCCAGACGCCCCCATATCTTGCCGCCGCGTCCATTGCCGGCATTTGGATTCACGATAAAATAAAGCATATCGCCCTCCCAGTAAATAGGTACTTCCTAGTATAGCACAAAATCGGCAAAATACCTACTGTTTTTACAATCCAAGAAGGAGGGTCGCAATCTGAAAATAAATTACCAGGCTCAAGCCGTCCACGATCGTGGTAATCAGCGGCGCAGCCATGATCGCCGGATCCAGCCGCAGCGACTTGGCCAGGATCGGCAGAATGCCGCCGACCGTCTTGGCAATCACGACGGTGGCGAGAATGCTCAACGATACCGTCAGGCAGATCAGTCCTCTGCCGGGATAACGGATTGACAACTGAATCAGGTTTACCAGGCAGAGTGCCGAGCCGGTCAGCAAACCTACCCGCACCTCTTTCCAGATCACCTGGAGAACATCGGACGGCTCGATCTCACCGACCGCCATACCACGGATGATCATCGTGCTGGACTGGCTGCCTGAATTGCCACCGGTATCAGTCAGCATCGGAATAAAGGTGACCAACAGCGGAATCACCGCGAAAGCGGCCTCATATCTCTCAAGGATACCCCCGGTAATCATGCCGCTCAGCATCAGCACAAGCAGCCAGATAATGCGGTTTTTCGCCAGGAGAAACACGCTTGTCTTCAGATACGGCTTCTCACTGGGGATCATGGCTGCCATCTTTTCAAAGTCTTCCGTGGCCTCCTCTTCCATGACGTCCACAATATCGTCGATCGTCACGATGCCGACCAGACGTCCTTCCCGGTCGACGACAGGCAAGCTTAAAAGGTCATAATCACGGAAGGTCTCCATGACATGCTCCTGATCCTCCGTGGTGACCGCGGAAATCACCTGGTCGTCCATGATGTCGCTGATCACCGTCTCATAAGGATTCATCAGCAGATCGCGGACTGTGACGACGCCCTCCAGCTTTCTCCGTGCGTCCATCACATAACAGGTGTAGATGGTCTCCTTGTCCACGCCGTATTTGCGGATATAGGCAAACGCCTCCTCCACGGTCATGCTTCCACGCAGGCCCACATATTCCGCGGTCATAATGCTCCCGGCGCTGTCCTCCGGGTACTGTAAAAACTGATTAATCAGGCGCCGGGTCTCGGGCGTCGCGTTCTGCAGAACACGCTTCACGACATTGGCGGGAAGCTCCTCCACCATATCAACCGCGTCATCCACGAACAGATCTTCCACCAGGGTCTGAATCTCCGAATCCGTGATGCTGTTGATGATGTGCTCCTGCTTCTCCACGGTCAGCTCCGCGAACACATCCGAGGCCAGCTCCTTTGGAAGAATGCGGAAAATAAGCATGGTCTTTTCCGCGTCCAGATCCTCCATAAAAGCGGCGACGTCCGCCGGATTAGCGTCCGCCAGAACCTCCTTGATCTGGTGAAAATTCCGGGATTCCAGAAGCTGCGTCAGCAGTTCGATTAATTCTTGTCTCTTCATTGGCTGTTCTCCTTTCACTGGTCATTGTGCTGCCACTTAGTTCGATGAAAGCAGGAAATCCAACATGATAAATGTTGTCGTATGGAACGCAATTTTCCAGACAACAAAAAGCCATCGCCGACTCGCGGCTGATGGCTGTCATAAACGCACAGAAATATCCCTCAAATTCCACCACGGGGCTGCTCTTTACCAGCGCCCGTCCCAATGGATCACAGGGATATCAAAGACAGGAGACTGAAATTCCGTATAGGAACAGACCCGTCCGCAATACGCTCATGACACCCGGATTTCGCTTTCATCCTGCTACTTCGGCCTGACATATTCCGTCTCCTTTCTTTCTGAATTTTAATTTTGGTTCCAAAGACAGAATAACACATCCGGCAGCGGAAAATCAACCCTTAAGTTATGAACAAAGAGTCTCAATCCGTTCATTCTGCCATCTGTATACCCTGTCCGGCAACAACATCGAATGCGCATTTTCTTAAGACAAAAAAATCTCCCGGTTTCCCAGGAGATCTCAATAGCGGAAGGGAGATTCGAACTCTCGACACCACGGGTATGAACCGTGTGCTCTAGCCAACTGAGCTATTCCGCCATAGCAAGCCTAATTTCGACTGCTTTGTTAGTATAGCTTTTTCTGCCGGAATTGTCAATACTTTTTATGCAATTTAATTAAATCCGAAGAATTTCTGGCTGATCTTGTACCCGGCAACGGACACCTTGCGTCCGGCTTTTCCCGGCAGGTTCATGCTCTGGCCGAGGAACCCGGGTCTTCGACAGTTGAATTGAGCTCAAATCGTCTCAAAGCCTTGATTTAGG
>JAJQAA010000018.1 GCA_021204045.1 Clostridiales bacterium
GTGTAGGTATCGTGTGGACGCCGTTTATGTCGGCAATTGTAGGATTGACGATCAGTCAGGGCGCTTATAACTCTGAAGTGATCAGAGGCGCATTGACGGGAATACCGAAAGGGCAGTATGAAGCGCCGCAGTCGCTTGGTATGACCAGAATTCAAACTATGATTCATGTTATTATTCCTCAGGCGGCGTTGACCGCGGTTCCGGCATTAGGTAATTCATTTATCAGTCTGCTTAAAGATACGTCTCTGACTTCGGTGATGACGATTCAGGAAATTTTTATGAAGGCGAAACAGATCACGGCGATTCAGTACCGGCCATTGGTTTTATATGTGGAAGCGGCGTTTGTGTATCTGATTTTCAGTACGTTTCTGACGTTCCTTCAGCATAAGATAGAGAAACGTCTTGGAAAACATCTCGTGGCAGAAACTGATTAGGGTTAAAACGGCGTGTGATGCCGGTAAATAACAGGATATAAAAGGGTATTGCATGTTGATAATGAACTGTCATGCGATACCCTTTTTGGTGTATGGAATTCCTTCCTCTTTGATCTGCGGCAAATACCAGTCCGTAAACAGCTTCTGAATAATCTCCAGAAGGTCTTCGTTCGATAATGTTTTTCTGTCCTGAAGATTGACCGCTACCGCTGAAAAAACGCCGGAAAGAAATATATTTGTTACAACTTTTTTTCTTGGCGTATCAGCAATCTGCATTTCGGAATTTTCTGTTATATTTTCTCTTATCCTTCGAATGAAATGAGCACGATTTTCTTCCGACATCAGGACGGCGATACGATCCGGATTTTTGTGGCAGCAGTTGATATAGGTCTCAAAAAACTGTCTGTTATAGGCAGCATTTTCTCTGAATTGTTCACGCAGCGCATTCTGTGTGTTGCGAAAGAAATCATCTTCGGCATATTCAATCAGCGCATAGATATCCTCAAAATAGCGGTAAAACGTCGTGCGGTTATATCCGGCCAGATTGGTAATCTCACGAATGGTAATCTGGCGGATCCCTTTGATTTTGGCCAGCTGAAAAAAAGCCGTCAGGATGGCCTCTCTTGTAGCATCTGTAATTTCCGGTTGTTTATTCATAATACAGGTTCCCCTTCTGAAATTGTGGAGATAATGATGTCCACTGCAGCTGTATGGGTGGCATAATCGAATTGTACAACATATGTCGCGGGATGGCAAGCGCACATTTCCAATTATGCGACATTTGTCTTATATTGTTGCTTGATAAATGCCATGCAACCACATAAAATAGAGTGGTGCAACAAGTGTTGTACAATAATCAGAAATACGAATATAGGCGATCCGCAATATTTTAAGGAGGAATATTCAAGTGGAAAATAAGGCATTAGAGAATTTAATGACACGAAGGAGTGTCCGCAGCTTCAGCAGCCGTCCGGTAGAACAAGAAAAGCTGGACGCAATTCTGAAAGCGTCTACTTATGCGCCAAATGGTATGGGCAAGCAGTCGCCGGTGATTGTACTTGTCAAATCTCCGGAAACAGTGAAAAAAATCAGCAGGATGAACGCTGCCGTGATTGGCAGAGAAATCGATCCCTTTTATGGCGCGCCGGTCGTTGCGGTCGTATTCGGCAACAAAGCGTCTGTCCCGACATGGTTTGAGGATGCCTGCCTGGCCGCAGGAAATCTTCTGAACGCGGCCCATGCGGTTGGTGTGGATTCCTGCTATGTTTACAGAGCAAAAGAAGTGTTTTCGTCCGCAGAAGGACTCGCGCTTCTGAAGGAATGGGGACTGGGGGATAACTATGTCGGCGTGGCAAACTGTGTTCTGGGATACCGCGACGGAGAGGCTCCGCAACCGGCGCCGCGTAAGGCTGATTACGTCCGTATCGTGTAATCAGTGAATTGGGAAGTTTAAAAACGGAAAAGAAAAGCAGGAGGTCCCACATGAAGGGAAAGAAAAAATGGATTGTCGGCCTGGTCGTACTTATCCTGGTCGCGGTGATCGTGTATATCCGGGTATTGAAACCGGAGGAGACTGTCGAGATTGAGACGCGGCCGACCGTAGCCGTGGCGAATCCCCAGATCGGCGACATTGTTCTGTATACGGATCTGACCGGTACGGTGGAACCGCAGTCGAAGGCCACGGTACAGGCGAAGATCGGCGGCGAGGTTCTGGAAATCTTTTTCCAGGCGGGCGATTATGTAGAGGCGGGGCAGGTGCTCTGCCGTATCGATTCGGATTCGCTGACGACGCTTCAGCTGCAGGTGGACGCGGCGGCGGTACAGCTGCGCAACGCCAGCAGTACGCTGGCACGTACGCGTGCGCTGTATGCGGATGGCTTTGCGTCCGACCAGTCGCTGGAGCAGGCGGAGGACTCCGCGGAGAGCGCGCAGATATCCTATGACAGCGCGAAGACGCAGTATGATCTGCAGCTGGAATATACGCAGGTGGCCGCGCCAATCAGCGGTTTGATAGAAGACCGCGGCATTGAGCTGCACGACCATATCAGCACGGATACCGAGATCTGTGTGATTTCCGGCCAGGAGCAGCTGCAGGTGAATTTCGGCGTCACGGAACGGATCCTGGGAAATCTTTCCGTGGGCGACGCGGTCATAGTTGCGAAAAGTGGTACGACTTATGAGGGGTATGTCTCTGAGCTGGGAACGAAAGTCAATTCCACGAGCGGCCTTTACGATGTGAAAGCGCTGCTTCCGGGAAGCAGCGGCCTGACCAATGGTATGCGTGTGACACTGACGGTGCTGCTGGATCGCGCCGAGGCCGCGATGACGATCCCGCTGGACGCGGTCAATTATGACGATGGTACGCCGTTTGTCTATCTCTATCAGGACGGTACGGCGGTGAAGACCGAGATCGAATCAGGGATCTATGATTCGGAAACCATGGAAGTGCTTTCCGGTCTTGGTATGGAAGACATGGTAATCACCAGCTGGAGCAATGAGCTGGCGGATGGCCAGGATGTACTGCTCGCGGACACGGCGAACTCAGATACAGAAAATGCTGCTGCCGATACGGCTTCCGGCGAGAATGACGGGAAGGGGAATGCAGAATGATCAATCTGACAAAATTCGCCCTGCACCGCCCGGTCACGGTCATCCTCTGCCTGATTACGATTGCCTATTTCGGATTGCAGGGCGTGATGGGAGCGAAAGTTGAGCTGACGCCGGAGATGGAGATGCCCATGCTGATAGCCTACACGGTCTACGCAGGAGCGAGCCCGGAGGATATCAATGACCTGATTTCCTTAAAGCAGGAGGACGCGGTATCGACGCTGGACAGCGTAGATACCTATTATACCTACGCGCAGGAAAATATGTGTCTGCTGATGCTGTCCTATGAGTATGGTACGAACCTGGATACGGCATATATTAATCTGAAAAAAGCGCTCGACAGTATTGCCAGCGATATGCCGGATGACGCGGAAGATCCGGTCATCATGGAGCTGGATATGAACTCGCAGGCGGTCGTCACACTGGCGATCGGCGGAAATGTGGGGACGAACCTTTATACCTACGTGGACAATAACATTGTTCCCGAGCTGGAGAAGCTGAGCTCGGTCGGCGAGGTTTCCCTTGCCGGCGGCCAGTCGCAGTATATCCGCATCGAGCTGATCCCGGAGAAGCTTGCACAGTACAATTTAAGCCTGACGACGGTGGCTTCGCTGATCGGATCGGCAGATTTCACGGTTCCCGCCGGAAGCATTGATGTAGGCGATCAGGAACTCGATGTTTCGGTCAGCAGCGATTATGAGACGACCGAGAGCCTGAAGGATATCGTGCTGCCGCTGTCCGGGGGAGATGTGATCCGTCTTTCGGATATTGCCAATGTCTACGATGCGCTGGAGGACGCGGATTCCATCGGCCGTTACAACGGCGAGGACGTGATCTCGGTGAGCATCAAAAAGCAGCAGGACAGCACGGCGATCGAGGTTTCCGAGCAGGTAATGAAGGAGCTTGATAATATCCTTGCGGAAAACCCGGGACTTACGATCGATGTGGTCGACGACAACAGCGAGATGATCACGCAGTCCATACAGAACGTATGGCAGACGATGATCATGGCGGTCATCCTCTCGATGCTGATCCTCTGGCTGTTCTACGGCGATCTGCGCGCCTCGTTTATCGTCGGCACGTCGATCCCGGTTTCGATCCTGCTCGCGCTGATCTGCATGAGCGGCATGGGATTTACATTGAACATGATCTCGCTGACGTCGCTGGTACTTGGCGTCGGCATGATGGTGGATAACTCAATCAACGTCCTCGACGGCTGTTTCCGTGCCAAGGAGAAAGCGAAAGACTATTATACCGCGGCGGTCGAGGGCACGCAGACGATGATCGGCTCGATCACCGGCGGTACGGCGACGACCTGCGTTGTTTTTATCCCGCTGGCATTGCTTTCCGGTATCACCGGCCAGCTGTTTAAGCAACTGGGCTACACAATCTGTTTCTGCCTGATCGCGTCATTGTTCTCGGCGGTGATTATCGTGCCGCTGTGCTATCTGATGTGGCACCCGCAGGAGCGGGATTCCGCACCGGTGGACCGGATTTTAAAGCGGTTTCAGGCGTGGTATCGGCGCACGATGCCAGGGGTAATCCCGAGGACGGGGCTGATTTTCGCGTGTACGATCGGCCTGCTGATCCTCTCGTTTGCGATGGCCTCGCAGCTGTCCGTATCGCTGATGGTGACGCCGGATGAGGGCATCGTTGATATGACAATCACGCTTCGGCCGGGACTGTCGGTAGACGCGGTCAACGATACGGTCTCGGAAGTGGAGCAACTGGTCGCTTCCGATCCGGATGTGGAGCATTACCTGCTGACCTATGGAGACAGCGGTCTTAGCACCGGCGTCGGCAGCGACGCGACGCTGAGCGCCTATCTCTATGACGACCGCTCGATGTCAACGGACGACAAGATGAATGAGTGGAGACATGAGATCGCGAAGATGCAGGATGTGACCGTCTCCATGGAGCAGGGAAGCACGACGCCTGCAAGTATGTCGAGCGGGGACGAGATTGAGATCGACCTGCAGGGCACGAATTACGACACGCTGAAAGACTGCGTGGATGACCTCGCGGATCAGCTGCGACGGCGTGAGGATGTATACCAGGTACATAGTTCCGTCGAGAACGGCGCGCCGCTGGTCAAGGTATCGGTCGATCCGGTAATCGCGGAGGCGGAGGGGCTGACCCCGGCCAGTATCGGTTCTTCAATCTACTATAATTTAAGTGGCGTGACGGCAACATCATTGCGTGTGAATGGCGAGGAGGTCGACGTCATTGTGGAGTTCGCCTCGGATAAATACGACACGATCGATAAGCTGCAGACGATGATGATCACGACGGGCTCCGGCTCGACGCTGCCGCTGGAAGACCTGGCCGAGATCCATTATGAGGACAACCCGCAGCAGATCATCCGCAAGGATAAGCGCTATCAGGTGAGCGTCACGATGCAGCCGCAGTCCGGTTTTGAGAAGACCGCGGAAGACGACGTCAACGATTTTGTCAATAACAGCTGGGAGATGCCATCGGGTGTGGAGTTTGCGGAGAACTCCTATAATGAGATGATTTCCGAGGAGATCGGCGACCTGGCAAGCGCCCTGATTACCGGTATTTTCCTGGTATTCATCGTCATGGGTATCCAGTTTGAGTCGCCGAAGTATTCGCTGATGGTCATGGCGACGATCCCGTTCAGCCTGATCGGCGCCTTTGGCCTGCTGTGGCTGGCGGACAGCCCGATCAGCATGGTTTCGATGCTGGGATTTCTGATGCTGATCGGTACAGTTGTGAACAACGGTATCCTCTACGTGGATACGGTCAACCAGATGCTGGCGGAGAACCGGCCGCTGGATGAGGCGCTGGTTGAGGCCGGCGCGATCCGTACGCGGCCGATGCTGATGACAACGCTGACGACGATGATTGCAATGATGCCAAACGTCCTGGCTTACGGGCGTTCCGGCGTAATGATGCAGGGCCTGGCGCTGGTTGACGTCGGCGGACTGCTCATGGGCACGGTGTTAACACTGCTGCTGTTGCCGACCTTCTACCGGTTCATCTATCTGCTGGGCAGGAAGCGTGTTGATCAACCGATGCTGGATTAAAGAAAGGCGGGGGAAACAAGATGCCTACAGAACGGTTCAAACGGCTGCCCGCCGTGAAACGGGCAAAAATTCGGGCGGCGGCGCTCAGGGAATTTTCCAGAGTCCCTTACGATAAAGTGTCGATCAACCAGATTATCTTAAACGCTAAGATTTCCCGCGGGAGTTTTTATACCTATTTTGAGGATAAACGGGACGTGGTGCAGTATCTGGCGGAGGATATCCGGGCGAAAATCCGGGATTACTGCGATGAGGCGCTGTACATAGAAAAAGGCGATTATTTCAAAATGATGATGGACGTCTTTGATTTTCTGATCGGCCAGTCCCGGGAAACGCAGGAAATGATTGGACTGGCATACAATATCTTCTCCTATCAGGATAACATGGAGATCATCGGGTTTCCTGGATTGGAAAAGCCGTTCTGCGGTACGCAGGATAATGAGGCGTTAACCTGGATGTATGGCAAGCTTGATAAAAGCCGTCTGCGCACGAAAACCATAGAAGAATTTACAATATTAGGTGGGATGAGCGCGCTCCTGATGATCGCTTCTATGAAGATGTTTTATGACAATCCGGAAAAGCTGGATGATATCCGGGAAAATTATATCAAAGGTTTGGAACTGCTCAAATATGGCGCACAGATACCGGAGACCCGAATAAAGCAAGGACTATAATGAATGGAGTGACTAGGATGAGACGAGGAAGACGTCTTTGCGGCGGCGGTCTGGCCCTGCTTCTGGCGGCGGCTGTGCCGCTTACCGTCATGGCCGCGACGCCGGAATTTGCCCGCACGGAGGAAGAATGGGCCCGGCTGCGCGACGATGTGATCGAGTATGACGAGCTCGAGGATCTGATTGCGGAATACAATGTTACCGTGCAGACAAATCAGCTTGACATGGCCAAATTCAAGCGGGAATATGGCGATACGAAGGATGATATTTCGGATAAATACCGCGAGCTGGCGGATGAGATTTATTCCAGCGTCAGCTACCCGTCGACGGACGATTCGACCTACGGCTACACGATCGCTTCCGTGCTGACAGCGGAGGTGCAGGCGAAAAACTTTGAGGAAGCGGCGGATGAGAACCTCGAGGACATCGAGATTATCTATCTGGATTACAAGAGCGCGGAAAAGACGCTGGTGACCGTGGCGCAGACCAACATGATCAGTTACGAGAGCGGCCTGCTGCAGATCCGGCAGGCGGAGCTGGCCAAAAAACAGGCGGAGCTGGCTTATTCCAGCGCGCAGGCCAGCATGGCGACGGGCATGACGACAATGGTCGATGTGCTGTCGGCGCAGGAGACGATGCTGACGGCACAGCGGACGATCACATCCAGCCAGTCGAGCATCGAGAACATCCGCCAGAAGCTGCAGGTGATGCTGGGCTGGTCGTATGATGCCAGCCCCGAGATCGGCGCGGTGCCGTCCGCGGATGTAAGCCGCATCGCGGCGATGGATCCAGAAGCGGATAAGGAAGCGGCGCTAGCGAACAATTACACGCTCCAGGTCAACAAGCGCAAGCTGGAAAACGCGGTCAGCCCGGAGACGGTGGAGACCCTGCAGCGGACGATCGCCGACAATGAGCGCCAGATCGCGTCCTCGCTGGAGACCAGTTACCAGAGCGTGCTGACGGCGAAACTTTCCTATGACCAGGCGGCGGCCAGCCTGGAGCTGGAGCAGCGCAACCTGCGGCAAATTGCCGCGCAGTACGCGCAGGGTACGGCCAGCAGCATGGAGTACCAGAACCAGCAGTACACGACGCAGTCGGCCGAGTTGTCTCTGCAGATCGCGGACCTGTCGCTGCTGCAGGCGATGGAGACCTACGACTGGGCGGTCAACGGCCTGGCCTCCGCCTCATAAACGATGGGAGGGAGCGGCATGAAACGAAACATGAAAGCGGCTGCCGCCCGGGGAAGACTGGCAGCGTGGAAAGCAGCGTCAGTAATGGGATGGAAGGTGACGACAGTATGGAAATCAGCAATGACGGCTTTTCTGGCGGCAACACTGGTATTTTCCGGCGCGTTCCCGGCCTGGGCCTATTCTCCGATGGGCCCCGGGGCGAGCGAGAGCGAGTCGATGACGGCATATGATGCGGAGACGCAGGCGCGCCTGGAGGACAATACGCTGGAGTATGATGAGCTCCAGATGCGTGTGCACGGGTACAATCTGTCCATTTCTGAGGCTTGGAAGACCTACAACGATACGAAGGCGGATTATGAAGCGATCATCACCGAGATGGAGAGCCAGTACCGCCTGATCAAGGAGACCGTGGAGGACTACAAGGACCTGGCAAAGCTGATGGCAGGCACGGCGACCGCCGCGACGCTGCGGTCCGCGGGCAATACGCTGGACAGCACCTATGTCAGCACGATGCAGTCGTTCCGCGATTCCGTCGGCGAATGGGACACGAACCGGGTCAACACCTTTGCGATCCGCAAGGCGGAGCGCCAGGTGACCTCCGGGGCGCAGCAGGCGATGATCGGTTACGATACGATCTGCAGCAACATCGATACGCTGCAGACACTGGTAGCGCTTTACGAGGAGCAGGCCGCGATGACGGCGAGGCAGGCGGAGCTTGGCATGTCCACCGAGACGGAGGCACTGGACGCAAAAAACAGCCTGCTGTCCGCGCAGTCGCAGCTGGCCACGCTGCAGGCACAGCAGGACAGCACGCGGCGCACGCTGCTGACGCTGGCCGGTTACGACCCGAACGGGGATACGGTGATCAGCCGCATCCCGCGGTTTGATATGAGCCGCCTGGGCGGCATGGATCTGGAGGCGGACACCTGGAAGGCGATCGGAAACAATTACACGCTGATCGATCAGCGCACCTCGGATGCCGGGGAGAGCACAGCGCAGATCGCCAACCGACTGGACCAGATCAATGAGGGTGATCAGAAGCTGGCGATCGAGATGCAAAGCCTCTATGACGCGGTCATGGACCAGAAAGCAGCCTACGAGGCGGCAGCGATCGGGTTTTCGGCCGCGGAGACGACCTGGAAGACGGCGCAGAGCCAGTATCAGCTGGGGATGCTGTCAAAGCTGGGGTTGCTCAGTTCGGAAATCTCTTATTACCAGTCGCGGGCGTCGCTGGAATCGGCGAATCTGAGCCTGCTGCAGGCGATGGAAAGCTATGACTGGGGCGTGGCCGGGCTGGCGACGGTAGAGTAAACGGACAGGATAGAAGAAAGGGCACGGTAAAAATGGAAAATAAATACAGCCAGTTAAAAGAATATATGGATCAGGCTGATAAAACCGTTGCTGTTACCGGCGCGGGGATTTCGTATCTTTACGGTATGCGCAGGCTGAAGCAGAGCGTTGGCAGGCTGAATGCCGGCCGGATTTTTTCCGCCTCGTATATCCGCAAAAACCCGGAAGAATTTTACAAAATCATGAAAGATGCCTTTCTGGACGCAACCTTTATCAAAGGGCCGGGGCCTGTCCATAAACAGCTTGCCATGCTGGAAAAGCAGGGAAAAATCTACGGTATCGTCACCCAGAACCTGGACTGTCTGCATACCATCGCCGGTTCTGAAAATGTGGTGGAATTTCAGGGAAGTTTTCGTGATAACATCTGTATTGAGTGCGGAAACCGTTATTATGACTACCGGATATGGAACCAGGGACATATGCCGCGCTGTGAAAAGTGCGGCGCGCCTTTGATGCCGACAAGCTTTTACATGAACGCCGAAATCCGCGGCAAGGTTGCCGGAGAAAGCATGAAAAGAGCCGTTGATATGATTTCTGAGGCGGATCTGGTGATTGTCATTGGTACGACCGGCTTTCGCAGTGACGAATATCTGAGCCGGATGAAGGCGGATACAAAACTGGTGCAAATCAATCCGTCCGTGACGGAATTTGACCGGATTGCCGATTTGAATATACGGGCGGATGCGGCGGAGGTTTTTGATGCGGTTTTAAACAAATAGAGGAGTGTGCGGATGATCCTTTTTAATGGAAGTCATGGCGTAGACCAGATACAGCAGTTATCCGATTATATCGATCATAGCAGCAGTATCGTCGCGGTTACAGGAGCCGGTATTTCCGTGGCCGGGGGAGGTATGACATACTGGCAAATGGCTCTTTCCAACCGCCGCGCCGGCGTCAGACCCGGATCTGGGGGCAGTTACCAGTCATTTCTGCCAACCTATCTGGATAACATGTTTTCTTATCAGCCGAGTTTTGCCCACTATGCCCTGGCCGATCTGGAAAAGGAAGGCAAACTCATCGGTATTATCACAACAAATGTAGACTGTATGCATACGATAGCCGGTTCGAGGAATGTTGCCGAAATTCAGGGCAGTCTTCAGGTCAATTGCTGCTCCGGATGCGGCAGACATTACGACAGCTATGAAATCTGGAAACAGGAAGAACTGCCTCTTTGTAAATCGTGTGGAGGAGAAATCCTGCCCTGGCCGATTTACAGTCATGTCGGCCTTTGGGAGGAAGACGTCAGAAAATCCCGGAGCTGGATTTCGAAAGCCGACCTGATTCTGGTCATCGGAACACAGGGAAATTATGGCGGCGTTTACTGGAATTACAGGAGAAAGGATGCCATCATTGTCCAGATCAATCCGGGGCATACCGGCTTTGACCATGCTGCGGCTCTGAATATTCGGAGAGAGTCTGATGATGTATTCCAAAGGCTGCAGGAAAGGCGGAGAGAAAATGGCTGAACAGGGAACAAACCGTGAAAACATGGAATTATCGGAAGAAGAACGGTTAAAGCAGCTGGCCGCGCAGATAAGGGCAGCGCAATACCAGGGCCTTTCCGAAGAAGAAATTCAGGAAAAAGAGCGCCAGCAGGAACTGCGCAGGAAAGCGAATATCGCGATACTGGAACACTCGCTGAGCATTCTGGACCAGGGCTGCTATGAAAAAACAGGGCGGAATGTAAGACTGAATTTTTCCGGGAAACAGATGCGGGAAGTACAGGTATTTCTGCCGGATGATATTGATGCGCTGCAAACAGAGGCAGATGGATGCCTTTTCGCAGAGAACAAGGAAGATCAGACGCGGAATACATCCTGCACTTTTGGCTGTGAGAATATCGATGCACTTGCATTTGCGCAGAAAAAATATTATTATTTAAAAGAAGAGGGAGCGTCTGCTCCCCGTATCCTTGTCCTGAACCTTGCAAGCGCCACGCATCCGGGCGGGCACACCCGGGAGGGCGCCAGCGCGCAGGAAGAGGATCTCTGCCGCAGGACGTCTCTTCTTCTGTCGCTGGAAAGCGAGGACGCGAAGCGATATTACGAATACAATAATGAGCGAAAGTCGCGCATGGGTTCCGATGGCGTTATACTGTCCCCCAATGTGGAAGTAATCAAGGACACTTCCGCCGAGACGCTTTCCGAGCCGTTCCCGATCTCGGTTATGAGCTGCGCGGCGCCTATGGTACGCCTGGGACTGGAGGGCATGTCACAGCAGGAATATGAGACGATGTTGTATAAGCGCATACGGGGGATGCTTCTGGTTGCCGCGTCGCAAAATTTCCGCCATCTGGTTCTGGGAGCGTTTGGGTGTGGCGTGTACGGTAACGATGCGGCCGTTGTCTCGGATCTGTTTCATTATGTGATACAGGATTTTTCTTACGGTGGAAAAGATAGTTCCCGGTTATTTGATTCCATCGATTTCGCTGTCCTGTGCGGGGCGGATAACGACTACAATTACAGGCAATTTTGCAGGAATTTTTCCCCGGACGGAGAAAATCTGGTGAAGAAATTCAGATAAATCGAGAATCTGCAATGTATTCTGGAAGGTGTATGAAATGCTGATCCATATTTTGAAAGCCTGGTTAAAATGGCGCAGGGACTGGGATTCCTTGTGCAACCGCTGCGGAAAGTGTTGTTATGCGCGTTCGCTTTGGACAAAAGGGCAGGTAGTGGTTCATTATGACAGCCCGTGTGAAAATCTGGATCAAGAAACGCACCTGTGCAGAATTTATAAAGACCGTTTGCGCAAATGCGGAAACTGCGGAAAGGTAAATTTGCTCACAGCACTGTTTCATCCGCTCCTGCCAAACGACTGCGCTTACCGGCGGACGTTCCGTCTGTGGGATACCAAGTGATATACATAAGAAATAATCTGAAGACTGGAAGAGGATAAAGATGGAAACAACAAAAAAACTGGATGTCTTTGAAAATACACTGATACCGAAAGCAGTAATGCAGCTGTCGCTGCCTATGGTTATGAGTTCGCTTGTGATGGTACTGTACAGCCTGACAGACACCTACTTTGTAGGAATGCTCAACAATCCCGTCCAGAATGCCGCGGTTACCCTGGCCGCGCCGGTGCTGCTGGCCTTTATCGCGGTAAATAACCTGTTCGGCGTCGGCTCCTCCAGCATGATGAGCCGCGCGATGGGGGCAAAGAATTACGATGTTGTATATCACAGCTCGGCATTCGGTTTTTACTGTTCATTATTTTGCGGCATACTCTTTTCGCTTGTATGCATTGTTGTACAAAATCCGCTTTTAAACCTGATTGGAGTGGATGATATTACCCGGCAGGCCACGCTGGAATACATGACATGGACGGTTTTCTGCGGTGCGACGCCGGCTATCCTGAACGTGGTAATGGCGTTTCTTGTGCGCGCGGAAGGCGCGTCTCTCCACGCAAGCATCGGCACAATGACCGGCTGTATTCTGAACATGATTCTGGATCCGTTTTTCATTCTGCCGCAGTTCCTTAACATGGGCGCCGCAGGCGCCGGCCTAGCGACATTTTTGTCCAACTGTGTGGCCTGCATCTATTTCTTCGTGCTGCTGTATGTAAAACGGAAAAATACCTTTGTCTGTCTGAATCCAAAGATGATTTCATTTGAAAAATCACTCGTGCTGAACATCTGCGGTGTGGGAGTGCCTGCGGCAATACAGAACCTGCTGAACGTGACAAGCATGACGATCCTTAACAACTTCACCGCTGGCTATGGCGCGGATGCCGTAGCGGCCATGGGCATAGCGCAGAAGATCAATATGGTGCCGGTACAGGTTTGTATGGGCTTCTCTCAGGGAGTCATGCCACTGATCAGCTACAATTATACTTCCGGCAACCGCAAACGGATGAAGGACTGCATTTTTTATACCATAAAACTCATTCTTCCTGTATTGATTCTGGCCACAGCCGTATTCTGTATTTTTTCCAGCGGCCTGATAACGCTGTTTATGGAGAATGAAGTTATCGTTACCCACGGCACCCGTTTCCTGCGCGGCTTCAGTCTATCGATCCCGTTTTTGTGCATGGACTTTCTCGCAGTCGGTGTATTTCAGGCCATTGGACGCGGCAGATCGGCACTGGTGTTTGCAATACTGCGCAAGATTATTTTGCAGGTGCCTGCGCTTTTTCTCCTGGACTATCTGTTCCCGCTCTATGGGCTGGCATATTCGCAGTTTACTGCGGAGCTGGTGCTGGGCATCTGCGGATCGGTTATGATAGTGCGTATATGCAATGAAAAGCCATCAAAATAATATTATACTAAAAGAGGATAATTCGTGTGAAAGAGAAGGATACGCGTTCGCGCAATGAGCAGATGTTGAATGACCCGGTGGAGCAGATTATTCCAAGGCTTGCGGGGCCGACGATTATATCCATGCTGATTACTGCCATTTATAATATGGCGGATACGTTTTTTGTGAGCCAGCTCGGCACATCCGCTTCCGGTGCGGTTGGGATCGTTTTCTCGGCGATGGCGATGATTCAGGCGTTTTCATTTATGATCGGGATGGGAGCGGGCAATAATATTTCCCGTTTGCTCGGGAAAGGCGAGGAAGAAGAGGCGAAGAAATACGCGTCGGTCGCCTGGTTTACCGGGTTTGGGTTCGGATGCGTGGTATCGCTGGTCGGACTGACTCTGATGGAACCCATCGTTATGCTGCTGGGATCCACGGATACGATCGCCCCTTACGCCGCGGATTATGCACGGTATATTTTTCTGGCGGCGCCGTTTATGATATGTTCGCTGGTTATGAATAATCTGCTTCGGTTCCAGGGGCTGACCGTTTACTCTATGGTCGGGATCACGGCGGGCGGTATTTTAAATATGATCCTGGATCCGATCCTCATTTTCGGCGTTGGGTTGGGAACGATGGGAGCCGGTGTTGCCACCGGATTTTCCCAGTTCGTCAGTTTCTGCATTCTGCTGTTTATGTGCAACACCCATAAAGACGTGATCCGCATTACGCCGCGCAATTTCCGTCCGTCTTTGAAAATATACGGGAGCATCCTGTATACAGGCGCGCCATCCCTGGCCAGGCAGGGAATTGCCAGCGTCGCAACCGTGATGCTCAATTCGATTGCCGGAACATACAGCGATGCGGCGGTCGCGGCGATGTCGATCGTCTCCCGCTTTACCATGTTCATCAACTCCGTCATCGTCGGATTCGGGCAGGGCTTCCAGCCGGTCTGCGCGTTTAATTTCGGTGCGAAAAAATATGACCGGGTCCGGCAGTCCTTCTGGTTCTGCGTGAAGGTAATGACGGTCACGCTGCTCATACTATGCGGCATTGCCATGCTCTTCTCCGGCAATATCATCGCGGTCTTCCGCCGGGATGATGCGGAAGTCATCGCGATCGGCACCTTTGCGATGCGCGCCCAGCTCATCACCATGCCGCTCTGGGGGTACTATATCATGTGCAACATGTTCTCCCAGTCAATCGGATATGGCTTTCGTTCTTCCATTATATCCTGTGCGAGACAGGGACTTTTCCTGATCCCTGTGCTGGCGATCCTGCCGCATTTCTTTGGACTTCGCGGATTGCAGCTTTCCCAGCCGGTATCGGATGTACTCGCATTTATACTGGCTTATGTACTGGCAAGCGGGATTTTAAATGAACTGGAATAAAACAGAAAATCAGGATGAAACGGTAAATTAATGGTCGTAGGAGGTATAAAAATGCAGTTAGGACTTCGTTTCCATGACACCAGGAACCTGCCTTTTGATGAGAGAGTTGCAGAAGTGGCGGCGCAGGGATTTTCCTGCGGACATCTGGCGCTCGCAAAGGTATTTCCCAAAGAGATCAGCACAGCGGATGAGGCGCTGACCCCCGGCTTTGCCAATTATGTGAGGAAGACATTTGCCAGGCACAATGTGGACTGCGCGGTACTGGGCTGCTATTTAAACCTTGCCAATCCGAATCCGGCAACGCTTGCGCAGATCACGCACCGCTACATGGCGAATATCCGCTTCGCGGCGGCGTTGGGTGCTGGCGTTGTGGGTACCGAGACCGGCGCGCCGAACGAAAGCTATACGTACTGTCCGGAGAGTCATACCGAGGAGGCCTTGCAGATTTTTATCGAAAATCTGCGTCCTGTGGTGGAATATGCCGAGAAGATGGGCGTGATTATGGCCATTGAGCCGGTGTTTAAGCACATTGTCTGCAACCCGGAGCGCACCCGCAAAGTGCTGGATGCCATCGATTCCCCGAATTTGCAGATTATTTTTGATCCGGTCAATCTGCTGGACATTTCCAACATCGGCCGTGCGGACGAACTGTTCGCGGAAGCAATCGATACCTTCGGGGATGAGGTGGCAGTCATGCATCTGAAAGACTACCGTGTGCAGGATAACAGGCTTGTCGCCTGCGGCGCGGGATCCGGTGAGATGAATTATGACCGCATTATGAAATTTATGAAGACAAAGAAACCCTATATCTATGCGACGCTGGAGAATACCACGCCGGAAAATGCGGTGCAGTGCAGAGAGTTCCTGGAGAAGGAGTACGCAAAGGCGTAATCGGATTCAAAGCGTTCTGTGCTTTATCCAGCTCACCCTTCCGGCGACCGCCGGATCCTCATAGAAGCGCGCGGTATGGTCTCTGTCGGTGTCGTTCCATTTATCAAAGCCCGACGTGGAAATATGCTCCCCGTAGCTGCAGTCCCGGAACTCACTGAGACCGTAGTCCCGCTATGGCCGGGCCAGGAAGATACTGCCCGGCGTCACACCGCTCTGGGCGGTCATGCGACAATTCTGAAACAGAAATCCGCGATCCTGACTGCGAGCATGAGCCGGTGCGGCGACATAGCCGATGTCTCTGGCGTCTCTGAGGGAGCGGATTTCACAGTTTTCAAAGAATGCCTCTCCGCAGCCGAAGATGAAATCAACGGTACCCTCGATGAGACAATCGTGAAAATGCTGCCGGCAAATCCTGTCCCCGCGCAGGTAATCCGGCAGGAAACCGTCATACCGCTTAATCAGGTCAGTTGGGAGCGGCCCCAGAAACAGGGTGTCCTGAGTAGAAGTCAGTGTACAGCGTTCCATAAAGAAACGGTCGCCGTAAACCGTGAGAGCAACCTCCTGTCCTTTGTGTTCCGGACAGAGGGCGTCGTTGATGATGGACAAATCCGTCATTGTGACGTCGTCCGCGCATACGGCCATGGTCCAGGTGCGGAAAGTATTGTATTCCCGCCCCTGTTCGTCCGTTTTTTTTGCATAATCATCCCAGATGATTCTGGTTTTTGCCGCTTTGCTTCCCCGCAGCGTGATGCTGGGGGTGCGAAGAAGGATTTTTGCCCGGAAATCACCCTCCGTCAGTTCTATGACCTGGCCGGGCATTGCGTCGTCTAAAATTTTCTGAAGATTTTCATCCGGTGAAACAGGCATATCGGAATCCTCCCTGCATTGATTCTAATTTTATAATCCTGCGGCTGACATTTCTGACAGATTTATTTTACCATGTCCTGCTTATAAAAAAAGAAGAAAATGTGAAAAAGTCTCTTTTGTGCATAAAGTAAAAGGTTTTTGCTATATACGAATCGTTTTCCGTCATTTATAATAATTTAATGTGGATTTTACTGAGATATCATATCAATTTAGCCAAAAAGGACAGTTATGAAAAAACGGATTTCATTTCAGGAGTATCGCCGGATCGATCTGCTTTTGTGGGCGGCGATGCTGATGCTTTTTGAGACAATCATTATCAAAGCATCCAACAGCTGGTTTGCCGATCAGCCTTTCACCGTGTCTCTGGCGGGCGCGATGACGGCGATCGTGTATATGCGCTGGGGGGCCTGGGGAGGAATCCATGCGGCGTTGTCCGGTTTTGTTTTCTGTCTGTTTTCCGGAGGTACGGTAAATCAGTATATCATATACACGGCGGGAAACCTTTTTTCCCTTGCGTCTGTGCCTCTGTTAAAGCGGATCGGCTGTGAGCGGGTGAGAGAGGGGCAGTACCTTTGTCTGCTGTTCCCGGCGCTGGTGCTTTTCCTGATGCAGACGGGGAGAGCGGCAGTGGCGGTTGTTCTGGGCGCGGAGCCTGCGGCTGCGCTTGGATTTTACACGACGGACGCGTTATCCATGCTGTTTACACTCGTGATCATCTGGATTGTCCATCGCCTGGACGGTGTTTACGAGGAGCAGAGGCATTATCTTCTCCGGATCCAGGAGGAAGAAAAAAACGCATGAAAAACAAAAAAGTTTTCATAAAAAAGGAGGAAAGCTTATGAAAGAGAAGGCGGCGGATTTTCTCATCTATGATAAGGATACGGGAACTTATCGGGAAAATCCGGAACAAGTCGTCCGGGATGATGTTGAAAAACATTACTGGCTTCATGTTGGCCGCACAATAGCGAAGGACTGGCGGTTGTATATCATGCTGATTCCCATGCTGCTGGTATTCCTGTTTTGGCGTTATTTCCCGATGTATGAACTCCTGGGATGTTTTAAGGTGTCGGACAATGTCCTCCCGGTGTCGCAACAGCTGTTTTCCGGATTCTCCTATTTTAAACGGCTGCTGATCGGCGGCGACAGCTTATCCACAGAGTTCTGGAGGGCTTTGAGAAACACCTTCCTGCTGAGCTTTTACGGCTTATGCTTTGGTTTCCCGATGCCGATCATTCTCGCACTGTTTTTTAACGAGATCCGTTCCAACATTGCGAGAAGCGTTTTTCAGGTCATGACCTATCTGCCCAAGTTTATGTCTACCGTTGTCATGACATCCCTGGTGACCATGCTGGTAAAGCAGGGTTCCCTGACCACCAACATGGGTATTGTCAGCCAGCTGCTGGTGAAGCTGGGGCTGGTTTCCCAGGAGATCGCGAACGCCGGCCTGCTGAACAATCCCAGCTTTTTCCGTTCCATTTATCAGATCAGCGGTATCTGGGAGAGCGCGGGCTACGACAGCATTGTGTTTTTCGCGGCGATTATCGCGATTTCGCCCACCAGTTATGAGGCGGCTCAGATCGACGGCGCGGACAAATGGGCGCAGATGAGATATGTGGTGCTCCCCAGCATTTTGTCCACCATCGTTATCATGCTGATCACCCGTATCGGTTCTCTGCTGAATATCGGATACGAGAAGGTCCTGCTGCTGTATAACCAGAATACCTATGTTACCGCGGACGTGGTTTCCACCTTTGCGAACCGAAACGGTATGGGAACCGGAGCGGGAACCGGAATCGCCGCAGCGGCCGAGATGATGAACAACGTCATCGGCATGCTGCTGGTTATCGGAGCCAATACCATCGCACGCAAAGCGTCGAATACATCACTGTATTAATTAGGAGGGCGCTATGAAAAGAAAACTTGAATTTTCCGAGCTGGTATTTAAAATCATCAGCTACACCCTGCTGACAGTATTTGCCCTGTGCTGTCTGTATCCCTTTGTATATGCCATAGCGGCATCGATCAGCGGAAGAAGCGCGGTGGAATATGGCTCCGTTGTATTATTCCCGAAGGATATCCAGTTCGAGGCCTTTGCGAGGATGTTCCAGGATAACATGTTCTGGAACGCCTACTCCAACACGCTGTTTATCACCCTTTACGGAACCATCTGGGCGCTGGGCGTCGCAATTCTCGGAGCATATGCCCTTTCCAAGAAACAGCTGCTGTTCCGGAAGTTCTTCAACTTCTTCCTGGTATTTACCATGTGGTTTTCCGCAGGTATTGTACCACAGTATCTGAATTACCTGGATACGAAGACCATCTTTAACGCGGTGGGCATTGTCGATGACAAATGGCTGGTGGTTATCGCCATGGGTATGGCGGCGATGAATATCATCCTGCTGCGCAACGCCTTTGAGGGAGTCCCTTCTGAAATTGAGGAGGCCGCAATTGTGGATGGCGCCAGCGAGTTCCAGGTGCTGAGTCAGGTATACATACCCATGTGTAAGTCCACCATCGCAACGGTAGCCCTGTTCTTTGCGATTTCCCGCTGGAATGGTTACTTCTGGGCACGGCAAATGATTTCCAACTCCAATGAGCATCCTCTGCAGGTGTTTATCCGGCTGAGACTGGAGCAGTATACGGATCCGGAGACGATGGCCGGCTGGAATGAGATTTACGCGTCCGATTCGGTGGTTTATGCGTTGATTGTCTGTTCCATCATTCCGATTTTGATTATTTATCCGTTTATTCAGAAGTATTTCGCCAAGGGTGTGAACGTTGGCGGCGTGAAGGAATAATCGTTTCATCGACGATATCAAATGAAATCAGGAGGGAAAAATCATGAAAAAAAGAAATTTACTTGCTCTGTTGCTGACCGGTATCATGGCAGTGGGAAGCCTGTCAGCCTGCCAGCCTAAGATCGTGACAACGGTAGAGGGCGGCGGCACAACGACCGTCCAGGCAGACGCCGTGGGCGCACAGGCTTCCGATGGAAGCAGTACAGATACGACGGGTAATCCGCAGGCCGTGGAGGCTACAGGTCTTACCTTTGCGCCCGGTACGGTGCTTCGCATGGCAACCGGATACAACAGCATAAAAACCGGCCTGTTCTTTGACGCGGAGACCGCGGGAGAGGGCATTACCCTGGCGGACGGCAAGACCTACAATGCCGGAGACCTGAAACCGACCTGGGTAGAAGTGCAGAACAAGCTGGGCATGACATTTGAGGATAAATACCAGGGCAACAGCGCGTCTGCGGAGTTTGATTACTGGAAAGAGCAGCTCGATCAGGTCGATATGCTCAGCGGTACCGCCGTCAAGCTCAATGAAAACGGCGTGGCGGGAAGCCTGGTCAATATCGCGGAGTATCTGGATATGATGCCGAATTTCAAGGCATATCTGGAGACCAATCCGATCGTCCGTCTTTCGATCACCGGCGATACCGATACGGAAGTGATCTACTACAGCCCTTATTTCGACGGCGTCAACGATATTGAGCGCATGCCTCTGATGCGCACGGACTGGGTGCAGAAGCTTCTGGACGGCGAGGGCGAGTTTACGGCGGACGCATCGAAAAATCTTGCGACGGCCGTGTACGAGCCGTATATGCCGACTTCCGGTTCCGTGACCGTGGACGTTGTCACTGCGGACGGAAGCGCGGTGGAGAGCGTGACCAAGAATTATGATAACGCGGGCAACATCGTGGATCAGATGAACGCGGCCGGAAGCATTGACGGCGTGACTGCGGTGAATATGCTGCGCACTTATATCGACACTGCTTACGACGGATATTACGGGACTGCCCGTTCCGATCTGTTTATCGGACAGAATGCCGCGTGGGACGCGGATGAGATGGTAGCGCTGCTGCGCTGCGTCGTTGCCAACCCGCAGACATTAAACGGTACGGATTCCGTGCAGGGGCTGTTCAGCCGAGAGGATGACAACAACCAGCGCCGTGTGGATATGTTCCGCTTCGCGGGAACTCTCTTCGGTGTGAGAGGTCTGGAATCCCGCCAGGATTACCTGTATGTGGGCGCGGACGGCAGCATGCATGATGCCCGTCAGGAAGCGGATGCTTATCTGGCGCTGGACCGCATGAACGCCATGGTGAAAGAGGGCCTGATCTCTGAGGCGTTTGTGAACGCATCCTCCGAGAGCTCCTCCACCTACCTGGAGAATGACCTGGGCTTTATGTCCTATGATTACAACCAGACGCAGACGATCCTGAACAATACCAAGCTCCAGACGGAGGATGGCGAGAAATACATGGCGGTGATGGTACCGGTTGCCCTGTGGAACGACGGAAGCAGCGCCGATGGCACTTACATGCGGTTTACCGAATCCTGGAGGTCGGTAAAGACCGACGGATGGGGCATTTCCAAGGCCGGCGTCGGGGATGATCAAGATAAGCTGTACGCGGCTCTGAAGCTGATCGATTTCGCGTATTCTGCGGAGGGCCAGATCCTGATGAGCTATGGCCCGGATGCTTTCATCAAAACAAACGCAGACGGCAGCTACGTAACGTTCAACTTCAACGGCGTGGAGATGCCGGAAATCGCGGACGCGACCTATGAGGAACTGTGGGATAAAGCAAGCGGAAACTACACCAACTATGCACGCTGGTACCTGGGATCCACACTCTCTTTCGCGAAGAGTCAGGCGTTTGAATATCAGTGCACCAGTGAGGTCGGCAAAGAGGGCGCGGCCCATATTTCCAACGCGATCGCGCTGGGTGTGATCCGCCATCCGGAACTGGCCGTCACCGAAAACGGCTGGTATACCTCCGTGCCTACGGTTCTTCCTACGACAAAGCAGGAGAACGATACTCTGAGCGGATACACAGACCTGACCAGCAAATTCTCTCAGAATAAGGGTGAGCAGAACATTCTGGTTGACATTATCGCCAGTGGTTATACCGAGGAAGGAATGTCGAATGCCGAGGAGGCAGCGAATGCGGTTGCCGGTACCATGAGCGGCAAGCAGTACCTGACCCTGAAGGAGGATGCGTGGGAGCGCCTGCTTGACTACTATGAGACTGTAGAATAAGCAAAGGGAGGCCATCATGTATAAAAAGCAGTTGACTGTACAAAAGTTGATTTGCCTGGCGGCTGTGATTGTCAGTGTGGCGGTGTTCGTATATTCGCTGGGGATTATGACCGATCTGTATGATGCTTTGTACAGCACTATGAGAAATGCCAATGATCTGACGAAGACGGATGTCCCGGGATCGATTGTATATTACAATATGCAGGATTTCAACAACCTGTTTCTTTGTGCGGGCATTGGCCTGATTATCGCGGCTTTGCTTTTGTATCTCACCAATACGCATGTCCGCAGAAGATATTATATCGGAAATTATGTCGCAATCGGGATTTACTCGATCGTGAGCCTGGGAATCATTGGCTGGGCCCATGGTCAGATTGAGATTTATAAAGCGCAGTTTTTACAGGTTGATTTCGCGGCTCTGAAGGAGCACGCGGAAATGTGGAATACCACCTATACGGAGTCCACATTCTGGTTTGATATTCATTATTTCCTGTTCGCGTTGCTTTTCCTGGTGGTTGTCGCTCTGATCGGCAACGCGGTATGGAAGAAACGGCTGATGCAGGAGGAGCAGGCATTGCTCAATCGTGGAAAGGAGACAGCGATATGACAAATGAAGATCGTCAGATTCAGGCGGATCGCATGAGATTCACCAAGAATACTCTTTCCTCCAACCTTGCTATCCTGGCAATTCTCTTCGATGTATTTTACTTTGTCAGTATTTACCGGTCGGACGTTGGCTCCTATTATTACAACATACTGATCGGTGCATCCATCGTATACAATCTGCTCTTCATGCTGGCGGTGTTTTTATCATCCGAAGGTGTGAAGAACTACAAGGAAGGCTATTCCTGGCTGCTGGCTGTCGTCGGCATCCTTCAGATTGTGAGAATATTCATTATTCCGGCTCGTGCGCACGGCGCGGTTGCCGTCATCGGCGGTGTGGAAACCGAGGTTATGGGCGACGGACAGTATATCCGGCTGATTGTTTTTCTCCTGGTTTCCGCAGCCTGTCTGCTGGCGTCAGCGGCAATCAATTACAATAAATGCCGGATTCTGAAGGAACATATGAAGACCCTCGAAGGCAAAATCGTATAGGAGGCAACAAAATGGCACAGCTTAGCTTACAGCATATCGATAAGATATACGATAACAACGTCCAGGCAGTGTTCGACTGCAACCTGGACGTAAAGGACGGCGAGCTCATCGTTTTGGTGGGACCCTCCGGCTGCGGGAAATCGACGACCCTGCGAATGGTGGCGGGACTTGAGGATATTTCCGCAGGCAGGCTGTTTCTGGATGGAAAGGATATCACCCAGACTCCGGCGAAGGACCGTGATATGGCTATGGTATTTCAGAGTTATGCCCTGTACGGACATATGACCATCTATGAAAATATGGCGTTCTCCCTGACCATGCGTAAGGAGAATCCCAATGTAATCCACAAAAAGGTGCTGGCAGCCGCCGAGATTCTGGGGCTGACCAGCCAGCTCAACAAAAAGCCTGCCCAGCTTTCCGGCGGACAGCGGCAGCGTGTCGCGATGGGACGTTCTATTGTCAGAAATCCGAAGGTATTTCTGTTTGACGAACCGCTTTCCAATCTGGACGCAAAGCTGCGCGGCGCGACCCGCCGTGAGATTCTGCTTCTGCACAAGAAGCTGCAGGCAACCATGCTTTACGTAACCCACGATCAGACGGAGGCTCTGACTTTGGCGGACCGGATCGTGTGTATGTCCATGGGGCATGTACAGCAGATCGGAACGCCGCTGGAGCTTTATGATGCCCCGGACAATGTCTTTGTGGCAAGCTTTATCGGTCTGCCGCCCATGAATTTCTTCGATGTGAAGGTTTCCGGGGCGAAACTGATCGGCGGTAATTTCCAGGTGTCGCTGACTCCGGAGGAAAAGGATATCCTGCAGGCCTACCAGAATAAAGAGATCATCCTGGGCGTTCGCCCTGAGGATATCCGGGAGGGAGCCGGCGGCGTACCGATCACGGTATTCTCCAATGAAAATTTGGGTATGAACACGCTGGTGCACGGATACATCGGAGGCCTGAAAACAGCCGAAGCGAAGATTTCCGCAAAGCTGAAGGGATGGCAGAATTACAAAAACGGAGACAGCGCTTCCCTGATCTTCAATAAGAAGCATTTCTTCGATAAAGATACTACCAATGCCATAAGGAAGGAGGCGTGATCATGGAGAAGAAAAACGCGGGCTTTGCCGCAGGGATAAAGGAAGCGTTCCGGAAATTCCTGGTTGCCTTAAAGCGCAGGCCCCAGCTCATTCCGTTGGCAGCGCTTGTCATCGCGTTCCTGGAATATTCCATGAATCTGACGGTGATTTCCGATACGACGGCTAAAATCCAGGGACCGGGTATGGGCCTCTGCGGATTCTGCACCATGCTGTTTTCCATGCTTTCCATGGTGTGTTTTGGCAACGCATTTCCGCACAGGAAAAAGGTGAACCTTCCCATGCTGATATTGATGTTTGTCATGTTTGGCATTATACTGTTTTCCGATGTGACCTATCTGAACGCTATATATGCGGCGGTTATGAGGGCGGATAACCCCATCAAGGTTACTTTGAATACGGTTTATATCGCATACGCGGAGTATTATCTGCAGAGACATATCGAGATTCTGTGCGTTTCCATCGCGCTGATTGTATTGCTGCCGGTATATTCCAAATGGATTCGCAGGATTAAGACTTCTGTTGAGGTAGAAGGAAACGCTCAGATGGCTGCGATTGATATTTCCGGAGAAAACTGAACCTGATTTTGTTGAGGAGCCTTTATGAGTAAAAATAAGCGGAAAGAGACGGAGGGAGAGAAGAAAAGCACGGCGGAATATTACAAGCTTCATACGGAAGCCGTGGAAGATCTGGTGAACGCGGATGAATCAAATTTACCGGAGGTTTCCCCGGAGGAGCTGAGAAAATATCAGTCCGGTTCGCGTTTCCGGATCCCTGTATGGCTGCGCATCCTCTTTATCCGTTTCTGGTTCCCGGCTATGGTATGCTATTTCTTTATCTGGGGTCTGAGCACGTATGTGAGCAACCTGCTGGATATGCTGGTGATTACCGGTATTGCACTGGGAGTTGTGACGGAGATGCTCACCAACAACGTACTGCGCTTTTTCGCGAAGACCGAGGGAGAGCATGATCGCTGGATGATGTTCCCGCAGAAAAGCTACTGGACGTTTCCGCTGAATATTCTTTATGCCTGGGTGGTTCTGTTTCTGGTATTTACGCTGTACAATGTGGTCAATCTGTTGTACAACAGATTGACCGGCACAGCGGGAACCGTGTTTCTTGGGGTGGAGCCGGTTCTGTTTGGACTGTTTTATCTGGGGTTTGATACGCTTCTGATCGAAGCAAAGCATCTTTGTGGAAATATCTGGAGAGATGCCTTGAAAAAAACAAATAGAGGATAATCGTATGAAAATTCTTTATATTGGTTCAACCTCTGCCTGCCTGGAAATAGAGAATCAAAATCCGTATTATACGCCGGAGACTTATACGGTATATCTGGACAATCAGGAAGTCCTTACCGGCGATACAAATGTTTTTTCCTTGTTTGATCTGAGACGGGACACGGAATATAGTGTGATCGTCCGCTTTTCCTCCGAAAAGGAGGAAACGGTTCGCTTCCGGACCGCCGCAGAGACCTGTTGCATCAATGTCCGGGATTTTGGCGCCGTGGGAGACGGCGTAACCGAGGATACGCACGCGATTCAGAGCGCGATCTGCCTGATGCCGGAGGGCGGAAGACTGTATTTTCCGGCAGGGACTTACTGGACGCTCCCGTTGACGCTGAAAAGCCATATCACGCTCGAATTGTCGGAAAACGCGGTGATCCTGGGCATGACGGAACGTGACCGTTATCCGATTATACCCGGTTTTGTGAAGGATATGGAGACCGGCGAGGATATTCCTTTCGGTGGTTTTGAGGGAAATGAGGTTCCGGCTTATCAGGCGCTTTTGTACGCGTCCTACGCAAAGGATATCACGGTTGTCGGAAAAGGAAGGATTGACGGAAACGGCCAGAACGGAGACTGGTGGGGAGACTTCCAAAGCTTTCCTGCCGCCCGACCCAGAGTTTTTTTCTGCAATCGGACGAAGAATGTGGTTTTCCATGGTATAACTCTGGCAAATAGTCCCTCCTGGCATATGCACCCGTTTTTTTCCAAAAACATTTCGTTTCTGGACTGTGCGTTTTCCGCGCCAAAAGACAGCCCGAATACCGATGCGATTGATCCGGAGAGCTGTGATGGCGTAAATATTATCGGCTGCCGTTTTTCTGTGGGAGATGACTGTATCGCTGTCAAATCCGGAAAGATCGGGATGGCGAGAAAGTACCGGACGCCCGCGGATCATCATACGATCCGCAACTGTCTGATGGAGTTCGGCCATGGTGGTGTGACGCTGGGCAGCGAAGCGGCGGCAGGTATCCGGAACCTCAGTGTTACGCAATGTTATTTCCATGCCACGGATCGGGGTCTTCGCATCAAGAGCAGACGCGGCAGAGGAAAGGACAGCTTTATTACGAATGTATTGTTTGACAATATCCGCATGGACCGCGTGCTGACTCCGCTGGTGATTAATATGTGGTACAACTGCGTGGATCCGGATCGCTTTACGGAATATGTCTGGTCAAGAGAACCGCTCCCTGTAGATGACAGGACTCCCAAGCTGGGCGCTTTTACCTTCCGCAATATGGAGTGTACGAATGCCGAGGTCGCCGCCTGCTATATCGACGGATTGCCGGAGAGCCCGATCGATGAGGTGGTCTTGGAGAATATCCGGATTTCTTTTGCCAAAGACGCGAAACCGGGGATCCCCGCAATGCAGAACTTTGCAAAGGAGCGCTGCTGCCTGGGACTTTACCTGGATAATGTAAAGCATATACGCATTCAGAACGTAAGCCTTCAGGGCGTTGCGGGAGATAAATTGATTGTCGATCATTGTGAAGATATTGTTACAGAGGGATTGGAAGAGGGAGAATGATGGATTATAAAAAGATCGATTCCTATATCCTGCGTCTGATCAGGGAATCCACGTCCGAGCGCACAGCCTGGAATCTGGAAAAAATCCGGGACGGAAAAAAAGCGGACTGGAATTATATTGACGGTTGTATGATCACCGCGCTTCTGGAAATTGCGCGGATTACGGATGATTCGAGATATTTTGATTTTGCGGAGAGCTTTATTGATGCTTTCATCGGAGAGGACGGAAGTATCCGGACTTTCCAGCCGGAAAAATTCAACCTGGATGATATCAACGAGGGCCGGGTGCTCTTTGAATTGTATGAGAAAACCGGGAAGGAAAAGTATCGCAAAGCGGCAGATTTTCTGCGGGGACAGCTGGAAAAGCAGCCCCGTACTAGGGAAGGCAATTTCTGGCACAAGGCGATCTATCCCAACCAGGTCTGGCTGGACGGTATTTACATGGCGCAGCCCTTCTATGCCATGTATGAAAAATACTTTGGAAGCGGAGATTATTCCGATACGGTCAGGCAGATCCAGACGGTGAAAGCGCGGATGTGCGATGAGAAGACCGGGCTTTATTTCCATGGATATGACGCTTCGAAGACGATTTTCTGGGCAGATCCGGAGACCGGATGCTCCGCAAATTTCTGGCTCCGCTCGATCGGATGGTTTTGCGTCGCCCTGGCGGATCTTCTGGAGATTGTTCCGGAAGGTGCGCAGCGTGACACTCTGGTATCGATTTTTACGGAGCTTATGCGTTCCCTGTGTGCCTATTGTGATGATGCTACCGGTATCTACTGGCAGGTTGTCGACCAGGGCGGCAGAGAGGGCAACTATCTGGAGACCAGCGGCAGCTGCATGATTGCCTATGCCATGCTCAAGGGCGCGAGACTGGGAATCCTGGATAAGGACTATGCCACCTGCGGACAGAAAACCTTTCATGGGATAGCGGAAAAATATCTTTCTTTTACAGGCGACACGTTGAATCTCGGCGGCATCTGCCTGGTTGCCGGGCTCGGACCGGAAAACAATACAAGACGGGACGGCTCCTACGAATATTATATCTCGGAGCCGGTTGTGGAAAATGACGCGAAAGGAGTAGCGCCTTTCATCCTGGCCTATACGGAGATTATGAGAGTATGATCCGGACGGGCTTACAGCGGAATCTTCATGCTGTCGGAGCTGGCCGCGTGACTGGCTGGTCTTTCCGGAATATATGAGCTGGGAGAAACGCCGTACTTCTTTTTGAACAGACGGGAGAAGTACAGTGGTTCCCGGAAACCGCAAAGACGTGCCACATCCGAGATATTATATCCCTGGGAGGCCGTCAGACAGTCGGCGGCGGCCCGAAGCCTGGTTTCTGTCAGATATTTATGCGGGGTTACGCCAAACTCTTTTTTAAAGAGCTTGATCAGGTAATCATAGCTGAAGGGAAGCGAATTCAGGTAATCGCCGAGTGAATAGCCGCAATCCGAGTAGTTCTGGATAATATCGTGTTCGATCTTCCGCGCGATCTCATTCCTCTCATCGGAGGGATGGAGATGTGAGAGGAACGTAACGATAAGATTTCCATATGCGGGCAGAAGGGCGGTGCATATGGAAGAAGCGCCGGAAAAGAAAAAGAAGGCGGCGCTGAACGCGTCCAGCAGATATCCGTTTTTATCGCCGGAGATGACGGTGGGCTCTTTGTTCGTCAGAGTACAGTCTGCCAGGTTGATATGGATATTTGTAAAACCGTCCTCGCTGATGTTTTCATGGGGAACCATGGGCGGGATGATAACGATATCGCCGCCGGAATAATCCAGGGTACGGCTGCCATCAAGAATCATCCGGCCCTGGCCGCTGGTACAGTAGATCAGTTCCCAGCTTTTATGGGCATGTCTGGAAACGGTTGTGGTAAGGCTGTGTTTCCCGACGTAAATGATATTGTTCATATATAGTTCCCTTTCCTGTTGTGATTTTATTTGCAGGGTATCACTTTTTTTACTCTAACAAAATTTTGCGGATTTGTCCATATAATTAACGAACACGAAAAGTTTTTATAACAATTATCCATGTAAGGAGGCACAAAGATGTCGTACCTGACGCTGAAAAACATTAATAAGATTTATCCCAACGGTTATCATGCCGTCCACAATTTTAATCTGGAAATCGACAAAGGGGAATTCATCGTGTTTGTCGGCCCTTCCGGTTGTGGGAAATCGACTACGCTGCGCATGATAGCCGGGCTGGAGGATATCTCCAACGGTGATTTCCTGATCAACGGCAAACGGGCGAATGAACTGGGACCGCGTGAGCGCGAGGTGGCAATGGTTTTCCAGAGCTATGCGCTTTATCCGCAGATGACCGTATATGACAATATCGCATTTGGTCTGACTCTGCAGGGCGTTGATGAAGACGTCATCGATGAAAAGGTGAGAAATACGGCAAAAATTCTGGGACTGACGGATTATCTGGAACGTATGCCGAGAGCTCTGTCCGGAGGTCAGCGCCAGCGTGTGGCGATCGGACGTGCGCTTATCCGCAAGGTTGGTATCTTCCTGATGGATGAACCATTAAGTAACCTGGATGCGAAACAGCGTGTAACCATGCGTTCTGAGATTGCCCAGATTCATCATGAAACCGGCGCGACTACCATTTACGTCACCCATGACCAGACGGAAGCGATGACTCTGGCGGACCGGATCGTGGTTATGAAGGATGGTTATGTACAGCAGATCGGCACCCCGCATGATCTTTACTTTGATCCGGTTAATGTGTTTGTAGCCGGTTTTATCGGAGAGCCGCCGATGAACTTTATCCGTGGTACCGTAACGAACGGGGCGATCCAGTTCGGCGACCTCACCCTGGATCTGTCGAAGAAGCTGGGAGATCGTGTGAAGGAATACGAAGGGAAACCGATCGTATTTGGTTTCCGGCCGGAATCGATTGCCCTGGGTGAACAAAAGGACGCCTACGTGGTTGCCTGTACCGTAGAGCTGACAGAAATGCTGGGAGATAATACCAATGTCTACATCAAAGAGCAGGAGGAACGGGCAATTCTGAAAGTGGATCCCCATGATACGCCGGAAGTGGACAGCCGGATTACCTTCTCGATTCCCTATGAGAGCGTATATCTTTTTGATGGAGAAACGGAATTTATTATCAAATAATAAATGATAATATATAAGCCACAGCGATAAGTGCTGCGGCTTATGGTATGATTTGTGCTATGAAAAATAAACGGAGATATATGGATGAAAGACTCAATAAAAATTGCTTATATCGGCGGCGGCTCCAGACAATGGGCCAGAAATTTCATGCAGGATCTTGCCCTGGCGGAAGGTCTGGAAGGCGAGGTACGATTATATGATATTGATATCCCTGCTGCAGAGAGAAACCAGATCATCGGTGAAAAAATGCAGGCGAAGCCCCAGGCGCGCTCCCATTTTCATTATCTTGTCTGCAGGGAGCTTTCCGAGGCTCTGGAGGGAGTGGACTTTGTCCTGATCTCTATCCTGCCGGGTACCTTTCGGGAAATGCGTTCCGATGTGCACGCGCCGGAGGCTTACGGGATCTGGCAGTCGGTAGGAGATACCGTGGGACCGGGCGGTGTTTTGCGCGCGATGCGTACCGTACCGATCTATGAAGACTTTGCCCGCGCTATCTGGGAGCATTGCCCCGACGCCTGGGTTCTGAACCTGACCAATCCCATGAGTATCTGCGTCAAAACTTTGTATCGGATATTTCCGCAGATCAAAGCCTTCGGCTGCTGTCACGAGGTGTTTCACACACAGGATTTTCTGTGCTGCGTGCTGAAGGAGATGACGGGAAAAGAGGCTTCGCGCCGCGACATCTATACGGACGCTTCCGGCATCAATCATTTTACCTGGATCACGGAAGCGCGTTATCAGGAGACGGATCTGCTCGCCCTGATGCCGGAATTTATGGAGCGCTATTATGAATCCGGCTACTGCGAGCGCGGCCCGGCAGATCTCTGGAAGACGGATACCTTTGCCTGCGGAAACCGGGTAAAGATGGATCTGCTGCGCCGTTACGGAGCCCTTGCGGCCGCGGGCGACCGGCATCTGGCGGAATTTGTCAATGGCGACTGGTACCTGAAGGATCCGGAAACGGTGGCAAAATGGCACTTTGCCCTTACTACGGTGGATTACAGAGAGGAAAAACAGGACCGGCTCGTTCGGGAATCCATAGAGATGGCCGAGGGGAGAATGGAAGTGCCTCTGGCTGAATCCGGGGAGGAACTGGTACGCCTTTTGCGTGGTATTCTGGGCGAGAAAGTTGTGATTTCCAATGTCAATCTGCCCAATCGCGGGCAGATGCCGGGAATTCCTTCCGGCGCGATTGTGGAGACAAACTGCATCTTCACGAACGGCTTTGTTGAACCGGTTGTTTCCAAACCGCTGCCGTCCGCAGCACTGGCTCTTGTGCGCGCAAACAGCGACAATATTGATATTCTGTCGGACGCGATTGAGGAACGCGATATGGAAAAGATTTTCAGCGCGTTTCTGCACCAGCCGTCTTGCGCAAAGCTTTCGATCGGACAGGCGAGAGAGCTGTTTCGCATTATGTGTGAAAATACGAGACCATACCTGGAACCGTATTTTCGGCTGTAGAAAAACGATAAACGGAAATGCTTCTGACATGGCTGAGACCTATTCATGATGCCGTGACAGGAGCATTTTGCGTTGCAATTTTCATTATTACTTCACATTTTCTGTAATCGACTGTATTTTTTCAAAAAGTCTTGACTCTATGATTATCACAAAGTTTAAAATATAATACAAATGACTTTATGGTAGGAGGTTTTTTTGATGAATGCAGCATCAAAACTAAAAAAACTGGGCATAGAACAGACTTTGAACTATGCCTATAAAGATCCGGACAAAAATTTACCGGTTTTAATGGACTGGGCAGATAAGTTTTCAAACGGCTTGTTTTCCGGTTCCAGAAAAGCAATCCGCAACGCGATTACCGATCCATCCGATCCATATTATAGCTTTATCCGTCATATTTTTCAGAACGTCGATCCACATGTCGCAAAAACACTGATCACCAATTTTTTTATCAATTCCGCGCTGGATGGAGGTAAGATCCAGGAAGAAAGCAGGAAGAAATACGGATGCAGTATTCCATGGGCAATCCTTCTTGATCCGACATCTGCGTGCAACCTTCACTGTACAGGCTGCTGGGCGGCGGAATATGGAAACAAGCTGAATTTGAGCTTTGACGAAATTGATCACATTATCAGCCAGGGGAAAGAACTCGGAATTTACATGTATATTTACACCGGGGGAGAGCCTCTTGTGCGCAAGACAGATCTAATCCGTCTGTGTGAAAAACATTCGGACTGTGTGTTCCTTTGCTTTACCAATGGTACATTAATTGATGATATGTTTGCTGATGAGATGCTGCGTGTGGGGAATTTCGTACCCGCGATTTCTCTGGAGGGATTTGAAAATGCTACGGATGCCCGTCGTGGAGATGGTATCTACAAGAAAGTGACCGAGGTCATGCAGCTCCTTCAGAGCAAAAAACTGGTATTTGGCATATCCTGTTGTTATACACGTGCCAATTATGAATCCATTTCTTCGGAAGAATATTTTGATTCCATGATCGATATGGGCGCGTATTTTGTGTGGTATTTTCATTATATGCCTGTTGGGAACGACGCGGCATTGGAACTTCTTCCAACGCCTGCCCAGCGATGCGGCATGTACGAAAAAATACGTCGTTACCGGACAACGAAACCGCTTTTTGCTATGGATTTTCAGAATGATGCTGAATATGTAGGCGGTTGTATTGCCGGCGGACGGTATTATCTGCATATTAACGCAAACGGAGATGTCGAACCATGTGTGTTCGTTCATTATTCTGATTCAAATATCAGGGAAAAATCCTTACTGGATGCGCTGCGTTCACCGTTAATGATGGCATATCATGACGGCCAGCCGTTTAACCATAATATGCTGCGCCCTTGTCCTATACTGGAAAATCCCGAAAAACTTCGTCATATAGTAACAGAGACCGGCGCGCATTCTACGGATTTACAATCCCCGGAAAGCGTAGAACACCTCTGTTCGAAATGTGATCAGTATGCCAGAGACTGGCTTCCGGAGGCAGAAAAGCTCTGGGAAAAAGACAAGCGCTAACATTAAAATTTATGGTGAAATGCGAGGAGGAGGTTCGATCGTTATGGTGGAACAGGCAGAAGAAAAAGCGATGGTGCAATTCCTGAGTAAATTTGACAAGTCTCCTTTTTTGATCCGTTTTCCCGATAATGAGTATACGATCGGAGAGGGCGATCCTGTATTTACTATCTGTATGAAAAAAGCAATCCCGTTAGCCGATCTGCTGAAAAGCACGTCGATCGCACTGGGAGAGGCTTACATGGATGGAACTCTGGATATTGAAGGAAATCTTTATGAGGCACTGGATCATTTCCTGGGACAGATGGGTTCATTCTCAACAGATGAAAATGCACTGAAAAAGCTGATTTATTCATCTGTCACAAAGAAAAATCAGAAGAAAGAAGTCAGCAGCCATTATGATATCGGGAACGATTTCTATCGCTTATGGCTTGATGAAACCATGAGTTATTCCTGCGCGTATTTTAAGCATCCGACAGATTCCCTGTATGAAGCGCAGAAGAACAAAACAGAACGAATCCTCGAAAAATTGTATCTGAAAGAAGGAATGACGCTCCTGGATATTGGCTGCGGATGGGGCTATCTGCTGATTGAGGCGGCCAAAAAATACAAGGTTCATGGCATGGGAATTACGTTAAGTGATGAACAGTATAAAGAATTCCAAAAACGTATTGAAGAAGAAGGACTTCAGGATTTTCTTACGGTGGTACTGATGGATTACCGTGATCTGCCGAAGACCGGAAAGCAATTTGACAGAATCGTCAGCGTGGGAATGGTGGAGCACGTTGGCAGAGACCATTATTCTCTTTTTCTCGACTGCGTCGACTCTGTACTGAAAGAAAGCGGCATATTTCTGCTTCATTTTATCAGCGCGCTGAAAGAACATCCGGGTGATGCCTGGATAAAAAAATACATCTTTCCGGGCGGAGTGGTGCCAAGTCTGCGGGAAATGCTCTCCTGTGCGGCGGAAAATCGCTTTCACACAATGGATGTGGAAAACCTGCGGCTTCATTATCACCGCACGCTGCTTTGCTGGGAAAAAAATTATATGGAGCATGTAGGAGAAGTGCGTCAGATGTTTGACGAACGGTTTGTGCGGATGTGGGATCTATATCTTTCTTCCTGTGCGGCGACCTTCCATAACGGAATCATTGATGTTCACCAGATTATATTTACAAAAGGAATCAATAATGATCTGCCTATGACGAGGTGGTATTAAATTATCAGGAGATACTATTTTGGAAAATTATCTGTCAATCGGTGAAGTGGCAAAAATTCGAAACATAGATGCGCAGTCGCTGCGTTATTATGAAAAAATCGGAATTTTGATTCCGGCCTATGTGAATCCGGAAAACGGGTATCGTTATTATTCTCTCGAACAGCTTCCGATACTCGATACGATTATTTTATGTATTAATCTGGATATTCCGCTTAAACGGCTTAAAGAATATTTCGATGATTCCGGGCAGTTCGAATTTGAGCACCTGTTGAACGATGGAAGGAAAATCGCGAAGGAAAAGACTAAGAAGATCAATTCCGGCATTCATTCGATTGACAGAGCTTTAAGGCATATAAACGAACAAAAAGCATTTCAGGGAAGGAAGGGGTACTATACACGTTATATTCCGCGGCGTTTTATTATAAGCATTCCCTGTGATGAAAGTCTGGATGCGAAAACGTACGAAAAAAATTTGTCGCTCCTTTTGAATCTTGCAAAGCAAAAGGATTTCCATGCTTCTTTTCTTCATGGTACCATTTCCACATACGAGGATGGAAAATATTTGTCTTCAAAAATGTTTTTGGAGGTAGCTCCGGACAAATCCTCCTCAATACAATCGCTGCCAGAGGGAAATTATCTCTGCTTTCAGGGATTGCGAAATGCTCATTTGGATCCGTCCGAAATTTTTGCAGAAAAAATAATTGCCAGAAAACAAACGGATGTGATTGTTTCCAGTATGTCGTCGGCTACATATAAATTTGATGAAGTTGTTATGGAATTTCAGACATATGATTAGAGAGATTCGCCTGTGTTTATACCGGCGTTTGTATTAAATTACTGTAAGATACCGAATAGTGTTAGGGTCGGGCGACATTAACAATAGGTCAGGGCAGCGATTTTTGCTGCTCTTTTTTGTCGGAGTATGATCTTGCACGAAATCAGAGCAAGTAGTATTATACTGATGAGGAATTATACGCTAGGAGGTACAGGAAATGCTTGAATTACAGGACATATGCTTTCAGGCGGAAGATGGTCACAAGGAGAAAGGGATTCTAAAGCATATCAATCTGAAAATCGAAGATGGCTTCGTGGCAGTCACAGGACCAAACGGCGGCGGCAAATCCACGATGGCGAAGGTCATTGCGGGAATCGTAAAACCGACTTCCGGAAGAGTATTGCTTGACGGGGAGGATATCACGGAGCTGTCGATCACCGAGCGGGCAAAAAAAGGGATCAGTTTCGCGTTCCAGCAGCCGGTTCGTTTTAAGGGACTTACGGTTCTGGATCTCATTAACCTGGCGCATGGAGAGCCGCTCTCGGTGAATGACGCCTGTAAATATCTTTCCGAGGTAGGGCTCTGTGCGAAGGATTATATCAACCGGGAAGTCAACGCGTCCCTGTCCGGCGGGGAACTGAAGCGCATCGAGATCGCGATGGTGATCGTGAGAGGCACGAAGCTATCGATTTTCGACGAGCCGGAAGCGGGCATCGACTTATGGAGCTTCAACAACCTGATTCGGGTATTCGAAGCACTGCGGACAAACATCAACGGTTCGATCCTGATCATTTCTCATCAGGAACGGATCCTGAACATTGCGGATCGCATTATTGTCCTTGCGGATGGCGAGGTACAGGCGGAGGGAGCGCGGGAGGAGATTCTCCCGGGACTACTGACCGGCGTGCAGGCTTGCAGCGCTTTGATGGAAAAAGTGGTATAGGAGATGAAAAAGATGGATCAGCTTCAATTGCATATGTTACAAATGGTGGCCGACTTAGACGGCATTCCCCAGGGAGCCTACAATATTCGCGACAATGGGTCGCTGGCGGGGAGAAATATGACCGCGAACATCGATATCGTGTCAAAGCAGGATAAGCCGGGCATCGACATTATCATAAAACCGGGCACAAAAAATGAGAGCGTGCATATCCCGGTCATCGTCAGCCAGAGCGGGCTGAAGGATCTGGTTTATAATGATTTTTACATCGGGGAGGACGCCGATGTGACGATTGTGGCAGGCTGCGGTATCCATTGCGGTGGCGGGCAGGACACGGAGCACGATGGCATCCACGAGTTCCATATCGGAAAGAACGCGAGGGTGCGCTACATCGAGAAACACTATGGCGAAGGGGAAGGCAGCGGTGGGCGCATTCTCAACCCAACCACGATTATTCATATTGATGAAAACGGTTATATGGAGATGGAGACGACCCAGATCAAGGGCGTCGATTCAACGATCCGCGATACCTCGGCGGATCTGAAGGACGGGGCGACGCTTATTATTAAGGAAAAGATCATGACTCATGAGAATCAGTATGCGGAGACGAATTTCGAGGTCGATCTGAATGGCGTGGGTTCTCATGCGGACGTGGTATCCCGCTCAGTGGCGAAAGGAAACTCCAGCCAAGTGTTCAACTCGAAAATCCGCGGCAACAACGCCTGCTACGGGCACACGGAATGTGACGCGATCCTGATGGACAAGGGGCATGTGAACGCGGTCCCGTCGCTGGACGCAAACAATCTGGAAGCCAGCCTGATCCATGAGGCGGCCATCGGAAAAATCGCGGGTGAGCAGATTATCAAGCTGATGACGCTCGGGCTGACAGAGGAGGAAGCGGAGGAGCAGATTGTAAATGGATTCTTAAAATAAATGAAAATGGATGGACAGCCGCGTTTCCCGGTGTTAAAATATTACTGTTTGACCTGAAAACTAACGCATAGAAATACGGCGATCAATTTCCGGAGGCTTCCCAATGATACGGATCAACCAACTAAAACTTCCGGTCGGCCACAGTGAGCGTGAACTGTGGGAGAAAACGGCGAAACTTCTCCGGATAAATCCTGAGCAGATCCGGAAATTATATATCCGCAGGCAGTCTCTGGATGCCCGGAAAAAGCCGGAGCTTTTTTACAGTTATGTCGTCGATGTGGAGGCGGCTGGAGAGACACGCATTCTGTGCGGAGCGAAGAAACCGCAGATCGTTGCGGCGCCAGTGGAGCATTATCATTTCCCGGTATGCGGGGAAACTGCTCTGCCGGGCGGAAACGCGCCGGTTATCATCGGCAGCGGTCCGGCCGGTCTTTTTGCGGCGCTTATGCTGGCGCGCCACGGCTACCGGCCCAGACTTTTTGAGCGCGGCGAAGACGTAGACACGCGCCGTGGCAGAGTGGACGCGTTCTGGGCGGGCAATTCGCTTGATCTTCGTTCCAATGTCCAGTTCGGCGAGGGCGGAGCCGGCACCTTTTCCGACGGCAAGCTAAACACGCTGGTTAAAGATCCGGCCGGGCGAAACCGTCTCGTTCTGGAAATTTTTCACGAGCACGGCGCCGATGAAGAGATTCTCTGGAAGAACAAACCGCATATCGGCACCGATGTGCTGGCCGGTGTGGTGAAACATATTCGCGAGGAGATTATCCGCCTGGAAGGCGAGATCCAGTTCGGCTGTCAGATTACGGATCTCGTGATCCGGGACGGGAGCGTTGCTGGGGTCGTTACGGAGGATGGCAGGACCGTTGATACGGGAATTGTTGTCCTGGCAATCGGGCATAGTGCACGGGATACCTTTTCTATGCTTCTTAAACGAGGTGTTCCGATGTCGCCGAAGCCATTCGCGGTTGGTCTGCGCATTCAGCATCCGCAGCGCCTGATCAATGTTTCCCAGTATGGACGTGAGCAGGTGGAAGGGCTGGGTGCGGCGGATTATAAGCTGAGCGTCCAGACGACTCAGGGACGTGGCGTGTATTCCTTTTGCATGTGTCCAGGCGGCTATATCGTCAATGCCTCATCGGAAGCCGGACGGCTGGCGGTAAATGGTATGAGCTATCATGACCGGAGCGGTAAGAATGCCAACAGTGCTCTGATTGTGACGGTAACGCCGCAGGATTTTCCGGATAACACAGCGCTTGGTGGTGTGCATTTCCAACAGCGGCTGGAGGAACGAGCATTTATGGCTGGAGACGGGCAGATTCCGCTTCAGCTTTATGAAGATTTCTGCGCAAACCGGAAATCGTGTCAGTTGGGTGATGTTGCTCCGCAGATGAAGGGCGGCTGGCGTTTTGCCAATCTGCGCGCGATCATGCCGGAACCATTGAATGCGGCCCTGTTGGAAGCGATGCCTGCTTTTGGCCGTAAGATTTCCGGTTTTGACCGTGCAGACGCGCTGTTTGCCGGAGTGGAGAGTCGTACATCCTCGCCGGTGCGCATTGAACGCGATGAAAATCTGGAAAGCGCGGTTCATGGGCTTTTCCCCTGCGGGGAAGGAGCCGGTTATGCCGGAGGCATTACCTCGGCCGCGATGGACGGCGTGCGCGTGGCGGAAGCGATCGCGGCCCGCTGGCATCCGTAAAATGATGTCAGATACAGACGGGAATTGATATGATGAGAGGCGACATCTTATGGATAAGACAGACCGGAATGAAAAAAAACGCATTGTAATCAAGATTGGTTCTTCTTCCCTGACGCACCCCGAAACCGGGGAACTGAACCTGCTGAAAATTGAGAAACTGGTTCGCGTCCTCTGTGATTTGAAGGGCGCGGGTAAGGACGTGGTGCTGGTATCTTCCGGCGCGGTGGCCGCGGGCCGTCAGGCACTGGGACGGATCGGGCGTCCCGGAACGCTTGCTGAGAAACAGGCCTACGCGGCGGTCGGGCAGGCGCGGCTGATGATGGTTTACCAGCGGATTTTTTCGGAGTATAATCACATTGCGGCGCAGGTTTTGCTGACGAAGGATACGATGACGAATGAGGTGTCTCGTTACAATGCTCAGAATACCTTTGACGAACTTCTGGCGCTGGGCGTCGTTCCGATCGTAAATGAGAATGATACCGTATCGACCCATGAGATTCAGTTCGGCGATAATGATCGGCTCTCGGCGATCGTGGCCGCACTGATCAGTGCGGATCTGCTGATCCTGCTCTCGGATATTGACGGTCTTTATACCGATGATCCCCATGTGAACCCGGAGGCACGCTTTATCGATGTGGTTGAGGAAATCACGCCGGAACTTATGGCGATGGGCAAGGATACGGCGGGCAGCGATGTCGGTACCGGTGACATGGCGGCAAAGCTGGAGGCAGCGCGGATCGCTACGGACAGCGGCTCGGACATGGTGATCACCAACGCCGCGGATGTAGAGGTCATCCAGCGTGTCATGGACGGTAACGCGAAAGGAACCCTGTTCAAAGCGCATAAAAACCGCAATTTTGACCTGATGGATTATATTAATCACAGGTATTAACAGAAGATACATTGCCAGAAGTTTTATACCGCGCAATGTAACAGGAGGAATTCCCATGAATATGGAACAGATTGACCGCATTAACGCGCTCTATCACAAATCGAAGTCGGTGGGCCTGACGGAGGAGGAGCGCAAGGAGCAGGCGCAGCTGCGCCGCGAGTATATTGAGGCGATCCGCCGCAATATGCGAGCGAACCTGAATAACATTTCCATCAAGGAGGAGGACGGTTCGATCACCGACCTCGGCGAAAAATATGGCGGACTTGGAAAAGAATCATCTGCGGAATAGCATTCGCGCGATGCGCCGCGGCCTGGATTCGGAGCGCAGGATGGCAATGGACCGGGCGATCTGTGAGAGGGTGCTTGTTTTCCCGCAGATTGTTTCCGCGGATATCGTTTATCTTTACGCATCTACGTCCAGGGAGGTGGATACGTGGCGCCTGATCAACGCTTTGTGGGAGCGTGGCGTGCGTACGGCACTTCCTGTGGTGGAAAACGGCGAGATTATTTTCCGACTGGTTTCCGATAAAGCCTCGCTGCGCGAGGGAAGCTTTGGAATCCTCGAGCCGGCATCCGCAGCTGCGGCCGTATCGGGTGATGAGGCGCGTATGGCTCCGGTTATCACGCCGGGGCTTGCGTTTACGCGGCGCGGAGACCGTCTCGGGTATGGCGGCGGTTATTACGACCGCTTTTTTGCGCGTGAACCGGCGCACCGGCGCATTGCGCTGGCTTACCCGTTCCAGATCGTGGATTCTCTGCCCGGAGAACCCTGGGATCAGCGGGTCGACTGGATTATCACGCCGGATGATGTGATAGAAACGCAGCGGTGATATTTGATATTCTGAAGATAACATAACAGCATTCTGATATGGTGGGAGGATGAATCATGGATCTGAATCAGATTGGCGCTCAGGCAAAAACTGCGGCCGCGGCCATGAACCGGCTTGGCGTAAATGAAAAAAATCGCGGCCTGCGTGCTGTCATGGAAAGCATTCGGACGGGCACAGAGCAGATATTGGAGGCAAACCGGCTTGATGTTGACCGCGCGAAAACAAACGGGATGAGCCCGGCGATGCTTGACCGGCTGACATTGACCCCGGCGCGCGTGGAAGGGATGCTGGATGGTCTGAATCAGATCGTTTCTCTTGATGACCCGGTCGGCGAGGTGATCTCGATGAAGCAGCGCCCAAACGGCTTGCTGATCGGGAAAAAGCGTGTGCCGCTCGGGGTGATCGGCATCATTTATGAGGCACGGCCAAATGTGACAGCCGATGCCTTTGGCCTCTGTTTTAAGACCGGAAACGCGGTGATTCTCAAAGGCGGCAGTGACGCGATTGAATCAAACAAGGCGATTGTTGATCAGATCCGGAAGGGACTGAAGACGGCTGGCCTTCCGGAGGATGCCGTGCAGCTGGTCACGGATACGGACCGGAAAACGACATTGGAGCTTATGAGGCTCAATGCCTATGTCGACGTGCTGATTCCGCGCGGCAGCGCCGGGCTGATCCGCACGGTTGTACAGAACAGTACCGTTCCGGTGATCGAGACCGGTTCCGGAAACTGCCATATTTATGTGGATGAAAGCGCAGATTTCACCATGGCGCTGGATATCATCGACAATGCCAAGACGCAGCGGATCGGAGTTTGTAACGCCTGTGAATCCCTGGTGGTCCATAGCGCCGTCGCCGCGCGTTTTCTTCCGCTTCTGGAGGAACGTCTCGGACAAAAACATGTGGAGATTCGCGGTGATGAGAGGGCCAGAGCAGTCGTTCCTTCCTTCGTAGAAGCAACACAGCAGGACTGGGGGACGGAGTATCTGGATTACATTATTTCCGTGAAAACAGTTGACTCTCTGGACGAGGCCATCGCCCATATCAATCGTTATAATACCGGACATTCCGAAGCAATTATCACAAACAATTATGATCATGCGCAGCGTTTCCTGGCTGAAATCGACGCGGCGGCTGTCTATGTCAACGCCTCGACCCGCTTTACGGATGGCAACGAGTTTGGTTTTGGCGCGGAGATCGGTATCAGTACGCAGAAACTTCATGCCCGCGGTCCGATGGGCTTGGAAGCGCTGACGACGACGAAATATATTATTTACGGCAACGGACAGGTCCGACCCTGATAGCGAAAATGTTACAATTGTTTACGGAAATCTGACGATTTCCTCCGGATATTGCTTTTTGCCGTTGTTGTGTTTATAATGAAAAAGTCACAAGGATTGGAGACTATATTATGGACAGCAGTTTTATAATGGAGGAAGCTCCGGGTACAGAGCCGGAGCGGCAGCTTGCTTTCATCCATGCGATGCGGGAGATTGTCCGTGTCAGGTGTGATGAGCTTGGCCGTCCGCTTACCTGCCGCATCCACACGTTCGGGTGTCAGATGAATGCACGGGATTCCGAGAAGCTGCTGGGCATCTTGGAGCAGATGGGCTATCAGCCGACGGAGGACGATGACGCAGATTTTGTTCTTTACAATACCTGCACGGTCCGTGACAATGCCAATCAGAAGGTCTACGGCCATCTGGGCAGTGTAAAGTCCCGCAAACGCAAGCATCCGGATATGATTGTCGCGCTGTGCGGCTGCATGATGCAGGAGCCGGAAGTGGTGGAGCGGATCCGCAAAAGCTATTCCTTCGTTGATATCGTTTTCGGTACGCACAATATTTACCGGCTGGCAGAGCTCCTTTACCGCCGCATGACGGGTTCGGAGCAGATGGTCATTGATATCTGGGACAAAGCGAGGGACATTGTCGAGGAACTCCCCGTTGAACGTAAATACGCGTTCAAGTCGGGAGTCAATATTATGTTTGGCTGTGATAATTTCTGCAGTTATTGCATCGTCCCGTATGTGCGCGGTCGCGAATGCAGCCGCCGCCCGGAGGATATCCTGTCGGAGATCCGGCGTCTGGCCGCGGACGGCGTGATCGAGGTGATGCTCCTGGGGCAGAATGTCAACTCCTACGGAAAAAATCTTGACATTTCGATTGACTTTGCGACTTTGCTGCGTGAAGTGGATCAGATTGAAGGCATCCGTCGCATCCGCTTTATGACCTCTCATCCCAAGGATCTTTCCGATGATCTGATCCGGGCGATGCAAGACTGCGCGAAGGTTTGCCGCCATCTCCATCTGCCACTGCAGTCGGGCAGCAGCCAGGTACTGAAGCGGATGAATCGCCGTTACACAAAAGAGCAGTACCTGGATCTGGTGGAGAAGCTGCGCCGCGAGCTCCCCGGGATTTCCCTCACGACGGATATTATCGTTGGATTTCCGGGGGAGACCGAGGAGGATTTTCAGGAGACGCTCGACGTCGTGCGAAAGGTGCGTTACGACAGCGCATTCACATTTATTTATTCCAAGCGGACGGGTACGCCGGCCGCCGCGATGGAAGATCAGGTGCCGGATGATGTGATACAGGATCGTTTTAACCGGCTGCTTGATGAGATTCGGCAGATCAGCGCCGAAGTCTGCGGACGGGACGAAGGTACCGTCCAGGAGGTCCTGGTGGAAAACGTCAACGATCATCAGGAAGGATATCTCACCGGCCGACTTTCCAACAACCTGCTTGTGCATTTTCCGGGAGACTCTTCTCTCGTGGGAAATATTGTCAGCGTATCCCTTACAAAGTCTATGGGCTTTTATTATATGGGAGAGCTGGCGGGGGCGCCGATTGCCCCATAACTGCTGTCCGGCAAACTATTTGTCACGGACAGAGAAAATGGAGGACGAAACGGATGAATACATATGGAAAGCGAGGATTTGCCCTCGCGCTGATTCTGGCGATGACGCTGGGACAGAGCGTGACGGCGCTGGCAGATTCCGGTGTGGTAAGCTCCGGTACGATCACAGCCGGTGAAAGCAGGCAAACTTCTATAGATCCCAATGGCCCGGGCGGATCCGGCGGGACGGTCTCATCTGAACAGACCGCTGACCAGCCAGCCGCGGATACGGCTGCGCAGGAAACGGCGCAGACATGGCAGACCGTTACGCTTCAGGAAACGGAACCTGTGGTGATCCGCGCGAGTTACACCAGCGAGGGCGCTATCATGGATATCGCGATGACCTTAAATGGCGTTTCCGGCGCGATTTCCTACGGAACCTACGTCAACAATGGAGGCTATCTCGCCTGGAGAGGCAACGGTTCCGTATCGGGAGGTACGGAGAGTTCGACCCATATTGAGTCGATCCAGATTGCAATTACCGGTGATGTCGCCGAGACTTACGATGTCTATTACAGCGGCACTTCCGCGATGGCCGGGCAGCATGGCTGGGCGGCGGCGGAGCAGCTGATGGGTACGCAGGACCGGGGAGACTACCTGACCAGTATTTCCGTCGTCCTTGTCCCGAAAGGCAGCGGTGCGCCGGGCAGCACAGCCAACCGTTTTCTGTCGTCGCATACGGGCAACCTTATGTTCGCGGGAACGAGTGTATTTTACAATACCGGCCTGACCGGCTGGGTTGATCATGACCAGGTCCGCTATTATTTCCAGAATGGTGTAGCGGTGACGGGCTGGCAGTACATCGACGGTTACAAATTTTATTTCAATGAAGACGGCTCGCTTGACCAGGACGTTGACGACCGGATCGGCAAACAATCAAGCTATCGCATCCGCGTCAACAAAGAACTCAACGTGATGACGATTTACGCTCCGGACGGAGATAACGGTTATATCATCCCGGTGAAATCCATGCTGACCAGCGTCGGCGACGATACGCCGGTCGGAACCTTCCAGACCCCGGAGAAATACCGCTGGCGCTTCATGGTCAACGATACCTACACCCAGTACGCGACGCGGATTATCGCGAACCAGGGCTTCCTCATTCATTCGATTACCTATGAGAAGCAGGACGCCAACACGCTGATCGCGTACGGCTACAATCATCTGGGCGTGACCCGCTCTCTCGGCTGCATTCGTTTAAATTGCGGCAACGCCTGCTGGGTTTACAACAACTGCGCGCTCGGCACTGAGATTGAAGTGTACGAGGATAAAAGCAGTCCGGGACCGTTTTTCAAACCCTATCAGGTCTGGATCCCGGAGGATCAGACCTATGACCCGACCGATCCGGCATTTTCCTGACCGATCAGCGAATCTTGCAAAAGGAGAAAAAAGCTGTGACCGGATTATCGCCGATGATGACGCAGTACATGGAGACCAAAAAACAATACAGCGACTGCATACTCTTTTACCGTCTGGGTGATTTCTATGAGATGTTTTTCGACGACGCGATTACCGTCTCGAAAGAACTGGAACTCACCCTGACGGGGAAGGAATGCGGACTTGAGGAACGCGCACCGATGTGTGGCGTTCCTTATCATGCTGTTGAGGGGTATTTAAGCCGCCTGGTCCAGAAAGGCTATAAGGTGGCGATCGCCGAGCAGATGGAAGATCCGAAGCTGGCGAAAGGCCTGGTAAAACGCGAAGTGATCCGCGTGGTCACACCGGGCACGATCACAAGCGCGCAGGCGCTCGATGAAACGAAAAACAACTATCTGATGGCGATTGTCTACGAGTCCGATTGCCTGGGCCTTTCCGTGGCCGACAGCACGACGGGAGATTTCATGGTCACGGAAGTGACCTCAGAGCGGGCGCTGCTTGATGAGATCAACAAATTTTCGCCGTCGGAGATCATCTGCAACGACGCTTTTTCGATGTCGGGGATCGATCTTGACGAGATCGAAAACCGCTACCATTTCAGCAAAAGTACGCTTGACAAACGATTTTTCCAGGAGGACGGCTGCCGGAAGATTCTGCGCGAGCATTTTAAGACGGCGAGCTTGGAGGGTCTGGGCCTTGCGGACTATACCTGCGGCGTGATCGCCGCGGGCGCGCTGCTGCAGTATCTTTACGAGACACAGAAATGCACGCTCGACCATATGACGCAGATCACGCCTTACGTGACCGGCAACTTTATGGTATTGGATTCCTCGACACGCCGCAATCTGGAGCTTCTGGAAACGATGCGTGAGAAGCAGAAGCGCGGCAGTCTTCTCTGGGTGCTCGACAAGACGCACACAGCCATGGGCGCGCGTCTGCTGCGCACCTGGATTGAGCAGCCGCTGATCGACCGGGAACAGATTCTTGGCCGTCAGGCGGCGATCGAGGAACTGAATCTCAACTATATCAGCCGCGAAGAGCTGGGGGAATATTTAAATCCGGTCTATGATCTGGAACGGCTGATTGGCAGGATCAGCTACAAGACCGCGAATCCCCGCGATCTGCTGGCGTTCAACCAGTCGCTGGCGATGATTCCGCCGATCAAGACGCTGCTTGGGGAGTTTACCTGCGATAACTTAAAGAAACTGGAGAGTGAGCTGGATACGCTGGAGGATCTGCACGATCTGATTTCGCGCGCGATCGTCGACGAGCCACCGCTGACGGTGCGCGAGGGCGGCATCATCCGCGAAGGCTTCAGTGAGGAAGCGGACCGTTTGAGCAGCGCCAAGACCGAAGGCAAGAGCTGGCTCGCGGACCTGGAAGCGAAGGAACGCGAAAAGACCGGGATCAAAAACCTGCGCGTCAAATTTAACAAGGTGTTCGGCTATTATTTTGAAGTGACCAATTCGTTCAAAAATATGGTCCCGGATTATTTTATCCGCAAGCAGACCCTGACCAACGCGGAGCGCTATACGACCGACGAATTGAAAAACCTTGAGGATGTGATCCTCGGGGCCGAGGACAGGCTGTTTTCTCTCGAATACGAGCTGTTCTGCCAGGTGCGCGACACGGTTGCGGCCGAGGTCGTGCGCATTCAGAAGACGGCGCGTGCGGTCGCGGCGATCGACGTCTATGTGTCGCTCTCGACCGTAGCGATGCGCAACAATTATGTGAAACCGGCAATCAATGAGAAGGGTCTGATCCAGATACGGGGCGGCCGTCATCCGGTCGTCGAGAAGATGCTGCGCGACGACCTTTTCGTCGCGAACGATACCCTGCTGGACAATGGCAAAAATCGTGTTTCCATTATCACCGGTCCCAACATGGCCGGGAAATCGACTTACATGCGGCAGACGGCGCTGATTGTGCTGATGGCGCAGATTGGCAGCTTCGTTCCCGCGGATCAGGCAAATATCGGGATCTGCGACCGTATCTTTACCCGTGTCGGCGCGTCGGACGACCTGGCCTCCGGCCAGAGCACCTTTATGGTGGAAATGACCGAGGTAGCCAATATTCTGCGCAACGCGACGAAGAAGAGCCTGCTGATTCTCGATGAGATCGGCCGGGGCACGAGTACCTTCGACGGTTTGAGCATCGCCTAGGCCGTCGTGGAGCATATCAGCAATCCCCGCCTGCTCGGCGCCAAGACGCTGTTCGCGACGCATTATCATGAACTGACGGAGCTGGAAGGCGTGCTGAGCGGCGTTAATAACTATTGTATCGCGGTGAAAGAGCAGGGCGACGGCATCGTCTTCCTGCGCAAAATCATCCGCGGCGGCGCGGACAAGAGCTACGGCATTCAGGTGGCGCGGCTTGCCGGGGTGCCGGATTCGGTGATCCATCGGGCCAATGAGCTGGTCGAAGAGCTGATCAGCTCGGACCTTGCGGCAAAGGCGCGCCAAATCGCCGAGGTGAGCGCCAATATCACGGCACACAAGCCGGTGCCGAAGCCGGACGAGGTGGAGCTTTCCCAGCTGACGCTGTTTGATACGGTGCGCGAGGACGACATTATCCGCGAGATCAGCGAGCTGGAGCTTGGCAGCATGACGCCGATCGACGCGTTAAACCTCCTCTATCGTTTGCAGACAAAGCTGAAAAACCGCTGGAAGGGAGAATGAGATGGCCAGAATTCAGGTTCTCGACCAGGGCACGATCAACCAGATCGCGGCCGGCGAGGTGATCGAGCGGCCGGCTTCGGTTGTGAAGGAGCTTCTGGAGAACGCGATCGACGCGAAGGCGACAGCGGTTACGGTGGAGATTCGCGACGGCGGTATTTCCTTTATCCGGGTCACGGACAACGGCTGCGGTATCCCAAAGGAGGAGCTGCCGCTGGCATTCCAACGGCATTCCACCAGCAAGATCCGTTCCGTGGAGGATCTGATTCTGGTTTCCTCCCTGGGCTTTCGTGGCGAGGCGCTTTCCAGTATTGCGGCGGTTGCCCAGGTCGAGGTGATTACGAGAGTGCCGGAGAGCATCACCGGATCCCGCTATCAGATCGAGGGCGGCAAGGAGATATCTCTTGAGGAGATCGGCGCTCCGGAGGGTACGACATTTGTCGCGCGCAATCTTTTTTATAATACGCCGGTGCGACGCAAATTTTTAAAGACGGCAGCCACGGAGGGCGCGCATGTGGCGGATCTCGTGGAAAAAATCGCGCTCTCACACCCGGAAGTCTCGATCCGTTTTATCCAGAACAACCAGAATAAACTCTATACCTCCGGCAATCATAATTTAAAAGACATTGTCTATACGATCTTTGGCCGGGAGATTACGGCGCAGCTTGTGCCTCTCTCCTGTGAACATGAGGTGGTGGCGGTGAGCGGTTTTATCGGCAAACCGGTGATCGCGCGCGCCAGCCGGAGTTTTGAGCTTTATTTTATCAACGGACGTTATATCAAAAGTCCGGTGATCTTCAAAGCAATCGAGGAGGCCTACCGGCCGTTTATGATGCAGCACAAGTATCCGTTTACCATGCTGCAGCTGCGCATTGAACCGGAATATCTGGACGTCAACGTCCATCCCGCCAAAATGGAGCTGCGATTCCGCGATGGCGAGACGGTCTTTCGCGTCGTGCGCGACGCGATCGCCGCGGCGCTGGCGGAGCAGGAGCTGATCCCGGAGGCAGTTCCCGGGAAAGCAGAACGCAAAGAAGACACTGTGCAGCCAGGGATAGTGGCATCTGTCACGGACCTGGAAAAAGCGGTGTCTGACACCACACAATCGAGCAAGTCGTCATCCGAAAAAAAGCCGGAGAAGGTGGTTATCCCGGAACCGTTTGAGGAAAAGCGCAGGGAGCTTTTACATATGGTGTCGGCAGCTGGGCCGCTAGCCAAACCGTCAGCCAGGCCGGAACCAGGGTGGAACGCAGATCGAAAAACAGACGCTCCGGAACCCAAAACAGACTATGCGGCGGAAAATACGCCGCGTGCCGGGAAAGAAGCGGTTCTGCATGAGCGGATGGAAGATAAATACGGAAAGAGCGAGCAGTTGAGCCTGTTTTCCGAAAAACTCCTCTCCCCCGAATCCCGCAGCCGCCACCGTCTGATCGGCCAGCTGTTTGACACCTACTGGCTTGTCGAATTCAACGATCAGCTTTATATTATCGACCAGCATGCCGCCCATGAGAAAGTACTGTACGAGAAGACGATGGCGGCGTTCAAAACACGGCAGCACACAAGCCAGATGGTGGAGCCGCCGGTGATTCTGTCGTTGAATGCCCGCGAGGAGGAGCTGCTGCGGAATAATCTGCGCTATTTTACCGATATCGGGTTTGAGATCGAATATTTCGGCGGCCGTGAGTATGCCCTGCATGGCGTGCCGGACAATCTGTTCGCGATCGCCAGCCGCGATCTGTTTCTGGAAATGCTCGACGAGCTCGCGGACGATATTCCGGCCGGTAACGCGGAGCTGATCTACGAAAAGGTCGCGTCCATGTCCTGCAAAGCCGCGGTCAAAGGAAATCACGCGATGAGCTTTGCCGAGGCCGATCAGCTCATCGATTCCCTGCTCGGACTGGAAAATCCGTACGCCTGCCCGCATGGCCGGCCGACGATCATCTCGATGAGCAAATACGAATTAGAGAAAAAATTCAAACGAATCGTTTAGGAGGCCGCGCATGAAACAGCCGCTTCTGATACTTACCGGCCCGACCGCGGTGGGAAAGACGGCGCTCTCGATCGCCCTGGCAAAAGCGCTGGACGGCGAGATTATCAGCGCCGATTCGATGCAGGTTTACCGTCATATGGATATCGGTTCCGCCAAGGTGACGACGGAGGAGATGGACGGCGTGCGTCATCATCTGATTGATGTTCTGGATCCGCGTGAGCCTTTTAATGTGACGCGCTTCCAGGCCATGGCGCAGGAGGCCCTTAAGGAAATACAGGCCCGCGCTCATCTGCCCATCGTCGTGGGCGGAACAGGGTTTTATATCCAGGCGCTGCTTTACGATATTGATTTTACGGAACATAAGGAAGATACGACACTGCGCAGTGAACTGGAAGCGCTTCTGGAATCGCGCGGCCCGGTTTATCTGCATGATATGCTGCGTGAGATCGACCCGGAATCGGCAGCGCTGATTCATGCCAACAACAGCCGGCGCGTGATCCGCGCAATCGAATTTTATCATATGACTGGAATGCCGATCTCTGAGCACAACCGTCACGAGAGAGAAAAACAGTCGCCGTATCGTTTTTATTATTATGTGCTTTCCTGTGAGCGGGAAACTCTTTATGAGCGGATTGATGCCCGTGTCGACCAGATGCTGGGGGCGGGATTGCTCGACGAGGTGAAGACCTTGCGGGACATGGGTTGTGGCCGCGGCCTGGTCTCAATGCAGGGGCTCGGCTACAAGGAAATGCTGGATTATCTCGACGGCACGATTTCCTGGGATGAGGCCGTGCGTGTGCTGAAACGAGACACGCGCCACTTCGCCAAACGGCAGATCACCTGGTTTAAGCGGGAGAGGAACGTGCGCTGGCTGCAGCTGGAGAAGTTTGGCAACGACCGCGGCCGTATCCTCGCGCATATTGTTGATGAGTTTCGCCGGGAAGAAGCAGCGGCGATTGCGTCAGATTCCGAGTGATACAGTATTCCGAATGATATGGGAATGGATATTCAGAGATATTCAGAAAGGGACGAAAAACGATGGATGTAAATACGGATTTGGATACACTTTACCAGGAACTGGGACTTGACCGTGCGGTCATCGATTATGGAAAAAAGGTCGAAGAGGGACTGAAAGAGCGCTTCGCCGCGATCGATGAGACTGCGGAATTTAACCAGATGAAAGTCTTAAAAGCCATGCAGGAGGCGCGTGTCAGCGATATTCATTTTGCAGCGACGACCGGTTACGGTTACAATGATATCGGCCGGGACACGCTGGAAGACGTCTACGCGAAGACCTTTCACGGGGAGAGCGCACTGGTGCGGCCGCAGTTGATCTCCGGCACGCACGCGCTGCATGTGGCGCTGTCCGGCAATCTGCGGCCGGGCGACGAGCTGCTCTCGCCCGTGGGAAAACCGTATGACACGCTGGAGGAGGTCATCGGCATCCGCGATTCAGTCGGCTCGCTGAAGGAATATGGCGTGACCTACCGGCAGGTTGATCTGCTTGCGGACGGTTCGTTTGACTATGAAAATATTCGCCGGGCGATCAATGAGCGCACAAAACTGGTGACCATCCAGCGCTCCAAAGGATATGCCGAGCGACCGACTCTGTCCGTATCCCGCATCGGCGAGCTGATTGCTTTTATCAAGAGTATCCGTCCGGATGTTATCTGTATGGTCGACAACTGTTACGGGGAATTTGTGGAGCGGATCGAACCGACGGACGTCGGCGCGGATATGATCGTCGGTTCCCTGATCAAAAATCCAGGCGGCGGTCTCGCGCCGATCGGCGGTTATATCGTCGGACGCCAGGATTGCATCGACCGCGCCTCGTACCGCTTGAGCGCGCCGGGCCTCGGGAAAGAAGTAGGCGCGAGTCTCGGACTGAACCAGTCGTTTTTCCAGGGGCTGTTCCTTTCGCCGACAGTGGTAGCCGGAGCACTCAAAGGAGCGATTTTTGCCGCGAACATCTATGAGTGCCTGGGATTCGCGGTACGGCCGGACGGAAAAGAATCACGCCATGATATTATCCAGGCGGTCACCTTTGGAAATCCGGAGGGCGTTATCGCGTTCTGCGAGGGTATTCAGGCGGCCGCTCCGGTGGACAGCTATGTAACGCCGGAACCGTGGGATATGCCCGGATATGACGCGCCGGTCATTATGGCGGCCGGAGCTTTTGTGCAGGGCTCCTCGATCGAACTGTCCGCGGACGGACCGATCAAACCGCCCTATACGGTCTTTTTCCAGGGAGGCCTGACCTGGTACCACGCGCGTTTTGGCATTCTGAAATCACTGCAGAAGCTGATGGAAGCGGGCATTGCACAGCTGCCCATTTTGTGTTAAACTACGATTGAGTTTTTCGTTTTCTCATTTTCCCGTACCTGGAGAGTGGCATGGGAAGGAGAGAAAACCATGAAAATCAAAGATTTACCAGAGGATGACAGGCCTTATGAGCGCTGCGTGAGAGAGGGGCCAAGACAGCTTAGCGACGCGGAACTGCTTTCCATTATCATTCGGACCGGCTCGCGCGAGGCGAATTCCCTGGAACTTGCATCCGGAATCCTGGCCCTAAATTATCCGAACGAGGGTATTTTAGGGCTGTTGCATCTCACACTGCCGGAACTGATGTCCGTGAAGGGGATCGGCCGCGTAAAAGCGGTCCAGCTTCTATGCGTCGGCGAGTTGTCACGGCGTATCTGGAACCGTCGCCGTTTTCATGAGGAAACACAGATTCTGCGGCAGCCGGATCAGATTGCCGCCTATTATCAGGAGGATATGCGTCACTTACAGCAGGAGCAGTTCCGTCTGATGCTTTTCGACACCAGACAGGCGCTGATTCGCGAGCTGCTGCTTTCCCAGGGCACGGTCAACGCGTCTTTGGCATCGCCGCGGGAAATATTTATTGAGGCGCTGCGTTACCGGGCAGTCAGCCTGATTATGGTTCACAACCATCCCAGCGGCGATCCTGCGCCAAGTCCGGAGGATATTCGCCTGACTGCGCGCGTGCGTGAGGGCGGCGAACTGGTGGGCATCCGCCTGCTGGATCATGTCATCATCGGCGACGGCCGGTATTTCAGTCTGAAAGAACGGGGTTTATTATAGATGGAAACAAAGCGCGGAAAATATATCCTCATCGGACTTTCCCTATTCTGTGCGCTGCTGATTGGCATCACATCCGTCCGGGACGGATTTCTGACACCATTACGGACCGGCGTTGGGTATTTTCTGATTCCGATCCAGTCGGGGGTCAACCGTGCCGGAACCGCCATCTACAACGAGATTAATAATTACGGCAGACTACGTGAAGCAATGTCCGAAAATGAGGCGCTCCGCGCCCAGGTGGATAATCTGATCGAAGAGAATACGCGTCTGCAGTCCGAACAGTTCGAACTGCAGCGTCTGCGCGAGCTCTTCGAACTGGATCAGGAGTATCTCCAGTACGAAAAGATCGGCGCCCGGGTGATTGCCAAAGATTCCGGAGACTGGTTTCAGGTTTTCCGCATTGATAAGGGTTCGCGTGACGGTATCCGCGTCGATGCCAATGTGATTGCGGGCGGCGGACTTGTCGGTATCGTCACGGATGTCGGCGCCAACTATGCGACCGTGCGTTCCATTGTTGATGATGTCAGCCGGGTTTCCGGCATGGCGCAGCAGTCTGGTGACAGTTGTATCGTTGCCGGAGATCTGACGTTGTTTACCGAAGGCAGGCTGCGGATTACCAACATTACCCGGGACGGTGATGTGAAGGATGGAGACCGCATTGTGACCTCCAACATCAGTTCCAAATTTCTGCCGGGTATTCTGATCGGTTATGCGACGGATATTACGACCGACCCGACCCGCCTGACGAAATCCGGCTTTCTTGTTCCGGCCGCGCAGTTTGACAGTTTGCAGGAAGTGCTGGTAATTACACAGCTCAAGGCGGATCTGGAAGAAGAAGAAGCCACGGAGGAAGAATAGCGTATGAAACGGATTCTCATCAACCTCCTGCTGATGATACTGGCCTTCGCGATTCAAAACGGCATATTTCCCTTACTGCCGTTTTTATCGGCTTCCCCAAATCTGCTGCTGATCTTGACCTTTTCGTTCGGCTTTATTTATGGAAAGCTTCCGGGAATGCTTTACGGTCTGTTTGCCGGTATCCTGCTGGATCTGTTTTACAGCGGTCCATTTGGTTTTTATACGCTGCTGTTTATCAACATTGGCTATTTCAACGGCATCTGCACCGATTATTATTATGAAGATTACATCACGCTGCCGCTGTTTTTGAGTATAGCCAATGAACTGGTTTATAACGCTTACATTTATCTGTTCCGTTTTCTGATCCGCAGCCGGATGGATTTGCTTTATTATACAAAGGAAATCATCATCCCCGAGGTGATCTTTACAATGGTGACGACACTGGTGATTTACCGGTTTTTTCTGTCCGCGAACCGCAGGCTGGAAGAACTGGAAAACAGGAGAGACTAAACGCCTATGCTTGGTGATTTGCTGGATATCGCGCGGGAATTGCTCCGGCGTATTCTCGCATCGAGGCTGTTTGCGCTCGGGATGGCCTTTTGTGTTATGTTTGCGGTGTTGATCGTAAGATTATTCCATCTGCAGATTGTGGAGGGGGAAACCTACCTCAATGAATACGTGCAGATGACCGAGCAGACGGTTTCCACCCCGGGTACCCGGGGCAATATTTACGACCGCAACGGTTATCTGCTGGCTTACAATGAGCCGGCTTATTCCGTGACAATCCGCGATACCGGCGATTATCCGGATAACACCTCGATGAATGAAATGCTGCTGCGCCTGGTGCAGATTCTGAATAAGCATGGATTTACGGCACAGGGAAAGCTGGAGATTACCGTTGATGAGGACGGGCAGTTTGCCTATACCTCATCATCAGAAGCGGCGAGAAACCGTTTCCTGCGTGATTATTACGGCCTGCGCTCGGTCGATCAGCTGGATGATGACCGGGGCCGATATCCGTCAAACGTGCGAGCCTCCGACCTGATCGCGCTGCGCCGGGAACGCTATAATCTTAACGCGATCAAGGATGAGCGTGGAAATCCTGTAATTCTCACACCTTCTGAGGAATTGCAGCTGATTGATATCCGTTATACGATGTCGCTCAGTTCTTACAAGCGATACGAAGATATTACCATCACTTCCTATGTTGATGACGAGACTGTGGCGGACATCCTGGAGCACGCGGCCGAGCTGCGCGGGGTTTCGGTCGCGGAGTCGACGATCCGCGTATACAATGACAGCATCTATTTTGCCCCGATCATCGGTTACACCGGCAAAATGCCGGAAGATCAGCTGGAAGAACTGCAGAAGGAAAATCCGGAGTACGATATCAACGATATCGTCGGCCGCATCGGCATTGAAGCCTCCATGGAAACCGAACTGCAGGGCGGCAAAGGCTACCGTAGCCTGGTTGTCAACAATGTCGGCAGTATTATGGAAGTGATTTCCGAGACGGAACCGACAACCGGCAATGATATTTACCTGACGATCGACCGTGACCTTCAGGTCGGCATCTATCATCTGATCGAGCAGCAGCTGGCCGGGATCATCGCTTCCAAGCTGGTAAATGAAGATGTTGATACTTCGGATTATTCGGATATGAGCAAGATGCCAATCCCTGTTAAGGACGTTTATTATCAGCTGATCAACAATAATGTTCTTTCCTTGTCACACATGGCACAGGAGGAGGCTTCCGAGATGGAGCAGGAGATCGACCGGATTTTTTCTTCCGCGCGCACGCAGGCTCTTTCGCAGATCCGCAGCGAACTGCTGAGTGAGCATCCGACAGCAATGAAGGATCTGCCCAGGGATATGAAGGCATATATGCTTTATATCTACAATTATCTGTACCAGCCGGAAATCGGCATTGTCCGGCGCGATCTGATTGACACGGCGGATGATCGGTATCAGCGCTGGCAGAATGAGGAGATCAGCCTGCGCGAATATTTGTACGCCGGTATCTCGGAAAGCTGGGTGGATACGGCACAGCTGCGCGTGGAGAGCAAATATTCCAGCGCCGATGATATTTACGAATCACTGGTCAATTATATTATTGATGACCTGCAGACGGACAACCGCTTCGCGAAACGGTTGTTCCGCTACCTGATTGACGATGGCTCGATCAGCGGACGACAGTTGTGTGTCGCGTTGTTTGACCAGGGAATTCTTCCTTATGATGAGGAACAGGTGCGGCTGCTGCGTACGGGCGGTGAGCTTTACGCTTACACGTTTATGAAAGAAAAGATTTCCAATGTTGAGATTACACCGGCGCAGCTGGCGCTGGATCCCTGCACCGGCAGCGTGGTGATCACGGATGTCAATACAGGCGAGGTACGAGCGCTGGTTACTTATCCAAGCTATGACAACAACCGCCTCTCCGGTACGGTTGACGCGGCTTATTACAGTCAGCTGCGCGAGGATTTGTCGCTTCCTCTTTATAACAACGCGACGCAGGCGCAGAAGGCGCCTGGTTCCACATTCAAGCCGATCACCGCAATTGCCGCTCTGGAGGAACATGTGATCGACGAATATGAAACGGTCAATTGCAGCGGTATTTATGAGGCTGTGGCCATGCCGATTCGCTGCTGGATCTATCCGGGCAATCACGGTCCGCTGAATGTCCGGGAAGCTCTGCAGAATTCCTGCAACTATTTTTTCAATGAGATGGCGCACCGTCTTTCCATGGATGAGGACGGCAATTACTCCACGGAGCGCGGCATCGAGGTGATCCGCAAGTATGCCGCCATGTTTGGTCTGGATCGGCTTTCGGGTGTGGAGATCTCTGAGACACAGCCGCAGATGACTACCGAGGATCCGGAGCGTTCCGCGATGGGACAGGGTACAAATTCCTATTCCAACGTTCAGCTTTCCCGCTATGTGGCGGCACTGGCTAACCGCGGTACCGTATTTCAGCTAAGTCTCCTTGATAAGATGACTGATTCCGATGGAAATCTCCTGAAGGATTTCACACCGGAGGTTTCCAGCCACATTGACATCGCTTCTACGACCTGGGATGCTGTGCAGGAAGGCATGCGGGCGGTGGTCGCGGAAGGTTCCTCAAAAAGGATCTTCGCGGATCTCGAGGTGCCGATCGCCGGTAAAACCGGTACGGCACAGGAGTCAAATTCCCGTCCCAATCACGCATTTTTTATCTCCTTCGGGCCTTATCCGGATCCGGAGATCTGCGTTACTGTCAATATCCCATACGGATACGCTTCTTCCAACGCCGCAACGCTGGCAAAAAGTGTTTACCGCTTTTACTACGGATATACCGATCTCGACTATATTCTGAATACCGGTGCGCTGGACGTATCCAATGTCAAGATCGGCGACTAAACCGACATGCGCCGCTGTCGCGGCGCTCTACCACGCATGAAAGTTTCGTCCGCGCAGAAAGAGGGAGTCGTATGAAAAGCAAGGTAGTGATCAAGAGCAGCCGTTTTGGGATGAGTGTTTTCCTAGACCCGAAAAGTCCGTTTGACGAACTGCTGGAGGCCGTAGCTGTCAAATTCCGTGAGAGCGCCCGCTTCTGGGGCAATGTCCAGATCGCGCTGCTTCTGGAAGGAAGAGAACTTACTTCGGAGCAGGAGTTTGCGATTGTCAACACGATCACGGATAATTCCGGAATTGAGGTACTCTGCCTGATCGATCAGAATGCAGAACGCATTGAGCGCTGTGAAAAAGCGGTCAATCAAAAACTGATGGAACTATCCGCGAATACCGGACAGTTTTACCGGGGGGATCTGCGCCGGGGAGAGACTTTGGAGTCAGAGGCCAGTATCGTCATCATCGGCGATGTGCTTCACGGTGCGCGTGTTACGGCAAAAGGGAACGTCATCATCATCGGCGAACTGAAGGGCAGCGTCCACGCCGGGGCCGCGGGAAATCATCACGCGGTTGTCGCGGCGCTGGAAATGTCGCCGCTTTCGCTGTGCATCGCTGACTGTGGACAGCATTATGGCGACAAAGGCCGTAAGCTGGGGCGGGGACCGATGATCGCGATGGTAGAAGATTGTAATATTTGCACGAAACCGATAAAAAAAAGCATTTTAAATATGTTAAAGTTCAATTAACACTGGAAAATTTTCCGATTATCATGTAAAATAGCGTTGTATATCGTTTTCAGGAGGAGTTATCATGAGTGATGTCATCGTAATTACTTCTGGAAAAGGCGGGGTAGGCAAGACGACGACTGTCGCCAATATTGGCACCGGTCTGGCGCTTCTCGGATTTCGCACGGTTCTGATTGATACCGATATCGGACTGCGCAACCTGGATGTGGTCATGGGACTGGAGAACCGGATTATCTACAATCTGGTCGATGTGGTCGAAGGCAACTGCCGTATGAAGCAGGCCCTGATAAAAGACAAAAGATATCCGAATCTTTATTTGCTGCCGTCCGCGCAGACGCGCGACAAGACCGCGGTCAGTCCCGGTCAGATGCGCAAGCTCACGGACGATTTGCGGGAAGATTTTGATTATATTCTTCTGGACTGTCCGGCAGGAATTGAGCAGGGCTTTCAGAATGCTATTGCCGGGGCGGATCGCGCCCTGGTGGTGACAACGCCGGAAGTCTCCGCGATTCGCGATGCCGACCGTATCATCGGACTGCTGGAAGCGGCGCAAATGAGCGGGATTGACCTGATTGTCAACCGCATCCGTATGGACATGGTGCGGCGAGGGGATATGATGTCGATCGCCGATGTTGCGGATATTCTCGCGGTCAATATCATCGGCGCGGTACCGGACGATGAGGACATTGTTATTTCCACAAACCAGGGAGAGCCGCTGGCTGACACCGATTCCCTTGCCGGACAAGCCTTCTTCAATATCAGCAAGCGGGTCGCAGGAGAGAGTGTTCCGCTGCTTGACCTGGAGGAGAGACAGAGTATTTTTCTGAGACTGTCCAGCTTTTTGCGCCGGGCATAGCGGGGGCGCATGATGAAGAGTCGATGGCGTTTTCACAAAAGCAATTCCGGGCAGATCGCTCTCAGGCGTCTGCGGTTTTTGCTCGTCTGTGACGAGACACAGGTAAGTCCGGCGTTGCTGGAGACAATCCGGGATGATATGACGGCGGTTCTTTCCCGCTACGCGGATATTGATCCCGCCGGGCTTGAATTTGAGCTGGTCCGGGCGAAGAGCGGAGCCGGGAGGGAGCAACCTCCCCTGTTGTGCACGCGCGTTCCCATCCGCCCGTCTGTACACATGAGGAAACCGAATGTTTTCTGATTATGAATTAAAAAATTACAACTTACGTTTGCTCCTTTATATATTGTTGCTCAATGTCCTGGGTGTCCTGGTGATCCGAAGCGCGACAAATCAGGACATGGCCTATGTAGGGAAACAGATTCTGGGAATTGTTGTCGGTTTTGCCGTTGTGATTGTTCTATCTTTGATTGATTACCATAGGATTCTTTCCACGGCATGGGCGATTTACGGGATCTGTATCGCGGGACTGATCGCGGTGCTGTTGTTCGGAAGAAATGTCAACAACGCTACGCGCTGGCTGGTTCTTCCGGGTGTTGGGCAGATCCAGCCGTCCGAGTTTGTGAAGACCGGCATTATTGTTTTTTTCTCCTGGTATTTCAGTAAAAATCAGAAGAAACTGAATCAGTTTACAACGCTGCTGATGGCCGGTTCTCTGTATCTGTTACAGTTTGCGCTGATTTTTTCACAGCCGGATTTGTCAACAGGCCTGGTGACGGCAGTTATCTTTCTGTGCATGCTGTTCGTAGCCGGGTTAGGCTGGCGCTGGATTGCCGGCGCCCTGGCGGTATTTCTTCCCTGCGGCGCCCTGTTTCTCTATCTGCTGCAGTACAATATGGTGCCGTTCCTGCGTTCTTACCAGGCGAACCGGATACTTGCCTTTGTCGATCCGGAGCACTACGCGGAGATCAACCGTCAGCAAAACAACTCTATCATGGCGATTGGTTCCGGTATGCTGACGGGAAAGGGACTGAACAACAACTCCCTTGCTTCCGTAAAACAGGGCAATTTTCTTTCCGAAGAGCAGACGGATTTTATCTTCGCCGTGATTGGGGAGGAACTGGGATTTATCGGCTGCGCGGCAGTAATTCTGCTGATTGCCCTGATTGTTTTTGAATGTCTGCTGATGGCGGCACGGTCGGCGGATATGGCGGGCCGGCTGCTTTGTACGGGCATGGCGACGCTGCTGGCATTTCAGAGCTTTTCCAACATAGCAGTGGCCACCGGCCTGCTTCCGAATACCGGTCTGCCGCTTCCGTTTGTCAGTTATGGGGTCAGCTCCCTGATGAGCGCATACATCGGCATCGGGCTTTCGCTCAATGTCGGCCTACAACGAAAACTCAGCAATTATTAAAGGAGGACATTACTTATGAATATTGGTTTGATCGCACACGACTCCAAAAAAAAGCTGATGCAGAATTTTTGCATTGCGTATCGGGGAATATTGAATAAGCACACCCTGCACGCGACAGGCACGACCGGCAGGCTGGTGGAAGAGGTTACCAATCTAAGCGTTCATAAATATCTGGCCGGTCACCTGGGCGGTATGCAGCAGATGGCAGCCCAGATTGAGCATAATGAGATGGATCTGGTGATTTTTCTGCGTGATCCGGTGAAACCGAAATCCCATGAGCCAAATGTAAACGACGTCGTCAAGCTCTGTGATACGTACAATATTCCACTGGCCACGAATCTGGCCACAGCGGAACTTCTGATCAAGGCGCTTGACCGTGGCGATCTGGAGTGGCGCGAATATTACCGCTAAATCCCATTTGCGGAGAAATCATTTGAATTAATGATTGCTTATTCCGGGGATTTATACTATAATTGTTTTAATGAAATTTAGATTTTTATACAAAACCAATAAACTCAAGGAGGAGATTACTATGGTGCAGATCATCGCAGGCAATAAGGGAAAGGGAAAAACCAAACATCTTCTTGACATGGCAAACGCCGCGGTCAAAACGGCGGAGGGTTCTATCGTTTATCTGGATAAAAGTTCCAAGCATATGTACGAACTGAATAACCGCATCCGTCTGATCAATGTCAACGAATATCCCATTCCCAGCAGCCAGGGCTTTATTGGCTTTATCTGCGGCATCATTTCTCAGGATCGAGATATTGAAACGATGTTTTTTGACAGTTTCCTGCGTCTGGCCGGACTGGAGGGCGAGGATATCACGGAGACGGTCGCCACATTGGAGCAGCTCAGCGCAAAATATGGTCTGAACTTTGTGCTCAGCGTTTCCCAGGACGCGCACGAGCTTCCGGAACGTGTACAGAAAGATATCGTTATTTCCCTGTAAAGAATATACATGCATTACGGGGCGTCGTTGCGGCGCCCTTTTTATTGTTGAACATATAAAAGCAACAATCCTGCGGTTGTTCCGGGAGGAAGCGGCGTATTGGCAAAGAAAAGCAAAGACCCAAAGATTATTCCTTATCGGCGCTCTCTGAATATCAATGTGGGGATGATTATTTTCGCGATTATCTTTATCTACATGGCATTCAGTGTTTATACTTATCTGAAAAAAGAAAAGATCCAGTTTTACGAGGTTGTCGAGGGCAGTATCGTAAACGATCATTCGCATACCGGTATTATCCTGCGGGAAGAATCCGTGCAGTACACGGATCGTGCCGGATACATCAATTATTATGTACAAGAAGGGAAACGAGCTGCTGTCGGCACACGGATTTATTCGATCGATGAATCGGGCAGTATCGCCGATTATTTCGCGGACAACCCTGACGCCAATGTGACGCTCACGGACAGCAACCTTTCTGACATCAAGCGGCAGTTGTCTGCTTTTGCGATGAGCTGGGATCCGTATTCGTTCCGCGAAGTCTATGATCTCCAGTACACACTGGAAGCCGCAGTAATGGAGTATGTCAATCTGAATGCGGTTGACAGTCTTGACGCGCTGATGGAACAGACCGGCACTCAGTTTATACAGGCGCGCGCTCCGGCTTCCGGTGTCGTCTCTTACGGGATTGACGGCTACGAAGGATTACAGGCGAATGCGGTTACCAGCGACTCCTTTGATCGCGCGGGTTATTCCAAATCCATCACAAAATCAGGAAAACTGGTTGAAAACGGCGCTGCGGTTTACAAACTGGTCACCTCCGACGACTGGAGTATCATTTTTCCTCTGACAGAAGGAGAAATCACAGAATACAGCGGACACGATCGATTGCATATTACTTTTGACCGGGATAATCTGGAACTGGACGGTGGCTTTTCGAGTTTTACCGGTACAGACGGCAACGTCTACGGGCGGCTGGATTTTGGCCAGTACATGGTACAGTTTGTCTCGGATCGTTATGTGAATTTTGAGGTTTCCGCCCAGAGATCCGTGGGACTGAAGATTCCCGTTACCGCCGTGACATCCAAAAGTTTTTATCTGGTGCCTCTGGATTATATGACGCAGGGCGGCGACAGCAGTGATACCGGATTTTTAAAAGAGGTTTACTCGGAGACGGGGGAAACTTCCGTACAGTTTACACCGGCGACGATCTATTATTCTACGGACGGGTATTATTATATTGATATGCGGGAGGACGCCGCGATACGTGCTGGTGATTATCTTGTCAAACCGGAATCGCAGGAACGTTTCCAGGTCGGCCAGAGCGCTGTTTTACAGGGCGTATACAACATCAATAAAGGCTATGCCGTTTTTAAACAAATCGAGATTCTCAGTTCAAACGATGAATATTATACGGTACGAAAAGGTATGAACTACGGGCTTTCGGTTTATGATCATATCGTACTGGACGCAGAAACGGTAGAAGAAGGACAGCTGATTTATCAGTAACATGGCGTTTTACGGAAATCCAACAAAAAGAGGTATCTATTATGAATGATTCGATTCGCATAAATCTGGAACAGGTACGCGGCCGTATTCAGGCCGCCTGTGCGCGCAGCGGCCGGGATACGGCCGATGTGACGCTGATCGCGGTGAGCAAGACAAAACCGCTGGAGGATCTGCGAGCCGCCTACGACTGCGGCGCCAGGGATTTTGGGGAAAACAAAGTACAGGAGATTACGGCCAAGCAGCCGTCGATGCCGGCGGATGCCCGTTTCCATATGATCGGCCATTTGCAGCGCAACAAGGTAAAACAGGTACTTCCTCATGTGAAAATGATTCATTCCGTAGATTCGCTGCGCCTGGCGGAGCAGATTCAGCATGACGCCGAAGCGGCTGGTCTCACGATCCCGGTACTTCTCGAGGTCAATGTTGCCAGAGAGGAAAGTAAGTACGGTTTTTTCCTCGAAGAAGTGGAGCCGGCAGTCAATCAGATTTGTCGTCTGTCACGGATTCAGATCCGTGGTCTGATGACAATCGCGCCTTTTGTCGTGGATGCGGAGGAAAACCGGGAAATATTTCGTAAATTATATCAATTATCGGTTGACATTAAAACCAAAAACATTGATAATGTGAGTATGAGTGTGCTCTCTATGGGAATGACCGGTGACTATGAAGTCGCTATCGAGGAGGGAGCCACCATGATCAGAGTCGGGACAGGTATTTTCGGTTCCCGATAAGAAATGGAGAGAATGAGCGATGGGCCTGCTGAACAAGCTAATGGAAACGATGCGTATGACAGGGGACGACGAAGACGATTACTTCGGCGAGGATGATTACGATTTCGATAAACCCGCGAGGAAGCCTTTGTTCAATTCCAGCCAGGATGATGACGGCGATTACGCGGAGGAGACGCGCCCGCGGTTTTTCGGCCGTTCCTCCAAGGTAGTTCCGATGAAGCGTGGTATGGAGGTGGCGTTGATCAAGCCCACTTCACTTGAGGATGCGCGTGATATCTGTGATAATCTTCTGGCCGGGAAAGCGGTCGTGCTGAACATGGAAGGGATTCACACCGAAGTCGCGCAGCGTATCATTGATTTCACCTCGGGCGCGACCTATTCGATGAACGGAAACCTGCAGAAGATATCCAACTACATTTTTATTGCGACACCGGAATCCGTGGAGCTGTCGGGCGATTTTCAGGATTTGTTAAACAGCGGCTCTCTGGATGTTTCCGGGATGAATATTCACCTTTGATAAAACAAATCCGTACATAATAGTTCAAAAAAGAGCAGACAGTTTCCCCGTTCTTGTATGGAAGAGATTGTTTGCTTTTATTTGTTGCGATTCTGGAGAACGCCGAAAGCATATAGGTCTGCAAACACATTGACAAGGCCGCGGATCGCAATCATAAAAAGGAGATGTTTCACATGACGGAACGAATAACCGTTCATCAGGAAGATAAGCCGATCTATGAAATTGTAATGGAGTCATCGTTTGAGCGACTTGGGAACGAATTTTTTTCGCTTGGTACGTCGGGACGACGTATCTGTATTGTCAGTGACAGCAATGTGGCCGCTCTTTACCTGGAAGAAGTACAATCCTGCCTGAGACCGGTGTGCGGCCAGGTGGATGCCTGGGTTTTTCCGGCGGGAGAAGAGCAGAAGACACTGGATACCGTACGAAGCCTTTATGAATATCTGATCCTGCATCATTACGATCGTTCGGATTTTCTGGTAGCATTGGGCGGCGGTGTTGTGGGCGATCTCTGTGGCTTTACAGCCGCTACTTACCTGCGCGGGATCCGTTTCATCCAGGTCCCGACCTCACTGCTTGCGCAGGTGGATTCGAGCATCGGCGGCAAGACCGGCGTTGATTTTGATGCCTACAAAAATATGGTGGGAGCATTTCATATGCCGTCCCTGGTCTATGTAAACACGGCGACGCTGCGGACACTGGATGCGGAGCAGTTTTCTTCCGGTATGGGGGAAATCGTGAAACATGGGCTGATTAAGGACAGCGCATATTATGGCTGGCTAAAGGAGCAGATGCCTGCAATCATGGCACGGGAAGCGGGCGTCTGTGCCGAGATGGTGCTCGGCAGCGACCGTATCAAACGGGATGTCGTTGAGCAGGACCCGACGGAAAAGGGAGAGCGGGCGTTACTGAATTTTGGCCATACGCTCGGCCACGCAATTGAGAAACAGATGGGATTTCGCCTGAATCATGGTCAGTGCGTAGCGCTGGGATGTCTGGCGGCAGCCTGGATTTCCGCAGAACGCGGGTTGATTTCGAAGGCGGAAGTGGAGGATATCCGCAGCACTCTGCGCAGCTTCGGTCTTCCGGTGACGATAGCAGGGATGAAACTTGATCCGGAAGCCGTGGTGTGTACGGCAAAAAGCGACAAGAAAATGGATCGCGGACAGGTCAAATTTATCCTTCTGAAAAGTCCCGGCTGCGCGTTTATCGACCGCAGCGTAAATGATGATGAGATGAGATCGGCTCTGCGATGGCTGGCAGGAGGCTCAGATGAAAAATAAAATTGCCAATCTGGCACTCTGGGCGGTGGTCACAGCGGCACTGGTCTGGTTTGATCAGTTCACAAAATCACTTGCCGTAGCGAAGCTGATGGGACAACCGCCATTTGTGCTGCTGGAAGGAGTATTCGAACTCTGTTATTCAGAGAACCGGGGCGCTGCTTTCGGAATCCTACAAGGTCGTCAGGGATTTTTCTTTGTTATTGCGGCGATTGTACTGGCAGCGGCTGTCTGGGTAATGTGGCGCATGCCGTCGCTTGGCAACGCACACTTTCACGGCCTGCGCCTTTGTGTGATTCTCATCACAGCCGGAGCAGCCGGAAACATGATTGACCGTATCGGCGCCGGTTATGTCGTGGACTTTTTTTATTTTAAATTAATCAATTTCCCGGTCTTTAACGTTGCCGATATCTGTGTCACAACAGCGACGGCGTTGCTTTTGCTGCTGATCCTGTTCTTTTACTCGGAACAGGATCTGGAATGCTTCGCATTTCCCCGGAAATCTTCCGATAAGAGGAAGGATGCAGGACAATGACGCACTGTCTGACGGTAGAAGAAAGCGAGAGTGGCGGACGTGTAGACAGCTGGCTGAGCGCCCATCTTGAGGGACTCAGCCGTTCTTATCTTCAAAAACTGATCACAGAAGGACATGTGACAGTAAACGGAGGTGTGGTCAAAAGCAATTACCGTTTGTCGGTCGCGGACAAGATTGTCGTTGACGTGCCCGATCCGGTTCCCGCCGAGATCCGGGCGGAAGAGATGGATCTGGATATTCTCTATGAGGACGAGGATCTTTTGTTCGTCAACAAGCCGAAAGGGCTGGTCGTCCATCCTTCCGCAGGACATGAGAGCGGTACGCTGGTCAACGGCCTGCTTTACCATTGCCGTGACAGCCTTTCCGGTATCAATGGCGTGACCCGTCCGGGGATTGTCCATCGCATTGATATGGATACGACAGGCGTGCTCGTCGTCTGCAAAAACGACGCAGCGCACAGCATGGTTGCCGCACAGCTCAAAGAACATTCCATCAATCGCCGTTATTATGCGATCGTGCATGGCGTGATCCGGGAAAACGATGGAACCGTGAATGCGCCGATCGGCCGTCACCCGGTCGACCGTAAGCGAATGAGCGTCAATAATAAAAATGGGAGAGAAGCGGTCACGCACTATCATGTGCTGGCCAGAAGCGACAGGTACAGCTACATCGAATGCCGCCTGGAAACCGGGCGCACGCATCAGATCCGCGTCCATATGGCCAGTATCGGTCATCCGCTTTTGGGGGATTGTCTGTATGGACCAGCCAGATGCCCCATATCCGGTTTATCCGGCCAGACGCTGCATGCCGGCGTGCTGGGGCTGAACCATCCCCGTACCAGAGAATATATTGAGGTCACAGCGCCGCTCCCGGAATATTTCACGCAGCTTTTGAACAAGCTGCATCTGGTATAAAACAATAACAAGGCCCATTTTGAAATAATTTTTGAGAATAGATAGATTTTTTGAGATTGTTCATATACTTTTCTGAAATTTTGATGTATACTATCAGTATGAAGGAACTGTCTGAATGATATCAGCCGGCTTTCATGGATGGAGACTTCAGAAAGGAGAGAATTATATGAAAGGCAATCTTGTTATCACGATAGGAAGGCAAAGCGGAAGCGGTGGAAAGGAAATCGGCCAGAAGCTGGCTGAAAAGCTGGGTGTGAAATGTTACGACAAGGAGCTGCTCGCCCTGGCTGCAAAAAACAGCGGTTTGTGTGAAGAATTATTTGAAACATATGACGAAAAACCGACGAGCAGCTTTCTGTATTCACTGGTAATGGACACATATTCTGTCGGTTATACCAATTCCGCATATATGGATATGCCGATCAATCACAAAATTTTCCTGGCTCAGTTTGATTCGATCAAAAAACTGGCCGATGAGGAATCCTGCGTGATCGTCGGGCGCTGCGCCGATTATGCGCTCGCGGAGTATCCGAATATGATGAGTGTTTTCATCAGTGCAACTGACAGCGACCGGATTACGCGTCTGAAAGAAAAATACAATATGGATGATTCCAAGGCTAAGGATCTGATGGTTAAAACCGACAAAAAACGCGCCAGTTATTACAATTATTACTCCAGCAAGAAATGGGGTGATTTACGCAGCTATGATTTCTGTGTCAGCAGCACCGCTGTGGGGATCGACGGAGCGGTCGACGCGATCCTGAATTTTGCCAGATTAAAACAGAAATGGAATCAGAAAGATAAATAAAACACGAAATAACAAACAGGAAAACACCGGGAGAGTGAAGGAGAGCTTTCCCGGTGTTTTTACATCAAAATAATACTTTTTTACATCATACGGAACAGGCCGATTACTTTCCCGAGAACCTGAACGTCTGGTACGATGATCGGCTCCATAGCGGAGTTTTCCGGCTGCAGGCGATAATAACCATCTTCCTTATAAAAGCGCTTGACGGTGGCCGAATCTTCAACCAGTGCGACGACAATCTCACCATTGCGTGCCGTCGGCGTACTCTCAACGATTACCTGATCGCCATCCAGTATACCGGCCTCGATCATGCTCTCGCCCTTAACGTGGAGCATAAACGTTTGTGCGTTTGGTAAAATCTCGGCCGGAATCGGAAAATAATCCTCAATATTTTCTTCTGCCAGGATCGGCTGGCCGGCCGCCACGGTGCCGATGATGGGCACCTGCACCATCTCGCGTCTGGTCAGGGCAAACGTATCATCCAGTATTTCAATCGCGCGCGGTTTGGTTGGATCTCGTCTGATGTAGCCGTTTTTCTCAAGCGATTCCAGGTGCGAGTGCACAGAGGAAGTGGATTTCAAATGAACGGCCTCACAGATCTCCCGAACAGCGGGTGGATAGCCCTTTTTCAGAATCGTTTCTTTAATATATTCCAGAATTTCCTGCTGTTTTGCAGTGATTTTTCCCTGAGACATAATAAAACCCTTTCCCTTTTCTGCTGTATGATGCAGGCAACAACGGATTGCTTCTGCTGATATATGATATAGTAACATATGTTCGGCAAAAAAGCAAACTTTTGTTCGATTTTTTTGGGAAAACCATTGACAAACAAATGTTCGGGTCTTATAATGACATCAGAAGGCGAACAAATGTTTGGAACGTGCGTTCGAACAGGGATTTCCGGATTTTTAATTTCAAAGCAGAAACGAAAAAGGGGAGAGGGCAGTGAATATAAAAAAAAGAAGGATTTTCAGAAAAAGATTACGGAACTTGTTGTTTGGCTGTTTGATGGTACTCGCATTTTGCTCCGGCTTTTTCGGACATTCCATATTGAGCGCACAGGCTCAGGAGCGCAACACTCCGGCCAGTGAGCGTTATTATACCTGCATCCGGCTGGAAAGAGGCGACAACTTGTGGCAGATTGCCAGCCGTTATGCGAACAAAAGCGGATATTCCATACCGGAATATGTAGAAGAATTGAAGCGTATGAATGGTCTTGATGACGAACAAATTCATTTTGGAGAATATCTCACGATTGTTTACAGTGAGCCCGGAGAGTTGTAACCATGCGGTATTATTCCTCTTTCTTCTCACGCAGACGCACGGCATTTCTGGCACTGCGGCGGCGTTCTTCTTCCAGCGCCGCATAATGCTTTCTGGTTGTGTTGACATCGGAATGGCCTAGTACGTCTGCTACCAGATAAATGTCGCCGGTTTCCCGGTATAAATTGGTTCCATAGGTGCTGCGCAGCTTGTGTGGCGTAATCTTTTTCAGCGGTGTCACAATACGAGCGTATTTTTTGACCAGATTTTCTACGCTGCGTGTGGAGATTCGCTTTCGCTGCAGAGAGAGAAAGAGAGCGTTCTCGCTTCCCTGCAACGGCTCAATACCGACGCGCTCATCCAGATAGTCCCGCAGGGCATCCTCGACTTCAATGCCAAAATAAATAGTTGCTTCTTTTCCGCCTTTGCGGTGTACATGGATGCCGCCGTTTTTGAAATCAACATCATCGACATCCAGACCGACACATTCTGAGACACGGATACCCGTTCCCAAAAGCAGGGTCAGCAGGGCAAGATCCCGTACGCGCGTTTTCTCGTGATATTCTTTCTGTTTATCAGTCAGATTCTCACCGCTTTCTACTTCATCGAGCAGAAGAGCAACTTCATCAACATCCAGACGGATAATTTCCTTTTCGTGCAGCTTTGGCATTCGGACGAGAGCGGCGGGATTGTTTTTCAGCATTTCATTACGATAAAAATAATTGTAAAAGCTTTTAAGCGAGGACGTTTTCCTCATGATTCCCCGTTCCTTATTCGTGACTTCCTGATTATGTCCGTTAAAGCGATATTTCAGATATTCCATATATTCTTCAATATCGCTTGCAGTGAGCTGATCCAGTTGTTCCAAACGGATCTCTGCACAGTCCAGTCTGGAAAATACCGGGTTTTCCTTTTTAAGAAAATCAAAAAACACGCTGAGATCATAGGCATAAGCGATCCGGGTGCGCGAGGAAGTTCTCGGTTCAATACCGCGGAAAAAATCCTTACAAAAAGGAGGCAGCTCCGCAATCATTTCCCGGAGCTTCCGGATATTTTCGATGTCTTTCTGTTCATGGTAGGAAAGCGATTTGGGCATAAGAGTGTCCTTTCATATACATGCAGAGAACTGTTCGCGAAATTACAGTTTAACGAATAGTTCTGGGTATGTTTCGACCAAGCATTCTGGCTCTAACGGTTAAACAGCTCCATTCAAATTTATGGCTGTGCACCAGGGCCTGCTACAGTGTTTGTTTCTGTTGTATTTGTTCCGGGCGCCTCCAAAACTCCGTTTGTGGCTGACATTGTTTCATCAGCTGTGGTTTTATTGGTTACAGGTCCATTATTATTGTTATTTTCTATTGTTTCGCGAGATTCTGTTGGCGGCGCTGCGACTACGATTCTGCCAGATTCATCCACATCCTCAGCATGTTCCGGATTCACCATGGTTTCCGGATTATCGTTATCGATTTCATTTTCATCGGTGTCTGAGTTTTCGTCGATGTTTTCCATATCCGATCGTTCTTCCGTTTCCTCATCTTGACCGGTTATCGTTTCTGTCTCAGTATCAAGTCCTGTTGCAGCATCAAGTTGTGTCTCAGCGTCAAGTTCTGTCTCGACGGCCTCTTCTGCTTGTGAAATTATTGACGATTCGTTTGCTGCAGCCGTAGTGGATTGTTGTTCCCCGGTATTTCCGACAGCTCCGATATTTTTTCCGGTTTCCGTATCCTTACCAGGTTCACCGACCCCGCTTTTTTCAGCAATATGAACGCTGATCTGTTGTACCATTGCGGATGCTTCATATTGATCATTATCATACAGGAATGAATGGAGCTGGATGACATTGCTCTCCAGCGTCGTGGGAACTACACAGGATTTTTCATCTATATACATTTCTGTATGAGAAAACGGGAAACCGGAAGTCTGCCCGATATAATAATCGCTCGCTTTTTGGGCCATTGCGATAAGATCATCTACACCGATCGTTGTTTTTATCTGTGGAAATACGGCCGCAATCAGGCCGGTCAATGCTGGAATATCCGCCTGCCTGGCTTTTTCCATTGCCAGTCCGATTACCTTGCGCTGACGTTCTGTGCGGTTAAAATCGGTATCCATCAGTCTCAGACGCGCGTAGGCAACAGCCTGAACGCCATCCAGATGATTTTGGCCGCTCTGCGTCAGGTGAGTAGACGCTACGCCTGTGGATTCCACGGTCTCTGTTATGAAAGAGTTAATGTAAGCAAATTCCTTATCTGTAATTTCCAGATCGATCCCGCCCAGCGCATTGATTCCGTCGGCGACGGCCTTCCAGTTGAATACCGCGTAATCATCGATATCAAGATCAAAATTGTCATTAAGGGCCTGTACAGCCTGGTCCACGCCGCCCAGGAAATAAGCTTCATTTATTTTATCATAGGAACCGCCATCACTGCTGTCAATCAGCAGATAACTGTCACGGAACACGGATGCCAGACGAATTTCACCGGTTTTCCGGTTTACACTGCACAGAATCTCCACATCAGAAAGGGAACCTCGGCCAAGGTTGCCATTGCGGGAATCAACGCCAAAAACGGCGATTGTCCAATAACCGTTCCGTTGTCTTTGAAAAAAAATCAGCGCGACGAAAGATAACGCGGCGACAATCAACAATAATATAACCCAGCGTAATATATGGTGTTTTCGCTTTGGGGGTATTTCATTGTTTTCTATTTCTGCATCCAGATCCTCAATTTCAAAATCAGATTCTTCCGAACCCGGTTTATTCTCGACAGAGACTTGTCTGCGGTTTCGATGCCGGGCACGAAGCCGGTCAATTTCATCCGCAATCTCTTCGTTATATTCTTCATCGCGGTTGCCACGCATCCAACTCATCTTTCGTCCTCATTTCTGCCAATGATGTTATAATATTAATCGATCAGGTTTCGATAATAAGGCCAGTTCGCATCCCGGATGGCGACCGTTACGTTATTTATCCCATTGCTGCTTTCATGGATGCAGAGAATCCGCCCGTCATCCGTCCAGGCGAGGAACATGATCACATGGGCATCGGTCCCCGTACGTACGATGATATCGCCTGGTTTGAGTTCGTCCCGGCCGATACGCCGGCCGCTGATGGCCAGTCCGGATGTGCTTTCATAAGGAAGTCGCTCGCCGGTGGCTGTCCAGTATACCCAGCTGATCCATCCGGAACAATCCAGACCACGTAGAATGCGGCCATCCTCATCCGGTGGCTGAAGGGATCCAAAATAATTTCCTTCATAACCAGCCGCAGCCGGTTTCCCGCCCCAGTAGTAGGGAATTTTTCCGACGGAAGACAATGCGGTTTTAATCACGGACCGGCGCGCCGATGATAAATTTTCCGGCAACAAGGCAAGGTAGGAATCGATTTCTTCCTGACTTAAAGGGTTTGCAATTATAATGGATGAAATCGTCATTCCATAGCGTTCATACCAGTCGATGCTGCTCAAAGCGCGAGCAGCTCCAATCGTTTCTTCGTTCCAGCCGGGCCAGCCGTCGTCGGCTATATTTTCCGTATTGTTGCCTATGCTGTCGATGGTGAACAAATTATTGGTTTCATCCAGTCCGTTAATGCGGATATTAAGAATCAGGTCAACATGACCCGGACAGACTCTTTCTGTCGCGTCTGATGCGGAGGCGGTTTCTGTGAGTCCTTCTCTCTCACCGTCCTCGGCAGATACTTCTTCTGTCTGTGTTTTTTCTTCCGCTTCTATTTCATTTTCTATAGACGTATTTTTCTCATCCTCATCACCTTCGATGATCGTTATGGATGATTCCGCTTCTTCTTTGGCCCGGGCAGCGCCGGAGACAATCACACCGGAGGTCTCCGCAGATGACGTTTCTTCGGATTCACTCTCCCCGGCGGTTTTTCGATGTTTGAAATGTGAAGTGATAACGGTGCTGTTTCCCGTACTCTCCTCCGCTTCATCCGCTGTCTGAATGGATGCTGTTTCATCTTGCGCGGGTTCTGTTTTTACGTCTTCTTTCTGCCCGTCTTCGTGTGTTTCCTCTACGCCTTCCTGTGCATATTCTTCATCTGCGCTTCTCTGTGCATATTCTGGCTCTGCGTCTTCCTCTGCGCTCTCCTCCTGCTCGAGAACCGCTTCTTTCAGAAGGCGGGCCATTTCGCGCTCCTGTGATTCCTCATCAAGACAACCATCACAATAATAAATATCGCTGATCGATACGTGGTAGGAATGGGAAGCCTCCCACAGTGTTTTCGCGTATTCCAGGAAATATTCGTGATCTTCCGCTCCCGTATAATAAGTATAAGTATTGGCCAGTGACATGATATCCGTTACATTTGAATAAGCACCGATTGGATTGCCGTCACCGTCAACGATGTGCAACCGGATGTTGCGGAACGAACCGATCACCCAGGTTGACGGGTCATTACTATCATGACTGGATTCATTTGGGTTGTAATCGCCGGTCACTGTATCGGCGGAAAGACTAAGATCATGCGCAAGGCTTAATGGCGTCATGTCGGAATAGTCATAAATACCGGCAAACCAGATCTGATCCTGCAGGCTCAATGTTTCGTAGATCCGTTCCGCATAGCTTTTCGGCTCCCTGTCATTATCTGTCTCACGATCTGTGCCATTGTCTGATTCCTCATCGAATTCATGATCGAAATCCGTATCATCGTCAGATTCCGGAAACAGATAGGCAAGATTCAGTTCATCCAGCGATGCAATGTGTATGTCCTCATCCGCTTCTGAGGAAGCAGCTCTTTGCGGATGAACCACAGGAAGGTTGTCCTCCGTCTGTGGAGTGGATGACATTGACGTTTCATATGCTTCTTCTGCCGCGGCCGCAAGGTAATACGGATTGGAAAAATATGGATTTGTTCCGGAGCAAAGACCGGCGCCGAGCGCCATCATTAGGATCGCGCTGATCCACCGGTTTCGGTTTGTTCCAGGAATATTTTTTTTAATATAAGCAAGCTGTCTGGTAAATTTCATAACTTACAGTTTACCATAACCAAAGAAAGAATAACAGAGAAAAACCTCTTACGAATTATAACATTTTTTGAAAGATATCATTTGCCGTCGTCACGTAATTATAAAAGATATCATTTGCTTTATCGTCACGTAATGGGTAATCATGGAAAACAATGAATGAGAATCTACTCATAAGTTAACATAAAATTTTTATGTAAACTTGTGGGCAAAAATATTTCCCTATATAGCAGCTGTTTTATTGAAAATCCGCTGCTTCCATAGTTTTCCCATCGCGCCAGATTCGTTCCAGATCATAGAACAGGCGATCTTCCTTGCAGAACACATGCACGATAATATCACCATAGTCCATCAGGATCCAGTTGGCACTGTGATAGCCTTCGATCTGACGGCAATGGCAGCCAGCCTTTCCCAGCTGTTCTTCGACATGATCGGTCATCGCCTGCACCTGGTTGGGATTATTTCCGCTGGCGATAATAAAATAATCGGCGAGTACAGATACCTCGCGAATGTCAATGACGCGAACATCCTCTCCCTTTTTATCGGCCAGCGCCGCCAGCGCCAGTTTCGTCATCTCTTTCGCCTGATCCATAAATTTTTTCTCCTTTCTGATTTCTCTGACAGAAGCCGTTCCCTTTGATTGGTTCTGTTTGCGTCAGGTCATGTGCGTCTTATCTGTGTTTTCCACACAGTATTTAAAATATTGATAGGTTTCCTGCGTCACCGGATCGATCGAACTGCCTTTTTTGGCCAGATAATCAAGTGTGCCGGCGAGAATCTCATACATGGTCTGATCCAGATCCTGAAACGCCAGGGAGCGCATCTGTGCCAAGTTGGAAGCTTTATCGCGCCGGGGTTCAATGTAGTCGGCAATGTAAAGTATTTTATCCAGTGTGCTCATTCCCGGTTTCCCTGTAGTATGGCAGGCAATTGCAGAGAGAATTTCCTCATCTATGATACCAAAACGATGCTTGGCCATCCATGCTCCGTATTTCGCGTGAATCACCGCGGGAGCGCGGCGTTCCGCGGCTGTAAGCGGGATTTTGTGTTTCTCGCAGCGGGCGATCAGCTCGTTGTCCGTATAGCGTTTGGCGCAGTCATGGAGCAGACCGGCCAGTTCCGCCTTGCCGATATCGCAGCCATAGCGCATGGCCAGCGCGATACAGATGTAAGAAACGCTGAGGGAATGTTCGTAGCGCATCGGATCCAGCCGGGATTTTAATCTCTTGCGGAAAGTGGCGACCTGTTCATTCATCGTAATCATAAAGCATCCTTCTTTTATAAAGATTTTTGAGCAGTATACAATCCATTGGCGCAAATGTAGGTCTCCACCGCCCTGGGAACATAGGAAGAAATCGGTTCCTGCCTGGCGATCATCGCCCGCAGTTCACCGGATGCGACATGCATCTCACTGCAGTGCAGCAGCTGAATCTTAGCGTCATAGCGCTCAGTAAGATAGCGTGCCTGTTCTTTTATGGAACGTGCCGCACCGGGGTATTCACGGTCAGCGACGAGCAAACGTGTCTGCCGCAGAATTTCGTCCGGATGATACCAGCTTTCGATTTCAAGAAACGAATCTGCGCCAACAATGAAATAAAATTCATGCTGCGGGTAAGTCCTGTGTAAAAGCCGCAGCGTCTCGGCTGTGTAGGAATCCCCCTCACGCCGAATTTCAAAATCAAAAAAACGAAAAAACGGGAAGGGGGCGATTGCCAGGCGTATCATCGCGCAGCGATCCGCGGCAGGGGTAATACTATGGTCATGTTTGTGCGGCGGCTGTCCGGCCGGCATGAACCAAATTTGATGCAGTTTGTATTCCGCGTGCGCCTGGCGTGCGAGCAACAGATGACCGTTGTGGATCGGATCAAACGTGCCGCCCATGAGGCCGATTCTTGCCATTTTCACCACCCCTCTCCTGCTTTTTCATTCATTCAACCTGAGGCATTTCCATTACCTGTTTTCCGGTTTTGATCCTCATTCCTGTTTCGATTTCTGTTTTGGCAGCTCGATCCGGCGCTTTTTCTCGTCTCTGGCCGGTTTGTACAGAACAATCTTTCTGCCGATCACCTGTACGACCTCAGACTGGGTACGTCCAGCCAGTGTTTCCGCGGCCTGACGATTATCCTCCGGGCAGTCTTTCTGCACGCTGATTTTGATGAGCTCCCTGGCTTCCAGCGCTTCAGCGACCGCTGCCGTCAATTCCGGCGTGATGCCGGATTTGCCAATCTGCAGGATCGCGTCCATCGTCATCGCCAGCCCTTTCAAGTAGGCTCTCTGTTTACTGGTCATAATTGCTCCTTATTTATAATAATCAAATTCATGCCCGTACATACGCACGGTGTCGCCCTCCTGGATACCGGCTTTCTCAAGATCATCGAGGATTCCGTTTTGCTTAAGAAAATTCTGGAAAAACTGGAAACCCTTCTCTGACTCGAGGTTCGTGTAGCCGAGCATCTTGTCGATGCGGGGACCTTCAACGACATAAACGCCGTCGCTGTCGCGGGATACGGTATAAGGAAGATTCCGGTCTTCCGCGTAGATAATATCAAACTCTTTCTGAAAGACGACCGGTTCCTGCGGCGTTTTGCGCAAAAGCTCATTGACCGCAAAAAGGAGCTCGCGCACGCCCTTACCGCTGACCGCGGAGATCGGGTAAACCGAAAGACTCTGCGGCGAAAATTCACGGCGAAGCCTCTCCAGCGGATCTTCATCGCCCGCATAGACGGCATCCATCTTGTTGGCGGCAATGATCATCGGACGTTTTAAAAGTTCGGGATTGTAAGCGGCAAGTTCCTTCTGGATCGCGTGAATATCTGCGATCGGATCCCGTCCCTCTGTACCGGCCGCGTCAACGACATGGATCAATACGCGGCAGCGCTCTATATGGCGCAGAAAATCATGGCCAAGGCCGACGCCATCGGCGGCGCCTTCAATCAGGCCGGGAATGTCAGCCATCACAAAACCGGCTCCATCCCCCAGATCAACGACGCCCAGATGCGGATCCAGTGTTGTGAAATGATAATTGGCAATCTTCGGACGCGCGTTGGAGACACGTGAGAGCAGCGTCGATTTGCCGACATTCGGAAAACCGACCAGTCCCACGTCGGCGATCACTTTGAGTTCCAGCTCCACCCATAGCTCATGGCCGACCTGTCCCGGCTGCGCGTACTTCGGCGCCTGCATCGTCGCGGTAGCGTAATTCATATTCCCAAGGCCGCCCCGGCCGCCGCGCAGGATTACTTCGCGCCGGTTTTCGCCGGACATGTCGGCGATCACCCGTCCGGAATCAAAATCCTTGATCACGGTGCCTTCCGGTACTTTGATGACCAGATCATCCGCGTCCGCGCCGTGACAGCGTCGTTTTCCACCAGGCTCGCCATCTCTTGCGACGTATTTGCGCACATGGCGGAAATCAGTCAGCGTATTCAGACCGGGATCAACCTCAAAAATGATATCGCCGCCCCGGCCGCCATTGCCTCCGTCCGGTCCGCCGGCCGGGACATAAAGCTCACGCCGGAAGCTGACGTGACCGTCGCCGCCTTTTCCGGATTTGATAAAAATTTTTGCGTGATCAGCAAACATGATCCTGTCCTTTCAAAATAATCTCTAAAAAAGGGCTCCATACCGCGTCAGTATGAAGCCCCTCAAACATTTTTGCTGGTTATTCAGCGGCGACTCTCGGGTAAACAGAAACCTGCTTTTTGTCTCTGCCCTTTCTCTCAAACCGCACGACGCCGTCCACTTTGGCAAACAGGGTATCATCACCGCCGCGGCCGACATTCAGGCCAGGATGGATCTTGGTGCCGCGCTGGCGGTACAGGATGTTGCCTGCCAGGACAAACTGTCCGTCCGCTCTCTTGGCGCCCAGTCTCTTGGACTCGGAATCTCTGCCGTTCTTTGTAGAGCCAACGCCCTTTTTGTGCGCAAATAGCTGAAGGTTCATCGAAAACATCTGTCACACCTCCTCAAATCGAATTTTAATATACGGTTCTCCATAAGCATCCGCCAGATCCTCCAGTCCCAGAACCAGGGAATTCATCAGCAATGAAGCCGCCTCGCCGGGTTTATCGGTAAAGCGGAAACGGAAATCTCCTCCGTCCTCTTCCACATCCGCCTGAAAGGGATCTTCTGTAAAACGCTCCACACTGTTTGCCATGTTCAACGTCAGCGCGGAAGCTGCGGCACACACCAGATCCTGCCCCTCAACGGGCTGATCCGCACGGCCGGCATGTCCGGTCATCGCGATGCCGGTATAGCGGTGCTCGGAATTGACATATACGGTTACATCAATCATCGTCAAGCGTTGATTTTGTCGATCTTTACCTGCGTATAGAGCTGTCTGTGGCCGTTTTTCTTGTGATAGCCGGTCTTTCTCTTATACTTGTATACGATCACTTTCTTTGCCTTCGCTTCCTTGACGACAGTCGCGGAAACGGTGGCTCCCTCAACGGTCGGGCATCCGATAGACAGCTCGCCGTCGTTCACTGCAAGAACCTGGTCGAACGTAACGGTCTCACCGGCGTCCACGCCAAGCTTTTCAACACGAATGATATCGCCCTCTGCGACCTTGTACTGCTTTCCACCTGTTGCAATAATCGCGTACATATGGCACCTCCTATTATCATTACTCGCCAACTGCGGTGTCCGCCTGTCAGAAGGCAGAACTTGAAAACCTCATTGTGCAGCATACTTTGATATCTTAGCATGGACGGGCAATAATTGTCAACGAAAAATTGCTGTAATTTCACGCTGGAATTTCACACTGTTTATGAAAATGGCAAATTACAGCTTGCGCAATAATAACCAAACAGATATAATGATACACGGAATATCCGCACAACTGATTAATAAAGAAAAGCAGGCAATTCATGAGAAAACTGGCATTAAGTGACGAAATTTTATTATCCATTCAGCAGCCGGCCCGCTATCTGGGCAATGAGCTGAATGCGGTTTATAAAGATCCGGATCAGGTAGACATCCGTTTTGCGATGTGCTTTCCGGACGTATATGAAATTGGCATGTCGCATCTGGGCATGCAGATTCTTTACAGTATGTTCAACCGCCGGACGGACGTCTGGTGTGAGCGCGTGTTTTCCCCCTGGACGGACCTGGATGACATTATGCGCCGGAAACATATTCCGCTGTTTGCGCTCGAATCGCAGGATCCTGTCCATGATTTTGATTTTCTTGGTATTACGATCCAGTATGAGATGTGTTATACCAACATCCTGCAGGTGCTTGATCTATCTCACATCCCGCTGCATGCGGACGACCGCAAGGAAAATGATCCAATCGTGATCGGCGGTGGTCCCTGCGCGTACAATCCCGAACCTCTGGCGGATTTCTTTGACCTGTTTTATATCGGCGAGGGGGAGACGCAATACGACGCCCTGTTCGATCTTTATAAGCAGGTTCATTTGTCCGGTGGGAACCGTTGGGACTTTTTACTGGCTGCGGCAAAACTGCCCGGTATCTATGTCCCGCAGTTTTATGATGTCACCTATCATGAAGATGGCACGATCGCTGCGTTTACGCCCAATGAACCCGGCGTTCCCGCCACGATTCGCAAGGAGCTGGTCACAGAAATGGACGAGGCTCCCTACATTGAAAACCCGCTTGTCCCCTTTTTGAAAGTGACGCAGGATCGCGTTGTGCTGGAAATTCAGCGCGGCTGCATCCGCGGCTGCCGTTTCTGCCAGGCCGGAAGCGTTTATCGTCCGCTGCGCGAGCACAGCCTGGAATATCTGAAACGCTACGCGGTGCATATGCTGCAAAGCACGGGGCATGAGGAAATCTCCTTGAGTTCTTTAAGCTCCAGCGATTATTCCAGGCTGAAGGAGCTGGTAAACTTCTTAATTGATGAATTTCAGGGTAAAGGAGTCAATATCTCTCTCCCCTCCCTGCGCATCGACGCGTTCTCGCTCGATGTGATGAGCAAAGTTCAGGACATCAAAAAAAGCAGCCTTACCTTCGCTCTGGAGGCCGGTACCCAGCGGATGCGCGACGTGATCAACAAAGGACTGACGGAGGAAGAAATTCTGAACGGTGCTCTGGAAGCGTTCCGTGGCGGCTGGAACCGGGTCAAGCTCTATTTTATGCTCGGACTGCCGACGGAGACGGAGGAAGACATGCGGGGCATCGCCCTGCTTTCCGAAAAGATCGCGGAAACCTATTACGACGAAATTCCCAAGGAACAGCGCAACGGCCGCGTGCAGGTCACGGCCAGTTCTTCGTTCTTTGTGCCGAAACCGTTCACGCCGTTCCAGTGGGCGCGGATGTGCACGAAAGAAGAATTTCTCGAACGCGCCTGGCTCGTCAAGGATACGTTCCGCTCGATGAAAAACGCCAAAAGCCTGAAATACAATTACCATGAGGCTGACCTGACGGTTCTTGAGGGCGTCCTTGCACGCGGCGACCGCCGGGTCGCGGCGGTGATCGAGCAGGCTTATTACCACGGCGCACTTTATGACTCCTGGTCGGAATATTTCCACAATGATATCTGGATGCACGCCTTTGAGCTCTGCGGCGTCGACATTGATTTTTATACGACGAGAGAACGCGGACTTGACGAAATTTTCCCCTGGGATTTTATCGATACCGGCGTCACAAAAGCATTTTTAAAACGTGAGTGGCAAAACGCAATCGCCGGGACGGTAACGCCCAACTGCCGGGAGCACTGCTCCGGCTGTGGGGCCCGCAGGTTTAAAGGAGGTGTCTGCTATGAAGATTCGCATTCGCTTCACTAAAACCGAGGACATGCGGTTTATCGGCCACCTGGACATGATGCGCTTTTTCCAGAAGGTCATGCGGCGGGCCGGCGTCGATATCTGTTACAGCGGCGGCTTCAGCCCGCATCAGATCATGTCGTTTGCCGCTCCGCTCGGCGTCGGACTCACAAGCCATGCCGAATACGTCGATATCGAAGTGCATTCGACGGAAAGCTCTTCCGTGATGATCGATCGTATCAACGCGTCTTTGACGGAACAGGTGCAGGTCGTAAGCTATCGCAGGCTTGCGGATGATACGCCGGCTGCCATGTCATGCGTGGCCGCGGCTGACTATACGATCGGTCCGCATAGCGCCGAATATCGGACGGAATGGCAGCAGATTGTCGCCGGGATACCGGGATTTTTAGCACAGGATGTCATTCCCGTCACGAAGCAGACCAAAAAGGGAGAACGTACCATCGATATCCGTCCGCTGATCTACCGGATGGAAACGGAAGACGACGAGGACGGATATTCCGTGATCCGCCTGCAGGCGGCCGCCGGCAGCGTCGACAATCTGAAACCGGGTCTTGTGATGGATACGCTCCGTGGGTATCTTGGGCTGGAACCGGCGCCTTTTGCGACGCAGATCTGCCGCGAGGAGGTCTACGCTCTCTCCGGCCGGGAAACGCCGCGCTTTGTCAGCCTGGAATCATTAGGAGAAGACATTGAATAAACTGATTATCACCCGCTGGAAGGGCCGCACGCTGACCGCGCTTGCCGCCCCGGACAGGGTGCTGGAGCTGGGGCTGTCTGAGGAGGGCTCCGTTCTGGGAAACATTTACATTGGCAGAGTCAAAAAGATTATCACCAACTTAAACTCTGCTTTTGTCGATTTCGGAGACGGCCGCACCGGCTATTACAGCATGACAGACAATCCGCATCCGATCTACGCCGGAGCACACGGCTGCCGTCTGTGCGAGGGAGATCCGCTTGTCGTCCAGGTGGCGAGGGATGCCGTGCGCACGAAGGATCCGGTGCTCTCCGCAAATCTTACTTTTGCCGGCAAATACGCGGTACTGACCGCCGGAAGGCGAACCATCGGATTTTCTGCCAAGATCAATGACAAAACATGGAAAGAAAGCCTGCGCCCCCAGCTGGAAGAGCTTCTCGGTGAGCAAAGCGGCGTGATTGTGCGTACGGAAGCATACCGCCACGAGGAAGCGCTGCTGCGGGAAATAGCGGCGCTGCTTGACGAATATCGTGATGTCCTGGCCAGGGCGCCCTACCGCACGGCAGGAAGCCTGCTCTACCAGGCAGAGCCAGAATATCTGAAGATTCTGAAGAGTTCTCCTTCCGGCACGCTTGAGGCGGTAATCACCGATGACGCGGATATCTACGAGCAGGTCGCCCGCTATCTGCGCAAGTATCAGGCGCAGGATATCGGACTTCTGCGATTTTATCAGGATCCGCTCATCGGACTGCCTGCACTCTACCGCCTGGAAACTGCCATACAGCAGGCACGCCAGAAGCGCGTCTGGTTAAAATCCGGGGGATATCTGGTCATTGAGACGACGGAGGCGATGGTAGTCATCGATGTGAATACCGGAAAATATACCGGGAAGAAGGAACCGGAGGCCACGCTGCGCATGACGAATCTTGAGGCTGCGGAGGAAATCTGCCATCAGCTGCGGCTGCGCAATCTTTCCGGAATTATTATCGTTGATTTTATTGATATGAAAGAGGAGGCGGACCGGGAGCTTTTGCTGGAACGTCTGCGAACGCTGGCCACCGCCGATCCGGTGCGGCTCACGGTTGTTGAGATGACAAAGCTTGGCCTTGTCGAGATGACGCGAAAAAAGGTACGAAAACCGCTTTGGGAGCAGCTGCTGCCAATTGACAGCCAGAAAGGAATGGAAACGTGAAAATTATCGTAGTGGGGTGCGGGAAGGTTGGCTATACGCTGATTGACCAGCTGAATAACGAGGGACACGACATCACCGTGATCGACCAGGACAGCGACACGCTGCAGACCGTCACCAACAGCGTGGACGTGATGGGCGTGGAGGGCAACGGTGCAGTCTATCAGGTACAGATCGACGCCGGGATCCGTGACGCGGATCTGCTGATCGCGACGACCAGTTCCGACGAGGTAAACATGCTCTGCTGCCTGATTGCCCGCAAGGCGGGAAACTGTCATACAATCGCGCGCATCCGGGACCCGCAATACTCCTCGGAAATCAACTATCTTCGCGAGGAATTAAACCTCTCGATGGCGATCAATCCGGAGCTGGCAGCTGCCTCGGAGATCTCCCGTCTCCTCAAATTTCCCTCCGCGATCAAAGTCGATACCTTCGCGGGCAGCCGTGTCGAACTGATCAAGATGATCATTCCGGCGCAATCCCAGCTGCATGATCTTTCGGTCATGGAGGTGGCAACAAAACTGCGCTGCAATGTGCTGATCTGCGCGGTGGAGAGGGGCAACGACGTCATTATTCCCGACGGCCGTTTCCGCCTGCAGGCCGGGGACAAGATTTCCTTTATTTCCGAGGCCGCGGCGGCAATGCATTTTTTCCGCAGCGCCGGTATTGTAAACAATTCCATCCGTAGCGCGATGTTTGTCGGCGGCGGGAAAATTACATACTATCTGGCCAAGATGCTTGAGCCGACCCACATGAAAATCCGCATCATCGAAAAGGACGTGTCGCGCTGCCGGGAATTAAGCGAGCTTCTGCCTGACGCGATGATCATACACGGGGACGGCTCTGATGAACAGCTTCTGCTCGAATCCGGCCTAGCCAGAACCGAGGCATTCGCCTCTCTGACTGGTCTGGATGAGGAAAATATCATGATGTCTCTCTATACGGGTACGATCTGCGACGCCAAGCTGATCACCAAGGTTAATCGAAATTCCTTTGAGAATGTTATCCAGCAGATGAATCTGGGCAGCATTATCAACCCGAAGATGATCACCGCGGATGTGATCGTCAGCTATGTGCGGGCGATGCAGAACTCTATGGGAAGCAACGTGGAAACACTGTATAAGATCGTGGCCGGCAAGGCGGAGGCGCTGGAATTCCGCGTTGGTAAGGATACACCAGTGGCCGGTGTGCCGCTGGAGCAGCTTCATTTTAAGGATAACCTTCTGATTGCCTGTATTAATCGCCACGGCCATGTGATTACGCCGCGCGGCAAGGATACGATGGAACCGGGCGACCGGGTCATCGTCGTCACGACTCATTCCGGTCTGAAGGATCTGAAGGATATCCTGCGTGAAAGAGGTTAATTGATGAACATTCGCATGATCGCTTATTTCCTCGGCTCGATTCTGGGGCTGGAGGGAATTCTGATGCTTCTTCCTTGTCTGATCGCGCTGATTTATCAGGAGATCGCCGGACTGTATTTTCTTGCCGTGGCCCTGCTCTGCTGGATTCTCGCCGCGCTTTTCGCGCGCAAACGGCCGGAAAACGCCGTGTTTTACGCGAGAGAAGGGTTTGTTTCGGTTTCGCTCTGCTGGATCGCCCTCAGCGCGTTCGGCGCGCTTCCGTTTTATTTGAGCAGGCAGATTCCCCGTTATGAGGACGCATTGTTTGAGGTGATCTCCGGGTTCACAACGACCGGTTCCAGCATCCTCTCAGACGTCGAGGTGCTTGACCGCTGCATGCTGTTCTGGAGAAGCTTCACGCACTGGATCGGCGGCATGGGCGTGCTTGTTTTCCTGCTGGCTATCCTGCCGATGGGAAATGGTTACAATATGCATATCATGCGCGCGGAAAGCCCGGGGCCGACCGTCGGCAAGCTGGTGCCGCGCGTCCGTACAACCGCGAAAATTCTTTATCAGATTTACCTGTTTCTGACAGTGGCTGATTTCCTGGCGCTGTTTCTCTCCGGCATGCCCTGGTTTGACGCGCTCTGCATCACCTTCGGTACGGCCGGCACCGGAGGATTTGGCGTCCTCAACAGCAGCATGGCCTCCTATTCCGTAGCGCAGCAGGTAATCACGACCATTTTCCTGATCTTTTTCGGCATCAATTTTAATGTCTATTATCTGGCTCTGGCCGGGAAACTGCGCGAGGCGTTGCGCTCGGAAGAGGTTCGCGCCTATCTGGTGATCATTCTGGCCAGCGTCCTGCTGATCACATGGAATATCGCAGGAAGCTTTTCCAGTATCTTTTCCGCGTTCCAGCAGGCAGCCTTCCAGGTTGTCTCCATCATGACGACCGCCGGCTTTTCCACGCTTGATTCCGATCTCTGGCCGTCATTTTCCAAATGGATCCTGACGACGCTGATGTTTGTCGGAGCCTGCGCGGGCAGTACCGGCGGAGGTCTGAAGGTATCCCGCATTGTCATTGCGGTTAAAAATGTGTTTAAAGAGCTACAGTCTCTGATCCTGCCGCGCAGCGTCAAGGTCGTCCGCTTTGAGGGAAAAGCCGTCGAGGATGCGACCATCCGCTGCCTTGGCGCCTATTTTACGGTTTACGCGCTGATTTTCTTTGTTTCCGTTATCATCCTCAGTCTCGATGGTCACGATATGGAAACGAACTTCACGGCGGTTGCCGCCACCTTCAATAATATCGGTCCGGGCTTTTCCGATGTCGGTGCCAGCTGTAATTTCGGTTTCTACAGCCCGCTGTCCAAATTTGTGATGATGTTTGACATGCTTGCCGGGCGTCTGGAGCTGTTCCCGATGCTGATGCTGTTCTCGCCGCGGACCTGGGCAAAAGAATGACCGGTTAAGTCAGATAATGCATCGCGTAAGCCACATGGATGGCCGCCGCGGAAACGAGCGCCTCCTCATCCGGCTCAAAGCGGCAGTCGTGCAGCGGCAGGGACGAGTTGGGATTGGCCGGGTTCGCGACGCCGACATGGGCGTAAGCGCCCGGAAACCGTTCAAGAAATGCGGAAAAGTCATCGCCCGCCATGCTCATAACCGGCTCGCCGGTGAAAAACGCTTTCTCCTCCCCGAGCATCTGCCGCGCGAGCTGATAAACCTGCCGCGCTTCATCCGGGTTGTTGATGACCGCACCGTTTGCGTGTCGGATATCCACCTCAGCGATAGCTCCATAGTTTTTAGCGGTTTCTTCCGCCAACCTGCGCAGGCCGTCACAGAGTTTCTGCTGCGCTTCGGATGAAAAGCAACGCACGGTACCGCTGAAAACAGCTTCGTTCGCAATCACATTCGGCGCAGTACCCGCGTTTAAGCATCCCACGCCGATCAGCGCCGGCTGCATGGGATCCAGAAGCGTCGTCGTTAATGCTCGAAGCTGCTGGCAGATCTGCACCGCAATGTAGAGCGCATCAACGCCGCGGGACGGCTTGGAAATATGCGCAGAACGTCCACGGATCGTAATGGTAAACCAGTCGACCTCGGCCGCGTCCGCACCATCGCAGACAGCGATGGATCCCGCCGGATATTCGGGCGCGACATGAAGCCCGAACGCGTGGTCAACCACTCCCAGAAGCGCCGGATCCTCAAGAAAAAGTCTGTGACCACTGCCATTTTCCTCCGAGGGCTGGAAAGCCAGTAAGACTCTTCCGTCTATTTCGTTTTCATGTGCCTTAATAATTTTGGCCGCGCCGATCAATGCGGCTGTATGCAGGTCATGGCCGCAGGCATGCATAAAGCCGGGCCGCTGCGAGGCAAAGGGCAGACCGGTCTGCTCCTGCACGGGCAGCGCGTCAATATCTGCCCGCAGAAGAACGGTAGATTTTTCCCCCGTTTCTTCTGAGACGGCCGCACATCCACTTCCTGTTATCTGCGCCAGTATCCCGGTCTCTCCGACCGTACGGTAAGCGACGCCCATCGCGTCCAGCTGTGTCTGTATATAATGCGCCGTTTCCTGCTCCTGCATGGCAGTCTCCGGCCAGCTGTGCAGATGACGGCGCAGCGAGACCAGGTAATCCCGCTCCGCTTTCGCCTCGTTTAAAATATTCATTGTCTCCCCCAGCGCGGCAAATCCGGCGCCGACTATTTATTGTCAGCGGATTTTTCAGCGGTTTGCCAGCTCCTCCATGATTTCTTCCCAGGTAACTCCTTTTTCCGCCATCAGCACCATCACATGATAGAGAAAGTCCGATATTTCGTATTTTATTTCTTCCGGATCCGGGTTCTTTGCGGCGATGACGATCTCGGTCGCTTCCTCGCCCACTTTTTTCAGTATTTTATCGATTCCTTTATCAAACAGATAGTTGGTATAGGAGCCTTCCTTTGGATGTTCCTTACGGTCCAGAATTACCGCGAACACATCCTCGAATACGTTGAGCGGATTGGTTTCACGATACGGTTTCTGCGCCAGGGTCTGGAAGAAGCAGCTGCGCGAGCCGGTATGGCAGGCCGCGCCGATCTGATGGACCTTCGCGAGCAGCGTATCGTTGTCGCAATCCAGATGCAGTGATTTGACGTACTGGAAATGACCGGAGGTCTCCCCTTTCATCCACTGCGACTGACGGCTGCGGCTGTAATAATGCATGCGGCCCGTGCGCAGCGTATCCGCAAATGCCTGCTCGTTCATGTAAGCAAGCATCAGCACCTCGGATGTCTTGTAATCCTGGACGATCACCGGAATCAGACCGTCGCCGTTTAAACGGAACTGATCCCAGGAGACGGTGCTTGTCAGCATCTCCATAGAAAGGCCATTATCCAGCAGCGACTGACGCAGGCCGATAAAATCCGTTCCGAGAACCGGCAGGATCACGGCGGAAACAGAATCCGAATCAAAAAGCTTTGAAATCACTCCGGCTGCTTCCGATGAAGATTCCAATGTAGCTTCTGATGTGACTTTCGATGCAGTTCCCGATGCCGCAGCATCCGATATAGCGGAACGCGCATCCAGAATCATTGCCGTCGCGCCCATCTGTATAAACTCCGGGGCGCGTGCCAGCAACGATTCATCGCGCAGATAAACATATATTTTTTCACTGCCGAAACGATCGGCCGCCTCTTTGATCCGGTCGATCTGTTCCGCATCACCGCCATCCAAAAAGACGGCTTTCGCTCCGGCGTAGAGATATTTTTTGACGTCTTCCAGTCTGCGTACATGTCCGCCGGTAATAATCGGAATATCGATACTGCGGGCAATAACGCGAATCTGACCGATCGTGCGCTCATGATCCGCGTCATCCGCAGAGAAATCCCAGATCAGCAGGGCATCAACGCCATTGTTATCGCATTCGCGGGCGATATCGGCCAGAGAATGATCGGCCGCGGGTTCTCCATCCAGGGTTACCGCCCGACCGTTTTTGCATCCAACCGCAGCGATCAGATTTTTTTTATTTTCGAACATGTTTCGGTTTCCTCCTTATTGCCGCGCCTGCTCAAAGCGCGCGACTGCCTGCGAAAGATCAACGCGGTTCTCATACAAGGCCTTGCCGATAATCGCGCCGCGGATGCCTTCGTCATAGAGGCGCTGTAAATCGTCCATACAGGAAACGCCGCCTGAGGCAATCACGTCAAGCCCGGTCTGTTTGGTGAGAAGTTTTGTCGCCTCAACGTTGGGGCCGGAAAGCATCCCGTCGCGGGAAATGTCCGTATAAACAATGTGAGCAACGCCGTATTCTTTCATCTGGCAGCAGAGATCAAGGGCGGATATACTGCTGACCCGTTCCCAGCCCTCGACCGCGACCATGCCGTCCTTCGCGTCCACACCGACGACGATGTACTCCGCGCCGAACTGCCGCACCAGATCGCGGATAAACTCCGGCTGCTGCACCGCGCGCGTGCCGATGATACAGCGATGAATGCCAAGTTCCAGCATATACGCGATCGCTTCCGCGCTGCGGATGCCGCCGCCCAGCTCGATGGGTACGGACACCGCCTGCACGATGTCGCGGATGGCTTTCTCATTGACGGAATGCCCCGCCAGAGCGCCGTCGAGATCGACGATATGCAGCCAGGTCGCGCCCTGGCTCACCCAGAGCCTTGCCATGTCGGCCGGGGTATCCGAATATACGGTAACGTTATCAAATAATCCCTGACACAGACGGACGCATTTGCCGCCTTTCATATCAATCGCCGGATATAATTGCATATGGTTCGTTCTCCTTTTTTACAGGCTCCCTTTTGTCGAAAGTACATCCGCGATGCGCACATCCCGGCGCGTTGCCTGATCCAGCGCCTTGGCGAACGCTTTGAAAGCAGCCTCGATAATATGATGATTATTCATGCCGTTAAGTTGTTTTAAATGAAGATTCATTTCCACCCCATAAGAAACAGCATAGAAGAATTCACGTACGGTCTCTGTCTCAAGATCCCCAACTTTCTCCCTCTCAAGCGACAGATCATAGACCAGATAGGGCCGCCCGCCAAGATCGATCGCGCACAGGACCAGGCTCTCGTCCATCGGCAGAAGTATGGAACCATAGCGCACGATGCCCTTCTTATCTCCCACGGCCTCGCGGATCGCTTTTCCCAGGACAATGCCGGTATCTTCGACGGTATGATGCGTGTCCACCTCAAGATCGCCGCGCACAGTTAACGTCAGATCAAACAGGCCATGGCGCGCAAAGCTATTTAACATATGGTCGAAAAAGCCGATGCCGGTATCAATTTCTGTTTTGCCGCTGCCGTCCAGATTCAGAGTCAGCTGAATATTGGTCTCTTTCGTCGTTCTTGTGATGGAAGCGATTCGGTCTGCCATCGGTTTTCCTCCTTATTCAAAACGCACATGAATGGAATTTGCGTGTGCCGTCAGCTGTTCCGCGTTCGCGAACGTCTCGATCTCCTCATGGACCGGCGCGAGCGCCTCGCGCGAATAATAAATAATGCTTGATTTTTTGACATAATCGTCGACGCTCAGCGGCGAAAAAAACTTTGCCGTGCCGTTTGTCGGCAGCACATGGTTCGGTCCGGCGAAATAATCGCCCAGCGGCTCGCTGCTGTACTCGCCGAGGAAGATCGCTCCCGCGTTTTCAATGCGCGTCATCACCTCAAACGGATTGCGCGTGACGATTTCCATGTGCTCGGAAGCGATATCGTTTGCCGCCGCGATCGCCTCGTCGAGCGAATCGGTCACCAGAATATAGCCATAATTTTCCAGCGATTTCTCGATGATCGAGCGCCGGGAAAGCGTTTCCAGGAAGCCGTCGATCTCGGCGGAGACCTTTTTTGCAAGATCCATGCTTGTCGTCACCAGAATCGCGCTTGCCAGCTCATCGTGCTCCGCCTGGGAAAGCAGGTCGGCCGCCACATAGCGCGGGTTGGCACTGTCATCGGCCAGCACCAGGATCTCACTTGGCCCCGCGATGCTGTCGATACTGACATGGCCATATACCGCCTTTTTGGCCAGCGCGACAAAAATATTGCCCGGTCCGACGATCTTGCTGACCCGCGGGATTGATTCGGTACCGAAAGCCAGCGCGGCGATCGCCTGCGCGCCTCCGACCTTATAAACCTCCGTCACCCCGGCCAGATGCGCCGCAACTAAAGTCACCGGATTGACCGATCCGTCCTTCCCGGGCGGCGTCACCATAGCGATGCGCTTCACTCCCGCTACCTTGGCCGGGATGATGTTCATCAGCACCGTAGAAGGATACGCCGCCTTGCCTCCGGGCACATAGACGCCGATGCTGGATAACGGCGTAATCTTCTGGCCGAGAATCGTCCCGTTTTCGCTGCTGTCGAACCAGCTGTAACGTTTCTGCTTTTCGTGGTACGCGCGGATGTTCTCCATCGCCTTTTTCATCACGTCCAGCAGCTTCGGGTCGACCATGGCAAGCGCCGCCTCAATCTCCGCATCGGTAACGCGGATGTTTGCGGCATTAACTGTGGCGCCGTCAAAACGCTCGGTATACGCAAACAGAGCCTCGTCTTTTCGCTCTCTCACCGCCTGAATGATCTCCTGAACGGTGTCCTCGTATTGTGAATAATTGTTCGGATCGCGCTTGAGCAGATCCGCAAGAAGATTCTGTTTGCTCTCTTCATCCAGATGAAGGATTCTCATTGGTTTACCTCCTGACGCGCCTGCAAAAATGTTTTTAACTCGCGAATAATCGTACTGATACGTTCATTTTCCCGCTTCATACTCACCTGGTTGACCACCATGCGCGCGGAAAGCGGGCAAATTTCTTCGAGTACGGCCAGTCCGTTTTCCCGCAGAGTCGAGCCGGTCTCGACAATATCGACAATCACTTCGGAAAGGCCGACAATCGGCGCCAGCTCGATGGAACCGTTCAGCTTGATGATCTCGACGGTCTGCTGTTTTTTGTTGTAAAAATAGTCTTTGGCGATCGCCGGGTATTTGGTGGCGACGCGGATCAGCTCGTGATGCTGCAGGTATTCCCGCGCTGATTCCGGACCGCACACACACATGCGGCAGCGCCCGATCCCAAGGTCAAGTACTTCATAGAGACGGCGTCCCTCCTCCATGATCGTATCCTTGCCGACAACGCCGATGTCCGCGGCGCCGTACTCCACATAGGTCGGGACGTCCGTAGCTTTTGCCAGAAAGAAGCGAAATCCCAGTTCCTCGTTGGCAAAAATCAGCTTGCGCGAATGTTTGTCCTTCATCTCTTCACAGTGAATGCCGATATTTTCAAACATCGCCAGTGTCTGATCCGCCAGACGGCCCTTGGCAAGCACAAATGTCAGGTATCTCATAATGTTAAGTCTTCCTTTGTTTCGTTATTTTCCGTCAGAAAAGCTGCAATATCCGGGGGCAGCTCCGTAAAATCCGCCGCTCGAAAATGTCCATCGTCCAGAATATAGCAGATTTGTCCGTCGCGTGCAGACAGGTCAATGACAGTGAAAAAATGCTGCCGCACAGCATATGCCAGATAATCCAGCGCTGGCGTCATTTCTCTCCTGCGTGTGAGCTGTACGGCCCGGCCATGAGCGCGCATCTGTTCCGCAAGGCTGATCGCGCGAAAACGTGCGTCCCGGTCATAGAGGATCATCGTATCGGTCCGGTCGATCGAGATCGAAATGCGTTGCCGGGAAAGAGCCAGCATCAGCTGATCGACGACGATCGCAAAGCCAACTGCCGGAGCGTCTTTGCCAAACTGTATGAGCAGCTTGTCGTAACGGCCTCCGGTGCCTAGGTATTCGCCGGTTCCATAGGTATAAGCTTTAAAGATAATACCGGTGTAATAAGAATATTTGCTCAGCATACTGAGATCATAGGAGACGTAATCTCCCACCCCGTAAGCGTCCAGGATTTCCTGTACACGTTCCAGACGATCAATTGCCCTTATCGCCCGCTCATTGGTTGTCAGCGAGCGGGCCAGGCGGATGCGGGAAATGTCGCCAAACAACTGCGGCAGCTGCAGGAAAGCATTTTTTAAGGCAGGCGGCATCGTCTGCCCGGATAAAAGCTCCTCAACGCCAAAATAATTTTTGTTTTCAATCAGGTCGCATAACTCTCCCTGAGTCTCTTCATCCATGCCTGCTTCATCCAGAAGGCCACGGAAAAATTCGACCTGTCCGAGCTCAATCTGAAACTCGGTAAGCCCGGCCGCTTTCAGAGCGTCGATCACCATCGCGATCATCTCCGCGTCCGCGTCCGCGGAATCATCGCCGATCAGTTCTGCTCCCGTCTGTGTCACCTCATGCAGCCGCCCTTGGTAGCTGGGCGCATTCTGGAATGTCGACGCCAGATAACACAGCCGGATCGGACCCGGTTCGTCCATATAATATTTGGCCGCGCAGCGCGCGATCGAAGGCGTCATATCCGGCCGCAAAACCAGCGTATTGTTTTCGCGATCAAAAAACTTGTACATTTCCCGTGTGTCAACACTGCCACGCTCCTTGCGGAAAATATCAAAAAACTCCAGCGTCGGAGTTTCAATATCCTGATAACCATAGCGGTGAAAGCTTTCGCAAAGCCGGGCCTGAACCCGGTGTCTGCGCGCGCATTCCTCCGCGTAAATATCCCTCACTCCCTCGGGAGTATGCAACAAATCTCTGCTCATGCTGCCTCCTGTGTCTATCATTACTCCCCCTATTTTACGACACAAACCCTCAGCCGTCAATCATTTAAAACCGGATAGGAACAGTGATGAGAACAGACAGGAACGAGCGAAAAGGCTGCAAAAAAGGATGCCGGCCTTCTGGCAATGTCCAAATGAAATGACATTGCGTTTGCTGACACCCTTTTTGTTACTATGGATTTTTCCACTGATACAGAAATCCGTTTTTTCTCTCATTCCTGACTCAGCCGACACCTTTCACTTCCCAAAGGTATGACTGGTATGCCTGAACAAGATTCATGGAAGCAGATTCCTTGTCCGCATAAGCGCTCAGATAATCGGCAACGCCCTGCAGATAATCGGCTTCAGAAAGCATACCCGCCTGCTGCTTCAACTGCAAGCTGTTATAGGTGATCTGGCTGCTCTCAAAGGCTTCCAGAGCAGCCTGGTAGGTGGAGCATTGTGCCAGCAGCTGCTGATAGGTATCCGAAATCGAAGCCTGCACGGTACCGACGGCTTCTGTCTCGGAGTTGGCCTTGCGCTCGATCGCGCCCATCGACGTCGCGCTGTTGTGGCGCACACTCTGGACACTGGAATTGTTGTTGACCGCCTTCTGACTGTCCGTCTCAAAATCAATCGCGGCGATCGCCTCCAGATCGGGAGCCGGAACCGTCTCAATGGATATTGTGCCGTCGTCTGTGAGCCCGAGCAGCTGGAACAGGCTGTTTCTCAGGGTGTTCGTCTGCTGGCGATAGGAAGAAAGCTGATTTTTTTCCTGCGCGAGACTGTCTGCCGCCGAGAGGACATCCGCCGCGGTCGCCGCTCCCGCCTCCTGCTTGCGCACGGTCGCGTCGTATGTGCTTTGCGCTGCCTCTACGCTCTTTTCTTTCGCCGCGGCATTGTTGGACATCTGCCAGTAGGAAACCAGCTGTGCCTGCGCGGTCATCTCATAACCGTCGATCGTCTTCTCAACCGAAACCGTCGTACTGTTGCGGCGCGTCATATTTGTGATCTGTTTTGTGAGCTGCTCCGCCGCCTGGGAAAGAGAGGATGCGCTGGATTTATATTCCGCCGCGGTTTCCTCATCATCCTCATACTGTTTGGCAAGCAGCTGCATGTAGGACTGCTCGGTACGCAGGGTTTCCACCATCTGTGTATAGTTGGCCAGGTTTGTCGTGTAGCTGTCCGTATCGTTCTGCAGATCCAGGTTCCCGGCAATCAGCAGATCGCGCAGATTGTCATAGGAAATGACCGTTGTCTCCTCCGCCCGCACTGAAATCACCGCCCCGGGCAGAATCACGCTTCCGATCAGCGCGACCGCCAGAGCCAGACCAGGCGATGGAATCATTCGTCTCATCATCCGGGTCACCTCCCCCTATGACGTGGACGCCAGACCGGCGACATTCCACTGATAATCAATCATCGCCGTCAGCAGTTCCAGCTTTCTCGTGCGAACCGTAACCTCGGCGTTGACGTAAGAGGTCTGCTGATTGCTGAAGGTATTCTGGGAAATCGTCCCGGCCTGCAGCTGGCGCGCGGCGGTCTCATAGGTGCTCTTTTGCAGTTCAAAGGCCGCCAGCGCCTGTTCATAGCTGGAACGCGCCAGGAGCAGGTCGGAATAGCTGTCGCTGACATTGTTGGAAATCGCCTGTCGCTCATTTGCTTCCTGCTGGGTCAACGTCGCTTTCTTGGTCGTCGAGCGCGCGTTTGTCACCTGCTTCTGTGTGATCTGATACGCATAATTGTTTGCCAGCGCGCTCTCAATATCAGCGGCCAGGTCGATCGCGTCAATTGCTTCCAGATCCGGCTCCGGCAGCTCGCCGATATTGACATCGGCGCCGTAGCTCCAGCCAAGCATCAGACAGAGGTTTTCTTTTGTGGAGTTTAGATTGCTTTCCGCGGAGAGGATCGAGGCCTCCGCTGTAGAGACGGCGTTTCTCGCGGTAAGCACGCTCGACTGTGTCGAGGTGCCGGCGGCCAGACGCGTCTCCTCCGCGGCGAGATCCTTTTCCGCCTGGGTCTTCTGCTCCCGCGTCGTGTCCATGCTGTAATACTGACTCCAGTAACTGATCATCAGCTCCTGCGCCTGTTTGACCAACTGTGCTTCCTGTTTATCGTAATTCAGTTTTTTGGTCACATTGTCATCCGTACTCTCATCGCCCTGCTCCATCAGGTTATCTGCCTGAATCTTGTTCTGCACGGCTGCCGCCATCTGGCTGCCGTAGCTGGAGCTGTCGCTGTCGTCCGGGTAGGTGATGTTGTTGTAAATATTGTCCGCCGCGTCGTAATAATCCTGCGCCACGTCGTCGCTGTCGTCATCCTTCTCATCCTGCCAGGTGATCCGGTTCTGCACCACGGTCGTATTGTACTCATGGACCAGGTCGGCGATCTCGTCAAAATCCAGATTATCATCGCGAAGCGTCGCCCATTTTTCCGCCGAGTAGGCGAATTCCGGGCTGGCGAACGCTGTGAGCGGAGTCGTCAGGGAGACGACTACCATCAAAAGGCAGCTCATCCCTCTTCGGAAATATCGTCTCATCGTAATCCTCCTTTCTATTAAATGTCAAGCTGGCGCAGTTCCTTGCGGCCATTCATTACCAGGTAGTAAACCGGAAGGATAAACAGTGCGACCAGCACGCCGACCGCCAGGCCGCCGATATCCACGACTGCCAGGCCCTGTGTCGTCGAGCCGCTGTCGCCGATGGCCATCGCCATCGGGAGCATCGCCAGGATCGTCGTCAGGCTCGTCATCAGGATCGGGCGCAAACGTGTCGCGCCGGCTTCGATCAGCGCCGTCTGCAGCGGCATCTCCAGGCGGTACTGGTTGACGGTATCGACATAGAGGATACCATTGTTGACAACGGTACCGACCAGAATCAGGAAACCTAAGATGGAAGTCATACTGATGCTGACGTCAGTAATTTTCAGCAATGCGAACGATCCGACCAGGGAGAACGGGATCGTCGTCATAACCATGATCGAGAACTTCGGCGACTCAAACTGTGCGGACAGAACCACAAATACCAGGAACGCCGCGGTCGCGATCGCGTAGTACAGGGCGGAAAACTCCTCCGCCATCATCTTATTACGGGAGTTGACGCCCAGCTCGACCGTGCCGGTAATATACGGAGCGATCACCTCGCTGTCGATCGTGCTCTTGACATTACCGCCGACATAGTCCGCAGTGATGGTAATCTTGTAGGCTTTATCTTCCTTGGAAATAGAACTGGGGCTGTCGCGGTAATAGACCTCAGCGACATCTGACAGCGCCACATAACCGGTAGATGTTTTCAGGATCATCTGCTCCAGCTGGTTGACCGTCTGATAATCCTCCTCCGGATATTCTACCATAACGCTGATCTCCTCGCCGTCAACTTCCAGCGTCGTCGCTTCCTCGCCGTCGAGGTACTGGCTGACCATATTGCCAATCTGGGAAGCCGTCAGGCCGTTTGCCGCGGCCATCACCGCGTCAACGCGCAGCGCCACAACCGGGGCGGTATTCTCAATGCTGGAATGGATGTTCCGCACATCATCCCGCGCGATCATCTCGGTGACGATCTTATTACTGATCTCCTGGAGTTCATCGTACTGCGTGCTCTTTAAGATGACTTCATAGCCTCTGGTCTGGCCCATCATGCTCATGGAGGAAGAAGCCTCGGCCTCGATCGTACAGTTATCGATGTCGATCATCTCTTCTTCCCACTGCGCGGCGACTTCGTCTGTGGACATCTTGCGGTCATCCTTCAGATAAGCGGTGATCGTACCGCTGCTGCTGTTGAAACGAAGCACGTAAGACTCAACATCCTCATGGGCGGCAACAATCGCCTCAGCCTGGGCCAGCACTGCGTCCGCCTGTTCGTTGAGCAGGCCGGGACGGGTCTCAATGCTTACCGATACCGTACCGGTGTCGTCGGATGTCATCAGCTCCGTCTCCATACCGCTGGCCAGATACAGGGCAACCACAACCGTGATGACGGAAAAAAGCAATACCATATATTTATGCTTCAGCAGCGTCGGCATCACAGCCCGATATGCATTCTGCATCCGCTCTACCGGCCGGGACATCGGCGCGGAATCTTTTTCCTTCGGCTTGTATGTCATATAGCACAACGGTACAATGGAGAGTGCTGAGAGCAGGGATGCCGTCATACAGAAGACAATGACATAACCCATCGTGCCGAACATCTGGCCGCTCATACCGTTGAGGAAGACCAGAGGGATAAACACGACAACCGTCGTTAATGTCGATCCGAACACGGACATTGCTACAATATTGGCGCCGTTCAACGCGGCTTTCGCGTAGCTTAACGCGCCCTTGTCCGCCTCTGCGTCCATGGCGCGGAAGCAGCTCTCCAGTACCACGATCGAGTTATCAACCATCATGCCGACGCCGAGCACCAGGCCGCTCATCGTCATGACGTTCAGGGAGAAACCGGCCGCGGTCATACAGATCAGGGCGGTCAGGATCGATACCGGGATCGAGCTTCCGACGATCATTGACGCTTTGAAATCCCCGAAGAAGAGGAAGATGATAATCATCGAGATGATGACCGCAAGCACGATCGTCAGCGCCACGTCATAGAGGGAGCTGAGGATGGAGTCCGCTTCATCCCGGATTACATTGATCTGCAGGTTCTCATCACTCGCCATCAGATTATCCAGAGCCGCCATGACCTGGTTGGACATATCCATAGCGCTGCTGCTCTGCTGCTTGGTGATGGAGATGGAGATGGTTTCCTCTCCGTTGTAGCGGGAAATACCGCCCTGCTGCTCCTCGGCGTAGCCGACGATCGCGATATCCTCAAGGTAGACCATCGAGCCGTCATCGAGCGTGATCGGCACCTCAAGCAGCGCCTCATAGGTATCGTACTCCATCATCGTACTGACGGAAAGCTCCAGGTTGCCGGACTGGATGTCGCCGGACGGATAGGTGATGTCCGCCGTACTCATCGCGCTGACGACATCGTCCATCGTCAGACCATACTGCTCCATCATATCGGACATCAGCAGGATCTGGATGTATTCGGAAGAACCGCCCATCGTGCTGACCTCTGCGACGGTGGTCTGTTTTTCGATTTCCGGCACGATGATCTGATCGACATAGTCGTACAGGCTTGCCTGGGCGCTGTTGGCGATGGAGATCATCATATTGGCGTTGGCACTGCTGTTCATCTCCATGACCGTCGGATCATCTATGTCGTCCGGCAGGTCGCGGATGCTGTCCAGCGCTTTGGTCACATCGTTGTAGGCGTCGTCCATATCCTGCTCATAGCTGAACTCCAGCATGATCCGTGAGCTGCCCTCGCTGGTCGTGGATGAGATACTTTCCACACCTTCCACAGTACTGACTTCATCCTCGATAACCTTGGTGACCAGTTCGTCCATATCCTCGGGGCTGACGCCGGAATACCGCGCCATGATCATTATCATCGGCTGATCCGTGTCAGGCATCTGCTCCAGCGTTGCATTAAAGACAGAAGAAATACCAAAAACCAGCAGGCAGAGCAGCGCCATCAGGACGGTGACGGGACGTTTTAATACAAATCTTGTCAAATTCATTCTGTCATCCCTCCCTGCTTACTGTCGAGCGTCTGCGCTGGCATCCCCCGAACCGGCGTTTTCTCCGGCTCCGGCAGCCTCGGAGGTGTCCGTCGTCCCGGTCTCGCCATCCATGCGGACACGGATCTCCGCACCCTCATAGAGGTTGCTGCTCCAGGTGCTGACGACGACGTCGTCTTCGCTCAAGCCAGAGAGAATTTCCGCGTATTCATCATCATAGAGGCCGACCTCGACATAGGTCATATGCGCGTAGCCATCCGACTCCGTATAAACATAAGCTTCGCTGTTGCTGTAATAGATCGCGTCCACCGGCACCAGCATCGCGTCTTCTGTGTGCTCGGTAGCCACGTTCAGCTTGACAACACTGCCGGTCGCGATCTCGCCGGTATTTTCCATATTTGCCTTGATCTTGAACAGGCCGTTGGAATCGTCGACCATCGTGCTGATCTCGGAAATCCAGCCCTCATAGCTGGTGCTGTTTTTGACGACCTCGATCGCATCGCCGACCTGAAGATTGTTTACCATCCGCTGGGTCACATAGAACGTGATTCGGTTCTCGCCATCGCCGGCGATAACAAAAAGCTGGTCGTTGGTGGCGACGCGGTCATAAACCTCGACGTCAAAGCTTTCGATTGTGCCGGAAATCGGCGCTTTTACGCTGCTGTATTCCAGCTGACGTATGTAATTTAATTCGGCTGACTCGTAGGAAAGCTGGGCGGATCTCGCCTGATTCTGGTATTGCTCGTAGTCCTGAGCGGAGAGATCGCCGCCGTCATAAAGGATCTTCATTCTCGTCAGGGTACTCTGCGCCTCGTTCATGTTGACCTCGGCGGAATCCATGGAATTTTTCGCGTCCTCGACCTGCTCGGTATCAATTTCAAACAGCACCTCCCCGGCCTCGACGACATCTCCGGCTTTCGCGTGTACGGCGGTAACGTCGCCGGACGCCTTGGCGTAGCTGTAAACGACATCATCTGACTCGACGGTGCCGGTCAGGCTGACGGTCAGAGAAAGGTCGCCTCTTGTCGGATAAGCGGCTCGGACGACAGAGACATCCTGGCTTTGGCCACCCATGCCACCCCGGCCCTGGCCGCTGTTTCCGCTTTTCATCAACACGCCTGCAGCGACAGCCAAGACAACGACGGCAACGGCTCCCGCAATGATAAATTTCTTCCTGATGACCATAGTATCCTCCTGTTGTGCCGATATAAATTTAAATTTGGTATGAACACACTATAAAGGATAATTGTGAGAGATTTGTGAAATGCTGAAAGAAAGCTGAAAGAAGAATGCAAAAAAATTTAAGCCTCCCGGCTGTCAAGATCCTTCTGGAGCATGACAAGATAATGCACCAGGATATCCCGGTGCGGGAAAATCTGATAGGATTTATCAATTTCTTCGTAGGTAACGCTCTTGCGGCCGCCTTCTTCCATCCGCTTCCAGAAACGGAAAAGATCAGCGAAGGGCATGTAATAGATCTCATCACGGGCCGTGAAATGGAGAATAATAAAGGCGACGCCGCCCTGCCGCTCAAACTCCTGCATAAAACGGATCTGATGTTCATGGACATTCTGGAGCGGGAAGGTGTTTGCCGCGCATTCCTTGGCGTCAAAGCAGACCGGGATCCCCTGTACTGCGCCGATGTAGTCCACGGTGCTTTTCTGGTCAAAGTAGGCGAGCGTGATATGCCGGCTCTGCTTGTCGATCGTGATCGGCGTGATCGGCGTCGGCACCTTCTGGATCAGCGCCAGGTGCTTCTCCCGGTAGCATTCGTTACTATGATTGATCATATCCTCCAGCGTCGATCCGCGCAGACCGCGGCTTTTCCAGGTTCCCATGGTTGTCCCTTTCCTTATACGTAATCCTCTGAGCCGTCAATGATAACCGCTCACAATTCCGGCTCCGTAGATCTTAACGCAGCTTTTGTGCAGATTTCAGCACAACTTTCGATGCGCTGCGCATGATCTCCTGCAGATTCTCCGCTGAAAACACTCTGGCAAATCCCGGGGGGAGCGGTGCGAAAAAGCTTTGTCCGCTGATACCTGCAAGCGGCCCAGGCATGTCCGGAAATACCATCTGCCAGGAATGAAGAAGCTGAGTGCGAACGGAATTTCTGCCCTGCTTCCCTTGTTTTCCTTCTCCGGTGACGATCTGTTTGCGGGAAATCTCATAACTTGTTGTCCCTGTCCCATATTTGGGATCTCCGATAATCGGATGGCCGATGGAAGCAAGATGGGCGCGAATCTGGTGCGTGCGGCCCGTGACAAGCAAAACCTTTAAGAGCGTGCAGCCATTTTCGTACAGAAGAGGCTCGTACTCCGTGCAGATCGGAAGGCTTCCTTCCCGAGCTTCCCGGTATACCGTCACCTGATTGGAGCGCTCATTTTTTGACAAATACCCCTCGATCCGGCGCTTTTCGCGCACATTTCCGCTGACGGCGCAGAGATAATACTTGTGCAGAGAGCGATCCCGAAAGACGGCCGAAAGACCTTGCAGACCGGGAAGCGTCTTCCCGGCAGCGACAAGACCGCTGGTGTTGCGGTCCAGGCGGTTGCAGACCGAAGGACGGAAGCTGCGCAGATCTTCCCGCGTCAGCTGTCCGGATTCCAGCAGATAATCGGTCAGATATTCGACCAGAGAGGTGTCCGTCTCCTTTGCCTTCTGCGAAAGCATGCCCACGGGCTTATTGATCAGCAAAATATGTTCATCTTCATAGATAATATCAAGTTTTATGTGTTCTCTGCTTTTTTCTGTCGTTGTCTGTTTCCGCTCCCGGGTAAATTTTTCGATCGTGTCGTCAGAGAGGAAAAGACGAATCTCATCGCCGACCGCCAGCCGTTCCGAGCCGTCGCAGCGCCTGCCGTTTAAGGTGATATTTTTTTTGCGCAACATCTTATAGAGAAACCCTTTGCCGGCCAAATCCATATACTTGGCAAGCAGCTTGTCCAGGCGCTGTCCGGCCTCGTTTGTGCCGACCGTAATCGTCCTCATAATTCCTCCTGCCAGCATCCGCAATTTCTCCGCCCGGTTTTTGCGGGCAATCGGCTCTGGCTTTCCTCTGACTCTACATCGAAAGATTCTTTAACAGCCGCACAATCTCTGTGATCGCGCCATTGTCCGCGATGCCGGTTGCAGAATCCTTTACGATCGTACTGTCTGCCGTTTTCAGCTGTTCAAGCCGACGGAAAAACGCACGCTCGTCCACGAAGATTTTAATATGTACATTCCAATGATTCGCGCCAAAATAAGCGGAAAGCTCCTTCTCTGCCTTTGCCGCGTCAATCTTTGCGGCGCTGCAAAAGGCATAAACACCCCCTGCGTGCACGGCAATCGCGTCGAGCGGCAGGATTGTGCGCTCCGTCGTCACAATCAGGTCGTAGATCAGAACGAGAACATCTTCATAGGGAAGCAGCCGTTCATGAAACGTGCACGGCGGCGTGCGGTATTTCCAGGCGGCCAGCAACGGCGACGCCATATTTGCCATTGGCAGCACCGTCAGAATGGCCATGACGGTAAGGATATTTTTTGCCGCTGAATTTGAGGTCAGCTGCCGGGCAATCAGCTGAGCCAGGATCGCGGCTATAAGAATCAGCGTGACCAGCAAACGAATACGGTGCTGATGGTCTCGATAACCGTACCGGCCTTTATCGATTTTCATGGGCGACTTCCTTCTGCCCCGATATTCCGATGGGTATCGGCGCTCGGATGTACGCCCGTTCTTTTGCGGTCGTCGGCAGGTTTACGAGATACCGGCAAGCACGAAGATATCCCGGCATAGCCCCGCAGCAGGAAACCGGTCGGAAGCAATCTGCACAGCAGGGCGAACAGCTTCATCGGCAATCCGCAGACCGATACCGATCTGCCCATCATACTGTCGCGCAGCGCTTTTTTTACAACGCGGTGCGCGCTGGTCATGAACGGTTTTTTCCAGAAGGGCATTGGGGAGCCAGTATCGGCCACATCGAAAAATTCCGTACGCACCGGTCCCGGACAGACCGCGGTGACCGCGATCGCGCGCGGGCGCAGTTCTTCGTTGAGCGCACGGCTGTAGCTGAGCACAAAAGACTTGCTCGCCGCGTAGACGGCGAATCCCGGCTGCGGCAGAAACGCCGCCGCGGAAGCGTACTGGATAATGCGGCTATTATCGCTCATATAGGGAAGCACCAGGCGCGTCACCAGGCAGAGCGCCTCGCAGTTGAGACGGATCATACCAAGCTCGTCGCGCTCAGCGGTCTTACCGACCGGCGCGAGCTTACCATAGCCGGCCGCGTTGACCAGCCATTTGACGTCAGGCCGCAATCGTGCGAGCAGTTCCCGCAGCTGCGCCTGCCCATCCGGATCGGTCAGATCGATGGCCAGAAGACGCAGCGGGCGCCGCGACTTTCGTTCCAATTCCAGGAGGCGTTCCTTCCGGCGCGCCACAACCCAGATTTCATCGAGTCCGCGCCCGATGTCCGCGATCTGGAGGACACTCTCCCGTCCCATTCCTGAGGAAGCGCCCGTCACCAGCGCAATGCGCATTCGTTTCATCATATCCATTCACCTTTCGAAATAATCGGCTTTCTAATAATCGGTCTTCAAAATAACAGATCTTCAAAGCTCTCAAGAAAATAATCGGCCATCTCCTGCTTTTCAGCGCGGATCGCGGCTGAATAGCGATCATCTACCGCGCAGACCGCCATTCCCGCGGCTTTGGCGGACAAAATCCCAGCAGGAATGTCTTCGAATACCAGACAGGCGGACGGTTCTGCGTTCAGACGCGCCGCCGCTTCCAGATAGATATCCGGCGCCGGTTTTCCCGCCGCCACCTCGCAGGCCGTCGTGACCTCGTCGATGTAGGCATCCAGGCCAAGCGTACCAAGAGAAGCCGCGACCATCTCCCGGGAACTGCTCGTGGCGACTCCGATGCGGATCCCTCTCGTCTTCAGAGCGGCGAGCAGGCGTTTCGCTCCCGGCTTTGCCGGTACCTCATGGCGATATTTATCCAGGCTCATCGCCAGCCAGTCTTCTTTGATCTGTTCAATGCTGTCCGCGATATGAAATGTCGTCTTAAAATAGACCGCGGTTTCCGTGAAACTCATCCCTTCGATCGCTTTCTGTATGTCGGGCGGACAGGGGATTCCCAAACGTGTAAGATATTCCTCGTCAACCGTCTTCCACATCCACATGGAATCGACCAGCGTACCGTCCATATCAAAAATCGCCGCGGTTTTCCCGCCAAGAAGCTCAGAAAGGGGTTCTCCCTGTATCAGTTTTCCCATTATTGCCACCGCCATCCCGGATAATATTTATTTTTCAGAAGGCCGCCCGCATATTTTACCCAGCCAAGCGGAAATTCCTCCAGACACACAAGAATCCAGCCGTTTGAAAGTACCTCACCATCTTCCAGAGCGATGGATTCCCCTTTTAAGTAACGCAGCACACGCTCATCCTCTTGCCGCAGACAGAGCACATTGGAAAATCCTTTCACGGTAAGTGCCATCGCTACGGCCTGCGAAGGTTCGAATCGCTTGTTTTTGCAGGAACCGAGCAGCAGGCCCGTGCGCAGGTAACGCAGCTTCCAGCCTGTGGAAAAATCGTCCGGCAGATAGTAAAGCCGCTCATCCTTTATCATCAGGCGGCTGTGATCAAACGGTTTTTCCAGGCATCTTTCCCACGCAGAAAAATCACTGTCCTGCAGAAACTTCCCGGTTTCACAGATGATCTGTGCCGGAATATCCGGTACGCCGGAACCCCCGGCATAAGCTTCTTCTGCGCCGGTCTGCCTGTCCTTTTTCTGGAACAGGGCGATAAAATGTCCCTCTCCCTCCAGCCGGTGCGGGAACAGGCGCAGTACCGGAAGGTCGTATGCGCCGCGCACTGCTCCCGGAACCGTCTCTAACGGAAGCGGTACCAATGTCAAATCAGGAAATTTTTGCAAAAGCCAGCGCACATTATCTTCATTCTCACAGACAGAAAAGGTGCAGGTCGAGTAGAGCAGAAAGCCGCCCGGTCGCAGCATCGCGGCCGCCCCGGCAAGGATCCGCCGCTGGAGCGGCGCGTAATACTCCGGTCCTCGTTCCATCCATGCAGAAACCAGTGAAGGGTCGCGCCGGAACATCCCCTCGCCTGAGCAGGGCGCGTCGACCAGGATGCTGTCGAAAAACTCGCCAAACACAGCCGCGAGCCGTTCCGGCTCTTCCGCGGTCACGCAGCTGTTGGCAATACCAAAGCGCTCCAGATTTTTCAGCAGTGCCGCGGCGCGGGAGCTGCTGACATCGTTGGAAATCAGTAACCCTTTTCCCTGCAAACGCGCGCCCAGTTCCGTACTCTTACCGCCCGGCGCGGCGCACAGATCGAGCACCCGGCTGCCCGGCCGCACCGGAAGCAGGACGGCCGGCGTCATCGCACTTGGTTCCTGCAGGTAATAAAGCCCTGCATGATGAAGAGGGTCTTTCGCCGGATGCTCACCTGCTTCCAGGTAATATCCGTTGTCCGTCCACGGCACGCGGCGCACAGCCCAACCCGTGAGTGTCACAAAATGTTCATTATCCACTTTAAGGTTGTTTAAGCGGAGCCCGGAAACCGGAGGCTTTTCATAGCTTGCCAGCCAGTCCTCGTATTCATCACCGAGCAGGCCCTTCATTTGAGATAAAAATGTTTCCGGTAATTGAATCATAATAAGGAAGTATATCACAAAAAACGGTTCAGGGGAATAATACGGAAACGGAAAAAATCATAAACATATAAAAATATGGAAAACGTGGAAACTGGTTATGATCGCGATCCTGTTTCTGATTCTGCTGCTTCTTAACCCCGCTGTCTCCGTCGCGGGCGCTCTGCGCGGATTGCAGCTTTGGTTTAATGTTGTCCTCCCGACCCTGGCGCCATTTATCATCTGCACGCGGGCCATTCTCGCGGATAACGTGATTACATTGCTGATGCGGCCGTTCCATCCGGTTTTTCACCGGCTGTTCGGTCTCAGTATTACCGGTTCTTTTGTAATGCTCTGCGGCCTGCTCTGCGGCTATCCGCTGGGAGCAAAGCTCTGCGCGGACAGTTTGAAAGAAAACCGCATCAGTCAGGCGGAGGCACGTTATCTGTTCTCCATTTGCAACCACCCAAGCCCGATGTTTGTCCTCGGTTGCGTGCGCTCCTGCCTGCCGTTTTCGGTTTCCGCGTTGTTCCTGGTTGTGTGTCTCTATCTTCCAATACTGCCGCTTTCACTGCTTTCACGGCGTTTCTATGGTTGGAAAGGGAAAGCTCCGCTATCGTCACACGGATACGCGGAGCCTGCGCGCACACAGTTTGACGCCCAGTTGCGCGAACCCCCGGTTTCCCTGGAAGACATTCTCGCCTCCACAAGCGATACGATGATCCTGATCGGCAGTTACATTATGCTCTTCTCCATTCTGTCCGCGTGGATTGAAAAACTTACATTTCTGCCTGCCGCAGCCCAGGCATTTCTCGCGGGAAGCGCGGAGATCACAACCGGTGTGAAGCGAATCGCCGTTCTGCTTCCGGATCGCCGGGCATTGGTACCGACTTTGCTCTGTATCTCTTTTGGGGGCATTTCCGGCATTTTTCAGACCGGAAGTGTAATAAAAAAGAATCCTGACGCGCAGGATTCTTCTTACGGCGGACTATCTGTCCGGCATTATCTTTGCTGGAAACTGCTGCACGCCACGCTTAGCGGCGTCACTGCTGCTCTGCTGGCATCTCTTCCGTTTCATTAGAAACGCCGCCGGCAAGCTCATTGCGATTGGAGGTGACGACGTCATAAGTAGACTGCATGGAGGCGAAAAACGACTCAAAACGACTCTGCGAGGTCTCCATCGAATGGGAAATGATCGTCTGCAAACTGCGCAGCATATCGTCCGTGTAATTGATGGACGCCTGACGGATCCCCTCGGCATCCGCCATCGCGTTGTCAATGATCGCCTGGGCCTGAGCCTGGGCATCCTCAATGACCTGGTTTGCCTCAGATACCGCGCGCTGCATAATCTCGTGCTCATTGACCAGCTCGTTGGTCTGGGCGTTGGCCTCCGCCAGCATCGCGTCCGCCTGTGTCCGGGCTTCGCTCAGAATCGCGTCCTGATTGCTGATGATCTTCTGATATTTTTTGATCTCATCCGGAATGCGTAAGCGAAGCTCGACCAGAAGCTCCTCCAGCTCTTCCTTATTGACAAGTATGTTTGTCGAAGACAGAAACTGCGGTTTGCAGCTGTCAATATACTCTTCGATCTCACCAATTAACTGTTCAATCCTGCTGCTCATTTTTCCTCTCCTTGCTCAATTTCTCTCTGACCAGCCTGGCTATACCAGGGCTTAAAAATCCACTGATATCCCCCTGATAATCAGCAATTTCCTTGACAATGCTCGAACTTAAATAGGAATATTTCAGATTCGTCGTCAGAAAGATCGTATCGATATCCGGGGCAATCACCCGGTTCGTCTGCGCCAGCTGCAGTTCATACTCAAAATCCGTGACTGCCCGCAGACCGCGCACAATCACCTGCGCGTGATTCTGATGAACAAAATCCACCAGCAGGCCGTCGAAGGACTGAATACTTACGTTGTCCAGATGAGACGTCACGCTTTCTAACATCTTAACACGATCCTCGACAGAAAACAACGGCGATTTTGAATTATTCTTCAAAACTCCGATGATCACATGGTCCATGATCTGCGCCGTCCGTTCGATAATATCCTGGTGCCCAAGCGTTACCGGATCAAAGCTGCCCGGATAAACTGCGATCGTCATATCCGTTATCTCCTCTGTAAACAAACAGGTGTTTGTTTGTTTTATATTTTTTTATTTTTTCTGTCTCATAGCCGAACTCTCCCAGATAAGTGACATCCTCATCAAGAGCGGCCTCGATAATAATCGTACTTTGCCGGTCAATCAAGGTGGACGCGCGCAGGATCGTCAGCATCTGCTTCTCAAGCCCCTGCCGGTACGGCGGATCCATAAAGACAAAATCAAAACGGAAACGACCCTCAAGCTGTGCTAGCGCTTCCGCCGCGTCGCAGCGCAGAAGGTACGCCCGATCCTCCAGGTGTGTCGCCCGAAGGTTGGCACGGACAACTGCGGTCGCCGCCACATCCTGTTCGACAAACACGCATTGGCGCGCACCGCGGCTTAACGCCTCGATCCCGATCCCGCCGCTTCCGGCGAAAAGATCCAGAAAACAGCAGTCCGCAAGATCGTACTGAATCATATTAAACAGTGTCTCTTTGATGCGGTCGGTCGTCGGCCTGGTTCCCTGCCCTTCCGGCGCCCGCAGCGCCGTCCGTCTGGCACTCCCGGCTATCACACGCATAACTTCTCTCCTTTTTTCCTGTCCGCACTGTTCCGCTCTATTATAGCGTTAATCCGGATTTTGTACAAGCAGAATCAACATTTATTTCAATTGCATTTATTTCGAATTCTGTTTTCTTTAAAATTTCTATCTTCTGACAAATTGCGCAGAAGCTTCTAGGTTATAATTTTTTTATGGTCGCATACTAACATCGTAACACAAAAACAAACCGGCCGTGAGACAGACTACTTCAACGCAGCCTGCCTCATGGCAGGCGAGCATGAAAGGAGGCCATCCTATGGCAAGCAAATCTTCAAACAGAGCAGAGGTTCCGGAGGCCAAAGAGGCACTGGATCGCTTCAAGATGGAAGTTGCGAGTGAGATTGGCGTACCGTTATCGGACGGCTACAACGGCAATCTGACCTCCGCCCAGAACGGTTCTGTCGGCGGTTATATGGTTAAGAAAATGATCGAGGCTCAGGAAAAACAGATGGCAGGAAAGTAACTCTCCGCCACACATTCAAGGCGTCCCGCAGGCAAAAAAAGAAGGCGTGCGGGACGCCTTCTGCAGATTGCCAGCTAAAACGGCCACCTGTGCCACATTCGGCGGCCAGGCTGCACTGATATGGTATAACAAAAAGGATCAAAATATCTCTCGGAAATATGAGCACAAAGGAGTACAGACAGAGCCTTGGATTAGCGGCTTAGCTAATCCAAGAAAATGTCCGCACCCCCTACCCCTTACCGTGCTATGTAAAAAGTGCTTACCGTACAGTAAAAAATTTCCTTACCGTGTGGCTGCAAAATCATCTTACCACCCACATTGTTGAAATTCATTTATGTAGTTACTTAATCACACCACCGGACGACAAGGTGGTCCTGTTTAAGCGGCGGACTGGTTCGCTTCGGCCACCGGAGCGTGCTCCGAAAGTTCGGACGTCCGCAAAATGCGGCCCACCCTTATCTGTTACGTAAAACTTGAGCAGCCAACAGTATTTCCTGATTATCCTATAGATGTCCACAATATTTCCATGCTGTGCGAAAATGCAATCTTCAGCCTGAATCATTCGCTCAAGATGTACTTGTCCGGGACTTCTCCATAAGCCTTGCAAAATCTGTAGTACCCGATTGTGCCGCCTTTGGCAATATTATCTTCAATTTGCGGGTCAAAAACATACGGAATCTCATCTACTTTGATTTCGCACCATGCATGGCCGGTATATCCCCCGCTTGCTTTATGCGTTGACCCCATCACGCTTCTGCTGTCCAAACCGAGTGCCTGCGTCATTGCAACAAAAGCGGCCGTATAGTTATCACACACCCCAATGTGTTTTGTTAAAATTGTATACGCACATAGAGTCTGGAAGCGTGAATCCATCTCATCGTCATCCGGAGTCTGCTCCCAAGAGAAACCAGCGAAAATATAGTTATTAGCATCCGGTACAAGAGAGATATCAGAATAGCCGTATTCACAAGTATTAATCAAGTAATCATAACAAGCTTTGACTTTAGCATATGTACTCATATCATCTGTCAGGATCTCAGAAAAAATATCCTGGATACAGGTGTTTAATGGTTCGTAATCGGACGTTTTGGGATTAAGAGACGCAGAATTTAAAATTGCCTCTGCATCCGCAGCGAAACAATTTTGAGATAAAGAAAGCGATAATAAGATTGTTGCCAATAATAAACGCATCTTGTGTTTCATGGGTTCTCCTTTTTGATATTTTAGGATTCACAATTTCTGATAGAAATAACAATATATTTTACTTCATATAACTTCTTATTTTATAATAGTTTTTTTTAGAAGTCAACTACATTTTCCCATAAACTATCATGCATAAACTATCATGATGTAAAGGCACTCATGCCGCCATTACTCATCTGAATAATAACGGCAAAGTCAGCTACATCTCTCAGTAAACTATTTATAACTTTTTACTTTCCATGTAGAACTTACGTTCCATGATGGAGTGGTCGCACTTTTCATCGTATTAAGGCAGGGAACTACACTAAGCTGTTTTAAATATGTTTTTGACATGTTATAGGTTACGGTAATTACATAATCCTTATTCGCAGACAGGTTAATCTTGCAGGTTTGGCCGCCATTCCAATACTGTGTTGTTTTCTTATTGTTCGTCTGGTTGTAAATAGTAATCGTGTAACATCCATAATATCCTGTTTTACTCCCGGTCTTGGAAGCATTCAACGTTCTGCGATAGGATACCGTCTGTTTGTTTTGCTTCAACGTGATGCTTGAAGAACCCGGATAAGACCAGTTTGCCTTGGTTGACACGGAAATCTTCGTTGTTCCGGTTTTACCCGAAGTAGCAGCATACGCTTCGTTCGGCATAAATGACAGAATCAACATTACCGACAAAAGCATCGTACTCATAGCGCAGATAACCGTTTTCTTAATCCTTACTCCTAAACCTTTTTTGATTTCCATAACAAATCTCCTTTCAATTTTTATATCATTATCATAACATTGTCGAGAATTTGTCTGTAAAATCAATTTTCCCCAGGTTTATTTCATACGGATATCAGACTTGCCATAACTTACATAACTCAACCGTCCTCGATCATTTGGCGAACAACGCAACAGACGACAGAAATACCAAACGCAACCGTCGAGCATGTCCATCCCCACAAAAAACTGACAGTTATGCCATATTTATCGTGATCTTCCAGTCCATAAAAACCAACAAACGTAGTTCTGAACAGAATTAATCCGATCATAGCAACTACTGTCAATATCCCCGGAATAATAAACCTGTTTTTTCCGTCTGAAATAAATGTACACAAAAGTCCGATTATTCCCGCAGCAAAAGCAACAAGCAGGTATCCATTTAGCGGTACCGCGTCACTGGAAAATTCCTCAACGTCTATGATTGCCAGCATATATTCCATACCTGTGCCTTCAATCACCGTAGTATTACTACAGGACACCAATGCAAACGGACAGAAAAAGCAAAGGAGACCAATCAATATAGCGATCCTCAAGCCAATGTGCCATACAGATCGTTCGCTATTTGATGCAGCATTCGCTTCCACAGCTGTTTCGGCCGTTTTTTGTAATTCTGCCTGATTTACCATTTTCTCCTCAGGCTTCATTGATTCTGTCTGTATTTCTGATATGGCTCTCATTCCCGGCCGTAATATTTTTGTTGGCTCCTCTAAAGCAAAATCTTCTGCCGGTATCATCGGCTCTGATGTTTTTTCCGATTCTTTAGATTCCTCCGTCTCATCGTGTCTTATTGGCTTTCCGCAGTACATACAGAAATTCAGGGTCTCATCAATTTCCTTTCCACAATTTGCGCAATACATTGTTTTCCTTTCTAAATTCACGCCATACTTCCACAATTTGGGCAAAAAACCGCTTCTTCTGGCAGCTCATAACCACATTTCGCACATTTACGTTTTTTTGTCGCTGGCTCTTCACCGACAAAGCAGCCGCAATACTTACAATACAAAGCGTCCGCATCCAAATTTTTCCCGCAGCTTGGGCAATGAGGATGTCTTTCGATCTCGTCAATCTGCTGCTGTAATTCACGCATCCTGTTTTCCAGATTGTAAACATCACGGATCTTTTCTGCCAGTTCCGTCTGTTCAGAGCTGTCTGTGGCAGAAACATCCTCATCCGGATTCTCACATCTGGCCATGAATTCCGCACAAATTTCTTCAGAAGACACCAGCATCATCCCAATCTCCATACATTTTTCTTTTTTTTGTGACAAAAGATCTTCCACTTCCGTCCGCAACGCTTCCGTCTGCTCTTCTACCAGTTTCTTAACCCCATTCATCATGATATTCATACTTTTCCTCATCTAAAATAATATTTACATCTTGTGAAGTTCAATCAAATGATTTTGATTTCATAGTTATAGTCCGCCTTTCTGCGAAAGGCACCAATGGGGTTATGAAACCC
>JAJQAA010000024.1 GCA_021204045.1 Clostridiales bacterium
AATTTAAAGTCAAAATCTCAGTCCGTCTTTTTCCCTACCCCGTGAATAGTAACCAGGCGGTAAACGTGTAATAAAGCGGTAAACGCGTAAGATTGACAGGCAATCAGGCCTGTGCTAAGATAACGTCGGCAGGAGATTTTGCCTGCCGGCGTTTTTCTGTGAAGGTGGTAAATGATGATGTTAAACCAGTTTTCAAGGACAGAGCTGCTGCTCGGCAGAGAAGCGATGGAACGGCTGGCTCACGCGAGGGTGGCGATATTTGGGATCGGCGGAGTCGGCGGCTACGCGGCGGAGGCGCTGGCACGTACCGGTGTCGGCACGCTTGATCTGATCGACGATGATCGGGTCTGCCTGACCAACCTCAACCGGCAGCTGTTTGCGACCCGGAAGACGGTAGGGAACTATAAGGTAGACGCTGCGCGGGAACGGATTGCGGACATCTGCCCGGATACGGTTGTCAATATTTATAAAACATTTTATATGCCGGATACGGCAGAGCTGTTTGATTTTACACAGTATGATTATGTCATCGACGCTATTGATACGGTGACGGGCAAACTCGCGCTGGTCGAGCAGGCGCGCGCGGCGGACGTGCCGATTATCAGCGCCATGGGCGCGGGCAACAAGCTGGATCCGACCGCATTCCGTGTCGCGGATATTACGGAGACGTCGGTGTGCCCTCTGGCTCGAGTGATGCGCCGCGAACTCAAAAAACGCGGGATACCGCATCTGAAGGTTGTGTATTCGACGGAGAAACCGATCCGGCCGGTTGAGGACATGGAGATCAGCTGCCGCACACACTGCATCTGTCCGCCCGGCACTGTGCGTAAATGCACGGTGCGCCGCGATATTCCAGGCAGCACGGCTTTTGTGCCGCCGGTTGTCGGCCTGATTATCGCCGGGGAGGTTGTGCGGGATCTGATGAAGTGTGACTATGAGTGAAGAGCAGCAGGCACGAATCGTAACGGGATGAAAATTGCAGGATGAAAATCAGAATAAAATCGTTGACAATCCCATAAAAATAGCGTACACTAAAAACACTTAAACATACAAGAAAGGTAGGTTATTGGCATGGCGAATATTTATCAGGGTACGCTGGGGCTGATCGGCAATACGCCGCTGGTAGAAGCCGTAAATCTGGAGAAGACGCTCGGACTGGAGGCAAGGCTGCTTTTAAAGCTGGAGTATTTTAATCCGGCCGGGAGTGTGAAGGACCGCATTGCCAAGGCGATGATTGAGGACGCGGAGGACAAGGGCCTGATTGGAGAGGGTTCCGTGCTTATTGAACCGACCTCCGGCAATACCGGTATCGGACTGGCCTCGATCGCGGCTGTGAAGGGATATCGCATGATCCTGACGATGCCGGAGACGATGAGTGTGGAGCGCCGCAACATTCTGAAGGCGTATGGCGCGGAGATTGTGCTGACGGATGGCGCGAAGGGTATGAAAGGCGCGATCGCGAAAGCAGAAGAACTCGCGAAGGAGATTCCGAACAGCTTTATCCCCGGTCAGTTTGACAATCCGGCCAATCCGGCGGTCCACAAGGCTACGACCGGTCCGGAGATCTGGAATGATACGGACGGTGTGGTCGATATTTTTGTCGCCGGCGTCGGCACCGGCGGAACCCTGACCGGTGTTGGTGAATATCTTAAAGAGAAGAACCCCGCAGTGAAGATCGTCGCGGTGGAGCCGGCCACATCCCCGGTGCTCTCTGAGGGAAAAAGCGGCGCGCACAAGATCCAGGGCATCGGCGCCGGCTTTGTGCCGAAGGTGCTCAACACATCAATCAATGATGAGATTATTAAAATAGAAAATGAAGATGCCTTTGCAAACGGAAAGCTGGTAGCCAGATACGAGGGCGTGACGGTAGGAATTTCTTCCGGCGCGGCTTTATCGGCAGCGGTTCAGCTGGCGAAGCGGCCGGAAAACAAGGGAAAGACGATCGTTGCCCTGCTCCCGGACAGCGGAGACCGTTATTATTCTACGCCACTGTTTGCGGAATAAGGGATGTCCGGAAGCTGCAGACAAACCGGAATGGGGCAAAGGCAATTGAGAAAGGAGCAACTATGAGGCTGGCAATGGCTCAGATGCGGATGGCCCCTACAATCGAGGAAAACTTAGAGCAGACGCTCCGCTATATGGAGGAAGCAAAGCAGGCCGGGGCAGATCTGATTTTCTTCCCGGAAGTACAGTTCTCTCCGTTTTTTGCGCGGGTGCCGGGGGCGGATGCTTCACGCTGGCTGATGGAGCGCAACCATCCGGCGCTCAAGGCGGTACGCAATCGTTGTCTGCAGCTGCAGATGTACGCGTCTCCCAATGTTTATCTGGAACTGGACGGAAAACGGTATGACGTTTCCCTTATGATTGACAGCCATGGCGAAATTATGGGTATCTCCAAGATGGTACATATCGCGCAGGCGGAGAACTTTTACGAACAGGACTATTATACGCCGTCGGATGATGGGTTTAAGGTCTACGACACACCGTTTGGCAAAATCGGGATTGTAATCTGTTTTGACCGGCATCTTCCGGACGGGATCCGTTCCTGCGCGCTGCAGGGAGCGGAGCTGGTGATCGTGCCGACGGCCAATCTGGTCACGGAACCGATGGAGCTGTTTGAGTGGGAGCTGCGCGTGCAGTCCTTCCAGAGTATTGTCTACACGGCGATGTGCAACCGCGTCGGCAGGGAGGAGTCTGTGACCTTCTCCGGGATGTCCATGGTCGCGACACCGGAGGGCGGCACCCTCTGTAAAGCCGGAGAAGGCCAGCAGCTGGTTTTGATCGACATCCCCCTGGAGATGGTCGCACGGCTGCGAAAAGAACGAAACTGGCTGGATCTGGCGGCAAATAAGGGGGATGTTCGGGATGAGTGAGGATATGTGCGGGATGCAGGAGGCGGCGCCGGAAGAAATGGGAACAGCGTGGGGGAAGACGGAGACCGTCGAACAGGCGCGGGAGCTGCCCATGGAAATCTCCTGGCAGGAGGTTCTTGGGCTGCCGCCGGACAGTTTCTGTCTGATCGATGTGCGCGACGCGGGTTCTGCGGCATACGGGATGATTCCCGGAGCGGTAAACATTCCCGGAACGGAGCTTTTGGATCGTTTGAGTGAATTGCCTGCCGGAAAGATATCAGTGCTGTATTGCACCAGAGGGCAGATCAGCCGGGAACTGGCGGATGAGCTGCGGGAGGACGGCGTCCGGGCGGTGAGCTTAAAGGGAGGCTATACGGGCTGGCTGCTCGAGAGGATGCAGCAGGAACAGAAAGAGGAAAACGGACAGGACCGGACAAAGGCGGAGGATGTCGAAAAAAGCATCCGCAAGCGCTTCCACAAGGAACTGTTCTCGAAATTCGCGAAGGCGGTGAAGGAATATCAGCTTGTTCAGGAAGGGGATCGCATTGCGGTCTGCATTTCCGGCGGCAAGGATTCCATGCTGATGGCGAAGCTGTTTCAGGAATTGAAGCGGCATGACAAATTCCCGTTTGAGCTGGTATTTCTGGTGATGGATCCCGGCTACAGCGAGGCAAACCGACGGGTGATCGAGAACAACGCCCGGCTGCTTGATATCCCGGTGACCATATTTGATTCCGATATTTTTAACGCGGTCTATACCATCGAAAAGTCACCCTGCTATCTGTGCGCGCGCATGCGTCGCGGCCATCTTTACAGCAAGGCGCGGGAGCTCGGCTGCAATAAGATTGCCCTCGGACATCACTATGACGATGTGATCGAGACGATCCTTATGGGGATGCTTTACGGCGGACAGATACAGACGATGATGCCGAAGCTGCGCAGCACAAATTTTGAAGGCATGGAGCTGATCCGACCGCTCTACCTGATCCGGGAAGATGACATCAAGCACTGGCGGGATTATAACGATTTGCATTTTCTGCAGTGCGCCTGCCGTTTTACCGATACCTGCACGACCTGCCGTACGGACGGCAGCGTCGGTTCGAAGCGTATGGAGATCAAGCAGCTGATCGCGCAGCTTCGAAAGATCAATCCTTATGTGGAAAGCAATATTTTCAAAAGTGTGGAGAATGTCAACCTGGATACAGTGATTGCATGGAAAGCGAAGGGAGAGCGGCACCATTTCCTGGATGGGTATGATGACAACAGGGCGGAAGTACGGAGCGAACCTATTATAAGATAAAAGCAGTGAACAATTGATAGCATTATCAGGATTTCATTCAGGTATAAGCGAAAAGGCCATGAAGAAGAATACGACGGAGTGGGTGTATCCCCGGGGTATTCTCTTCATGGCCTTTCCGGTATGATTAGCACAATAAGATGGGAAAATGTCTTTTAATAACGTTGGTTAGATAACTTTCTTTGCCTTCAGTTCGGCCATCTCCTCATCGGAGCGTCCCAGGAGACCCTGATAGACTTCCTTGTTGCTGCCGCCGAGTTCCGGGCTGGTCTCGTATTCGACATGGTTCTCGCTCAGTTTCGGCGCGAAGCCCGGCAGTTTGACTTTGCCGCGTTGCGGATGCTCGATCTCGACCATCATGCCGCGCTCATAATACTGCGGGTCTTTGGTGATATCTTCGACATCCAGCAGTGCTCCGGCCGGGATATCGGCCTTGCAGAGAATGTCCATTGCGGTGAATTTATCATAATCCTTCAGCCAGTTGGCGATTGCGCCATCGCAGATGTCGATGTGTTCGAAACGGCTGCGCGGGGTAGCCATCTCCGGGCAGACATCCTGCTTGAGATCCGGGCGGCCGATCACGTCGCAGAGGTTATCCCACTGCTTGCTGCCCGGATGGCGGCTGCAGTAGATATGTACGTAATCGTTCGGGCCGAACGGCTTGCAGGGATAGGTGTTGGACGGAGCGACGTCCTCAAGCGGCATACCGTTGCCGACACGGCGGTTCGGCTTGCCGTTGTTGTAATACGGCTCCCACTGCGAACGGGAGAGACCGATCATGAAATCCTGCATTGCGACGTCGACGCGCTGTCCGATGCCTTCGCGCTCACGCTGCAGCAGAGCGGCGATGATGCTCAGCGCCAGAGTCATGCCGGTGCCGGAGTCCGCTACGGAGATGCCGGCTTTGATCGGCTGATCCGGAAGGCCGGTCGCCGATACAAGTACGCCCGTATGGGTAGCGATCGGGTCGAATGCCGGATAATCCTTGTACGGGCCGTCCTGTGCGAAGCCCTTTAAGCTGGCATAGATGATCTTCGGGTTGATTTCCTTGCAGGCCTCATAGGTCAGGCCGAGATTGTTCATGGAACCGGGTCCCATATTCTCCACGATAACGTCGCATTTGGCGCAGAGCTCTTTGAGCAGCTGCAGGCCTTCGGGACTCTTTGCGTTGCAGGTGATGGATTTCTTGTTCATATTCATGACCAGGAAACCGTAGCTGTCGATACCTGGCTCTGCCTGTGAATAGCGGCCGAGTTCACCCTTGACGGGGCGCTCTACCTTGAGTACCTCGGCGCCGAGCCAGGCGAGTGTCTCCGTACACACGGTGCCGGATTCAAACTGCGTCATATCCAGAATACGATAACCGGAAAGCGGTCCTTTACATGCCATAATAAATTTCCTCCTTTATTTTTGGCGCGGCCGTGGTTAACTGTTAACACGGCCGCAGGTTGTCAGTGATTTTCAAACAGTTATAATATTGAAGCAATTATGATATTGAAGTAATGATGCTGCCAGGCAGCGGTCATTCCCCTTTGCGTTTGACGCGGGTCGGGATCACGCGGGTCTCGATGAATTCGTCTACCAGGCCGGTCATCGAATCGGCGTTCCACTTGCGGGCGTCCACTGGGTCGGCGTTGAAGGTCAGTACCGGGATACCGGCGTCCTCAAGCGCTTTTTTGATGAAATAGCTGCCCTCGACGGCCTGCATGCAGTTTTCCGGAACCATGTAGACTACGCCGTCGATGTCGTTCTGCGCGGCCTGCTGGACGTACCAGGTGTTGTTCCACGGCGGCATATGAAGGAAATCCTCCATGCCAATGTAACGGGCAGCCAGTGCGCGCAGCGGATCTTTCTCTACGTGATTGCGGATGTAGGCGTCCGCGCCCATGGCCAGGTACATGGTCCAGACGAAGACGGCGCCGTACTTCTGCTCAAAGCGCTGATAGAAGCTGAAATCATGCCAGATACCGCGGCCGATCCACATCAGGCGGTATTTCTCGTTGGGAACAGCGGCGACACCGGCGTCCGCGAGCGCTTTGACTTCTTCATAAAGGCTCTTGGCGTGCACGGCGGCCCACTCGGAACCGCGCTGCCACTGCGCCTGCATGACGGCGTTGATGGTGTCGACGACGGTAACCGGAACCGGATGGCAGGCGGCGATCAGGTCGCGTGTTTTGCGATACCATCCTTCCTGCTCGTTGATCAGGTTCATGACGTATTCGAGGCGGTTGATGTCAAACATCTTTCCGGTCTTCATTTCCAGGAAGCGGATCAGTTCTTTCAGTTCCTCAACGCCCGCGTCGATGCGGTCGGTGTCATAGAGCTCTTCCCAGCGGTCCGGAGCCAGTTCAAACCATTTGAGCGGAACTTTGCGCGCTACGGTATTTTCCATGGCATAGAAGCTTGCACCGTGATTTTTGGCGAACAGTTCAAAAATCTTGCTCTGGCAGTCGCAGGTCAGGCGGGTGATCGCCAGCGTCGGGTCGGGAAGTCCGCCCCAAGGACCGAGCGGTTTGCCGTCGGCGTCGACCTTGTGGTCATCCGGGTCAAGGCTCTCGGCGAAAGCAGTAGCGCAATAGCTGCACAGATCGTCGCGGTAGCCCGCGTCGCGCAGCAGGCCGAAATATTTGCGGGTCATGCGCTTGGCGCCGCAGATTGCGGCCCACCACTGGTTCACCACATAGGGGATATCCATAGCACAGAGAACTTCCATTGGCACGTCCGCGTTCAGATAACCAAAATCCTCACCGGCGTCCACGCGCGCCTTCAATCCGGCGAACCATTGTTTCTGGTACACGCTTGCGGCGGCGGTCGCTTTCAGCTTCTTTACGGCAGAGGACTTGGATTCGGGTCTTTTCTCATCAGCCATTTTCAGCGCCTCCTTTCAGGGAACCGGCGAATTCGGCGAGCCGGTCGGCCAGATTCTCATTGTTTTGGATCGGCCAGTGCATCTGGAAGAAACCGGCGGTCGCGATGCCGCGGCCCTCCAGGCTCTGTTTCTGGCTCGGATAATCCCAGCTTGCCGCTTCCTCGTATTTGTTGGTGTAGAATACAACTGCCTTTGCTCCGGCCGCGTCTACCTCGCGGTTGAGCGCATCCACGCGCTGGCTGACAAACGCTTTCTTACTGCTGAATTCGCGCAGCATATAGCGGTCGACGATGGCGCAGATCGGCGTGTAGCTTAAATTGTAATCGCGGTCATAATAACGGTCGCCCCAGTCGTGGTCCTCGCCGACGATCACCAGCCCCTGATCCTCGATGAGATCGTAGAGGGCGGTGTCTTCCTGGTTGCTGCCGGTGAAGAAAACTCTGGGAGCATCGATAACCGGCCAGGTCTTTGCGTCTTCCGTCACCTGTTTTACCAGTTCCGTGTGTGCTTCGCGCTCCATGAAGAAGGCGCTGCCGATGATCACCAGAGCCTCGCTGCCGCTGATGCGGACTTCGTCGCCATGGCGGAGCTTCGCCATCTCGCGCAGAGCCTGACGGTCGGCGTTGCAGATTTTTGCGGCGGCGGTCAGATCCTCGTCGGAAATCTCCCTGCCTGCCCATTCCTCAACGGTCTGTTTAAACAGGGATAATGTGAGTTCGTTGCGTACCTGGTGCATGCGGTTGCGCGTGAACAGCCAGTCGATAAAAGCGATCGGCGGTACCGGTTTCTCCGGCTCCACGCGTTTTAACTCACGCAGGTAAAGGAAAATACGGATGATGACGTCGGTGCTGTTGGAGATCGCAAGTGCGTCAATCTGGCTGTTGTAGGTGCCATCGACAATCTTCTCAAACTGTGCCCGGACAACCGGGTCAAAAGCATATTCCAGATATTTGTTGGTTTCTGCCAGCGGCCGGTCTGGATCGGCGTATACATGGATCGGCAGCATACCGGCGGCGATAATGTATTCGTCCGGTACGTCGCAGCCCAGTTCTCCGATCACCTTTTTGCCCTCCGCGCGCCATTTAGCGGCGGCAGTTTCACGATTGTCGTAAGCGTCCTTCAGTGCCGCAAACGCTTTGCTTTGCAGTGCACATTCGCGGATGCTCATAAGAGAATCACTTCCTTTCTAAGATTAGAAAAACAATATCAGTTACGTGTCTGCTTTTCCCGCATACGGACGAAAGTGCCGTCCTCGTTCCACTCGAACGCGGCGTTAAGGCTGGCGCCGTCCGTCTGACGGATAATAAAATCAAGGATATCCTGGCCGCCGTTATCGCGTGTGCGGACGGTGATGTTCCCGGATTTTTCGATGTAGCAGGGGATCAGGCCGCATTCGGTCACACCGTTTTTGCCTGCGGTTACCTGCGCGATCATCGTGTAGCGGGAAACGTCGGACCAGGGATAGAACGGAACCTCATAATGGCCGTCTCCCCGGCCTTCTTTCGCGCGTTGTTTCAGATAGGCGATCATTTCAGGAGTATCATTGTAACCGGCGGTCATGGCGTAGGTGACGCAGACAAAATTGCCAAGACCGTGATAAATCGGTTTCCCTTTATAAAGCTCCACACCCTTTAAAACATGGTGATGGTGTGCGAAGATCATGTCCGCGCCGGCATCGAGGGCCGCATAACAGAGCGGCTGTTCATAATTGTCAAGACGCGGATGGTCGCCGCCGTTGCCTTTGTGGAAGACGACGGCAAGGATGTCGACCTTGGCCCGCAGGGCCGCCACTTCATCCTGGAGCTGCTTTATATTCTGCGGCCAGATGAAGGTGTAGGTCTTTGCCGGGCAGCCCGGCATGTCGCGGGCGGCGATGTAGCTGGTTTCTACAGGAACATAGTTTGCGCCTGGCTTCTGGGACATGGCCCAGCCCAGCTTCGGACCGGTGGCGTTGTAGGAGAGAACGCCGATTTTCAGGCCGTCTTTTTCTACAATCGCCGGTTTTTTCGCTTCTGTAATATTTGCGCCGCCGCCGACCGGCTGGATGCCAAGACTTTTCAGACGGTCGACCGTGTCGGTGACGCCGTATGGGCCGCAGTCATAGAGATGGTTGCCGGCCACAGTGGCGATATCAAAGCCGATATCTGCAAGAACATCTAGGTGTTCCGGGTTGGACGGCGGAGCCTGAATATCAATGCAGGAAGGAAGATTGCGCGTGGTATGCGGCGTCTCTACATGTCCAATCAGGACGTCCTGCGTCTGCAGTGTCTGACGGCTGCCCTCAAAATAGGGTTCCATAGGCCCCGGTTCATCAAGAATCAGGTCGCCCACACAGGCAATGCGGATGGTGTTATCCATGAATCAGCCTCCTTTTTGGGTAACCGACGGTGACCATGCCCTCGGGCACCGCCGGTGTGTTGGATTTGATTGTTAACACTTAAAATAACTGTGACTCTCAGATTAGAACGGAATCTTTCCGATAATAGCGCCGAAAACAGTGCACAGAGCACCCAGCAGCCAGATCCATTTGAAGGAATATTTCAGATGCTCACCCATCGTAACATCGGCAAGGCCGAGTGCCAGGTACGGGGAAGCTCCGATCAGGGTAACATTTGCTGCCAGAGCGCACGGAATAACGATCGAGGTCGCCAGCGCCAGATCGGTCACACCATAGGTGGAGACGATCGACTGCATGATCGGGGTCAGCGCGAAGTACACGTTGTCGCTGCCGATAACCGTGTTGATCGGTACGACGAAGATGGAAACGATGAAGCACAGATGGCGTCCGAGGCTTTCCGGAAGGATCGCGAGAATCGCGTTTGTCATGCCTTCGATCATGCCGGTGCCGTTCATGACGCCGACCAGAACGCCGATCGCGATGATCGTCATAACCATGTTGATCGCGGGACCGCCGTATTGTTTGATCTTCGCGCCCTGTTCCTTGACGTCATGGAAGTTTACGATCAGAGCCAGGCCAAAAGCGACGATGAAGCCGAGTGCCGTGCCGAACCAGCCGAGCAGCAGGCCGATGACCATGAACGCGGTCAGAAGGATATCAAAAATGAGAACCGGGCGGCTCACGGAAACCTTTGCGGGCTGGTTGAGGGAAGCTTTGAGCTCTGCGAACTCCGCGTCTGTCATACCGGCGCCGTTTCTCTTTTCAATGTGGCTGATCGGAATCATGATCAGCAGGCCAATGATGATCGCGAAGGCCTGGATCGGAGCGAGGTAGCGCCACAGCACCTGGGCATCCAGACCGGTTACGGAGGTGACGCGCAGCATGGAAGCGCACCATGGGGTGATATTCATCGCGCCGGACATGATGGACATAACGAAGACAACGCAGACCGGACGCATTTTCATTTTTTTGAAGATCGGCAGCATGGTCGGGATCGTAACCAGCGCGGTAGTACCGCCGGAGCCGTCCAGATGAGAGATGATCGTCACAAAGCAGGCGACATACAGGACAGCCAGTACATTGTTGCCGAGGTATTTCATCACACGGTTCACGATGACGTCAAACATGCCAACGTCGCTCAGCAGGCTGAAGAACATAACCGCGAACGAGAAAAGAACGATTGTGTTCAGGACTGAGGAAAAACCGTTGTTCATGAATCCCTGGATATCCTTGATGCTGTAGCCGAGGATCGCTGCAGCAATGATCGGCAGGATGCCGAATACCGGGATGATCGATGATTTGTTGCTCAGAAGCAGAACAACGATTACTGCAAGCAGTAAGAAACCAACAGCGGTAGTCATAATTTCTCCTTTTGAATGTTAGGTGGTGAAGAGCGGGTTATTCGCTAACGCGTACCCAGCCGTCCTCCCAGGTCAATGTGATTTTGAGCTTTTGTTCCGCGGAAATCTGCTGTACATAGTCGATAACTTCCTTCGCCTCCTCGTAGGTACTGAGAATTTCGGGAGCTCCGGCTTTATTGATATAGCAGGGAACGAAACCAAAGTCTGTAATGCCGTCCTTGGTGGCGACCATGCGTGCCAGCATGGTTTTGCGGCTTTCCGGATTGAATGCGTAAAACGGCATATCCGGATCCGGTGTGAAGCCGAAGAGCTTTTTGCGCTGCGCGATCCAGCGCAGGCGTTCCGGGCTGTTGTTGTCGCCGGTGGGCGTGAGCGCGTGGGTGACGCAGACGAAGTTGCCGAGGTTGTGATAGATGGGCTTGCCCTGGTATACCTCGATGCCGCGGAGAATGTGGGCGTGATGGCCGATCACGGCATCGGCTCCGGCGTCGATGGCCGCATGCGCCAGCGGACGCTCGTACATCTGAATTTCCGCATGCGTATGTACCATGCCTTTGTGCAGGGCGACCAGAAGAATATCGCACTGTCCGCGCAGGGCGCGGATCTCATCCTGCATCTGTTCGAGCGAATCCGGCTCCGGAAAGGTGTAAACCTTTGACGGTAGCCCGGGCGTCGCCCGCGGAGACGGCTCGTGGTGTGTGAGAATCTGCACGTACGAAACGCCTGCTTTGAGTGAAGTGGCCCAGCCTTCCTTCGGGCCTACGGCGTTAAAGCCGATCAGGCCGACGCGGATACCCTTGCGCTCGACGATCGCCGGTTTTTTGGCTTCAGCGAGATTTCGTCCGGTTCCGGTGACCGCAATCCCCAGGTTGTGCAGCAGATCGATCGTGTCCACAATGCCGGGAACGCCGTTGTCGTGGGCGTGGTTGCCGCAGGTGGTGCAGAGATTAAAACCGCAGTCCTTCAGCGGATTTAAATTTTCCGGCGGAGCCGGGGGCGCGGGAACATCCGTGCTGTTTGCCTCGCCCCGATCTGTGTGGGGGACCTCAATCTGGCCGACCACAAAATCTCCGCTGGATAACAGGTCTTTTGATGGTGCAAAGAAGGAATACGGATCCGGCTCATCGATGATGATATCGCCGGTCGCGAAGATCAGAGCCTGATCATCATTTAATTTTGCCATGTTATGTATTCACCTCATTTTTGTTGATTAGAACGGGATGATGCCGGTGATGCCGCCGATGACGGAGACAATCAGGCTCATGCCGAATACCCACGGGAAGCAGTATTTCAGGTTGGAGGGCATGTCGACGTCAGCAAGGCCGAGCGCCAGGTACGGGGTCGGGCCAACCAGGCAGAGGTTCGCGGAAAGGCAGGCGCCGATCAGGAAGGCAACATTCATCTGAAGCAGGCTGGAACCAAATACGGTGACGACATTGGCCATGATCGGCGCGATCGCCATGTAAACGGTGTCGGAGCCAAGGAACATCGAGAGCGGTACGCTGATCGCGCTGATGATCCATACGAGGTGCGAGCCAAGGCTTTCGGGCACGATCGAGAGGATCGCGGCAACCATGCCGTCCATCATGCCGCTGTCGGAGAGAACGCCGACCAGCACGCCGATTGAGAAGATGATCATGATCATGTTCAGGGCAGTGCCGCCGAACTCCTTGACCTTTTTGGTCTGCTCCTTCGGGTTCGGGAAGTTGACAACCAGGACGATGGCCAGGCCGAGCATGAAGCCGAGGTTCGACTTGACGAGACCGGTCAGCATCGCGACCAGAAGAACGATCGTCAGGGCAATGTCAAAAAGGATGATGTTCATGGAGACTTTGGTTTCCACCGGCTTGTTGAGAGAAGCCTTCAGCTCGGCGAATTCCGCGTCAGACATACCGGCGCCGTGCGCGCGCTCCAGTCTGGCGAGCGGGATAACAACAAGGTAGCTGAGTACCAGGCAGACAGCCTGCAGCGGCAGTACATAGCGCCACAGTTCCATGGCGTCTCCGCCGGTGGCCGAGGTCAGACGCAGGACGGAAGAGCACCAGGGCGTCATGTTCATCGAACCGGAGCAGAGGGCTGCCAGAAGCAGAAGGGCTTCCGGATGAATCTTCATCTTTTTGTAGATCGGCAGCATCATCGGGATCGTGACCAGCATAGTGGTAGCGCCGGAACCATCCAGATGGGAGATCGTGGCCACCAGGCAGGTAATCCACATAACGATCTCAACCTTGTTGCCGAGGTAACGCATGATCTTGCTCACGATCACGTCGAACATGCCGACGTCGTTCAGGATACTGAAATACAGAACCGCGAACGTGAACAGGGCAACGGTGTTCAGCACGCTTTTTAAACCGGTGCTGATGAAGTTGTTGATGTCTCCGAGGCCGATTCCGCAGATCAGGCAGGCCACAACCGGGATGACAACGAAAATCGGCGGCAGAGATACTTTGCCGCTCAGCAGTAGAACAACAATGACGAGCAACATGATAAAGCCAACGGCAGTTAACATAAAGATAATCCTCCTTTTCGATTTTTTTCTTGTTGTGCCGTTTCATACAGATCATATTTATTGTATCATGTCAGAATTTGCATAAAAACGGATAGACAGCCCAAAGCTTCCAAGTGTACATTGTGCAGACTGCACAATGCTTATCGGATGCCCGTGAAAGGTTTGTAATGTGTGCGGAAATTGTGCTATATAAATATTTAAGAAGAATCACAGTTACAGATGTGGCTGCATGTATCACAGGGGTGAAACGGGGAGAAGTGCGGATGAAAAATTATACGACGGTAATGTTGGAATACTGGCTGCGGGATGTGCTGATCCGGGTACGTCAGGGGCGGGTCCGGTGCAATTGCGACGGCGGTATCCGTTTGATTGAAGGAGAAGAAGAGGAACTGCCGTCCGGTTATCTTTATATTGGCAGTGGGGAGGTTGTGGAAAAAATCCTGTTGAGCGGGAGAGCATTCCCGGAACCGTTATGTCTGATTGCGAGCGGGCTCTGCGGTGCGATCCGCATGGAGGAATTACCCACAGGGCTGACGCTGCTGGAGGTGGATCTGCCGCTGCTGACGCTGTACAACCGCGTGCACAGACACATTCATGATTTTCGTATCTGGCGGGAGCGGCTGCAGCAGATCGTGCATACGAACGGCGGTCTGCAGGCACTGCTGGAGATCGCAGCGGAAGAACTGCACGCGGCGATTCTGCTTGTCAATGCCGGGTATAAATATATCGCCGCGGTCTATGATCCGTCCAATCCGGATCCAACGGCCGAAGAACTGCGTGAGAATGGTTATCAGTCCTTTGAGACAATCCAGGCGATTCATCATGAGAAGGCGGTGAAATGGGGGCCGGAGCGGGAGTATGCGGAGTATGTTTCCAGTATCAGCAATAATTGTACCAAGCCGCTAGCGCGGCGGCTAGCCCCAGATACGAATTTTTCTGTT
>JAJQAA010000031.1 GCA_021204045.1 Clostridiales bacterium
TTTACAAAGGGCTCCACCTCTTTTCCAATCTCAAAGTGTCGAAAACGGGATTATATCTTTGATTACCTATTCTGTCAATCTGATTTTACTTTTTAAATGAATAGCAAGTCTCCCCGATTTCCCGCTCTTCCTCCGAAAACAGCAGATTACGATTATATTCATAATAACGCGCGCACTCGTACGTCTGCAAAAAGCGCACGCTGTAAAATCCGGTATTCAATTCCGTCACAAACAGCACCATCTCCTGGCCATTTCCAAAAGCGCCCTCCATGAAATCAAAAGCGTGCTCCAGCATCGCCCCCGCGGCGTCAATGCTGTCCTCGTAGGCGTCGCTGTCCTCACCAAACAGCTCCCGCAACCGCTCCCAGGCCGCTTCGCCGTCAGAAATGTCTTCCGTGGCAAGCTTTTGCGCATATGTTTCCAGCTTCGCCAGCACTGCACGGCTGACGATGCGCTCCTCGCGAGACATCAGGCCGCTCTCCGTCCGTTTCTCCTGCGTAGCGCGAAATTCCTCCGTTCTTGTGGCAAGCAGCTGCGCGGGCACAGCGGCATTTTCCGGCGTCTCCTGATTTTCCAGCGTTTCCTGACTTCTCTGCGCCCTCTCCTGCAACTCCGTCCGGTACTCCTGCAGCTTTTCCTGCAGCAGCTTCAGCATATCCTCCCGGCGGCACACCTCGCGGAACTGTGTATTCAATCCGGCCAGCACCAGGCTGACGACGCTGACCCGCTCATCAAAGGCCGCCCGCTCCAGCTTGTCAAACACCGCCTGGGCAGTCTCGCCACGCAGGATCTTCTCCACCTGATAATCGCCCTGATATTTGTGATACAGCTCCAGATAATTGGCAAAATCCCGGGCGATTTTGGGAAACTGGATGTATTCCATGACCACCTCGCGGCCGACTGGCCGCCCCAGCTTCTCGTAGACCGTCACCAGCTCCGACAGATCCTCCCAACCGCGCGGCGTGGCGAACATCCTGCCGTCCACCGTCGTCTCGATCTGGCAGAAATACTGCTGGCGCACATTCAGGTAGGCGCAGATTGCCGGGTGAATGCCCTGGCGCAGCGCGTATTCCCGCCATACCACGTAATCGGGCTCCACCGTGATGCGGCGCACGCGGTCCAGCGTAACCACGTCAAAATCGCGCACGGATTTGTTGTATTCCGCCGGATTGCCCGCGGCGACGATAATCCAGCCCTCCGGAATGCGGTGATTGCCGAAGCTTTTCCCCTGCAAAAACTGCAGCATCGTCGGCGCCAGGGTCTCGGACACACAGTTAATTTCATCGATAAAGAGGATTCCCTCCGCAAGCCCGGTCTGCTCCATGCGATTGTAAATCGAGGCCACAATCTCGCTCATCGTGTATTCCGTCACCGCGTACTCGCGGCCGCCGTACTGCCGATGCTCGATAAACGGCAGGCCGATCGCGCTCTGCCGCGTATGATGCGTGATCGTGTAGGCAACCAGGCCAATCTGGCACTCCTGGGCGATCTGCTCCATGATCTGCGTTTTACCGATGCCGGGCGGCCCGATCAGCAAAATCGGCCGCTGGCGGATCGCCGGAATCACATAGCTGCCATATTCATCCTTCATCAGATACGCCGCGACCGTGTCGCGAATTTCCTGTTTTGCCTGCTTAATGTTCATCTGCCTGTCTCTCCATGATTTGTTCCGGCTCAAGGATCAGCTTGATCGCCCAGGCCGGTACGGATATATCCGTGTATTGATCTTTTACAAACACAAACGCGGTGTCATAGGGCGGGCGCTTGAGCGGATAAATGCCCATGCCGTCCGTAAAATACAAAAGTCCCTTCAGATGGTGGAATTCCCTGCGGCCAAGCATTTGCGCCACATGTTCAAACGCCGGCCGGAAATCCGTGCCACCGTTGCCGATGAGTGTGAAATCCTTCATGTAAGCTTCCATCTCTTCCCGGCTGGTGATCCGGCGGTCTTCGCGCACTTCTTCATCGCATTGGATGATGTGAATGTTTGTGTGGCGGAAATAGCTGCCTTTCTCACAAAGCACTGCGTAGGTCTCCTCGAGAAAGCGCCGCACCAGCTCGCCGGAGCACGACATCGAGGTGTCGACGACGACCACAAACTCCTCAATGCGGCTGATCTCCTTCGACTCCAGCGGCTCGATCAGTGGCATATTGCCATACAATGATAATCCATAGCTGTAAAATATATAATCGAACGAATCGGCGTCCACCTGCATTTCTTCCTTCAGCACTGAAAATTTGCGCAGGAACTGCTGATAATCATAGCGCTCCCGATTTTCTACCTGCACCTGTTCCAGCAGGCTGTTATCATTCTCATCCTGCTCGTTTCCCAGCGTCTCCATCTCTGTCTGCATTTTTTCGCGGTTGTCGCTCCACTGGTTCTGGCGTACCATCTCCGTGTGCGGCGAATCCTGCGGCAACTCCCAGAGATGGTGATCGTCAACGTAAAATTCCGCTGCCAAGCGTTCATACTGCTTTTGATTCAAATTCATCTCCTGCAATGTCTTATAAACGCCCTCCGCATTCAGTACCCGGATGTGTTTCCGCAGCCGTCCATACCAGTCGAGCCGGTAAAGCGGCGGCTGACGGTGGACGCAGCGCAGATACAAGCCGTCGATCACCGATTCCGCCGCGATATCACAGGCCAGGTTCCAGTATTCCGCGGCGCGCCGCCCGCGCGTATCCATGTGACTGAACAGACAATGCAGTACCATATGCAGGTAGGCGCGGTTCACCATCACCCGCCCCTGTCCGTACAGGGCGCACAGATAGTCCGGATCGTAGTAAATCACAAAGCCGTCAGTTCCCAGCGCGCCGCTGCCCGGCGCCGCCTCAAACCCCAGACTTGCCAGGGAGAGGTCGAGATAACGCATATTCAGATAAAGCTCATTGCGCGCGTTATTCAGAATCCGCACGCAAAGTGCGACCTGATTCGCTTCCTCTATCTGACGATGTCTGATTGGATCAATCATGGGTCCGCCTCTCCATTTTCTATATTATGTCAATCTGATTCACAAAAGCTCGAAACGGCGTTTCCGCCGCCTTTCTCCGTCTGTACATTGCAAATTCTGGCGTTGCTGGTTCCGGTAATTCATCAGCCAGCTCACCATCTCCGTGTCCCCGCCGCGCCGGGCGATCGCGATCATTTCGGAAAGCTGCTCTGCTCCCGGTCTGCATATCTCTTCCACAAACCAGGGCAGGCACCCCGCGTCCAGATTGCCGCCGGCCGACCAGGAATAATCGCCATCCGATCCAGCATGGCATCCGTCCGCCGCGACCAGCAGCTGCACGGCCATATGCCAGTGTTCCGCCGCATAAGCCTGATACTGCCCGCGGAAGCGTTCGGTCAGTCCCGCTGGGTAAAGCAGCCGCCCCAGCGCCAGCTCCATAACCAGTGCTTCCGGTTCCTGCACCTGCACATGCGCGAACAGCTCGTCGTAAGCCGGATATTGAAACTGCGTCCGGGCAAAACAATAACGATAGCGATGCCCGCAGCCGTGCGTCTCATAATATAAAATCCGCGCCGGGGTGTTTTCCACCGATTCTTCGAAATATTCCGGAAAAATCAGACGCGCTTCCTCCGTTCCGTGCAGCTGCACGCGAAGCGTCTGCCGCAGTTCCGACAGCATTTCCTTAAAGCACGATTTTTCCCCCGGTATCAAAGTAATATCAAGAAAGCCAATCCTCCCCGCCCCGGCAAACAGACCGGTTCCCAGATCGGCCGCCTGGCTGAAACAATAAATTTGCCGCAATCGCTCGCAATTGTAAAATGCGTACGCCCCGATTCGCCGCAGACCGGAAGGCAGATGCAGTATTTCTACCGCACTGCCGGAAAGCGCGTAAGCCCCCAGCTCCACAACCGGGAGTCCCTCCAGCTTTTCCGGAACAATCACCCTCGCTTCCGGGTCCGTGATTTTGTCAATCCTCGCTCCGCCCGGCAAAATTGTGTATTCCAGCCGCATTAGCTTCCTCCGTGCCCCAGACAGCGGCGCAAAACCGCCTCATACTCGCGGCAGTCCTCGCGCGTCAACACTTCGCCGCGGCCCTGATAATAATATTCATCCATCCGCTCACCCAGCTGACGCAGTCTCCTGCCATCCTCCGGCTCTCCTTTTTGTTCCTCAGTCGAATAAAGGCCCAGTCGGCGCATATATTCCCCCGGACTCTCCCCGGGCAGACGACACAATGGCGGTCTTTGCCGTGCCTTTTTGCCGACGCGCGGCAGATGCCGCTTCCCGGCGCGGTCGGCGTAGACCAGCAGCCCCGCCGGAGTACAGCGGTTTTTGCGATATTGAAACTCAAACGTAATTGCCGCGGCTATTTTTTTTGCCAGCTCCCGCAGCGCTTCCCACAGATGTCCTGTCCGCTTCACGCTCCGGCGCAGCTGCGGTCGCCGCATTCGCCCCAGCTTCCTGCCGCGGAACTGGTAAAGCGCCAGCGCAAACAACGCCAGCACAATCACTGCCGCAAAGGTAATCTGCAGCCACAGCGGCAGCCCCGCGCTACTCTCCTCTGCCATTTCCGCTGTCTCACCGAACAGCTCCATCCGCGCATTTTCCTGTATCCGCGGCGATGTGGTCGGCAGCAGCATAAGAATAAACAAAATAATGGTCGCAAGAATCTTCCCGATCACGGAAAACACCATTCCGATCATCCTTGCCGCAATCGTCGCCAGCCACAGGAAAATATCCACCGCACTGTGGATCTGTCCCGACGCGAAGCCGACTACCAGCCCCGTCACCACAAAAATCGCCAGCACCAGAAGCAGCAGCACAATGCGACTCGCGGCCGCCGCACCGCTGATAATTGAGACATCCTCTTCGTGGGTACGAATCTGATTGATTGCCAGCAGGTCAAGAATAACCGCTGCCATGCAGATTGTCAATGCCGCCGCGTCCATCGTCCTTCCAAGCTGCGTCGTTGTATACAGGTAAAACGCCAGCGCCACGATCAGACAATCCACATAGCGCAGCAGGCCGTTCGCCTTCGGCAGATACCAGGATGCTGCCGCGGCGTGGATAAATGTGACTGCCGCACCAGCTCCGATCAGCAGTCCATAATCCTCCCCGTACTGGCCACGCGCGGTCAACAGCACAACCGCCGCCGTCCCTGCCGCCGCCACAGCGGTATTCCAGACCAGATAACCATTTACCGACAAACCGCGCCGTATCAGGATCAGATTGATCACGGTCTGCACTTCAAAGACAGCCAGCCAGGGAAGCACCGGCAATACAAGGACATCGCCCGCCTGCAGCGCCCGGCACAGCGCCGCCGCGAGCAGACACAGGGCAAGGTCAGATACCAGCGCCCCCGTACAACGAAGGAAATCATGAAATCCTCTCATACACTTCCTCCTGTTCCGGCTTTGGTTTCGGGGTAATATCCTCCCAGTAAAGGCAATTGTATTCCCCACCATCCTGTTCGCGGCTCAGCGCCACAATACCGGATCGGCCGCGGCCCAACTCCTCCAGGAGCGGTTCCAGAGCACTCTTTCCATCCGTTCGCGCGCACAGATAAATATTGCCCAGCTTATGACTGGACCGCCAGAATTCTTCATACGGAAAAGCCATATCCTCCGCGCGGTAGTCAATCAGAGCCAATGCCTCCAGGCTTTCCTGGATTCCGTCCGAATCCTCCCGCGGCAGACACAGCACCGCCTCATGAGCGCCGTAGGCCGGAATCACCAGCGCGGTCCGCACGCGACGCTCATTCAGCGCGCAAATGCAGGAGGCAATCAGGCTGATCATCCGCTCCAGCGACTGTTCCCGCACATAGCGGGTAACAATCTTTGTTCCGCCCTCTTCTTTCTCCTCGATACGGCGAAAGCTCTCCAGATCAAGCAAAAAAGCTGCGCAGCCGGGCTGCACCGTCTCATACACGTTGGTAATCATCTGCCCGCTCGCCGCCAGCAGCCGCCAGTTGATCTTCTTCATCGGATCGCCGGCCTGATAGGGACGGCTCCCCTTGAGTATCGTCGGATCCTCCGTGTGTCCCTGGCTGCGGGCGGCCGCCTCCTGATTGGCACGCATCAGCCGTTCTGCCTGTACCGGTACCAACCGCGGATAAATGAACAACCGCAGCGGGCGGGACAGAGGATACCATTCTTCCCGCACAGACAGGCCAAAACCATCGCCCGCCGCCAGGCTGATCCCATCAATCGGCACAACACCGCGCTTCATCGCCTGATACTCTTCCTCCCAGGCGATCTCCTGCTGCCACAACAGCCACACAAACCGTTCACGAATACCGGTCTGTCGTTTTTCTTCTCCGTGCAGCAAGAACCAGGAAACCTCCGCCGCCCCGGCCGGCCGTAGCAACGGCTTCTGCCCGGTCGGCACGATCACGTCCAGCCAGACCAGCGGAAAAAAGCTTCGATTGCGCACCGTAAGCTTGAGAAGGCCGCGCTCTCCCGCGTGGCAGGATGAGCACGGCGCTTCCACCGATACCGCTACCCGCCTGCACACGCCCCGGCTCCAGACGTAAGCGCCCAGACAGAACAGAAAAATAAGCAGCAAAAATGCGCTGATCAGCCACGCCTGAAAATAGTTGGCAACGATGGCAAAAAACAGCAGCAGACACAGCCCCGGCAAGCTGGCAAGACGGCTGGTCCTATTTTGCTTTGCTTCCATGGAACAGCTCCTTCTGGTACGGCGGCACCGCGGTTTCCTCCAGAATGCCCTGCAAAATCAGCTCCGCTGTCTTCTTCTGTGAGCGGGCCTCGCTTGTCGGCACTATGCGATGCGCCATCACCGGTTCCCAGATTGCCTTGATATCCTCCGGGATCACGTAGGCGCGCCCGTGCATGGCCGCCCAGGCCTTTCCTCCCTGATAAAGACTGCGCGAAGCATGCGGACTCGCTCCCTGCTTCAGCCAGGCGTTCTGTCTCGTCGCCTGTACCAAGCTGACAATATAACGATTGCAGGCCTCCGAAACCGCGACCTCATGGATTTCCCCACGCAAAGCCAGCAGCGTCTCCGGGTTTGTTACCGCATTCACCTCGTCAAACGGCGTGCCGTCACCCAGATGCGCAAGGATCGCCATCTCTTCTTCCGGTTCCGGATATCCCAGAGACAGGCAGATAAAAAAGCGGTCCATCTGCGCCGCCGGCAGCATAAAGGTACTTTCCCGCTCGACCGGGTTCTGCGTCGCCATCACCAGAAACGGCCGCGGCAGCGGCAGGGTCGTGCCGTCGATCGTCGTCTGGCCCTCCTCCATCGCCTCCAGCAGAGCCGACTGCGTGCGCGGAATCGCTCGGTTGATCTCATCCGCCAGCAGAATATTCGTATGTACCGGCCCCTTCACCAGTTCAAATTCGGAAGTCTTCTGGTTAAATACGGTCATGCCCACAATGTCCGACGGCAGCAGATCCGGCGTAAACTGCAGACGGCGGAAATCACAGCCGAGCGCCAGCGAAAGCGTCCGCACCAGCGTCGTCTTTCCGCTCCCCGGCAGGTCGTTTAAAAGCACATGCCCGCCGGAGAATGCCGCCATCAGTACAAGCTCAATCTGCCGACGCTTGCCGACGATGATTTTCTCCGTCTCACCAATCAGTTGTTCCGTATAATATGCCGCAGACTGCATGGCATGTACCTCCTTTTTTAATGATGCCAGGGTCAAAAGAACCGCTCTTTCACCCCGGCATCACGCAATGCTATTTTTACAGCGCCTGACGAATCTTTTCCGCGATCTCCTCATACTCGGCGTCCGTCAGCAGCACCTTGCCCGGATTCATCTCAAAGACGCCGCCCCACTCCGGGCCGCCCTCGTACTTCGGCACCAGATGCATGTGCAGATGGCAGCCGGTATCGCCGTAAGCGCCGTAATTGACCTTGTTCGGATGGAATACCTTGTGGATCGCACGCGCCGCCTTCGCCACATCGGCGAAAAACAGATTGCGTTCCTCATCCGTCAGCTCAATCATCTCGCTGATGTGCTTATCATGCGCCAGAATCAGGCGTCCCGGATGGCTCTGCTCCTTAAACACATACAAAAACCCCGAGTCCATCTTGCAGATCGGATAGGCAAACGCCGCGACCAGTTCTCCCTGCATACAATACGCACAATTTGTGTCCTTCATAGAAATATCCTCCTTTTTTACGGGCGCGCCTGTGGCACACCCGGTTTATTTTCTATTGCTCTGCTGCACCTCACCGTCTCCTGCCGCCCGGAGCCCTCCCACCGCACATTCCCGGCCTGCCGCCCGAAGGTCTTCCACCCCGCATTCCCGGTCCGCCGGATGCACGGGAAGCGCCGCCCGGCATCCCCGGCGGATGACCGCCGCCACCCGGCATCCCCGGCCCACCGCCGCGGGTCGCCGCAATCGGACACGAGGTCACACGCGAACCGATCAATGCCGCGTCCTGCGCGCCGTAGGTAAAATGAGCGTTTGCGTCAAACGCAAGACCGGAAGCCGCAGCTGTGCCGTTTTCCGGCTCCATCGCGTAACTCTTTCTGACATTGCCACAAACTGCCACGCCGCAGAAAAGCGCGACGCCAAGCGACAGCAAAAACAGCAGCGGTCCGCTACGGAACATATCGCCCACCAGCCCGCCCAGCAGCAGCATCGCCACAAACAACGGCGCCGCCACTTCCGCGAACAGCAATGCCAGGCGCCTCCGATCCAGCGGCAGTTTGCCACAGACCTTGCCTGTCTGCCCATTGCAGGCAAAATAATACATCTGCCCCGTCGCGCGGTCATGATAAGTCAGCGCCCACACCGGAAGCAGAGCATAGCTCCAGCGCGCATCGGAAAGATCGACCTTTGCGCTGACCATCCGCACGGAATCATAACCAGAAACGCCATCCCGCAGGGAGTTCTCCGCAAAGCTTCGCACCTCGTCCTCCACCGCGTCACCCACCTGTTCTTTCTCAATATCGCGGTTCTCCGCCATGAAGCCGGAGAGATAGGCCATCTCAAAATCCTGCTGCCCACTCATATCAAACGGCAGCACACCTTCCACCAGCTTGCGGTCACTCCGCGACAGGGCGCAGCGGGTTACGTTTTCCACCGGCATCTCGCCCTCCCGGCTAATTCGGTAACGCTCGGTGCGCGTGTAGCGCAGCGTCCCGGAAACCCAACTCTGCAGCCGTTCCCCTTCCGCCTCCATGCGTCCCTTCGCGCGGCAGCTGTACTGCCAGTAAGGGAAATAGACGCCGGTCATCGACTCGATCTGCTCCTTGCTGTAGAAATCCTTCGGGATATAACACTTCCGCGAAATCCACTGATCAAAAATCTCTGTTGCCTGCTTCCGGTCAACCGCAAAGGGAATGATCTTGTCCGGATGATACTCTCCGCTCATTCTTCCGGAAAGCACGACCGGATTATGACAATAATAGCAGATCGTCGCGGCAGTCGTCTCGCTGGTCACCAGCTGCGCGCCGCAGCTCGGGCAATGATACAGGACCGCCTGCCCGGCCGACTCACTCTGACAATCCGGCTTATCTGACCCTTCTGTCTGCGTTGCCGGGCCGACTGCTGCCGATTCATCTTCTCCCTCTGCTTGCCGGCTCAGCTCCTCCATCTGCTCCTCATCAAACTCCGACAGGCAGTATTCACAACGAAATTTCTGCGTCTGTGGATGAAAGCGGAGATCGCCGCCGCAGTTCGGGCATTTGTATGTGATTGTCGCCATAAATCCTCCCGCCATCAGCTCCTCGGCTTCCCGCACTCGCTACAAAACTTACCGGTATTGACCGTGCCGCACGAACACGTCCACGAAACGGCCGGGCGCGGCCTTCCGCATTCCGTGCAGAATTTTCCGCTGTTGACCGTACCGCAGGCACAGACCCACTCGCCCGCGCCGCCCTGCTGTGTCACTCCTGCCGACTGTCCTGCCGGATCGTTTTCTCCGTTCATTAACCGTGAGCCTCCAGCATATGCGCCGCTTTGCGGCGCGCCCGTCTGCCGCGCCTGCGCGTTCATCTGCATTTGCTGCAAATTGGCCGCGGAAGCCGCGCCCACAAAACCGCCGCCCGCGTTCATCCCGGCCGCCATACCCATAAACCCGGCCATCGCGCCGCCGGAATTGGAACCGGCCGCCTCCATGCCCCGTGCCATCGCGCCCTGGACATAGCCTTCGCGCACCGCCGGATCGGAGAGCATCGCGCCCTGATTGCGCAGATTGATCAGCTTCTGCGATTCCTCATCATAGGAAATGCTGGCGATGCCCACATTCATCACTTCAAAACCACGGTCGCGCTTCCAGCCTTCGTCCAACACCTCCGACATATAACGGCTGAGCTCCATTCCCTTCGAGGCAACAAAGGAAATGCGTTCCCCGTCCGCCGACATCTTGTTGATCGATGACTGCAGCGCTTCCAGGAATTCATTCATATACTGCTCGTTGATCGTCCCGATCTCGACATTGACGGCGTTTTTCGGGATCACCTGCGCGTAAAACAGCAGAGGATCCGTGATTTTGATCGAGTACGTCCCGTGCGCGCGCAGAAACAGTTCCGCGTTGTAAAAGCTGTCATAATAATTGACCGGCGTGCGCGTGCCGAATTTGATTCCCTTGATTTCCTGCAAATTGATGTAAAATACCTTCTGTGCCGTGGGTGTCTCGCCGCCATAGCGGATACGGTTGAAGGATTCGTGCAGCGTCTCCTTAAACTGCCCGTTGAACAGAGACGGCAGCGAGGAATTATTCACCGTATAATATCCTTCTTCCGCCGTATAATCTACAACCTTGCCACCGTCCACGAGGATCATAAACTGTTCCGGATAGACATGGATCACCGAGCCGTTGGACACCGTATTGTCGGTTCCCTTCGTATTGGATCCCCTGCGGGTCTTCACGCCGCCCGCGAAGACGGTCTGATCCCCCATATCTCCCGGCTCGATCACCTCGAGCCACTGGTCTGCCAGCGCGCCGCCGATCGCGGTTGTCGCCGCCTTAATAATTCCCATCACAATCCCTCCTTAAAAATACTCATCACCGAATCTGCTTCCGTTCCGGATCCAGCACCCGTACCGCCACAAAAATGCACAACAGAGCGAACCCCGCCTGCAATGCCATACTGCAGCCCACCCAACTGTCAGGCAAAGAGGGCAGCAAAACAGTGGCTTCCCGGGTTCGCAGACTTTCCATTCCGGAAAACGTCGCTACCTGACCGGAAACCCGCGGCAGCGCCGACAAAAACGTCGTGATCGGATTGACCAGCAGCAGAACTCCGAGCCTGCCGGAACCCGCGAACATCCCCGCATCCACGCCTCCCGCGTAGGCCACCGCGGCCGTACCTGCGTAGGTCGCCGTAGCCGTGCGGCCGACATAGCCGGACAGCCAATTGATTCCATACGTTCCGATCGTGATCAACGCCGTGGCCAGATAGGCTGCCACAGTTGAAAGCGTCGAACGTTTAAAAATCGCCGAACAGCAGATTCCCAGACTGCCGACAAACAACGCCGATATCATATAGCAGAGCAGCAGCAGCGCCATATCGCCAACGGTCACCCCGCCATAGATAAAAACCATGGCCAGAACCGGGAAACTGGAGATAATCAACAGTGCCATCGTGCTGCACGAGGACATCAGTTTACCGCGCACAATCTGCGCCGGCGTCAGCTGTGTCGTCAGCATCAGCTCCAGTGTCCTCCGCTCGCGTTCGCCGCTGATACTCCCCGCCGTCAGTGCCGGCATAATAAAAATCACCATGACAAATTCCAGCGTTGCAACAAACAGATACAGCTGCAGAAAACTGCTGTACTGAATCTCCGCAGTCACACGCACCCGGGCCAGCGTCGAATACATGTTGAGGAGAGCCACCATGGCCAGAATTCCGTTAAAAACCAGCATCACCAGCGCCAGCCGGAAACTGCGGGCGCTGACCATCATTTCCCGCCTATAAACCGGATTCATCCTCATACGCCAGCACCACCTTTTCCTCATCATGCTTCGTCAGCTGCATAAACACCGCCTCCAGGCTCCCCGGCTCCCGCATGAAGCCGCGCACGGCAATTCCCTGCGCCGTCAGCGCAGCCAGCAGCTCGCTCTCCTGGCGGGCGCTGCCGGTAAACCCAACCATAATCTCCCGCTCCCGCATGCTGATCGTGCGCACCAGCGGATGATCTTTCAGCAAAGGAAGCGCCGCCGCCGGATCATCGCAGAATGTGATCACCAGCGGCCTGGCTGTCCGCACCTGGTTGACCAGTTCCTCCACAGAACCATGAAGCAACATACGGCCTTCATCAATAATGCCGATGTCCGTACACAGCTCCGATAAATCCGAGAGCAGGTGAGAGCTGATCAGGATCGTCTTCCCCTGTTCATTGAGTTCCCGGACAATCTCGCGAAACTCCAGGCGCGTGTGCGGATCCAGACCGGCTGTCGGCTCATCCATCACCAGAAGCGGCGGGTCATGCAGCAGAGCGCGCGCCAGGCACAGGCGCTGCTGCATGCCACGGGAAAGACTGTCCACATAGGAATCCTCCCGTCCGTCCAGCCCTACCTGCTCCAGCAGCGTCAGCCCGCGTTTGCGCGCCGACAGGCCCTCCAGGCCATAGCAGGCGGCAAAAAATTCCATATATTCCCAGACCTTCAGGTTGTCATAAATTCCGAAATAATCCGGCACGTAGCCGATATAGCTCCGGATCTGCCGCGAACGCTTCCGGGCGTCAATGCCTGCGATGTGCACCGTTCCGTCATCCGGCGCAAGCAGGCCGGTAATAATGCGGATCGTCGTGGTCTTTCCGGCCCCGTTCGGACCAATCAGTCCATAGAGCGTACCCTCCGCGATCTCCAGGTCGAGACCGGCGAGCGCACGGTAATTTCCATAATTCTTTTTCAGGCCGTGGATCTTTAGCATCATTCTTCCCTCCCCGCGACCATCGGCATCGGCAGCTGAATGGAACCATAGGTTCGCGCGCCTTCATAGACATAACGCACCGTAATCCGGTTGCCGGGCGACAGATAATAATCAAGCTCTTCGATATCCAGCGTCCGTCCTTCCGTCTCCATGCGGTCAAAATTGCCGCTGCCATAATTATAAAAATAAATATTTCCGCTAAAAATCTCGATAGGGCTCCCGCTCTCACTCTCCAGAAATTCATTCGATATCGACTCAAAGGTCAGACTCTCCACCGAAATATCGGTGCCAAGCTGATATTCCAGCGTCAGCGGCTCCGAGCCGGTCATTGAATTTGTCCGCGCGTCATACTGGCCACTCACCACCTCCGGCGTCTTCATCAGTACGGACCGGTAAAGCAGACGATCCCGCGAGGCATTCACCGAAAGTGCTGAGGTCACCATCGTCTGTCCGTAGCTGTCCCCCGCATTTTTCACAAGGAACTGGCTCTCCTCCATATCCGTGCCAAACGCGATTACCCGTGCGTCGGCCGTGTACGAGGAAAGGTAAGTATCCAGATAAAATTTCAGCATACCGGATCGTTTCATTGCCAGCAGATAGCCCGCATCGTCAATATCCGCCTCCGCATATGCCCGTTCTCCGGAAATCCACTCGGAAATCACATAGCTGTTGTTGAGCGGGAAACGCAGAACCTGCAAATCATCCAGGCTTTTCGTCTCGCCCGGCTCCAGCCTGCCCAGATATACCATGTTGCCGTAAAGAATCAGCGCTGCTTTTTCCAGCACATACGGGAAATAATTGGTAATATACCCGGAAATCTCTCCTTCGAAATAATCCACCTCGCCGCTGATCCCAATCGCTTCCGTATTGTCGCTTTTTTTCATAAGCTGGAAATACCTGGGCGCAAATGGTTCGATATTCTGCCCCTGAATCGTCAGACGATCCTCCGACTGATAAATCGCGATCTGATACGCATCCTCCTCCGCAAACTCCGTACTGCTTCCATCGCCGGACGAACGACTGCGTGTGATGGGCTGTACCGAGTAACCGGGCTGCAATTCCACCAGATACGGGCGATTGTAGGGATTGCGGATATTGACAAACGTTGTGTCCGTAACATAATCATCGTCTGCGTCGATGATCGTCGCATAGCTGTAAAAAAGCGAACGAAAACGTGTCGTACTGCCAAGCAGATAAATCACGACCGCAAATATCAGCGACAGGCCAATCACGCCGCTGCGGTAATAAAGCTGCAGCCCGCGCCGCCGCAAAAACAGGTAGAGTCCCGGGCCGAGCAGCAGCAGATACACAAGAATAACGGCCGCGTACAATTCCAGCCGCGGCAGCTTCTCCACACTTCCCGTATTGATCAGGCTCTGCACCGACCAGTAACGGCTCGAATCGCCGCCGTAGGTCAGTTCAGCCAGTTCATCAATGCGGCTGTCGCCCAACAGACTGGTCAGAAAATAGTCCACATAAGAGGTTTGCTGCGAACAAAATACGCCGATTTCGGCCAGGTCAAACGCCGTCACGGCAATCAGTCCCTGCTCCTTCGCCGTCTCCGTCAGAAGCGCAAGGCCGCCGCTGGAAATAATCACATTGCCGCCGTGCAGCGGGATATCGACACAGGTCAGTTCCAGTTCTTCCGCATCGCTCTCGTCCGGCACAAAACCTTCCGCGAGATTGACCATACAGGTACGCGGGGAACCATACGAAGCATCCAGAAGCTCCGGCGCAAAACGCCCCAGCGTATCATCCACGCGTGCTCCGGTACCCAGAAGCAGCACTCCGCCGCTGTGCACCCAATCCATAATCGCGGCTGTCTGGCTCTCCGAAAGACTGCGCAGCTTAAACGCGTTCACCACCAGTACATCCAGCAGGTCCAGACCGATCTCATCCTCCGGGAAATCATCCGCATCAAGGTCAAAGGTCCGCGTGCGCAGCGTGCTGTAGCTCACGCCGACGCCGTCCAGATAATGCAGATCCTGCGGATCATCCGAGAGAAGGCCGATAAACAGCTCCGGTACGTCAAGACTGATATTCAGCTTGACGCGTTCGCTCGCCAGCACCTCGCCATCTTCCCGTACGAACGACACATACAGGCGGCTTGCCCGGGTTCCCAGCGGGATATATTTCTCCAGCCACAGGTCTTCCTCAGCGCTCACCGAAGCCGGAAAATCATAGCGGTAAACGCTGCCGTCCGACTCCATCGATTTGATTTGCAGCGTGCCCGCCACCTCACCGGCAGACGGATTCTCAATCCCAATAGAAAGCGGCAGATAGCGGCCGCCCTTGGCAGTGTTGTCATAGCCGTACTCGATTTCCAGGTTTACATCCGTCCGGGCGAAAACCTCATTCGGAGCGCAAAAAACCAGGCCGCAAAAAAGAAGGGCGGCACAGACCGCGACCATCTGTCGTCCGGCTTTTTTCCCATGATAAAATCTGCGAAAAATTCCGCCCACTTTTTCACCCCGGTTTTTCAAAATGTTCTTTATTAACGTCAAAATTGACCTGGAGCGTGACCGTAAATACCGTACCGCCCAGATCGCTTCTGACTGTAATGTCGCCGTTGTGCATATCCACGATGTTTTTCACGATCGCCAGCCCCAGGCCGGTGCCGCCGGTATTCGTGGAGCGTGACTGTTCCACCCGGTAAAATTTATCGAAAATCAGCGGCAGCTCCTCCGCCGGAATCACATAGCCGTAATTCGTGACCGAAACCTGTACAATCTCCGATCCGGCCGTGACCTTCACGACAATACGTTTTCCGTCCGCTCCGTATTTAACCGCGTTGTTAATCAGATTGTCAAACAGCCGCGCCAGCAGATTGCCGTCCGCGGTAATCATCTTGGCCGGCACATTGCTCTGCAGCTCATAGGAAAGCCCTTTGGCGGCAAAGCTGGGATAGGATTCCTCGAGCAGCTGGCTAAGCAGCTTGATGATGTCCACTCTGGAAATATGCATGGAAATCTTGCCGTAGTTCATCTTGGTAAAACCAAACAGATCCTCAATCAGCTTTTCCAGGCGCTTGGCCTTACTGTAAGCAATGTCAATGTATTTTTTCTGCATTTCAGGCGGAAGCGGCGCTGATTTTGACGAGAGCAGCTCCAGATAACCGATGATCGAAGTCAACGGCGTGCGCAGGTCATGCGCGACATTCGTGATCAGCTCATTCTTCGTCCGTTCCGACTCGCGCTCACGATCCATCAGGCTGCGAATATCCTCAACCATCTTGTTCAGATTGGCCGCCATCGCGGAAAACTCATCGTCCCCCACGACCTCGATCGTCGTATTGAGATCGCCCTCGGAAATGGTTTTGACCGCGTCCGAAATCCGTCCGATATAAGCGGTCGAGCGCTCCTGCAGAAATAAAAAGCAAACGGAAAAAATGACGATCCCCACAAGCACATACGCAAGTACGACCGGCATATCCGAATGGTATACCATAACCAGCAGCGCGTTCTCGCTCTGCGCGCCTCCCGCGTAATCCGCCAGCATTGACAGGTTGATCACCAGAAAGACTTCGACCAGACAGGCCAGCGCCGCGCTGTAAATAATGTTGATGATCATGCGGGTACGAAACCGGCGGCTTACGTCGCCCTGGCCGGTTTTCCTACTTTTCAATCTTGTATCCTACCCCCCACACCGTCGTAATGATCTTATCCTGGCGTTCGTCTTCCTTCATCTTGCCGCGCAAGCGGCGGATATGTACCATCACCGTGTTGTTCGCCTCGTAGACCTTCTCATTCCACACCCTCTCAAAAATCTCATCGGTGCTGAACACCTTGCCCGGGTTGGAAGCCAACAGATAAAGAATATCAAATTCAATCGGCGTCAGCCGGACTTCCTCGTCGTAGACGGTAACCTTGTAGTTGTCCTTATTAATCGTCAGGCCGCGGATACTGATCTCATTTTTCTGATTTTCATGAATGTTGCTGTTGGGATTCAACTGGGTATAACGACGCAGCTGGGATTTCACACGCGCCGTCAGCTCCAGTGGGTTGAACGGCTTCGCCACATAATCATCCGCGCCGGTGCCGAGGCCGAGAATCTTGTCCAGATCCGTCGACTTGGCGCTGAGCATGATAATCGGAATGTTGTTCGTCTCACGGATCTTCTTGCACATCTCCAGGCCGCTCATGCCGGGCATCATAATATCAAGAAGCACCATCTGAATATCCTCCTTTTCGAGAATATCCAGCCCGTCCTGCGCGTTGGATGCCTTAAATACTTTATATCCGTCGCTGACCAGATAAATCTCTACCAAGTCGGCGATCTCCTGCTCATCGTCTACTACCAGAATATTTGTCTCTGCCATCGTGCTTCCTCCTTCGACGGTTTCTTCCATTTGTATGATATTATTAAGTCCGAAAAAGTATAATGCCAGGTTCCCGGGCAGAGCCTCGAAAAACCTACGGTTTTTCTCGGTCGCTTCGCTCGCCAGATGGATGTCCCTGTGCCCGCTCGTGCAAGCACGGCGGCCTCCTGGACATCCATCCGGCTCTGCCCTTTCCGTACATCATATCATAAATTGTCGCATTACGCCTTACTTTTTTATTACAAATCCGGGAGTGATTTCCGAATTTTCCGTTTTTTGTACCACGGATACAAAAGAGAAAGCACAAAGACCAGCGCGCTTATCATAAGCAGTACCGCCGTAACCGGACGCGTAAATACCGCAACCAGGTTCCCGTCTGCCAGATGATAGGCCGTACGAAGATCGTATTCACAGATTCGTCCGAGAACCACACCAAGAATCAGAGCCGCCGAATTGTAGCCCAGACGCATAAAAAAGTAACCGACGATACCGGCACAGATCATCAGCGCGACGTCATCCGTACTCTCGTCCAGCGCATAAGTGCCAAGCACCGCCAGCATCATCGTCAGCGGCGTGATCACACTGTAAGGAATCTGCCGGATTCGCGCGAGCAGCCGTGCCAGGGCAATCGCCACGATCACCATAATCAGATTCGTCGCCAGCATCGAGCCGAACACCCCGGCCAGATATTCCGGCTGTTCCGTTATCAGCTTCGGACCAATATAAATTCCGCGCAGTCCAAGCGCGATCATGATGATCGCGGCCGCGTTGCCGCCGGGAATCCCAAACGCCAGCAAAGGCACCATCGAACCGCCGGCCGCAGCGTTGTTCGCCGACTCCGCCGAGACAATGCCGCCGGGCGCGCCTTTCCCAAGAAGTTCCGGCTGCCTTGACAGCCGCTTTTCGATCGCGTAGGAAACAAACGAAGCGATCGTCGCGCCCGCGCCCGGGACAATTCCAACGACCATGCCGACCACAGCGGAACGCAGCATCGCAATTTTCATCGCCCACAATTCCCAGAAACCCGGCAGCGAGAGATTGCGATGGCCGATCTGAAACGGCGATCGCCGGGTATCCACAATCAGCGGCTTTCGCGTATCGCGAAGGCATGCCGGGACAATAAACAAGCCAATCACTACAGGAACAATATCAATCCCCTCCTGTACCGGGCCAAAACCCGTTGCCAGCCGCGGAACGCCAAGAATCGGATCTGTTCCGGTACAGGCCAGCAGAAGACCCAGCAGCGCCGAAATCACAGTCCGCACTGTATTGCCGCTGTCCAAACAGGTTAACAACACCAAGCCGAGCAGGACAACCGCAAATTCTTCTGACAGATGAAAATAATTTGACAAATCCGTTAACGGAATGGTCAGAGCTGCCATCGCCACCGCCGCGATCAGGCCGCCAATGGCGGATGAAAACAGCGCATAACCCAGCGCCTTTCCGGTTTCTCCGCGCTGCGCCATCGGAAATCCATCGTATGTAGTCGGCAGGCTCGACGGTGTCCCGGGAATACAGAACAGGACCGCGGTAATGCCGCCGCCCGCAATCGCCGCGCAGTAGACCGCCACGAGAAAAGCCAGCGCGGTAACCGGTTCCATGCGACAGGAAAACGGCAGCGCCAGTACAAGCGTCATTGACGCGCCGATCCCGGGCAAAGCGCCGCAAATCACCCCAAAGACCGTACCGATCAGAATCACCAAAAACACTGTCGGTTCCGCCGCAAGCACAGCGCCGGCGCTCATAATCTCAAACACTCCCGCCACCTCCCATCAGAAGGCCAAGCAACGCCGCACATTGCCTCGAAAAATCGCCGAACACATTCTCGCCTCCGGGAAGATTTACCCCCAAAAGTCCCTGAAACAGCACATACAAAACAACGGTAACCGCAAGAGAAAACAAAAACAGTACCACCGGCCGCTTTTCGCCAACCAGAATGCCGCCCGCTATCAGGAACACAAAGCAGGCCGGGAGGAAACCGACATACGGAAGCCCCACTACCAGACACGCCACCAGTATCATTCCGGCGAAAGGGCGGCTCTCAAGGAACTCACCGATATCAAAACTGCCGGCGATGCCCAGGCCGACCCGCTTCATTCTCCGCCAGTCCAGCACAAAATTGACTGCCAGCATAATAATCAGCAGCACCAGCACCGCCCGCGGCCAGAATGCCGCTCCCAGTTCCGCCTCTGCACCTGCCGCCGGGTTCTCCATGCCAAGCATCGCGTACAGGTACAGACAGACTGCTCCCAGAACAAGTATAAACAGGTAATTCACAGTGGCACCTCCTGTCTTTTCTTCTGCACGTATATATTCCTTCACCTTTAGTACATATATATTACAGATATATCTTCAGCGGTTTAAGACTCCGTTCCAGAATTCCCTTCATACTGGCAATCAGAATACCGTAGTTTGTCATGGGAACACCCGCATCCCGCGCGCACCCCAGACGATATTTCATCTCACGTTCATTCAGCATGCAGCCGCCACAGTGCACAATCAAACGGTAAGGTGACAGATCATCCGGGAATTCCGTCCCGGAAACCGGAACAAATTCCAGCTTTTTCCCCGTATATTCTCTCAGCCAGCGCGGAATCTTCACCGTGCCGATGTCGTCGCACTGGCGATGATGCGTGCAGCCCTCCGCCATCAGAATTTTGTCACCGTCCCGCAGCTGTTCCACCGCACGCACGCCCTTCAGCGTCTGAGCGAGATCGCCCTTATAGCGGGCAAACAAAATGGAAAACGAGGTCAACGGGATATCCTCCGGCGTGTCGCGGGATACCTCGGCAAATGCCTGGCTGTCCGTGATCACCAGCCGCGGCTTCGCGCCAAGCTTTAGCAGCGTCTGATTCAGCTCCGTCTCCCTTGTAACCATGGCAATCGCGCCGGTCTCGAGAATATCGCGGATCGTCTGCTGCTGCGGCAGAATCAGGCGTCCCTTAGGAGCCGCGCTGTCAATCGGCGTCACCAGAACGACAACATCCCCCGGCGAAATGAGGTCGCCGACAATACGCCGGTCCGATTCCTCCGCGCGCGCAACCGCGGCAATCCGTTCTTTCAGCTCATAGATCCCTTCTCCGGTAACCGCACTGGCATACAGCTTCGGAACTGACGACGGCTTAAAAGCCGCTTCCTTAAGGCCTGCGATCTCATCAGCTGTATGTGCCGTCCCGGACGACGTATCGTTTGTCCTCTCGCGCTGCGAAGATGGCAACAGCAGATCCGCCTTATTATACACGATCAGATACGGCAGCTCCTTGGCCTCAAATCGCTCGATTAACTTTTTCTCCGGCTCGCCAACCCCCTCCACGGCGTCAACGACCAGCACGGCCACGTCTGTCTTGTTGAGCACCTGGTAGCTTCGCTTCACGCGCAGATCACCAAGGCCGCCTTCATCATCAATCCCCGGTGTATCGATCATTACCACCGGGCCGACCGGCAAAAGCTCCATCGTCTTATACACGGGATCTGTCGTCGTCCCCTTCACTTCAGAGACAACCGCCAGATTCTGCCCCGTCACTGCGTTGATTATACTGGATTTTCCCGCGTTCCTGCGTCCAAAAAAAGCAATATGTACCCGCTCCGAAGCGGGCGTACCATTTATTCCCATGCTGTTTACTCACTCACTTTCGAATCACACGTTCCTCGACATCACGAACCATGGACAACGCCACACCGATGGAGGAAATAATCTCCGCATTCTCCGGAATATTATACTGCAGACCCATCTTCTTGGCGCAGTACGGCACCAGGACTGCAGCGGCGCCCCCGCAGCCGACCAGTTTCATGCTCTCGCTGTCGAACTGGTATTTCTCTGCCAGTGTGTTGATGCAGGCGCTGACCTTCTCATAGCCCTTATCCAGAATCTGAGCGGCCAGCTCTTCCACGGTGATACCCAACTTATCCGCGACCGGCTGCATCGCCGTGCGCGCCGCGCCGGCATTGCCGTGCGCGAAATATTTCTCATCAATCAGACCGAGCACGTTAGCCGCGTCGGTGTTGGTAAAGCAGATGCGCTTGCCGCTCTTTAAACGGATCGCGACGTAATCCGCCGGATCACCCGGCTTCGGGCTGATCATCTCGATCTGCGGATCGACGATCTCATCCTCCGGCGTAAAACAGGCATACTCGCAACCTGCGCTATGCGCGGAACGCGGACCGACGTCGACGACTTCCCTGTCGTTGATACGGACCATGGAACCGCCGGCGCAGCCCAGGGCACGCACATCCAGGGAGCTGATATAAGTATCATGTCCTCCGACCTGCGCACCATCGACGCCCGGACGACCATTCTTAATCACACCGATATTAGTAGTCGTGCCGCCAACCTCGAAACAAATCGCATCGGCGACGCGCAGATACAGCAGAGACCCCATAACGGAAGCCGCCGGACCGGAGAACGCTGTCAGGACCGGACGCTTCCTCATCTCGCTGATCTCCATAGCACCGCCGTCTCCGCACATCATCATCAGCGGTACGGTAACGCCTGCCGCGCGCACGGAAGAGTCGGTCGCATTCGCGGTCGCCATCATCTTCGGCAGAGTCGAAGCATTGATCACAGCGGCGCGGGTCCGGCTGGTCAGGTCGTACAGTTTCGTAATATCGGAAGCCATGGAAACCGGGATGTTCTTCTTCTCCGCACAGTCCCGGATCATCATCTCCTCATTCATACTGTCCACGCCGAATGCCATCGACGCGACGATAACCTGCGCGCCCTGGTCCGTCAGACTGTCAATTTCTTTATTTATATTGTCCTCGCTCAGATCCTTTTTCTTCGTAAAGCTGCTGAAGACCCGGATCTTTTTGTCGGCCTTTTCATCCAGGACGATGTCCTTCAACGCCAGCAAACCTTTTGCCAGAAAACCGCCGAGACCGCCCCCCCGTGACGCCGACGATACCGACATCGGCGACGTCGCCCTCAATCAACGCGTTCGTCGCCTGTGTCGTGGAATGCGCCACGAAGACAACATCCTCCGGCGCGATATTGTTTTCCCTCATACAGTTTTTAAAGCTTTGTGCTACACCGATGGCAACACCATCTTTGTCGTCATGCGTCGTTTTCACTTCATTTTTGCCGATGATTTCATGGGTTTCATTGTCCATAGCCACGCACCTGGTGTAAGTGCCGCCTACGTCGATCCCCATACGGACAGCTCTTTTTGCCATTTCTTACTTTCCTTTCTCCTTGTATTGTACAGGCAGGCATTGCCGACTATATACAAAATAACACATCTACCCAACAGACACAACTGCTTTTTTGTTTAATTTCCACACCTTCTTCGGGCACTTAGCTCCGGACAAAAAAATGGCGCTTCGTCCGCAGAGGACGCGCACCGTTTTTTGGAATATTATCATCAGCTTTATGTCACTTAAATCTTCCCATCCAGCCGGTTTACGAAACGCTCCATCCGGCCAAGCGCTTCCTTGAGGCTCTTGAGCGAATAGGCATAGGAAACCCGCAAAAAGCCCTCGCCGCTGTCGCCGAATGCTGTCCCCGGCACTACAGCCACCTTTTCCTCCTCCAGCAGCCGCATCGCGAACGCTTCCGACGTCATGCCAAAGCGGCTGATGTTTGGGAAAACATAGAAAGCCCCCAGCGGCTCAAAGCAGGGAATGTTCATCTCCTCAAATGCGTGCAGCAGATAACGGCGGCGCTGGTCGTAGGATTCACGCATATGTACAACGTCCTCATCGCTGTTTTTCAGCGCGTCGACCGCCGCGTACTGACTCGTCGTGGGCGCGCACATAATCGCAAACTGATGAATCTTGGTCATCTGCTTGAGGATCACCGCCGGCCCGCAGGCATAACCCAGGCGCCAGCCGGTCATCGCGAACGCTTTGGAAAATCCATTAATAAGAATCGTGCGTTCCTTCATGCCCGGGAGCGAGGCAAATGAGACATGCCGCTCCTCCCCATAGGTAAGCTCCGCGTAGATCTCATCCGAAAGCACAAAAAGATCATGCTCCTCGACAACCGCGGCAATCTTCTCCAGGTCTTCCCGTCTCATGACCGCTCCCGTGGGATTGTTGGGGAACGGCAGCACAAGCAGCTTCGTCCGGGGCGTAATCTTCTCCCGGAGCTTTTCCGGCGTCAGGCGGAACTGATCCTTCTCCTCCAGCTCAATCGTCACCGCCACGCCGTCAGCCAGCACGGCACACGGCACATAAGAGACATAGCTCGGCTGCGGCACCAGCACCTCGTCGCCGGGATCCAGCATTGCGCGCATCGCGATATCAATTGCCTCACTTCCACCCACGGTCACAAGGATTTCGCTGTCCGGATCGTAACTGACATGATATTTTCGATTGACATAATTATGCAATTCTACGCGCAGCTCACGCAGCCCGGCATTCGCTGTATAAAACGTCCTTCCCTTTTCAAGCGAATAGATTCCCTCCTCACGAATATGCCAGGGTGTATCAAAATCCGGCTCACCCACACCGAGGGAAATCGCATCCTTCATCTCACTGACAATGTCAAAAAACCGGCGGATGCCGGACGGGGGGATCGTAACAATCTTTTTCGACAGAGGGTTCCTCATGGCGTAATCAGCATCCTTTCATCCGGGATCTCGCTGCAGAGGACAGTGCCATGATCCTTATACTTTTTGAGTACAAAATGGGTGGCCGTGCTCAGCACGGAATCCAGGGGCGCGAGCTTGTTCGAGACAAACTGAGCCACCTGCCGCATCGTCTTGCCCTCAATGATCACCATAAAATCAAACGATCCCGCCATCAGATAGAGCGCGTTTACCTCGCTGTACTGATAAATCCGCTCAGCCAGCTTGTCAAAGCCCATGCCGCGCTGCGGCGTCACCTTGACCTCGATCATCGCATTGACCTTTTCCTCACCGGTATTCTCCCAGTTGATCAGCGTATGATAACCACAGATCACGTTTTCCCGCTCCATATCGGCGATCTCATTTGCCACTGCGACCTCGCTTTCGCCAAGCAAAATCGCCAGATCCTTAATATCAATGCGGCTGTTTTTCTCGATTACCGCCAAAATTTTTTCTCTCATAACTCCTATCCTCCTTACCGCCAGACGTCATAAATCCGCTTTCTACATCCCCGGTCCGGACGGAATCTGCACCGCGGACTGCGGCGGCGTTTCCGGCTGCGATGTCGTTTCCGCCTGTGACGTCGTCTCCGCCTGTGATGTTGTTTCCGCCTGCGATGTCGTCTCCGCCGGAGGCGTCGACTCTGATTGCGGTGCGGCCTCTGCCTGCGGCGGTGCTGTCACACCAAGATTGTTTTCTGCGTTTCCAGCGTTTCCAGCGTCTCCCGCAGCTCCGGCATTTTCGGTGTTTTCCGCAGCACTGCCCTGCGTCTCTGTCGACGGCACAGTCTCCGTTACCGTCGCCTCCGGCACAGCCGGTCCGACCAGATAAATGGCCTTGGATGCGTTGTAAGTATCGGTATTCAAAAGTGTGCGTTCTGTCTCCACACCGTCCACGCGGACAACCTTCCACAGCCGGGATTTCAATCCGACATGCGCCGACTGTACCTTCTGGCGCGTGCCGGGAGCCAGACTCGTGTCAAGCCGCTCCGTGGGCGCACCGGGATCTGTCCTGCTTAATGTTTCCGACACATACTCGATCTTTCGGTTCTCCGGCCGCGTTTCCTTCCCGTAAATCGTAAAGGTCAGCGTCTTACCTGACGTGTAGCCCTCAATATAAACCGGCGTACTGTAATTGTTCGTGATCTTAATATCCTTATAGGTACCGGCAATCGCCGCGTCCATCGACGGCTTCACATAGGTGACAATCATCGAATGGTTCTGCCGCTGCGTGATCTCCAGCTCTGCCTGCAATGCCGCATTGTACAATGTCGTAGCGATCTGGCACACGCCGCCCCCGACACTGTCCACTACCATACCGTTCTCATAGGCTGCCGCCGTATAATAGCCGTTTGCCGTCGTAAACGGGTGCATATACTCATAGCCGGAAAGCGTCTCTCCCGGCATCAGCACACAGCCGTTGATCTTGCCCGCGCCATTGGCGAGATTTTTGGAGCGGGCTGCGCCGCTCGAAGAAAAATCCGTCGAAAAGCTGCCCAGCACATCGCCAATCGTCGCCAGCTGCTCCCGGGTAACCTCCGGTTCCTGCCGCACAAGCACCGCCTCTACAGCAATATCACTGCCGCTGCCATCATCTGCCAGAAGCACCTCATTGATACGAGCCTCCGTCGCATCAACATCCACCATCTCTCCGGGCACTCCATCCGTGATCTCAAATACGCCGTCTATCCGTGTAATCATCGCATTTTGCGGTTCCGCAGACAGACCCGTTTCCTGTCCCTCCAGGAATACCGCAAGATGTCCGCCATCAATTTCCAGATCCAGATCAATATACAACGGATCCTTTTGCAAATCTTTCGCGGCCATATAGCGCTCGATCAGGTTCCCCTCGGAAAGCTTTTCCAGCTCTTTTGCAAGCTCGTCCTCATTGCTCCAGGAAAGCCCCAGATCCCCCATCTGCGCAGTTAATATCTCTCCGCCGACGTCCAGTTCAAGCTGCCTGCCCGCCTGTTCCTCTATGCGGTCATCAATGGCCTGACGCGCTTCCTCTTTCGTCATGCCCCCAAGCGATACGTCGCTGACATACACTCCCTCCGGAATCGTCGGTTCTGCCGCCCAGGCAGAAAACATCATGGCTGCCGCCGATAGAAATGCTGCCGCCAATCCGCCCGCCAGCTTCTTTTTTTTCATAGCCGCCCTCAAAACTCCCGCATTTTTTAAACCATCGCGCTCAGCGCCATCGGCACTACCATTGCCAACACCAGAATCACCGCGACAACCGCGCAAACGATACGCTTCGTCTTGCTGCTGCTCATCTTTTTCATGATTTATTCACCTCTTCTTACCACTTCTTCCGGAATCCGCCCATAGTGCAGAATAATCCGATCGACATAACGCGATACTTCACTGCGGCTCAGATCGTCAATCTGCACAGGCAGCTCTATTTTATGATATTTTAGCAGATACCGCAAGCCCTCTTTTTGCCTTTTCGTAGCCGGCTGCTCCCGTTTTACCCTGCACGTCAGCGGCCGCGGCAAAAATGCTTCCTCATCCTCCGGCTTTGCGGCCGCGCACAGCCGCAGAAAAAGCCGATGGGCGTCCCGCGCGTCGCCCAGGGCGCGGTGCGCCTGCTCTCTTGGCACGCCAAAATAAGCGCAGGCGTTTTCCAGGTTCTTTTTTTCCTCCTTCGGCATCATCCGGCGACAGATTGTGAGCGTATCAATGCCATTTTTTTCAAAGGTAAGACGCTGGTTAATCGCAGCCTGCTTTAAAAACCGGTAATCAAACAGGATATGGTGACCCAAAAGCGGCAGATCCCTGCAAAACGCCACCAGCTCGCCAATCACTTCCCCCACATCCGGTGCGCCCGTGAGCATTTCATCCGTGATTCCCGTCAGCTTCACGATCCGTGGTTCCAACATCCGATGCGGGTTGACCAGCGTATGGAACTGCGCACTCTCTGCGCCATTCTCTACCCGGATCGCCCCGATCTCCGTGATCCGGTCGCGTTTCACGTCAAGGCCGGTCGTCTCAATGTCGATCGCAATATAGCTTTGCTGCATAGTTTCTCCCATTCTGCCTGCCGCTACACATCAATCTCGATTTTTCGTCCGGTTTTTTCATACTGGTAATAACGCACGCCCGCCGCATTCAGCATCCGCTTTGAGGCACGCACTGCCGCCGAATCCGCGTATTTATCGCAACCATAAATCAGCGTCTTGATGCCCACCTGAATGATCGCCTTGGCGCATTCGTTGCAGGGAAACAGGGTCACATAAATCTTACTTCCTTCCAGACTTCCGCCGCGGTAATTCAGGATCGCGTTCAGCTCGCTGTGCGTCGAATAAAAATATTTCGCGTTATAGGGATCATCGTCCTGATGCTCCTTTCCCCAGGGGAATTCATCATCCGAGCACCCGATCGGGAAACCATTATAGCCCATCGAGAGAATCTTATTGTCCTCGCTTACAATGCAGGCTCCCACCTGCGTACTGGGATCTTTGGAACGTTTCGCCGAGAGCTCGGCCACCCCCATAAAATATTCGTCCCAGGAAATATAATCTGTCCGCTTTCCAGTTTCCATCATCGCAGCCTTCCTCCTTTTTCAAATCCAAGTTCCAACCTCAAATCTCTGCGTTTCGGTTTCGGTCTCGACCTCCATTTCGCGGTCTCAGACTTTCACCTCGCGATACCCCGCCGCCTTCACAAGTCGGTTCATGATCGCCTGTCCGAGATGATCTCTCGGAAATCCTTCCGAATAAATCAGATCCACATCAAAATCATCAAATTCACGCAGCACCGCGAACAGATTGTGCGCGATCGTCTCCTCATACGCGCGTGCGCCGACGCTGCGCAGCAGCACGCCGTCACAATAGCCATCTTTTGTCTCATCCGTGCAGATCACGCCGACGCGCTTTCCCACAGCCAGCTGCTCCGCGGCCGCGCGATTGATTGCCGCGGTCATTGCCGCCGGTTCTCCCTCAAACAGCGTCAGCTCCGCCCGGGGCGCGTAATGCCGGTATTTCATTCCCGGTGCCTTCGGGCGCAGCCCCTCCTGCGGCGGCCCGACGATCGCCGGGTCAATTTCCACCGCGCCGAGCACCGTCCGCAACATCTCCATTGTCACCGCGCCCGGCCGCAGAAGCGTCGGCGTCTCGCCCGAAAGATCGACGATCGTCGATTCCACACCGATCCCCACCGGACCGCCGTCAAGGATCATCTCAATCCGCCCGTCCATATCCTGCCGGACATGCTCTGCCGTCGTCGGACTGGGCCGACCGGACAGATTCGCACTTGGCGCCGCGACCGGCACCCCCGCCAGGCGGATCAGACGGTTTGCGACCGGATCGCTCGGCATCCGCACCGCGACGGTATCCAGCCCGCCGGTCGTTCCATAGGGGACACGCGTACTCTTTGGCAGCACCAGTGTCATCGGACCTGGCCAGTACGCCCGCGCCAGCAGCAGCGCCGCCTCCGGGATCTCGCTCACCAGCGGCCCCAGTTCCCGCATACAGGAAATATGCGCAATCAGCGGATTATCCGAAGGACGGCCCTTTGCGGCATAGATTTTTTTTGCCGCGGTCTCGTCCAGGGCATTCGCCCCCAGGCCATACACCGTCTCCGTAGGGAAGGCTACCAAGCCGCCCTCACGCAGAATCTGTGCCGCCTCCTTCAGATCCTCATCCCGCACCGCGGTCGGATTTTCTATTCTGACCAGTTTTGTCTCCATTTGTTTTTTGCGTCTCCCATGCTTCTGCTTTTCCAGCACATTCATATCCCCGTCGATTGCATTCATATCCCAATCGATTCTGCCGGGGCGAAAAGTCGGAAAAGACCCCGGAACGACCCGGGGTCAAATCTTTTCTGTTATTATATCTGCAATATCATCCTGTCTGCTTTCGGACGTCACCTTTTTCCAGTTTCCATCGTCGTAGTCTTCCTCCTTACATCAGTCCCGGCACCAGCATCGGCACATACAGAATCAGGAAAAACACCACGATCAGGCCGAACAGATAGGGTATGACGGCCTTTGCGATTTTTTCAATCGGCAGTCCTGTAATACCGGACGCGACAAACAGGTTAATCGCCACCGGCGGCGTGATCATACCGATCGCGATACCGACGACAAAGACGATACCAAAGTGAATCAGACTGATCCCCATCGCCTTGATCAGCGGCAGAAATACCGGCGTCAGGATAATGATCGCCGAGGACGTTTCCATAAATACGCCCGCAATCAGGACAGTGATCGCAATCAGGAACATGATGATATACGGGTTTGACGATACACCCAGCACCGCCCCGGAGATTGCCTCCGGAATCTTCCAGTTTGCCAGCACCCAGCTGAACGGGCCGCTGCAGGAAATGATGATCATGATGACAGCCGAGGTCTTTGCGCTGCCTTTCATAAGGTTGAACAGCTCCTTCGGTCCCAGATCGCGGTACAGGAACACGGATACGAGAACCGCATAGATAACCGCCACATCCGCTGCCTCAGACGGCGTAAAGTAACCGGAAAAAATACCGCCGAGGATGATCACCGGCATCAGAATGCCCCAGATCGCCTTGAAAAATGTCTTTATTACATTCTTAATGGAAAACCGGGTTCCGCGCGGGTAATTGAATTTCTTCGCCTCATAGAGCGAAATAATGATCAGAATCAGCCCCATCAGCACGCCCGGCACAAAACCATTCTTAAACAGGGTGTTAACGCTCACCTCGGCAATGACCGCGTAGAGCACCATCGGTACGGACGGCGGAATAACCACGCCGATCGTGCCGGCCGCCGCAATCAGCGCCGCCGATCTTCCCTCGTCATAACCGCGCTTTTTCAGCTCCGGGATCAGCGTCGCGCCAACCGCGGCCGTCGTGGCCGCTCCGGAACCGGAAATCGCCGCGAAAAACATGCCGGCCAGCACCGATACAATGGAGAGTCCGCCTTTAATCATGCCAAGGCAGGCCTCAGCGAACTCTACCAGTACCTTGGAGACGGTGCCCTTCGACATCAGATCTCCGGCAAGGATAAAGAACGGAACCGCAATCAGCGAAAACGAATCCGCTGCCGTAAACATCCGCTGCACGATCATCAGCAACTGCACATCGCCCTTCATCAGCACCAGAAGCGCGGAAATCGCGATTGAGAACGCCACGGGCACGCCCAGCAGCAACAGCAAAATAAAACTGATAAACAATAGTGCCGCCATCGCTTACGCCGCCTCCTTTCCGAAAAGCGCCATTAGATGATCCAGCGTCATGCTCAGCGCGTGAAACGCCATCACCGCCGCGCCGATTGGAATGCAAGTATAAACATACCGCATCGGCAGGCGCATGGCCGCGGAGAGCTGGTTGCCCTGGCGACCGAAATACTTCACGCCGTTGTAAAAAATAACGCCGAACAACACCATGCAGACCAGATGAACCGCGATAATCATCAATTCGCGGACTGCTTTCGGCATCGCGTCCTGGAGCAGTGTGATCGAGATATGGCCGCTGTGCTTGTACACGCAGCCCGCTCCCAGCATCGTGCTCCAGATCAGCAGGTAGCGGGTCGCCTCCTCGCTCCATGCCAGCGAGGTAAAGAAGATACGGCAGATAATCTGCGCTCCGGTAATGATAACCATGGCTCCCAGCATAACCACCGCCACCGCAATCATGATCCGGTCAAGCAGGTCGCTCACTTTCCTTATCCCATGTACAATCGCCAAAACTCTCGACTCCTTTCCATCAGACCACTTCTATCAGTTCGCCAGTTCCGCCTGAATTCTGGAAATGTAATCGGCATACTCCGTATACTGATCGTAAACAGACTGAACCGCCGCGCGGAACGACTCGGTATCCGGAGTCTCAATAACCTCCATACCATTGTCCTTCAACGCCTGCAGCTGGTCGCTCTCCTGAGCAGCCACCCACGCACGCTCATACTCAGCCGCCTCCTGCGCGGAATCCAGGAAAATCTGCTGTGTATCCGCATCCAGAGAGTTGAACAGCTCGCCACTCATCGTGATGATCGCCGTCGAATAAGAATGGCGATCCAGCGTCACGTACTTCTGGGACTCCCACAGGCTGTAGGAATAAATTACGCTGACCGGGTTCTCCTGGCCCTGCACAGTACCCTGCTGCAGAGCAGTCAGCGCGTCCGCCCACGCCATCGGGGTCGCATTGACACCCAGCGCCTGGAAGGTCGCGGTATAAACATCGTTCTCCATAATACGGATGGTCAGACCCTCAAGGTCAGATGCGCTCTCAATCGGCCGCACACTGTTGGTCAGGTTGCGGAAGCCGCGCTCCGCGTAAGCCAGACCCTTCAGGCCGGAATCCTGCAGCGTGTCAAGCAGTTCCTTGCCGATCTCACCATCAAGAATCTTGTAAGCTTCCTCATTGTTGGCAAACAGATACGGCATATCCAGCACGCCCATTGCCGAAGAGAAATTGATGAACGGGCCGCTCGTAATGATACCCATATCCAGCGTGCCGATCTGCATGCTCTCCAGCATGTCGCGCTCGCCGCCCAGGGTCCCGTTCGGATAAATCTCAATCTCATACGCGCCGTTTGTGCGCTCCTTTACCAGCTCAGCGAACTTCTCCGCCGCCACCTGGAAGCTGTCCTGCTCATTCACGGTCGTGCCGAACTTAAATACCGTTGCCTCAACCGCCGCCGGCTCTGTCTCCGCCTCAGTCTCAGCCGCTTCCGTCTCCGCCGCGGCCGCCTCTGTCGCTGCCGCGGTCGTTGCCGCAGCGGTCGTCGCCGTCGATGAAGAACCGCCGCATCCGGTCATGCCAAACGCCATCACCGCTGCCAGTGCGAGCGCCATCACTTTTGTGCTCTTTTTCATAAGTCACATCCTCCTTAAAATTCGATAACCTACTGTTTCTGAAAATATATTGTCAATCATCTGTCGCAAAAACTGGCTTCCCGCCAAAATCCGCGGCACGATGCAGAGACCATTGAATGAAAAAAAGCTCCTGCCTCTTTTTCAATCAAAGAGACAAAAGCCTTAACTTCTGCGGTACCACTCTTCTTGCTGCCAACGGCAACCACCTCGACCTCATCGCCTTGCGGTCAATGAGCAGCACGATAACGGATGCTTTCCGATCCAGCCTACGCAGAGACTCCCATGCAGGCCGCCTCCTTCGGTGAATAGCTCCGGGCCGATACTTGCGCCGCTTCCCTCACCGTCTCGCACCATCCGACGGCTCTCTGAAGATTTCTTCGACGCTCGCTTTCCCATCGTCGCGATAAAATTTTAATTCAGTAACCAATTATACATCGAAATATTCAAATGTCAAGAAAAAAATCAGAGTACTCAGTGAGTACTTCGGCAAGGGTTCAGCAACCGGGTATCCGGCCGATTTGAGCTTGATTTTCATATAAAAATGAAGTACAGTAGCACCAATGAATTTACGCCAGACAGAATTTCGGAGGCAATTTTATGAACATTTTTGACATCCTCGGCCCGGTAATGGTCGGGCCTTCCAGCTCCCACACTGCGGGAGCCGTGCGCATCGGCTATATTACGCGCTCACTGCTGCGCGGCCGCCCGGTAAAGGCCTCCATCGGCCTGCACGGTTCATTCGCCGCTACGGGAAAAGGTCATGGTACCGACAGGGCACTGGCAGCCGGGCTTCTCGGCATGCGGCCGGACGATATGCGGATTCCGGACAGCCTTGTACTTGCCCGGCAGGAGGGGCTGGAGCTGGATTTTCACAATATTCAGATTTCCGGTGCACATCCCAACACCGCACTTTTAAACGTAGTCAGCGAAGATGGAAAGGCCATCGAGGTACAGGCTTCTTCTGTCGGCGGCGGCCGCATCATGGTAAACAAACTGGACGGAATTATCGTTAATTTCAGCGGCGAAGTACACACGCTGATTGTATACAACACGGATACCCCCGGTTATGTGGCTCAGGTGACCGGCATGCTGGCCGGTGCCTCTATCAATATCGCAAATATGAATCTCTATCGTGGGAAACGGGGCGGCTGCGCAGTCATGGTCATGGAAATTGACCAGCCGGTTCCACCGGAAGCGCTCCGCTGGCTGGAAGGCCGCGAAGGCATTACTAAGGTGATCTACATCGAGGGGGAGGCGTAAAAATAATGGCTTATGAATCCTTAGAAGAGATTTGCCGATTCTGCGAAGCGGAAGCAGTACCGTTCTGGAGAGCAGTGCTTCTTGACGATATGAATGAACGCTCCGCCAGTGAATCTACGTCGATAGATACGATGCGGAACATGTGGCAGGCCATGCTGGACGCTTCCAATGCTTATGATGAAACACTGACATCACAGAGCGGCCTCGTCGGCGGCATGGGCGGTCAGATGGAAGCATGGCGGCGAAAAGGGAATACCCTTTGCGGCGACTTTGTTTCCGAAGTCATTGCCCAGGCACTCCAGATGGGCGAATCCAACGCCTGCATGAAGCGGATTGTTGCTGCTCCCACCGCAGGCGCCTGCGGTGTCCTTCCCGCCGTCCTCGTGCCGCTCTATCGGGAAAACCGCGCCGAGGAAAAACAGATTATCCAAGCCCTGTATACCGCCGCCGGGATCGGTCAGGTCATCGCCGCCCGCGCGTTCATTGCGGGAGCTTCCGGCGGCTGTCAGGCTGAGATCGGTGCCGCCGCCTCCATGGCTGCCGGAGCGCTGGTCTCCATCCGCGGCGGCGACTGCGGGCAGATCATACAGGCCGCTGCTATGGCACTGAAAAATCTGCTCGGCCTCGTATGCGACCCGGTGGCCGGCCTTGTAGAGATTCCCTGTGTAAAACGGAACGTAATCGGCGCCATGAGCGCGCTCTCCGCGGCGGACATGGCGCTGGCCGGTATCACCAGCCGCATCCCGCCGGACCAGGTAATCGACGCCATGCGTGAAGTGGGCGAAGCCATACATGTCTCCCTGCGGGAAACCGGTGAGGGCGGCGTTGCAAACACACCCAGCGGCAAAGAGATCGCAGCAAGGCTCATGATCAAGTGATTTCATCCGCATCTGTATTCAGGTATTCCAGTATACCCATGTGAATCGTCCAGGCCAGGCGGCTCTGATAATCTTCCGTAGCCAGCGCCGCGGCCTCCTGCCAATTGGAAAGAAATCCACATTCGACAATCACAATCGGCCGTCGCACATGCAGGAGCAGATAATAATTCCCATTAGGTTTTTCATTCCGCGTGTTTTCCTCGCCCAGTACATAATCAAAGCGCCGCTGCAGAATCTGCGCCAGACGCTTTCCTTTTTCCGAGTCTTTATAATAGAAAACCTGACCTCCGCGAACATACTCCTCGTGATAGCTGTTCTGATGGATACTTACCACCAGTGTCGGTTCTGCCTCGTTAATCCGCGCACAGCGGTTTTTCATGTCCGCCGCTTTTTTATTACTGTCGCCCTCTTCGTACAAACCGCGGTCATCCTCGCGCGTCATCACGACACGCACATCGGCAGCTTCCAGAAACGATTTCAGGCGCAGAGCGATCTGCAGATTAATATCTTTTTCCAGGCTTCCGTTCACCCCGACCTTACCCGGGTCGTAACCGCCGTGGCCACTGTCGATTACGACCACCGGTCTTTCTTCTGCTGCTGTCACATTCTGTCCGGAAACCATCATCCCCGCACGGCTCGAAATCAGATACACAAACAACAACAGCATAAATCCCATCAGAACTTCCGGCCCACGTTCTTTCATCCGGCACTCACCCTGCCCGCGGCTTTATACAGTATATCCGTCCACCGCCCGAAAAAGAACCTTCTCCGCTTACTCAACCGAAGAGATCCGGTTGTAATCATGCACAGCGTCCTCAATAATATACTGCACATAGTCCGAAAGTATCGTGAAAGAACCGTCATTCAGCCATAGTTCATAATCTGGATTCTCAATGATATCATCACGAATCTCACAGGCCGTGCCCTGATAATAATGATAATTCAGGAAGGAATACAGATCCGACATACGTATACGCTCATCCTCTGTCAGCTCCGGAATCTCCTGCAGCGCGTCGTAAGACTGATTATAAAACACCCGCAGCAAAAACGGTTCCCGGAAGCTTTCAAAATTCAGCAGATCTTCCTCTTCCCGGTCGTTACGCAGAGCCCAGCCTTCCACATCAACCGTGTTGGTCTGGTAGAAAAATTCCCCGCCCCGGTAATAATAAATTTCGCCATATTTGCAGGCAGGCGTCGCCAGCGAGCTTGTCACCGCCTCCCAGATGCCGCGGTTTTCCCGGTTGCGATCATAATGCTGTACATGCAGATGACCGCTCAGAAACAGGGTGATTCCCCAATCCTCCAGCATTCTCGCCAGCTGCTCCCCATGCTCGATCGTACAGTCGTCCACATAAATTTCGCTTTCATCCAGAAGATTGTGATGGCCGACCGGAATCACATCCACGCCGACATCCCATGCTTCCTCCAGCCGATCCTCAATCCAGTCATAGGTCTCCTGAGAAATCGAGCCGCCCACCTTAGCCTTTGGCGTATACATACAGGTATCCAGCATCAGAAACCAGGTTTCATCGTCATACTCATAGAGATAACTCAGACTGTACGCATCCTCAGAAGCCGCCTCGTCATAGCCAAAATCCGCATAAATCTCCCGGAATTCCTCTGGCGTCGTGTATTCTGCCGGAAGACGCTGATCCGCTTCATAACACGCCGCCTGGCGGTTGTTAATATCATGGTTGCCCGGTATCACCAGCACCGTAATCCCGGCATCCTGTACTTCATAAAGCTTTTCCGCCAGTTCCTGATGGCTTTGTTTCTCGCCCTCCAGCGTCAGATCACCGCTCAGGATCAGTACGTCCGGCTGCTCTTCAATCACTTCCTCAAAAAAAGCGTCCGTGATCTGGTCTATGTAAGTCACAACCTTGCCGTCGCCATGCTCCACCATGCGCTGAAAATATTCTCCGCCGTCCGTAAGTTCCCGCGACAGATAATGGATGTCCGTTGCCAGAAATATCCGCCTGCCCTCGTCGGGATCCCACTCGCCCGCCGCATCTTCTCCGTTCTTTTCGGTTCTGTCTTCTCCGTCCCCACCATTCTCATTCTCGCTTTTATCCTTATCCGCTTTTGATGGGAAAGGCGCTATGGTATCCGGTATCGCTTCCGTCTGCTTTACCGTGTCCGTCTCATCTTCAGAACCCGGCCGCTCCGCCTCCAGAGATGTCTCTGTCCCGGTATCTTTCTCCATGAATTTTCCACAGCCGCCCAGCATCATTAGCGCCACGGTCATCGCCACCAGGCATACCTGCAGTGCCTTCATTTTCTGTTTGCGTGCCGCGCAAGGATTTGTTTTCATTACCGGCTGCTCCCTTCCAACCGCACAATTTCCCAGATTTCCGGTGGTTCAAAGCCCAGCTTCCAGCAGGACACGCCAGCCAGACCATACTGCTCAATCAGTTCCATCTTTGCCGCGATCGATCGTTCTTCCTCCATCCACAGATAATAGGTTCCATCCGTCGTGGCAAGCTCCCCGTAATACTGCCCCAGCTCTTCCTGCCAATACAGCTCCATGCCATGTTCTTCCACCCAGGACTTCGCCGCTGAAATGCCCATGGCCGTCGAGGTCGTACCATCCGAGGACACGTTCCACACCCGTGTATAAAACGGAATCGCGCTGATCACTTTATCTGCGGGAACCTCCTTAAGTGTATCCTCTATCCCCTGGCGCTCATAGCCGAGCGAGGCCACCGATCCCGCTTCTCCCCCGGCGTAATGCTCATCGTATCCCATAATGACAACATAATCCGCCACACGTCCCTGCTCCGCCCGATTGTAGAACGCCGTATATGCGGAAGGCACATATGTATTCACTGACAACACAATGCCATTTTTCCGGCAGTCCACCGACAACTCCCGGATAAACTGTACATAATGCTCGCCGGCCGCACGCGGAATCCCCTCAATATCAAGATTGATCCCGTCAATCCCGTATTCTCTCACTTCGGCTATCAAATCCGTGATCAGCTTCTGGCGTGCCTGCGTATCAGCAAATAGAATGTCAGACTGTACCGCATCGCCGCGATTGAAATTATCCACAACAGCCCAAACCTGTATCCCCAGTTCATGTGCCTTCTCCACATACGCGCTGTCCGCCAAGCTGTCGTAGCTGCCGTCGTTGGCTGTCAGCATAAACCAGGTCGGTGCTATCACGTTCACGCCGTCCGTCCCTGCCATCAGTTCCTCCATCGTCTGATTGGCCGCCTCCGTCATCGTCTGATGCCAGACCATGACCACCGGATCTTCCATGGAAATGCTGGTATAGACAGGCTCCTGAAAGCTGCTGATTCTCTGGACTTCCCGCTCATTTATCAGGAGTTTACTTTGTACATATCCTATGCAGCCGCTTTCCGTACGCACCCGTGCCCAGTTTTCCAGCATTTCCAGGATCTCCACGGTCTCACCCCTGGCCGCGTCAACAAGAATCGCGCTTTTTACTCCTCCGCGTGTCCGCACTTTCGCGTCCTTTTTCAGATCTGCCGCATCCGCCGTGTCCCAGATTGTATCAACAAAAACCCGCTTCGTTTCTCCATCCGCATAACGCTCAATCCTTACGTTTGTATATTCCAGCACCAGATCCGCGGAAAGCCAGACACTCTTATCCCACATGGCCACATCCGGCGTCCTGCCGTTCTTTGCCTCATCTGCCGGAAAATACCGGATTTCCTCCGGAAGCGCATAAATGATCTGACTATTCGCGCCGTCCCAGTAAAAACGCTCATTCAGTTCTTCACTCACCCAGGCCTGCGGCAGATAAACAGTCCCATCCTTATAAATTCCTTTCGTTTCTTCCAGCCGCTCATTATTATAGATAATCGCGATCTCATCTCCCGAGACCTCAAACCATTTCTCAAGATCCGCCCGTTCGTTTGACGGTGAAAATTTCTGATAAAAATAAAAACCCATCCCCGCTCCGGCAAGCAGCAACAGCGTCAATATCATCGTCAATATCGTAATCAGAAATTTTCTCATGGGGGATTCCTCCGTATAGAACAGCGCATCATTCTACTCCATCTTACCATACTTTCGACAAATTTTCTCTATGTTTTTTCGGCCATTCCCTCCCGCGCAGGATCGGTCTGTTTCCGGCTGATTTGGAATTCTCCCTGATATCAATTCGTTTCGCCTGCGCATCCACCCCGGCCGTATCATCATCCTCCTGTTTTTCCTGATTTTTTCTAAAATAATTCTCTGCAATTATGTCTGCAAAACAAATGCAGCCACTTATTTATGATATACCCGGTCAAACCGGATTTCCTTGAGCTTTCTGCAGCAATTTCCCTTCCGGTCTGGTTTCTTTTCCCTTTCCTGTTCCGAGCAGTTCCCCTGCTTCCTTTCTGTACCGCCATAAGCCATACCCGGCTCATGCACCATTTCCGGCCATTCTCCCGTCAGGTCCGCGACATCGATATTTTCAAATATCAGATCCGCCATATAAAACTGCTCGTGCCGTTGCGGACCGCCATAACGAATCTGAAAAATCCGCTGCAGCTCATCCCAGTTTTTTTCTGCCACCTCCTTCCCATCCACCAGGATACGGACACCCCGTTCCCGGAATTTTTTCAGCCCATCCAGAAATATCTGCCGATCCCTCGCCGACAACCCCTGCTTTCCCTTACCTCTCACATTCCCCTCCGCTTCCGGACTAACAGGCGCAAGGCTTTAAGGAGGCAATTGCCGTGACACAAACCTTTGCACTGTACGCCTGTCATTCCCCGCACAGTTTCTCAAAAAAATACATATCGGCTCTCGATACAGCGAACGCATCCGCTGAAGACGGAATCCTCAGGACATGTATGCGTGCTTCCTTTTCCAATGCTTTTCTGGCCTCCTCGCTGCCAAAGGCAACCGCGTAACTCCAGCTCTTATTCCGCCGCACACCACATCCCAACAACTCCCAGAAACGTTCTGCCTGCCACTCGCTCAGCGAGCCGACAATCAGACCACGGTCACAGCGAGCGCACTCCGCGATGTTTCCTTCCGTCGCTTCCCCGTAGTCAATAATAATGCTCCGGTAATCTCCGGTCAGACAGTCCGCCAGCACCGCCGCGTCCGCCACACCGTAATAGTCCACCTCAAGAAGAGAAAAACGCTTCGCGACCGCACCTTTTTTTACACAGAATTCCGCCAACCGCGCAAAATCCCCGTGGCGATTCCATTCCAGCAGCGCGGTACGTTTCCGGCACACACCGCTTTGATAATTGGCCAGCCAGATTGCCAGATGGGTCACTCCCACTGCACGGCCCGCGCCTATAATTCCGAAGCTGCGCCATCTTGCCTTCTCCGTCTGTTTTTCAAACACCCGTTTCCTTTTTGAATCCACCGCCATAGTATTCCTTTCGTCGGTTCTGCCTCTGCCAGCGCAAGCAATGCCTTATAGACCGCCTGCGTCTGTCTTCCGCTCTTCCACGGATCGGGAGTATACGGCATCAGGAAACACGACATTTCCCGGTGCGGAGCGGGCAATTTTTCACCGCGGCGCTCACAAAAATGATTATAGACTACCGCCAGCCCCGGCCAAGCTCCGAGACCAGATAAAACCGCCCTGGTCGTCTCCCATTCCCAGGGTTTACTGCCACAGACAAGCACAAGCAAATCTGCCTTCTGCTCCAAGAATTCCGATTCGTAGCGTCCGCAGTCCCGCACCACCGCCTGGTAAGACAGTGGTTCCAAACGAACCGCAGCGCCGTAATCAGGCAGCATCGGCAAGCCATGAATCCGATATATCCCGTAAGAATCCATCGTAGCTCCCAGCGCCTGCGCGCATTGCCGCACCGCCCCGGATCGGTTTTTCTCCTCATACAACGCAAAATAACCACATTGCCGCAGATACACGGCAATTCCGATTGCCAGGTGTGTGGCTCCTGCGCCGGGAGCAGCGCCGGCCACGGCAATCGTAAGAGATGATGTCTGCTTTTCCCCAAAAACACCCGTTCTGCCGCCTTCTTCCTGCCTCATCAAACGTTCCAGCGCCTCACACAGCTCCTGTGCTGACGCGTAACGCCTTTCCGGCTTCTCTGCCAGGCAGGTCCGGATCACCCGTGCCATCTTCCGGTCGATCTGCTTTGGGGGATAAGCCGGATTCCTGTCAGGAAAGTTCCCGGTCAGCATGTAATACAGGACAGCACCAATGGCATAAATGTCTGTTCGTTCGTTGAGGGCATCCCCCGTATACTGTTCCGGCGCCGCAAAGCCGACTGTCCCGTAACGGCGGGTCAGATGCTCCGCTTCCTCCAAATGCATCGCATGGTCAAAATCCACCAGTTTTATGGTGTCATGACACACCAGCAGATTTCTGGGTTGTAAATCCAGGTACAAAATTGGGTTTGGTCTCGCAGAATGCAAGATATTCACCAGATGGCAAATCTGAATCCCGTAGCGGATCGTCATTGCCTTTGAAAAATGCCCCATGTCGGAAACAAGGGCGTACAGTGAGTCTCCTTCCAGAAACTCTTCCACGATGTAGCCATACTCCTCGTCGCTCTCAAGATCGTAGATAACCGGTATCCCCGGGTGACGAATCGTCTTCAGCAACAGCGCTTCCCTTCGGAACTGCTCATAATCCTTGCAGGCTTTCGGCACCTGCTTGATCGCGCGATATTCCTCCAGGCCAATATGTTTTGCCAGATAGACTGTGCCGCTTCGACCGCGGCCCAATACCCGGCACAACTGGTATTTCCCAAACAGAGTGGTGTCTCCCGCCGCTGCCCACCTCCTTTCCGCGGCATCATCTCCGTGTTCTCCCATTCTAATACAGCTCTGCCCGTTTGGCAATAGAAACATATTTTTTCATAAAAGTCCTTCTCCATGAATAATTTTTTCCTGAATGTACATTCTATATAATATTGTAAAAAATGTCTTTATTTTTACCTGTTCAAAATTTTTTTCTATTTTTATATATTTTTATCTTTATAAAAACGAAACTATGTGCTAGAATAAACAAAGGAATGCTCTGTTTTGGGCATTTTCATCCATTACAAAGAAGGGGGAATGAATTAATGGTTGGAATTATTCTTGCCAGTCACGGCGGCTTCGCTTCCGGTATCATGCAGTCCGGCTCCATGGTATTCGGCGAACAGCCCAATCTGGCGGCCTGCTGCCTTCAGCCCAGCATGGGACCGAATGATATCCGCAAGCAGATGGAAGACGCGATTGCTTCTTTCGATGATCCGGATAACGTCCTTTTCCTGGTCGATCTGTGGGGCGGCACTCCATTCAATCAGGCCAACGCGCTGATCGCCGGCCATGAAGACAAATGGGCAATTGTCACCGGTCTGAATCTTCCAATGCTGATCGAGACCTACGCGATGCGTATGGCGGTAGACAGCGCTCAGGAGATCGCCGCGGCGATTCTCGCACCCGGCCGCGACGGCGTCAAAATCTATCCGGATACGCTCGAGCCAAAGGCGGCGGCTCCTGCAGCGACGGCTAGCGCAGCACCTCAGGGCAGACTTCCCGAAGGTACCGTGGTCGGCGATGGAAAGATCAAATACGTCCTTGCCCGCATCGACTCCCGCTTGCTCCACGGCCAGGTTGCTACCGCGTGGACCAAGACTGTGCAGCCGACCCGCATCATTGTCGTCTCCGACGGCGTTGCCCACGACGACCTGCGCAAGCGTCTGATTACCGAGGCGGCGCCGCCCGGCGTTAAAGCGAACGTCATCCCGATCGACAAGATGATACAGGTTGCGAAGGATCCGCGTTTCGGCAACACCAAGGCCATGCTTCTGTTTGAGACCCCGCAGGATGTCCTGCGCGCGATCGAAGGCGGTGTGGAGCTTACCGAGCTGAATATCGGCTCGATGGCGCACTCTGTCGGCAAAGTGGCCGTGAGCAAGGTTCTGTCCCTGGGCACAGATGATGTCGCTACCTTTGATAAACTGAAGGCAAAGGGTATCTCGTTTGACGTGCGCAAGGTTCCGTCCGATTCCCGTGAGGATATGGACGCGATCGTTGAAAAGGCAAGAGCAGAGCTGGCAAAGGCTTAATAAGGAGGAAACGGTATGTCACCAATTTCTGTAGTATTGGTTTTAATTGTAGCCTTCCTCGCTGGTATGGAAGGTATTCTCGATGAGTTTGAGTTCCATCAGCCGCTGGTAGCGTGCACGCTGATCGGACTTGTCACCGGCAACCTGGAAGCAGGTATCGTCCTCGGCGGTTCCCTGCAGATGATCGCCCTCGGCTGGGCAAACATCGGCGCCGCTGTCGCCCCTGACGCAGCCTTGGCCTCCGTGGCCTCCGCGCTGATTCTGGTCAAGGGCGGACAGGGTGTCGCAGGCGTCTCCACCGCGATCGCAATCGCAATCCCGCTGGCAGTAGCCGGCCTGTTCCTGACGATGGTCGTCCGCACCCTTTCCGTATTCTACTCTCATCAGATGGACGCCGCGGCCGCAAAAGGAAGCTTCGCCGGAGTAGAAGCCTGGCAGATCATCGCAATCTGCACCCAGGGTCTGCGTATCATGATTCCGGCCGCCCTGCTTCTGTTCATCCCGACTGAGACCGTATCCGGCCTGCTCAACTCCATGCCGGCGTGGCTGACCGACGGTATGTCCATCGGCGGCGGCATGGTCGTGGCAGTTGGTTATGCGATGGTTATCAACATGATGGCAACCGCAGAGGTCTGGCCGTTCTTTATTATCGGCTTCTGCCTGGCAGCGGTTTCCGATCTGACCCTGATCGCCCTCGGCTCCATCGCCGTCGCGATCGCACTCATCTATCTGAAGCTGTCTGAGGGCGGCGGTGCCGGAAACGGCGGCGGCGGAAACGTCGGCGATCCCCTTGACGACATTCTGAATGATTATTGATGAAGGAGGGCAAAGAAATGGCAGAAGAAAAAATTACCTTATCAAAAAGTGACCGTCTCGCAGTTGCGATCCGTTCCACCTTCCTTCAGGGATCCTGGAACTACGAGCGTATGCAGAACGGCGGCTGGTGCTTCGCTATGATCCCTGCGATCAAAAAGCTGTACACAAACAAAGAAGACCAGATCGCAGCCTTAAAGCGCCATCTGGAATTCTTCAACACGCATCCTTACCTGGCTTCCCCGGTCCTCGGCGTCACCCTGGCGCTGGAAGAGGAAAGAGCCAATGGCGCTCCGGTTGACGACGTCGCGATTCAGGGCGTTAAGATCGGTATGATGGGACCGCTGGCCGGCGTCGGCGATCCGGTATTCTGGTACACGGTACGCCCGATTCTCGGCGCACTCGGCGCTTCTCTGGCTATGGGCGGCAGCCTGCTCGGCCCGATTCTGTTCTTCGTTCTGTGGAACGTAATCCGCTGGGGCTTCATGTGGTACACGCAGGAATTCGGTTACCGCGCCGGAAGCAAAATTACCGACGACCTCTCCGGCGGCCTGCTTCAGAAAGTGACGAAGGGCGCTTCCATCCTTGGTATGTTCGTCCTGGGCGCGCTGATTCAACGCTGGGTATCTATAAACTTTACACCCGTGGTATCAACAGTACAGCTCTCAGAGGGCGCTTACATCGACTGGGATGCGCTTCCGGCCGGCGGCGCGGGCATCAAGATGGCATTCGAGCAGTATCTGTCCGGCATGTCCCTGAATCCGGTTGCCGTCACTACCCTGCAGGATAACTTAAATACTTTGATCCCGGGCTTCGCGGCGCTGCTGCTGACCTTCCTCTGCATGTGGCTGCTGAAGAAAAATGTCTCCGCCATCGCTATTATCCTTGGACTGTTCGTGGTTGGTATTGTCTTCCATGTGATCGGTCTGATGTAATCCGGTATGGCGCAATCGTTAAACACAAAATCAGACCTGGTGATGGACGCCACGTCTTACTCCGGCCTGAATTCCTATGGCAAGATCATGATCGGCGACCGCGCGTTTGAATATTATAACAACCGCAAGGTTGAGGATTATATTCAGATACCCTGGAAGGACGTCGATTATGTGATTGCCTCCGTGATGTTCGGGGGAAAATATATCCCGCGACTTGTCATCCGCACAAAGCAGGGAAGGGACTTTCCTTTCGCGGCGAAGCGCCCAAAAGAGCTTTTGCGCGCAATCCGCAGCTATGTTCCCCCGGACCGCATGGTCCGCTCGCTGACGCTGATGGGCGTCATTCGTCGGCGTTTAAGACAATTTTTTAACAAATCGCAATCCTAAAAAATCCATAAAAATTTTCACATATGAATTGCTTTTTCCCTGTATCATATACTATAATGGCAGTAGCTATGAATGGAAAGGAGTGATTTTGTGAAAATCGAACGGATTAACGAAAACCAGATTCGCTGTACCTTAAGCAGCTTCGACCTGAGCGTTCGCAACCTCAATCTCGGCGAGCTAGCCTACGGCAGCGAGAAGGCGCGCAATTTGTTTCGTGAGATGATTCAAAAGGCCTCCAATGAAGTCGGTTTTGACGCGAAGGATATTCCGCTTATGGTAGAAGCCATCCCGCTTTCCAACGAGAGCGTCATGCTGGCGATTACCCGGATAGAGGATCCCGAGGAGCTGGACACCCGTTTTTCCCGGTTCTCGCCTCCCACGGAGGATGAAGATCATGCTCTTGCCTCCAGCGAACTGCTGGAAGGCGCAGACAATCTTCTCGACTTCATTAAGAAGAAACTGGGAGGTATGCCGCTTCCGGACGGAAACACGATTGCCGTCGTGGGAACAGGCACAGAAAACCAGGCACAGGCTCCGGCTCAAGAGTCAGAGCAGGCTGTGTGCCAGCGGATCTACCGTTTCAAAAATCTTGATCAGGTGATTGACGCGGCTCATGCGGCCGGCCCGGTTTTTACCGGCAGCAACACGCTCTACAAGAATCCCGACTCCGGCCGCTACTACCTGGTTATTTCAAATGAAGGCGTCGACAAGCAGATGTTCAGCCGCGCCTCCAACATTCTCACGGAGTATGGCAGAAAGCTTCACCAGGGAGCCGCGCAGGAAGCCTATTACAGAGAGCATTACGAGATCATTGTCTCCGACGGCGCGCTGCAGAAGCTGATGAATCTGTAACACACATAAATACAGCGATTCATTCCGAAACAAAGAGCCGGAACCAGCGGCTGTGCCCATCACAGTCCGCAGATCCGGCTCTTTTTTATAACAATTCTTTTAACGCTGCTCCCGCAACGGCGATTCCCGTCTGTCCGTCAGCGTATTCTTACTTTCCCGGCATTCTACTCCCCATCCGCGTTCATCTTCGCCAGCTTCGCCGCCTGGTCGGCCGCGATCAGGCTGTCAATCAGCTCTTGGATATCCCCATCCATGATCGAATCAATCTTATACAATGTCAGCTTAATGCGGTGCTCCGTCACGCGCCCCTGCGGGAAATTGTAGGTGCGGATCTTCTCGGAACGGTCGCCCGTACCGATCTGGCTGCGGCGCTCAGCTGCCTCCGCGTTCATCTTTTTCTCCATCTCAAGGTCATACAGCTTGGAACGGAGCAGACGGAAGGCTTTTTCTTTGTTCTGCAGCTGTGATTTTTCCGTCTGGCTGTATATCACAATACCGGTCGGCATATGCGTGAGGCGTACCGCGGAGTCCGTCGTATTGACGCACTGTCCGCCGTTTCCCGAAGCGCGCATCACGTCGATGCGGCAGTCGTTCATATCGATCTGCACATCTACTTCCTCTGCCTCCGGCATCACCGCCACGGTCGCCGTCGAGGTATGGATGCGGCCGCCCGACTCCGTCTCCGGCACGCGCTGCACGCGGTGGACACCGCTCTCGTATTTCAGCTTCGAGTACGCGCCCTTGCCTGTCACCATCGCCACAACTTCCTTGAATCCGCCGATCCCGTTTTCATTCAGCGAAACAATCTCAACCTTCCAGTGCTGCCGCTCCGCATAGTTCGCGTACATACGGTAAAGCTCCGACGCGAACAATGCCGCCTCATCACCGCCCGCTCCGGCGCGAATCTCGAGAATAATGTTCTTGTCATCATTCGGGTCCTTCGGCAGCAACAGAATCTTCAGCTCCTGCTCCAGCTCTCCGACCCGTCTGCGCGCGTCCGCCAGCTCTTCCTTGGCAAGCTCCCGCAGTTCTTCATCATTTTCTTCCTCGAGCAGCGATAAACTGTCCTCAATGTCCTGCTTTGCCTGTTTGTAAGCTTTATACGCCTCGACAATCGGAGCCAGATCCGACTGTTCCTTCATAAGTCGGCGGAAACGGTTCTGGTCGTCCGTCACTCCCGGCTCATTCAAAGCCTGCATGATCTCCTCATAATGAATCAATATGTCATCCAAGCGGTCAAACATGATCAGCTCCTCCTGTTTTCCGTATATCTTTTTCGTGATTTCAAACGCTTTGACGTTTTATATACTTCTATGGTTTCCTATGCTTCTGCGCTTTCATACGCTTCTGAGTTTCATGTTCTTCTGCAACTGTCAACTATGCGCAAAACCATATGCGCTCACCACCCGGTCGTGACCGGCCAGATCTCGGTGAATCCGTACGTTTGCAAAACCGGCCACACGCAGAAGCTCCGCCACTGCAGCGCCCTGGTCATATCCAATTTCCAGATACAAGCTGCCGCCATCCGCGAGATAGCCGCCTGCCTCCGCCGCAATCCTGCGGTAAAACGCAAGTCCGTCTGCACTGCCATCCAGCGCCTGGTGCGGTTCAAAATCCCGCACCTCCGGCTCTAGTCCGGCAATTACCGCAGTCGGAATATAAGGCGGGTTGGAAACAATGACATCAAAACAGCCCTCCGGCAGCGCCGCAAACAAATCTCCCTGATAAAAACGGATCTTCTGTGCCGGAACCAATGTTTTCGCGTTGCGCTCCGCGACCGCGATCGCAGCCGCAGAAATATCCGTCGCCGCCACAGAAGGAAATTGTCCCTTCACGGCCAGGCTGATCGCGATGCAGCCGGAACCGGTACACAAATCCAGCAGACATTTCTTTTTCCCTGCTGTCCTGCCCTGCTCTGCCAGAACCAGCTCGACCAGCGTTTCCGTATCCTGGCGTGGAATCAGCACATTTTCATCAACGTAAAACGGCAATCCCATGAACTCCTGACAGCCCAGAATCTGCTGCTGCGGGCGGCGCTCGCTCCGCCTGGCAATCAGCTGACGGTATTTTTCCGTTTTCCGGAAGGATATTTCGTCCTCCGGCATCTGGCGCGTCCGTTCCAGAAGGAAACGCGCCAGATCCATCTCAAACGCCGCAAGCAGCAGCTCACGCGCATCCCGCTCCGCATCCGTTTCCAGAATCCCGCTCCTCTTCAGCGCTGCCGTTCCTTCCGCCAGAAGCTGATACAACGTCATACCGATGTCTCCCCGGTTCCTGCAATTTCCGCCTGCGGTATTTTTGTCTGCGATATTTTCGGCTCTGGTGTCTCCGTCTGCAATAGTTCTTCCTCCGGTATTTCCGTCTCGGGGAAATTCTCCCGCAGATACGCTCTCCAGTCAAAAACCGTCTCGACAGCGGTGATCGCCACCTCGATCATACTGTCATCCGGCTCGCTTGTCGTCAGCCCCTGCATCCACATCCCGGGCTTACTTAAAAAATTGACAACCGGCGAATCACTGCGCCCGGCCAGCCGCAAAAATTCATAAGAGACACCGGCAATTACCGGAATCAGCACAATCCGGCTGGCAAAACGCAGCCAGATATTTTCCACACGGATCACCATAAAAAACAGGATGCTGATAATCATCACAATAATCAGAAAACTCGTGCCGCAGCGCTTGTGCTGGCGTGAGCTGGCGCGCACATGATCGACCGTCAGCGTCATCCCATGTTCGATACAGTTAATACATTTGTGCTCTGCGCCGTGATACATAAAGGTGCGCCGGATATCCTCCATCCGCGAAATCACCTTGATATAAGCGATAAAAATCGCGATGCGGATCAGCCCTTCCAGGATTGCCATCAACGTCCCCGAGCTTATAACTCTCCGGCACAAATTCGCGATCATCAGCGGAAAAAGCATGAAAATAATCACCGCCATGACCACAGAAAATACCATCACAAAAGCCATCAGCACCTTCTGGACCTGCTCGCCAAACATCTTATCAAGCCACAGTTCAAACCTGCCCGGCTCGGAATCCTCATCGTCCTCAAAAAAACCGGCCGACCAGGAAAGCGTGCGCATCCCCAGTATCATTGAGTCCGCAAAGCTGAACACTCCACGGATAAATGGCAGCGCAAGAAACGGCACTTTCTCCGTGATGCTGACATACCGCTCTTTTTTTACCTCAATCATGCCATCCGGACGGCGCACCGCGGTCGCGAGGTCGTCCTTATTTTTCATCATAATCCCTTCAATGACGGCCTGGCCGCCGATTCCGGAATATTTCATCGCAGTCTCCTTGTCCTGGATTGAAAAAAAGGCTGGGCAAAAGTGTTTCCACTCCCGCTCAACCTCTCATCCTGCTGTGATGCCTATGCGTTAATGCCATACTTTCTGTTGAACTTATCGATACGGCCGCGGGCAGCAGCGGTCTTCTGCTGACCGGTGTAGAAGGAATGGCACTTGGAGCAGACCTCCACGTGAATCTCCTTTTTGGTCGAGCCGGTTACGAACTCATTCCCACAGTTGCAGGTAACCTTTGCCTGATAATACGCCGGATGAATACCTTCTCTCATAACTCTCACCTCTTCACTTTCTGAAATATATCCTTTTTGTGATCATCTAACAGTCTCCAACGTACTGTTAAAATCACCTCACGTCTGGAACAGCCCAATCAGTATACCATATAATATTCCGGTTTGCAAGAGGGAAATTTTAATCAGCCGGCGAAAAAGCCAGCGAATGGTTACTATTCACGGGGTAGGGAAAAAGACGGACTGAGATTTTGACTTTAAATT
>JAJQAA010000032.1 GCA_021204045.1 Clostridiales bacterium
GTATTTACAAAGGGCTCCACCTCTTTTCCAATCTCAAAGTGTCGAAAACGGGATTCTATCGCAACAGCAGGAAAAAGTCAACAGTTTTTTTGACAAAGTATATCTCCGTGTGTTAGACTGGAAACATAATCGGCGATAAAAAGGAGTATTTATGAAGATCACCTATATTCACCACAGCAGCTTCCTTGTAGAACTCAGGCACGCGCTTTTGCTTTTTGATTACACAGAAGGCCCGCTGCCGGAACTGGCACCGGACAAAGATCTGATCATATTTGCCAGCCATATCCACGGAGATCATTTCGCGCCAGTCATTTTCTCGCTGGCCGTGAAACATCCGCGTGCCCGCTATGTCCTGTCTGATGACATCCCGGCAAAGCAGGTTCCGCAAGCACTGACCGCTCCGGTCAATTTTATCGGTTCCGGCCATACATGCTCGCTGACACTCACATGTGGCAGCGACCTGACGATTCACGCTTACAAATCAACAGACGAGGGCGTTGCTTTCGTTGTCAGCGCCGACGGCGCTGTCATCTATCACGCGGGTGATCTCAACGACTGGCGCTGGAACGGTGAACCCGATGACTGGAACAATCAGATGCATGCCGATTATCTGTGCGAGCTGAATACCATGCGAGCGGACGGCGTCCATCCGGACATTGCCATGGTTCCGCTTGACGGGCGCCTGGAAAACTGGTTTTATCTCGGACTGGATGAATTCATGGAGATCGTCGGCGCGCGCGCCGTCTTTCCAATGCATTTCTGGAAGGATTACGACATAATCCGCCGCTTAAAGGAGCTTCCCTGCTCCGCACCCTACCGTGACCGCGTGGCGGATATCCGCGCCTGCGGCCAGGAATTCCCTGTGAAAATTTCAGGTGACAAGTGACTTCCATCACGACGGATACAGGAGGAACATCCATGCTTTTGATACAGAGCTGCCGTCTCATCGACCCAAAATCCGGCATCGATATGGTGACGAACATTACGGTTGATAAGGGAAAAATTGTTTGTATTGGCGCAGACAGTTCCAAAACTTCCGAACAGCTAACAGCTCAGTCGAATATCCAGGTCATCGACGCAGCCGGGCTGGTCGCTGCACCGGGTCTCATCGACGTCCATGTGCATTTCCGTGATCCGGGTCTTACCTACAAGGAAGACATCCATACCGGCGCGGCCGCAGCCGCCAAAGGCGGCTTTACGACGGTTGTCTGCATGGCAAACACCAAACCGCCCATCGATAACGTCGAAACGCTCGAGTATGTGCTTTCCGAAGGACGCAAAACCGGCATTCATGTACTCAGCTGTGCCAATATTACCCTGGGTATGAAAGGCGAAACGCTCACTGACATGGCGCTTCTCAAAAAGCACGGCGCGGTTGGATTTACGGACGACGGCATTCCACTGCGGGATGCGGCTCTGGTGCAGCGCGCCATGGAAGAAGCTACAGTTCTGGATGTTCTGCTCAGTTTCCACGAGGAAGACCCTTCCCTGATTGCGAACAACGGCATCAACCGCGGCTCTGTTTCCGACACACTCGGCATCGGCGGTTCCCCAGCCGCCGCCGAGGATGTCCTGGTCGCCCGTGACTGCATGCTGGCTCTGCATACCGGCGCGACCGTCGACATTCAGCACATCAGCTCCGGCTATTCGGTGCGCATGGTGGAACTGGCCAAACAACTCGGCGCTGATCTCTATGCTGAGGTGACGCCGCACCATTTCACCCTGGATGAAACCGCGGTTCTCACGCATGGCACATTGGCAAAAATGAACCCGCCGTTGCGCACAGCCTGGGATCGTGAGGAAATTCTGCGCGGACTCCGCGATGATGTGATCGACATCATCGCCACCGACCATGCGCCGCACAGCGCACAGGAAAAAGCCCGGCCGCTCACAGAAGCACCGAGCGGCATCACCGGCCTGGAGACATCGCTCGCCCTCGGCATCACTACGCTGGTACGCGGCGGCCATCTCTCCCTCTCCCGTCTGATCGAAAAAATGACGATCAATCCGGCACGGCTCTACCGGTTGGACAAGGGTTACCTGTCCCCCGGCGCGGACGCGGATATTGTGCTTTTTGACCCGGAGGAAGTCTGGACTGTCCCGGAGCACTTCGCCTCAAAGGCGACCAATTCCCCGTTTATCGGTGAGACACTTTATGGGAAGGTCAAATACACAATCTGCGATGGAAGAATTGTCTACAAAGACACTCATTAAAACTACTACCACAAAATAGCCACCTCTCAAAAATGGCCATCTCTCAAATGCTCACCTCTCAAATGCTCACCTCTCACCAAACGAGCCGACATCCCAATCACAGGATGCCGGCTCATAAATTGACAAAATCTATTTCCCGGACTGTTCTCCCGGATTTTTCTTTGACTTCTCCACTGATTTCTCCCGCGCCGTCTTTGGTTCCTGCAGCGGCGTGCAGGAAAAAATCAGCGTGGACATCGGCGGCACCTCGATTGCCAGAGAATATTCCCATTCATTGCATTCCTCACGGCGGCTGGTCTTCGCCCTTGGATTCCCCTTGCCGTTGCCGCCAAAAGCGACGGCGGCGCTGTTAAGAATCTCCTTATATTTTCCGTAAAACGGTACGCCGATCTGGTATTTTTCATGCTCCACCGGGGCGAAATTGCAGACAAACAGCAGCGTTTCCTCCGGCTTATCTGTCCTGCGTTGGAATACAACGATATTCTCCGCCGCGTTCATGCAATCGATCCATTCAAACCCGTCCGGGTGATTATCCTTCACATACAGCGCCGGTTGCGTACGGTACAGCTGATTCAGCGCACGCACATAATCCTGTACGCCTTTGTGTACCGGGTATTCCAGAATATCCCAGGGCAATTCTACGTTCTCATTCCATTCCGCCACCTGCGCGAACTCCTGCCCCATAAACAGCAGCTTCTTCCCCGGATGGCCGTACAGGAAGCCGTAGGCCGCGCGCAGATTGTCCGCCTTCGCCTCATAGGTCTCGCCGGGCATTTTGCACAGCATCGAACTCTTGCCGTGCACGACCTCATCATGGGAGAACACAAGAATAAATTCCTCGCTGTAGGCGTAAAGCATGCTGAACGTCAGCTCGCCATAATGGTATCTGCGAAAATACGGGTCGCACTTCATATAACCCGTAAAATCATTCATCCAGCCCATATTCCATTTATAGTCAAAGCCAAGGCCGTTTTCCTTCACGTCCCCGGTGACCTGCGGCCAGGCCGTCGACTCCTCAGCGATCAGCAGCGCGCCGTTCTTGCGGCCCTTAAACACAGAATTCAGATGACGCAAAAACTCAACCGCCTCCAGATTCTCATGGCCGCCATAGATATTGGGGATCCATTCGCCCTCGTTCCTGCCGTAATCCAGATACAACATGGAAGCGACCGCGTCCATGCGGATCCCATCCGCGTGGTACTCCTCCGCCCAGAACAGCGCATTGGCGATCAGGAAGTTGCTCACCTGCGGCCGGCCATAATTGTAAATCAGCGTGCCCCAATGCGGATGCGAACCCTTGCGCGGATCCGCATGTTCATAAACACAGCTGCCGTCAAAGCAGGCCAGGCCGTGCGCATCGCGCGGAAAATGCGCCGGTACCCAGTCCAGAATCACGCCGATTCTCTGCTCGTGCATATAGTTCATGAAATATTTAAAATCGTCCGGAGTGCCATAGCGGCTGGTCGGCGCGTAATAGCCGGTAACCTGATAGCCCCAGGAAGCGTCGAGCGGGTACTCCATCACCGGCATCAGTTCCACATGCGTATAGCCCATATCCAGGATATAGGCCGCAAGCCGGGGCGCGATCTCCCGGTAATTATAAAATTCGGATCCGACGATCGCCTTGCCTTCCTCATCTACTTCGGTCTCCCTGCGAATCCAGGAGCCCAGGTGCAGTTCATAGATCGACACCGGCTGTCGCCGGGTATCCACTGACCGACGCGCCTTCATCCAAGCTCCGTCAGACCAGGAAAATCGGTTGATATCCCAGACAACTGAGGCCGTGTTCGGACGCAGCTCGGCATAATTTCCGTAAGGATCCGCCTTGAGCATCGGCTCATTGCGGCGGTTTTTGATCTCATACTTATAAACACAGCCCACTTTCAGTCCCGGGATAAACAGTTCAAAAATTCCCGAATCACCGATCTGGCACATCTGGTGACGGCGTCCGTCCCAATGGTTAAAGTCACCAACCACGCTTACGCGACGCGCACAGGGCGCCCACACGGAAAAATATACGCCAGTCGTCCCGTTGATTTCCGTCGGGTGGGCTCCCATCTTTTTATATACATCATAATAAATGCCCGCGGCAAATCGTTTCAGCTCCACTTCGCTGTACTGCGACACAAACGAATATGGATCAACAATCTCCTCGCCCTCCCCATTGTCATAAGTGACAAGCAATGTATACGCCGCCCGGTTCTTACGCGGCAGCAGCACGGCATAAAATCCCGCCTCATCCTGCAGCTCCATCGGATATTCCTTTCCGCCGCGCGACAGGCGCACGGTAACCGCAGCCGCCCCCGGAATAAACGCCTGAATCAGCAAGCCTGCATCCGTCATATGCGCCCCGAGCAGCTCCTGCGGCCGGTCCGCCTCCGAATAGACCAGCTCCTCAATCGCCGCCCAGTCCATCATATCGTACAACACTTTGTCCATAAAACCCCTCCTTCGCTTCCCTTTTCTTTTTGCGAATCATTTATATAATTCGCAAATCATTTATATAAATTATTTCTGTAAATCACTCTTGCAAATCTTTCCCATAACTCATCCCCGAATATCATTCCTGCAAATCATTCCTGTAATACTCCAGCATCAGATCCACCATTCTCCCGTAGCTTTGCACGCCGTCCGTCTGGCGGTTAATCTTTAAATACGCGTCATTTACCTGCGTCGATACTTCGGCGGCTTTCCCGTCATAGTGTGCCCAGAATCTGTTATTTTCATCGAGATCTGACTGTGCCTGTGCACAAAGCTGTCCCGCCAGTTCCCGATACGCTTCCATGTCCACGCGCGCCAGAGCATTTCCGGCATATACCCAGCCTGTCAGATAACCGCTGTAACGAAACGCCTGGCTCTCCGACAGGATACAGGCAAGATAGCCAATGAAATTAGCCTCATCCTCGCGCATAAAACCGCGCAGATGGGAAAGCTCATGACAGATCGTGTGAGGGATATTGTAGTTTGGCATTTCGCCGTTAAAATTGGCCTCGATCGTGAATGGAGAATAAACGCCGCACAATTGCTGCACCGATAAAATCCAGGATACCGCCAGCTCCTTCGGCTGCGGATAAAAACCGGCCAGCGCCGGAAATTCCTCCGCTGCCGCCTGCATCGCCCGCACGCCCTCCTGCCGCCAGGCACGCTGGCTGGCCGCACTCTCACGGTAACGTTCCTCCGTCACTGTTTCATTGACCTGCTCTGTCAGGTATTCGCACAGGTTCACCAGTTCCTCTTTTGTATAGGTTTCCACCGTCAACCCGGCATATTCCGAAAACGAGACGGCGTGATAATTAATCCCGCAATTCACGGTATAGACAAACAACATCTCCCCGGCCAGAAACACCGTCCAGCCAATCAGCCGCCCCGGCCGACGAAACCGAATCGCAACCACCGCGGCATACAATACGAACCACAATGCCAGCAAATACAGAGCAATTTCTACCACCGAGAATGGGAAAATGCCAAAAAAACGGCCAATTATCCCCACCAGGACCGGATAGACGCGGCGCGCGTACCAGTCGGCAAAGCCTGTAATCTCCCGGGCCGCCATCTGCAACGCCAGCGCCAGAGCGAACAGGCCAAGCCCTGCAAGCCCGAATTTCATATGCCGTCCCACTCGCCGCGCCTCCCTCCGTCTCGATGTCGTCTTGCGATCCATCCCACATTTTCCAGGCTATTTTGATATTTTTGCTGTGAGTTACAATCCTTACCCCATGCTCCGATTTTGTGCTTGAAATGGCTTTCCTTCGTATGTCTGTATATTCGAAGTTTTTATCCATCTTCTGATAGCAACCCTCAATGGAACGCCCTTTTTCTGCTTTATTCTGTACCTTTCTTTCTATAGCACCATTAACATAATAAGATTTTACGGCGAGCCTCAAACTGCTGTCAAGTCCTAAGTGCCACGAAATTACCCAACTACGATATTTTGAAATAAATACAATATGGTATTGGCATTTCCAGCAAGTATATTATAAACTCTTATTGTCCATTAGACTTTTCGCTCAATTCCGGCAAAAAAAATCAAGGAGATGTTCATTTTCACAATCTCCTTGATTTTTCATATAATCTATTCTGTTTAACCCTTCACTCCAGAAGAAACAAAGGCTTCGATAATATGACGCCGAAAAAACATATATGCGATAATAACTGGAAGGAATGCCAACGTTGCCGTGGCCATAAAGGGTCCCCAGTTATCACCCACCTCGTAATCCGCAAACTGCTTCAAGGCAATGGTTAACGTCCTTGACGTGGGAGAGGACAGTACCAAAAGGGGCCAGAAATAAAGATTCCATGCGTCGATAATAGTCAAAATAGATACGGCTGCAATAGAACCTTTACAGATACCACACATCACATTTTTAAACACCCACACCGAACCTGCACCCTCAATGTTAGCAACCTCGTAATATTCCTTAGGAATGGTCCGCGCCTGCTGAAACAGAAAAAAGAAGGTTGTCGCGTTAGCCGCATAAGGCAGAATAACCGCTCCCCAGGTATCCACCAGCCCCATCTTGCTGACCAAAATATAATTTGGAATCATGGTAACCTGAAATGGAATTACCATGGTGATCAATATAAAATAAAACATGATCCGATTCCATCTTGTCTTATAATAATTCAAAGCAAAGGCACTCATCAGCGCAATCAGTACCTGCAGCGCAAAAATTCCCACAGTGGTAACAATGCTATTCACCAGCCAGCGAACGAACGCATAATTTTCCAGTACAAACCGGTAATTTTCCAGAGTAGCCTGCTGTGGAATCAGGTTAATTCCATTGGAAAACAGCTCCTTTGGCGTCTTCAGTGAGGAAGAAAGCATCCACAAAAGCGGAAAAATAATCAAAATCAGCAACGCCACATTGAGGACATGCAGCAGCCCTTGCGTCACAAAACGTTTTTTATTCTTCATAATATCCAAACCCTCCCATTGTACGCATCATGATTATCGTAAGCAGCAAGAAGAAAATGGACGTGAACGAAGCAATGGCGCTTGCCGTGCCAATATTATAATATTTAAAAGCAAATTCATAAATAACATAGGACAGATTTGTCGTAGTGTAAGAAGGTCCTCCCGATGTAAGAACGCTGATTGCCGTAAACGCACGTTCGGCCGCAAAAATAACCGATGTAATAACCACGTAGACCGTCGTCGGCGCCAAAAGAGGCATTTTTATCCGCCAGAAGCACTGCCAGCCGTTAGCCCCGTCAATATAAGCCGCCTCCACACAGTCCTGGGATACGTTCAACAATCCTGCGATAAACAGCAGCATATTCATACCCAGATATTTCCAACCACAAACAACGATAATACAGGCAAAAGCAGTCTTGCTGTTAGTAAGCCAGTTTACCGTATCAATCCCCAGAATTGTAAGCAAATTATTTATCAGACCATAAGACGAAGAAAATATCCACAACCATATCATACATACAATGGATAGCGCCAATATGTTCGGAATAAAAAAAAGCGTCTTATAAAATTCCTGAGCAAATTTATTCCGAACGCCAAGCAGCATAACAGCAAAAACCAACGGAAGAATTACGAAAAATGGGAACAGATAGACAATGTACTTAAACGTATTGAAAATGCCTTTAATAAACATCGTTTTGGAGAACATATCCACATAATTGCGGAATCCAACCCATTTCAAATCAGAGACAAAGTTCCAGTTAGCAAAACTCAGGATAAAGCTGTAAACCATAGGCCAGTATTTGAACAGGCCATAGGCTATGATTGCCGGAAACAGCCATATCCAAAATGCAACCTTGCCTTTTCGAAATTCTTTCTTCTGTCCACCATTTGTATGATTTAACACAATTTTAATCTCCTTTCGACACCGCACCCTGCTTTCAGAACAGGCGGTCTATCCTCTCGAGGATATTTCGTTCGCTTGCCTTATTCGGACCACCATAGATTTCCAACACGAACTCCCCGACAAACCCCCTGTTTCGAACATAATCGTGAAGCGACGGCCAGTCAATCACTCCGTCGTCCGGCAGATAATGATCGTCAGAGCTTCCATGATTATTGTGAATGTGAAAGGTGATCAAATCGTCCCCTACTGAATCAATCTCTTTAAAAAAATCTGCTCCTAACAAAACGGTGTGACCGATATCCAAGCAGTATTTGACCCCAAGATCTCCAAACAATGCCTTCTGGTTTTCCAGCGTCGTGATCAGCTCGTCCGAACAGTTTCCCTGTGGAATATCCTCTATGGCAACCTGTACTCCACTTTTTGATGCATAATGAGCAATCTCACCAACATAGTCTCTCACTGCTTCTAAATGTTCCAATGAGTAATTGTACTCATTTCTGTCAACTGCATGCAGTACAATCATATTACTGCCTAACTCGTACGCATAATCAATGGTTTTCTTGACTATAGCTATCCGAAAACAACGAAACGCTTTCTCTCCGACCGGAGGATTTTTATAATTTCGGAATGGAGCGTGCAAAGAATGCACGCTCATACCAAGCCTGTGAAGCTGTTCCTTCGTCTCGCTTATATTCGGATTGCATCGTGGGTCAAGATGAACGGTATCCGCCCATATTTCAACATTCTTATACCCGTGACTGTTCAAAGTATCCAGTGCTTCCCTGAGAGGCATATGTTCCAATGTCCAGGTTGTGATTGCATACTCCTTTTTCTCGTAGGTAAAACTCATTTTCCTACCTCCAGACAGAATCCTACTGATTTTCCAGCATCATGTTACAGTTCTCTTCCAATTCCGCAAGCGTGGATTTTACGTCAGCGCCCTCCCAGAGAATTTCATTTCGTGTAGTAATCCACAGTCTGTCGATTTCCATGCCAACCGATCCTCCCGGCCAGCATTCCCAAGCAACACTGTAAGGCAGGCAATCATAAGCCACTTCCATATATTCGTTCCGCTCGATGTCGATATCGGTCGGACTTAAGTAACCGGAATTTTCCGCCCACTTCTTCATTCCTTTTCCGCTCGCATAGTTCAGGAACGTCCAAACAGCATTTTTCTTTTCTGTCTCCTGACTGAACGAAATAAACGCGGCTCCTCCGGAAGGAAGCGCCAGATTATAGCCCTCAAAGGATGGTGTCTTATACAGTTTTACCTCAAAATCGCTGTAATCCACAATGGTATTCACAGACATGATAGAAGTACAATAAATGGCCAAATTCCCTGAGGTAAACGTAGATTGAATTTCGCTGGAAGAAAGCGGGGAGGCATATCCCTTAGTGTACAAATCCTGCCACATGCTGATAGCCTCAACACAACCTTCATTTGTAAAATCGCAGCGCTGCTTGTCCTCCGTAAGCAGCTGACCTCCCCGTGAGAACACCAGTGCCTGATCTCCCCATGCGTCTTCCATATTATGAATCTGCACTCCAATAGCTCCCGTATTTTTTTGAATAACATCTGCTACATTGAACACCTCATCCCACGTCGTGGGAACATCCTCCTCTGTCAGCCCAGCCTGCTTAAACAGATCCATATTGATGTACATCGGCATAATGCTAACCGCAAATGGAAGACCCACCTGCTCACCATCATACTGAGCCAACTGCAACGTGCCGTCCTGGAACATCGCATACAATTGATTCAATTCCTCCTCGGATGGCGCAAGCTCATCGATATTTGTGGGGTTTAATTCGGTCGCAATATAATTCAGGAGATTATAACCGCCGATAAATACATCTGGTAAATCGTTGCCCGCTACGGCATCTGCAATCATGGATTGAAGCAATGCAAAATATTCGCCTGATTTTGCCGTAACCTCCACATGAATGTTTGGATAAGCAGTCTCAAACTCATCAATAAGCGTCATGAGCGCTTCCTCCGTCCCTGCACTCCAACGATGCCAGAGCTTAATGGTCACCTCTTCTGTCTCGTTCTCCGCTGCATTTTCCGCAGTCGTAGCAGGAGCCGACACCGTTGTCTCTGACGCAGCGGTTCCTGTACTATTACTTCCACATCCCGCCAGGCTTCCTACAAGCATACAGACAGCCATTACGATAGCCATACTCTTTCGTTTCATAATTTTTCCTCCTTTTGTTTGCATAAGGTATTCATATGTATTAATTTCCGGTACAAACAATGGCGCCTATCGTTAAACCGGAAGATCTACCATAACATTCCGGATTTGTCCCCTTGTCATTATCCCTGACCGACCACAATCGGGCCTAAACAACTCTTTCTCAGGATCAGCCTAGGCTGGCAAAAATAATATTTATAGTCCTGCCTCAAACATTCTCCATGAGATATTCCCCACAAAATTTCAGAAGCCATGAAGCCAATATCTTTTCCATCGTACGTAAGCGAAGAAAGCGGCGGAATCATTTTCCCGCAGTAATCGACATTGTCAAAGCCTATTACTCCAACACTATCAGACACTTTCAAACCACAGTCTGAGATTATCTGATAAATAATTCTGCATGTTTCATCATTGACTCCAAAGACCGCATCAATTGCGCCCTCACACATCTCTCCACAATCTCGCTTGGCCAACAACTCGCGTATCCTAGCATATGTGATCTCGTTATCCTCACTTTTGTTTTCAAATATAATCCATTGATAGTTTATGGGAATATTGGCCTCCATCAGCGCACTTATATAGCCCTGACATCGTTCTTCGGTAACTCTTCCCTCGTTATGATCATGAATCGCTATAAATGCAATATTTTGATATCCTTGTTTTATAAGATGCTTTGTGGCAATGTAACCTCCATAGAAATTATTAATCATTACAACCGGCCAATTACAGCCTGTAAATGTCCTGCAGCAAAATACTACAGGCATTTTATCTTCTAATAGCTTTATATACGTATTCGTCCTCGCGGCAGTTCTTTCATTTATCACCGGTATCACGATGATGCCGGATACCGGTGATTTAATCAATCTCCGTATATAGCCTTCCTGTTTATCAAGATCCTCACAAGAATTGCAGAGAATTAAATGGATTTTCCTAGAACTTGTATAGCGTTCCACCGATACCGCAATATTCGCGAAAACAGGCATCTCCAGATTTGGAAGAATCAATCCCCAGTTTTCGATTCTGTGCTCTGTTTCCTTCATCAATGAATTAACAAATGTACCGCTTCCTTTTATAGAATACAGAACTCCCACCTCGCACAATTCGTTGATTGCCTTATCTAGGGTCCTTCTGTTTGTATCCAAACGTTTGCAAAGTGAAGTTCTGGAAGGAAGGCGCGTTCCCAACGGAAGTTCATTAATCATTTCCAAAAGCTCAAATCGAATTTCCTTATACCTGAGCATTCACATTACCCCGTCAACAATTATTCGTCTGCTATTAACATAACATGACAAAAAATCTAAAACAAGTTTCTCTCCAAAATATAGGCAGATTTTTTTGAAAATATTATTATTCTCATTGTTCAAAGATATTTTTCACGATCAATATTAAATTTACAAGCTATTTTTTGTAAACCAATTGTAAAATATTTACAATTGCAAAAAATTTCATCTTATTTATTGACATAAAACAGTTCTTTCAATATGATATTATTATCATTCATACATACGAAAGAGGTTCACTCATGAAACCTTATCTTAATTCCAGCCTATGTGCCTGTGGGAAAATCCATAAAACTACCGTTGACGAAGTAATCATTGCTTCCGGCGCCATCGATCGAATTCCTGCGATTTTACAAAAATACACAGTAAAAAAGGTCTTTGTTCTATCTGACATCAATACTTATATGGCAGCTGCAGAACGAGTATGCGCACTCTTATCCCTCGTGCATCTCCCCTTTTCTCAATACAGCTTCCCTGATGAAAATCTCAAGCCAGATGAGCGATCTGTAGGTTCTGCGCTCATGCATTTCGACAATGACTGCAATTTTATCATTGCGGTTGGCTCTGGTGTCATCAATGATATTGGCAAAATTTTAAGCCAAAATACCGGCAACAAATACATGATCGTAGCCACTGCCCCGTCTATGGACGGTTATGCCTCTGCTACCTCTTCCATGATTATGAATGGATTGAAAATCTCTATCAACAGCCAGTGCCCCAATGTAATTATCGGTGATATTGATGTTTTAAGACAGGCACCCGAACCCATGCTAAAGGCTGGTCTGGGGGATATGCTCGCAAAATATGTCAGCATTACCGAGTGGCGTATTTCTCACTTAATTAACAACGAATATTATTGTCCAGTCGTAGCCGAACTAATTCGAAGTTCTCTGAAAAACTGCGTGGATAATGCCACTGGACTACTCAACAGGGAAAGCACCGCTATCGCGGCTGTGTTTGAGGGTCTGGTCACCGCGGGTATGGCTATGACCTATACCGGCGTCTCTCGTCCTGCCTCTGGTGTGGAGCATTATTTTTCTCATGTGTGGGATATGCGCGGACTGGAGTTTGGTACAAAAACTGATTTACACGGAATCCAATGCGCTATGGGAACCTCTATAACTGTTCGATTATATGAAATATTAAAAACCTTTTCTCCAAATTCTGAAAAAGCCTTTCATTACGTAAATTGCTTCTGCTATGAAAACTGGTGCCAAGAATTGAAACGCTTCTTAGGAAACAGCGCCGAAACGATGATTGCCCTAGAAGCCCAAGAACAAAAATATTCAAAATCGGCTCACAAGGCCCGGTATCACATCATTGAAGAAAACTGGAATTCGATCCTTAAAATCCTCAACGAAGAACTTCCCGATCCCCAGAAGCTAAAACGCCTTCTGGACACCATCGGGATTTCTGATAACCTTTCTTCCCTAGATATCACCTCAGAAATCGCAGCATTAACCTTTAAAACCACCAAGGATATTCGCGACAAATATATTCTTTCTAGGCTCGCGTGGGATTTAGGGATTTTGGATGATCTATGTGATTTTATCTAAGGCGGCAATTATCTGACAACCGGTGAACTATCTTTTTCGCACAGACGAACAGGTATCTCCGACTGTCTCTCAAACAAATCACGGAGGACTCTCAAATATATTTTTCCTGCGATACCTATTTACTTCTATATTTGAATTCGATCACATCGATTACACACTTTTGAGTTGACAATAAAAATTTTAAAAGAGGAGATATTAAAATGAAAAAATGCAGAATTACTGTTATGAAAATGGCGTCTTACCCGGACCTGTCTGAAAAATACGAAAACCCTCTGGAGCATCCCTGCGATATGAAATTAGGGCAGATATTCATCTGCAACGGCTGGCAGCAACCGGATGGGTTTTGCGACAGCGCCTGGGACTCCATCTCTCCCTTTGTAATGACTCTGGCCTATGGCGGCTCCGACATCTACACCGGATGGATGAAAAACAAAAACTCAGCAATGATCTCCTGCAACGACGGTTTCCGGCCAGTGAGTTTTTACATCGAAGCGCTGGATGAAGAAGCCTGCGAATAATTTCAACTCTACCCTACTCTACCCCAGAAAAGCCAGATAAGAGGCAACAAAAAAATCGGAAACCTTGCAAAATCAAGGCTCCGACCACTTCATAACAAGAGCG
>JAJQAA010000042.1 GCA_021204045.1 Clostridiales bacterium
TAATGGGGTATCCGTGTTCATCGTTACATTGTATCAACGAGAGTAGGGCAACGGACCCCACCAGCGGTTCCGGTTCCCTTCTGATCAACATCGGCAAGAGCGCCGCGCGCTATATGGGCAGCGGCAACCGTATAAAATATTACGCGCAGGAATTGAAAGAAAACACCTACAACCTGACCCGTATGAATCTGGTCATGCGCGGCATTCTGCCCGACAATATTGTTACAAGAAACGGTGACACGCTGGAAGAAGACTGGCCTTATTTTGACGACAACGATCCGGTCGGCACCTACGATCCCCTTTATGTGGACGCCGTCGTATCCAATCCGCCCTATTCCCAGGCGTGGAACCCGGCGGATAAGGAAACGGATCCCCGGTATTCCCGCTACGGGATCGCGCCCAGAGGCAAGGCTGATTACGCGTTTCTGCTCCATGACCTGTATCATCTGAAGCCGGATGGCATCATGACGATCGTGCTGCCCCATGGCGTTCTGTTTCGCGGCGGCGAGGAGGGAACCATCCGCAAAAACCTGATCGAACAGAACAACATTGACGCGATCATCGGTCTTCCTGCCAATATTTTCTTTGGCACCGGCATTCCTACAATCGTCATGGTCCTCAGGCAAAAACGTGTTCACACCGATGTGCTGATTATCGACGCATCAAAGGGCTTTGAAAAGTCCGGAAAAAACAATAAGCTTCGCGCCTGCGACATCAAAAAAATCGTCGATGTTGTCACCGCCCGCGCGACCATCGACAAATTCTCCAGACTGGTCACAAAGGACGAAATTCGGGCCAACGACTATAATCTGAACATCCCCCGTTATGTGGATTCCTCAGAAAAAGCTGAGAGCTGGGATATTTACTCGTCCATGTTCGGAGGCATACCGGAAAGCGAACTGGCTGATCTGCAGCAATACTGGGAAGCATTTCCCCATCTGAAAGAGGCGCTCTTTACGCCTCTCAACAGCGGCTATTATACCCTGAAGGCAGAAAATCTGCCCGAAACGGTGCAAAATCATCCGGACATCGCCGCTTTTATCTCAGGATATACCGCCGCCTTTGACCATTTTTCCGACTTTCTGAACGATAAACTGATCAGAAACATGCAGACAATCAACATCGCGCAGGCCGAGACTGTTCTGAGCGATCATATTTTCTCCCGTATGGAGACCATCCCACTGGTCGACCGGTACAGCGCTTATCAATTGCTTGACCAGATATGGGGCACCGTCTCTATTGACCTGGAAGTGATTCAGACGGAAGGATTTGCAGCCACAAAACAGGTTGATCCCCACATGGTTCTCAAGAAAAAGGGTACAAAAGAGGAAGAAATACAGGAAGGCTGGGTCGGCCATGTACTCCCGTTTGATCTGGTGGAAGCCGCGCTGCTTCCCCGCGAGCGCGAATCTCTGAACGCCATGGAAAACCGTCTTGCTGAAATCACGGGAGAAAAAGAAAGCCTGATGGACGAGCTGAGCGAAGAAAACAAGGAACAGCCGTTTGTCGCCGACGATTCTTTCGTTCCGGCAGAAATAAAAAAGGCGCTCCGGACAAACGAGGCAGTACCCGAAACGCTTTCCATTCTCCAGAAAGCAGACGAACTGTTCACAGAGGAAAAAGATCTCAAAAAACAGATCAAAGAGGCCCAGGCCGAATTGCATCTCAAAACGAAACATGTAATTGAAACCCTCACGGATGAACAGGCGATTGATCTTCTTCGTCAGAAATGGATCGTGCCGCTGGTATCCGGCATCCTCGACCTGCCCCGGACAGTCATCGACGACTTTGTGGCAAAACTGGAAACGCTGTGCACAAAATATAATACCACCTTCGCGGAAATCGAACAGGAAATTTCCGACACGGAGCGGACACTGACCGGCCTGCTGGATCAACTGCAAGGCAGTGAATTTGATGAGAAAGGACTTGCGGAGCTGAAAGCACTGCTGGGTGGGGAATAATTATGAAAAAAAATGCAAAAAAACCGGCCATTCGGTTTGCGGGATTTGATGACGATTGGGAACAGCGTAAGTTAGGGGAACTATGCTCGGAATTTCGCAGCGGCGAGTTCATCAAGGCAGAAGATATTCGTGAAGTTGGGCTATACCCTGTGTATGGAGGCAACGGGCTAAGGGGATACACTAACAGATACAATCACGATGGAGAATATGCGTTAATAGGTAGGCAGGGTGCTTTGTGTGGAAATATGCGAAAATCCACCGGAAAGGCATATTTTACTGAACATGCAGTGGCTGTTAAAGCCAATAATGCGAACTACACAGACTTCCTATATCATCGATTTGTAACAATGAATTTGGGGCAATATTCAGGGCAATCAGCGCAACCCGGTTTGGCTGTGAGCAACCTTATCGAAATAAGTACACTTGTTCCAAGTATAGATGAACAAAGATATATTGCGCAGTTTCTTTCATCCCTCGACCACCTTATCTCCCTTCATCAGCGTAAGTATACAAAGCTGATGAATATCAAAAAATCCTTGCTGGAAAAGATGTTCCCACAAAATGGCTCCAGTGTGCCGGAAATCCGTTTTTCCGGTTTTACCGACGCTTGGGAACAACGTAAGTTGGGGGAACTAGTCCAATTTTCTAAGGGGACAGGCTACTCAAAAGCAG
>JAJQAA010000041.1 GCA_021204045.1 Clostridiales bacterium
TTTTTACTGATTTAGGAAGAAAGTGGACATGGCGTTAACTACCAAAGACGGGTGTCCTGCTGCCGACTGAAAAAGAAGTATGAGCAATCCACGGCAGACCTGAAAAGGGAAGTATCGGCGGCACTGGAAAAGGCCGCGCAGGAGATCGGAGCAGATGCGGTCATCGGTGTGCGGATGGAATCGGAATCCTTGAGCGCCCTCGTCATTGGAACCGCCGTCAAATTGAAAAGGTAAAAATCATTCTTAAAAAAGCTATCTTTTCCGTTACGCAATTCAAAACGGAAACAATAAAATTTTTGATTTTCCCTTGTGTCCTGCTGCCGAATATGGTATAGTAAGAGCAGAAAAGGGAAAGCTAGAGAAGCGGCCTACCCTCAAAAACAACAATGCTTAATGCTTTACAGCATCAGCCGTCACTATTGCAGTAGTGGCGGCTATTTCTTTCCCCTGAAAATCTGATAGCACAGACCAACAAGGGTGACAACAAATATTCCAGTTTGGATTAAATCCGAATATGTAACATTCATTGGCAATCCCTCCTTTCTTTCGTCTGGAGGGTAGCCCCTCCGAAAAGGAGGGTAAGCCGCCTTGGCTCTCTGGTTTCCCATGACCATATTTTACCATGTCGCCGCAGATTCTTCAATCACCATTATTAACCGTTTTTTGCTTTGTGGTAGCCCCGTGCTTCGATTTTACGCACGATTGCGGGGAAATTATCGCGGTCGATCCAAAAACGCCTTAAATTGCGTTTTCCGTGACCTGTTAATCATATCAATACACATAGCTCAAATCCCCCTCCTCATAGATTTCACTCTTTAAGATAGACATCAGAACCGGCTTCATGTTCTCCTGAATGATTTCAAGGACTGTCGCCGCGTCAGTGCCGCTGTCAAGCTCAATGGATCCGCTTCCGGCAATCTCAAGAACGATGCGTTTCAGGGTTTCAGCCGCGCTTGACCCGGTGTCGCCCTGTGAGGTGGTGGAGCCGTCCGCGCTGTCGCTCTGAATAAATAGTGACTGCTGGTTAAATGTGGCCGTCGGTTCCTCCTGAACGTAAATCGGTTCAACCTCGGTCTGATTGTTCAGAGAATCAATCAAACGGTCTGTCTCACTGGTCGGGAACACCTCGGAACCCGGTTCCCCGACAATTAGTTCAGGACCGTTTTCACCGGCCATGTAGAAATCTTCGCCGTTAAGGGTGCCGTTCGCGTGTGCCGCTGCCTTTGCGACAACAAGCTCATGACCCTGTTCACCGGCAATGAAAGTATCAACGGAATTGACTGTGCCAGTGGCGTAGCCTGTGCTGCTGGTCGAAACACTGATTGATCCGCTTGCGCTTGAGAGTGCCGCGCTAACCTGTGACGCGATGGATTTTGCCGCCGAAACAGCATCCGCGCCGCTGGTTTTAATCTGGCTTGTATAACTTTCAAGGGTGGACTTTGCGGCTGCGGTCGCTTCCTCGCTCAAGTCCATATCATCAATCGCACTTTCGGCAGTGGCGACAAGCTGATCCATCTGGTTTGAAAAATCGGTAACAAAATCGGCAGTCGTGGCCGCCGCATCCTCCTGTGCAGATGCAGCGTCAGCGACGGTCTGTGACAGGTGTTCGACAGCTTCCGTGTCGCCGCTTTCGATGGCCTCCGCCATGCTGGCCGCAAGACCGGCGGCTTCCTCTGACCCGTCGGATGCGTATTCAAGCAACGCCTCATAGTTTTCCCGCGCCTCGCCGGTAAGGGTGCTTCCGTATTCGGTGAGGGTTTCCAGATTGGCGTTATAAGTTTCCCAGTACGAAAGCTGTGAATCAAGCGCTTCCTGCGCCGCCGCGACGGTGCTTTCGGTGTTGGCCTGTGCCTCGTCGAAAAGACTAAATTGACCCTCGAAACTTTCAAGGGCTGACTGATAGGCTTCATCGTAGAGTTCACACAGGGTTTCAATTTCTGATTGTATGCTTTGATATGCAGTCGCCGCCGCATAGGCCGCCGCCTCGTCATCCGTCATAGAATCGGTCACGTCGTCAAGGGTGTCTGCCGTGATACCAAGTTCTTCCTCCAGCTCCGCAATTCGGGCGGTGGTTTCATCGTAGGTATCTTGCAGCTCCGATTGTTTGTCAATGACTTCATCTAAGGCGTCCTGCGTGGCGTTGGCCGTTGCTGCAATATCGCCAAAACCCCATGATGTATAAATGGCTTTCCAGTCAGAACCCATGATTGTATCATAGTATTCCTGATGCGCTTCCTCGGCGCGTAGTGAAGCCTCGGAAACCTCATCCTCCATTTTGGCAAGTTCGGCTTCCTCGTCGGCGGCCTGCCCTATGAGTTCGATATATTCCTCCCATGCGGCGGCCTGTTTTTGCTGCTCCGCCTGTGCTTCAGCAGCGGCGCGGATAGATTCAACAGTCGCGTCCTGATTGGAAATCAAATCTTCGTAGGTGAGGTTCAAACCGTCAATGGAGCCGTTCAAGCTGTCAATGATGGTCTGCATAGCCTCCTGTGATCCGCTGGTTATATCCGTAGCAGACGCAAGGTCTTCCAGCTTTGCAATCAGTGCAAGATTGCTGACTTCCTCGTCAGTGATAGAATCCACAGTATCGGAATACGATTCCATAAGATCATCATGCGCGGAAATAAGGTCATCAACCTCTGTAATGAGTTCTTCTACAGACTGGCCATTCGCTTCCAGAGAAGCGGAGAGGTCGTCAATCTGGTATTTGAGGCGCGACGCTTCGTCGGACGTTTCGCCGTAGGTGTCGCAAGCCTTTTCATATTCATCCTCAAGAGTTTCAAGCTCATCCTTTTGTGCCGCCGTAGCCGCTGTCATGGATTGCACTTCATCGTAGGTCTCGTCATAGTCTCCTTTGAGGATTAAGACCGCGGCTGTGACCGCTGCGACGGCTGCGGCAATGGCAGTAATAGGCCAGATCGCCGCGCTGACTGTTGCGCCAAATGAAGCAATCAAAGGTTTCGCTACACCAATAACCGTGATTACTCCACCAATGCCAACAGCAACAGCCGTTAATCCGGTGGCGATAGCGGTCAGTGCTTTGGTAACGGTCGGATGCTCCGTCAGGAAATCGCCGATACTGCCGACAAATTCAGCCATAGTCTCGGACGCATTGCTGATTGTAGGTTCAAGCACGGATGTAAAGGCGGTACTCATTTTGTTATTGGCTTCATCCCATTTATTCGCCAGCGTTTCGCTTGCCTCTGCGGTCGTGTCAATGGTTCCCTCTGCCGCGTCCAGTGAGGACGTAAAGGATTCAACAGACAGCGTCCCGTTTTGGATGGCAAGCGCGAGTTCCTGACCGGCGCGGCTTCCGAACGTATCAACGGCAAGGGCGGTGGCTTCTGACTGATCCTCCATGTTGGCAATCTCCGTGATGACTTCTTGTAGCGCGGTTTCCGCGTCCAGCCCCTCATCAGTGAAATTGTTGACCGCCGTCCTCAATGCGGTGACTGCGGTCGTGCTGCTGATTCCTGCCAGCTCGAAATCAGAGAGTAGGGCAATCGCATTTTCAAGAGAAAGACCGGCGCTCTGGAATGTGGCCGCGCCAGAAACAAGGGTGCTTGCAAGGCTGTCAACGGATGCCCCGGAAACCTGTCCCGCATAAGCAAGCTGATCCAGAACGCTTTCAAGGTCTTCCGCCTCGACACCCCACTTGTTCATGATTTTGGTCACATTCTGAACGGAGTTCGTGACATCGGTTCCGGTGATATTAGAGAAATCTAAAAACAGGTCTGTGACCTCTGCTAATTCGTCCCCGGTCAATCCCATGCGGGTATTTATTTCGCCGATTGCACTTGCGACGCTGTTCAGATCGTTATAGCTGTTCGAGTATGAGGACATCATACTTTCCTCAAGGCTTTCCAGCGCTTCGCCGGTTGCCCCGGTAGCGTCCACAACGATAGATTCAGCGTCAGAAAATGCGTCCGCCAGTTCATAGGCGCTTTCGGTGATCTCCTTTATCGTTGCCGTGATCCCGGCAGCGGCAAGGGCGGAAGATATGGTCTCAACAGCTTCAAGGCCGGTCTGCCCGGTGTTTTCAGATTGTTTCCGATTGTCCTCCAGCTCCTTTGAAGCGTCGGCGGTTGCCTTTGACAATTCCTCTGTGGCGTTGGCTGCCCGTTCATTGGCGGCCTCCAAATCTTCGGCGGAAAGCTGCGCCCTTTCGGCTGCGGCTTCCAGTTCGTCAAGATTGGTGGTTCCGCTGTCCATGACGGAATTATAATATTCCATAGCTGCCGCCGCGTCCTCTTGAGCGTTCTCAAGCTCCTGCAATGCCTCTGTCGCTTCCTCAGAGGCGCGTGCGACGTTTTCTTTTGCCTCGGCTGATATTTCATCAGCTTCGGCCATTTTGTCCGCCAGAGAGGCGTTTTCCTCGATTGTGGCGTTCAGGTTGTCAGCTATGCCGGTTGCGGCCTCCATTGCGCTGCTTAAATTCTCCTGTGAGCGTTCGCAAAGAGACATCATTTCATTTTGGGCTTCCAGTGCGTCAGCAGATTTCATCCCCATTTCGACAAGTTCCTCCGTAGAGTAAACCGCCTCTAATGCCTCTTTGTTGTAGTTGCCGACGGCATCAGTCCAGAAATCCGTCTGCGACGCTGCGCTTTCTGCCGCTGATCCGTAGTCGCCCATACTGTCGGACAGGTCAGAGGCGGAAGCAGACGCAGAGGCAGAGGCGCTTTCAATGTCGGAAAGTGAGGTTGCCACGCCGTCCACAGATTGAACCGCGCCGGTCGCAAAACCCGAAATATCATCAAGAGATTCGCCGATCTGTTCCCCCGTGCTTTCAAAGCTGTCAAGCATAGACTGACCCGCCTCCGCTATTCTGGTAAAGCGGTCGGTCATTTCGTCTATAAGTTGGAATTTCGCTGTTATAGCAGCCATTTTTCATCCCTCTCTTTCGTTAATCATAATCCTATGATGTATTGATACATGATTTTGTAAGAAATACCCAAATCACGATATACTGTTTTTTCCGACACATTTTCAGATTCCGCTATTTTCTCAATAGTCAATGCCGGTTCGTCAATGTGATACCGCTTCAATTCCCTGTATCTTCTTTTGAATTCCTCATTGTCAGTTTCTTCACATTCCTGCCGGTATGATTCCAACGCCTTGTCAATCTGGAAGATCGTATATTGATCCAAGCGCCTTTTTTCTTCCCGGTTTTTTATCAGACGTTCCGTGCGGTCGTTCTGCCTGATAGGATCACCCATTAAGTCTTGAATGAATTTCATGCGATACTCGCGCTGCTCTTCCGGCGTGTACTCCGCTTCCTCTTGAAGCGTTTTTTTAATGCGACGATAGCCGGAAAGCATTTCTTTGATATGCCTGACCGGATCGCGCTCTTTTTCCTCCCTTTTAATCCGCTCGCTTTCCTTTTTCTGGAATGCCTCGATCCCAGCCTGAACCGCCTTTTTGATAAAATCGTCCATCATTGCAGGGGACACGGCATAGAATTTGTTGACCGTTTTGCTTTCATCCGGCATATTGTAAAACCTCCCATTTTGATATTGACAAAATCAATCGCGTGTTTCAAAATAAAATCACCTATGATTTTTCGAAAATGCTCTTGCCTTTGTCCTCTGGCGGGGGCTTTTCATTTTCTGGAGAAAACAGATCAAACCGTCCTACTTTTGGCCTACTTTTGGCCTACTTTTGGTCTACCGCAAATACAGTAATTCCGACCCACTTTTGACCAACTTTCGACCCATCGTTTTGCAGGAAAAAAGTTTTTCCATACCACTTTTGTACCACTTTTGTACAACCTCTTTATGACAACTCTTCGACAACCTTTCGTAAATCCACCAAAAGTCCTTTTGAAACCGAACGGTTATTTTCGGTTTTCTGTAAAACCGTTCGGTTATTTTTGGTTTACGATTACATGAGATCGTCAAGCCGTTCCTGTCCGTCATACTCCTGCAGTGCCCTCCGTGCTGATTTGAGCGCCGCGAATGTATTTGCCGCCCGTGCTTCTGTGACCGCTATAAACTCCCGGATTTCGTCTTTATTCTTCGGCAAATAATAGCCACCCTGCGCAGAGCTGCATATCACCTGTCCGCCAGCCCGACATCGTGCAATGTCTTCTTGAAGTTGTCGGACGGTGCGGAACCCCATCATATATGCAAGGCGCTTTGATGGTATCGCGTTATTTTTCCCGGTCGGTAAAATTTTCGTATAGTCATTCATGATCTGTTCCCTCCGTTCATGAGATCGACAGTGCCTTTTATATCGCCCGCCCGGTAACGGGGTGGATCATATTTGCAAATCCAATATAGGCCGTTTTCTTGACCATCAGGCGATCCGCGTTCATGCCTTTGGTAAGATTGGCCGGTAAGCGCAGAGAATAATTTGCCGTTTGTGCCATTCGCTCCACTTCATCCCGCGCGCTTTTTATCGTCCGTTCCATCGCTTTAAGGTCGGAGCAGGCCGCAGAATACTGCGCCGCTAATGTTTCCACCCGCAAAGCAGCCTTTTCCCAGTCGGGACGAATCCTGTCACATACCGCCTCCCATTCCGATGCGATCGCGCCATCCGGGAACACAGGTAAAGCAGCGACATCTTTTGCCATCTGGTAAATATAATTAAGCCGCTTTTCGTTTTCCTCTTTTTTTGCCGATAATTCTATCGTCTTTTCAGCGTCACAGTCCTTTGCAGCTTTCCGCAAACCGTCCATAATTTCCCGCCGTTCGCGTTCCGCATCCTTGACAGAGGCGTTGACCTTTTCGATTTTTTCCGTTTTTGCATCAAAATATCGCTGATAACCGCGCAAGAGTTCTTCCCGGTCTGTCGGTTCCGGCGGCGTATAGGTGGCAGCAGCAAGCGCCTCTTTCAGGTTCTTGATCTGTGTATTCAGAACCCTTTCACGCTTTTCAAGTGTCAAAAGATCGTCCAGTGCTTCCCGCGATGATTTATGCTTTGCTGCTTCCTGCTGCTGGCGAATCTGCATAACCTCTGCCTGTGCATCGGCAATCGCCTTTTTGAGTTTTGTGATTTTCGTATTATCTGACATTATTTTTTCCCTCCTGTAAAATTTGTTTATGCTCCATTCCGTTTCCATGGATTTTCCATCGGGTCTCTGCGCGGTGTCGTAACAGTTGGAGTTTCCGGCTGAACAGGTGTAAAAGGCTCATCATCCCATCTACCTTGATTCAGCCATGTGAGCGGGTTCGGTATAAACCGGCCTCCATCCTTTTTCCAGTCGTCAGAAGCCTTTGCCGCCGTTACTGCCTGAATAATCCGATTGAACAGGTCGGCATCAGGTTTGATTTTTTCCCAAGCATTAAAAGCGGCTTTCTTGCCTACCTTTTTCGGGTATAGCTGCCAAAACTGATCGAAACGCTGCTCTTGTATTCCCACCGCAGGGGATTTAGGGGGCTTGTTTCCTTTATCCTGAAATTCTTTATCCTTTATCCCTTGTCCTTTATCCTTTATCGCTTCGGGATTTTTTGAGTTTGCTTCGGTTTTGCTTACAGTTTGCTTAGAATTTGCTTTTATTGACTGTCCGCCCTTTGATCCTGCCTCTGCGCGTTTCCATGATTTATCCAGATTAGGTTTCGTCAATGTGAACATGGCAGCAGGAACGCCGGTCAATTCCGGTAATTCGCCATCCAGCGCATAACGGAAAATAGCCTCGTAATATTTCGCGCGATCTGTTTCATCTGGAATTTTTGAAGCGGCCTCGTAAAATGAGCGGAAAAACATAAATGCATCCCGTTTTTCCATTGTGCGCTACCCCCTATGATTGTTATTCGCTGATCGCGTCAAGGTATCTTTGCACCTTATCCACATTCCACAGTACCCGGCGGCCGACCTGAATACGCGCCTCGGCAGCAGTTCCAATTTCGACCGCTGTCTTTCTGCCCGACATAAGCATTTGCTGAAGACCCGCCGTGTCAACGGTTTTTCTTTCTGCTCCACCCTCTATGATTTTCGTGCGATTCATTGTGTTCCCTCCTTTTATTTTTCGTCTGGTTTCATGTTGCTTTATCTATTATACCGTGCTATAATGCGTAATAGTAGATGTACTATTCAAGCATTATCGGAGGATTTTATGAAAAGAGGACGTGTAAAATTACGCAGTTTAGGAGAAAAGATAAAGCTGTCGAGAAAAGAAAAGCTCGGACTTACTCAACAGGAATTTGCAGATAAATTAAATATATCTCTTGATACTGTCAAGAATTGGGAGCAGGGTTGGAATTATCCAGAAATTGACATGATCGTTAGACTGGCAGATTTGTTTGATTGCGATTTTGATTTTTTGCTCGGCTCACAGGAGCAGCCAAATAAGGAATATGCGTATATAACCGAATTGACCGGCCTCACATATTCAGCTGCGGAAACATTGTCAGAGCTTGCCAAGGCAAAGAATCCAATCGTAAATATTGTGTCTGATCTTTTGGAAAATACTGATTTGCTTTATCGAATATATAGCTGCGCTTCTGCGGATTATGGCAGTATATCCGGTATAATTGAAATTCCTGATGCTTTCTCTAAGACGGGTATTAATAGCAGAATATTTAGGCCTCGAGAGATACGTCAGGCCGATTCAATGGAACTATATAATGCATTATGTGAATATGTGGATACGTTACGGAAAAAGAATGATCTGCCGACTTCAAAGGAAATATAAAAGCACCGGCAGCAGGAGGCCTTAATCACTCCTGTCCGGTGCCTGTTTTTTATGATTTCTATTTGAAATGGGTTAAAATTGGGTTATTTTCCGCTTTTTGCAGAGCAATGAACGCAGGTTTTTCCAGTGTTTTCAAGACTTTTTGCCAGTCACCTTTTTGTGACTATCTAATAAAAAGGTGCGTACTTGTTTTCAGAATCGGCACCGATATAATGAAAATTACAGAGAGCAAGACAGCTCCTGAATACAAATTCGGAGGTAAACAACAATGGCACTTTCTAATCTGTCTGGATGGAAAGACGAGACATCTGCTGCTTCCTGTGGTACGGCCTGCGGAGCATCAGACAAGCCGGAAGAAAAGCCAGCAGCCTGCGGTTCTGCCTGTGGTGCGGCTGATAAACCGGCTGAAACTCCTGCCGCTTGCGGTACGGCCTGCGGCGTTGCTGACAAGCCGGAAGAAAAGCCTGCTGCTTGCGGCTCCGCCTGCGGCGCTGCTGACAAGTAATTCTGTCCGCAAACCGGTAGCCCGATGAACCGGTATCTATGTAATAAATATCGGTTCATCGGGCACCTGCGAAACAATATCCGTTCATCGGATTTTACGATATAAACCTAAAGGAGACCATGCTTTATGAAACAATATTTTTCTTTTCAATGGCATATTACAGACGAATGTGATCAGCGGTGCAAGCATTGCTACATCTTTGCAGGTGAAAACGTCCCCCGGACCTTTTCACTGCATGCTAAGGCATCCGAAAACGTCTGTAAAAAGCCGGACGCTATGAACTGGGAGCAGATGCAGGACACGTTTTACAACTGTCTGGACTTCTGCGAGGTGTATCACCGTCTGCCGTATTTTTATATCACCGGCGGCGATCCCATTCTTCACCCGGACTTTTGGAAGCTGCTGGGGCTGATGAAAGAGTATAGCATTCCCTTTACCATTCTCGGCAATCCGTTTCATCTGACAGATGATGTGTGCCGTCGTCTGAAGGAGTATGGCTGCCAGAAGTACCAGCTCTCCATTGACGGAATGCGGGAAACACACGACTGGTTCCGCAAGCCCGGCTCCTTTGACATTACGCTGGAAAAGATCGGCTGCATCAACCGGGCAGGCATCCGCAGCGTGATCATGACCACCGTTTCCGGCACGAACATTGATGAAGTACCTGACATCATTGACGCTGTGGTTGCAGCCGGGGCGAATGTGTTCGCCTTTGCCCGCTACTGTCCCACAAGCGATGAAAACGTCCACTGGACGTTTCCCCTGCACGCTGAGGCGTCTGAGGAAAAGAATACCGGCATCGAACCGCTCCGCTATCGGAAGCTGCTGGCAGACTGCGACAGGAAATTCAAAGAGTATGAAGCCGCCGGATGTCAGGCCTACTTCAATAAGAAAGATCATCTCTGGACGCTCTACGAATACGAGACGGGTGCGTTCAAAATCCCTGAAAACACAGAGAAAGGGATGATTTACGGAGGTTGCAACTGCGGCAACTGTCACCTGACCATCCTGCCCACCGGGGATGTGTACGCCTGCCGCCGTGTCCAAAACAGCAAGGTCGGCAATGTCTCCCGCGACCGTCTTGCGGATGTTTGGGTCTGCGAGATGGAGCGTTACCGCGAGTACACAAAGTTTGAGAAATGCTCCAAATGTGAGCTACTGGCATTCTGCCGTGGCTGTCCCGCTGTAGCCAGTGGGAAGGACGGGAACTTCTACGCCGCTGACCCGCAATGCTGGCATGAAATATTTTAAAAAGGAGGCTATCTGAAAATGGGTGAACTGATGGAAACGATCATGCACCGCAGAGCGATTCGCCGCTTTGACACAAGGCAGATTGAAGAAGCGGCATTGCAGGAAATCTTACAGGCCGGTCTGTACGCTCCCAGCGCCGGAGGAAAGCAGGGAGTGATTCTTGTCGTCTGCCAGGACAAAGAGGTCAACGAACGGCTGGGACGTATCAAGCGGGCTAACTCCAATCCGCATATGGCGACTGCCACAAGCTATGTTTCAAAGGAGCAGCCCAGCATCGCTGATGACCCGAATATCAAAAACGCTTTTTACGATGCGCCCACGGTCATCACCATGTTTGCACCAAAGAACTTCCTCTTTTCTGCGGAGGACTGTGCGGTAGCCGCCGAAAACATGATGTTGGTGGCTGATTCCCTGGGAATCGGTTCCTGCTATCTTGGGCAGGGCTGGCCGGCGTTTGCCGACCCATACGGGCAGGAAATCCTGAAAAAATGGAATATCCGCACGGATTATTATGCGGTCATGCAGCTCCTGCTGGGCTATCCCCGTGAGGGCGACCCGCATCCCTCCGGAAAACCTCGGACGAATGACCGTGTATTACGGTTTTAGATGAGGGCTTTTTATGGATGCACAGACCTGTTTGAAGAAATTACAATATGTTGGCGTGCTGGCATTCTCGACTGCAGATTCCGATGGAAGCCCACAGGTTAGAAATATCAGTGCCATTCACTATGAGCCTGACGCAATGTACTTTTTTACGGCGAGGGGAAAGAACTTCTGCCGGGATCTGTTATCCGACGGGCGGGTACAGATACTGGGTTATACCCGATACAAGGAAATGATCCGCCTTTCCGGACGGGCGGTTCCCGTTTCCCAGGAGGAGCAGCAGAAATGGATGAACATCATCTTTGCTGAACAGCCCTATCTTGCTAATGTTTATCCCGATGATACAAGAAAAATCGGTATCGTTTTTGAAATAAGGGATGCTGAAATCGAATACTTTCATCTCGGTGTCAATCCGATTTTCAGGGAGAGTTATACGATTGGAAAGGGAACGATCCGCCCGAAGGGGTATCACATCACAGATGCCTGTATCAGTTGTGGAAAATGCGTGAAGATATGTCCGCAAAGAGCAATCGAAAAGGGAAAGCCGAGCGTGATTCATCAGGAACATTGCCTTCACTGCGGCAACTGTTTTGAAAACTGCCCCGTAAAGGCAATCGAGAGATTGGGGTAGTCTGTTACAAAGCCATGGCAGAATCGAGGTGATTTTCAATGTTTTTAAGGACATCGACTTTCAAATCTACAGAGAATTCCTTACGGCAGATTGAACAGTTAAAATCCGTTCTGATCAAGGCCGACGCTGTCGTGATTGGAGCCGGTGCGGGACTTTCCACATCGGCAGGATTTGTGTATAATGGAGAGCGGTTCAGAAAATATTTTTCTGACTTTGAAGCAAAGTTCAGCTTCCGCGATATGTACTCCGGCGGGTTCTATCCCTATGATACGCCGGAAGAGCATTGGGCATACTGGAGCCGATATATCTATGTCAACCGATATGTGGATGCGCCAAAGCCGGTTTATCAGGAATTGCTCTCACTTGTAAAGGATAAGGATTATTTCGTCCTGACCACGAATGTGGATCATTGCTTTCAGAAAGCCGGGTTTGAAAAAAAACGTCTCTTTTACACGCAGGGAGATTACGGTTTGTTCCAATGTTCCGAGCCGTGCCATCAGAAAACCTACGACAACGAAGATAGCATCCGGCAGATGATAAAGCAACAGAGGGATATGAAAATCCCGACAGAACTGATTCCCCGTTGTCCGGTCTGTGGCAAACCGATGACGATGAATCTGCGAAGCGACAACACTTTTGTGGAGGATGAAGGTTGGCACAGGGCAGCAGAACGCTACTCGCTGTTCTTTCGCCGTCATGAAGGAATGCAGATGCTGTTCCTGGAACTCGGAGTCGGTTATAACACGCCGGTAATTATCAAATATCCTTTCTGGCAGATGACAGCGAAAAATCCAAAAGCGGTTTATGCCTGCATCAACAGAGGAGAAGCGTTATGCCCACATGAAATTAAACAGCAGTCGATTTGTATAGATGCTGATATTGGAGATGTAATAAATCAGTTGAAAGAATTATAAAAAGGTGAAATATGATTTTACAGACAGGGCTTCGGACAGATATTCCAGCGTTCTATTCCAGGTGGTTCTCAAACCGGCTTCAGGCGGGTTTTGTCTGTGTACGCAATCCGTATAATCCTGTCTCTGTGACCAGATACAGGTTAGCCCCGGAAGTTGTTGATCTGATTGGTTTCTGCACAAAAAATCCGGCACCCATGTTTTCATATATGAATCTTCTTGCTCCATACGGGCAATACTGGTTTGTCACCATTACGCCATATGGGAAAGATATAGAGCCAAATGTACCGGAAAAAGAAAAAGTGATGGAAAGTTTCCGGAAACTCTCCGATATCGTCGGCGTAGATTCTGTTGGATGGAGGTATGACCCGATTCTGATTTCGGATGTTTATCCTGTTGAACGGCATATCTCGGATTTTGAAATGATGGCGGCATATCTTTC
>JAJQAA010000062.1 GCA_021204045.1 Clostridiales bacterium
AGACCCGATACGGCTCCACTGAAATTCAGTGGAAATCCGTACCGGGATATTTCTATCTGTTCTTCTGCGACTGTTCCTGTTCCTGCTGGCCGCGTTCTTCTCTCGCCATGTCGTCGCTCACACATGCCTCTGAGATCTGAAGCGCAATCTGATAATCCTGCATCTGCGCATGAACCTTACGATACTCAGCATAGGTTTTCTTCTTCTCCGCCATCAGTGCGGCATACTCAGCATTCAGTTCCTTCACCTTCGGGAGCTTCTTTATCTCCATCTGGTTAAACGTTTCCTTGGCAGCTTTGTGAATGGTAATATCTTCACGATGCTCCTCGAAAAACTTTTTGCTGTAACCGGCCTTCCGGTAAGCCACATAAGTTTCTCTGGTCTTCGCATAGTTGATGATGTGTGTTCGCAGCACCATGATTTCTGCCATTCGTTTTTCCGACGCCTTCACGGATGCCAGCAGCGCATGATTCTGTTCTGTTACCTCTGCTGTTTTTTCACGGAGCTGTTCGATGGAATGAATGTCATTCTCCTCCAGGAACAGAACCGCCTTCGCCGCGGCTTTCAGATTATACACCTTTGCCCAGCGCGTATAAGCACCGCCCTTTCCTTCCGTCAGCTTCTGCTGAATGTTGATAGGAAGATCAAGTATCCTTCTATTTTCTCTTGCGCTTCCTCCTCCCATCTGCCTGGACTTTCCGGCGATTGCTTCCTGCAGATCGTCTATGCTATAACCATCTCCGAGGGAACGGAAGCGAATGAAGCGTTCACCGCCTTTACCTTTCAGTGCCGGCTGCTTTCCATTTTTATATTCATATCCATCTTCCTGAAGGAAACGGATCAGCATTTCAAAATCCTTTGGTTTCTTCCCCAATGCACGGTCAATCGCCGCGCGGATTTCATCCCGATTGGAAGGACGCTTCGGATATTCCGTTCGTTTCTGACGTTCCGAGTATGGCTTCGGTGTGATAACCGACTTCCCATGTTCCAGGCAGATAATATCGCTCAGCCGCTGCAGCGCCAGCGCGGAGTGACGGAAGTCCCGGAACTTATGCCGGCAGTCCAGTGAAGTGGAATTGAAATGAATGTGATTGTGAATATGTGCCTTGTCAATATGTGTTGCTACAGTAAAAGCATACTTTCCTTTTGTAAAGCGCATAGCCAGTTCATAGCCGATCTGGTTGGCTTCTTCCGGTGTAATTTCCCCCGGCTTAAAGGACTGGCGTATCTGATAGCCGATTACATCCCGCGCCTGTTTCCTGCCAGTGATATGATAATACTCCCGTTTGGAGAGAAGAAATTCCTGATCGGCAGTCTCCGGCTCACACATATAGGAACTGATATATTTTCCACCATCGGTCTTCTCCGCATTATGCGAATAATCTATCCGATCAGTCAGACACTGCCCGACGCTTTTTCCTTTATTGACATGCTCTGCAATCAGTCTCGTTGCCGCCATCTTTTATTTCCTCCTCCCCTGCTTCATTTCAAAAAAAGCTGCCCGCAGGCAGCCCAAAGCCATTTCATCTATTCCAGCATCCGTTCCCGGTCACGCGCTCCCATCAGATAGACATCTGCCAAGAGCTGATATTCCGCCTGAAAGTATGCGTCGAATACCCTTTCATATTTTTTAAACAATTTCGTATCAAACACATCCATTGCATCCTGAAGTTCTCTTTCCTCCTTGCGGAAATCCATCTGAAGCCGCTGATACTCCGGATCATCAAGCGTCGCTGACGCTGCTGGATCTGCATATATTTTTTTAAAATACTCTGCCATCAATGCTTTATTCATTGCCACTCCTTTCCTCTCAGGACCGGACAAACCGAACCAGAGAATCTCTCCACTCTCCCGCTATATCTGCAAAGAACATCGCCATAAACTGCGCCAAAAACAAAATCACTTCACATACAAGCAGAAAGATTACATTTCCCCACTGTCTCTGAAAGGCACAGAATAATCCAAGCAAAAAGAGTAGAAGCATCGCAAGACCAACTACATAGGCCGACAGGTGCGTCACGATCTTCCCCGCAACACCCACAACCGCCAGCAAAAAGATCAGCGGCAACGCAATCAGCTTAAAAGGCAGTTTTATCATCCACATACATAACCTCCGAACGTTTATTTCATTTTCATTATAGTTGTCAGCAAGGCATCCGACAAGCTTGTCAAATACCATAAAATATTTTATTTTATGTACAGACATGAGAAATATCCCATGTCTGGTTTTCACGCCTACCGGATAGATGCCAGACGGGAAAGGATTTCCCTGGCGCTCTCCCAGATTTCATCCAGCCTTTCCTGCAGATCCCGGATATCTTCCTCGTAGACACTGCCGGTCTCGTTGGCGCGCTTTGCATACTGATTCAGGTTATTACTTGTGCGGCGAAGAAAAGAAACCATTTCTTTTACGTCCTGCAAATCAAGCTTCACACAGTAACCGTCCAGCGCCATCTTTCTGAGATACGCCGCGAGGCTGTGTATCCCCATCTCCTCCATCTTCTGATGAATGCGTTCCATCTCTTCCTCTGTCGCCCGGAAGTGGGCGTGTCGGTTTCGTTTTTCCATTACAGGCTCTGCTCCTTTCCGGTGCTGCGCTGTGGCGGCGGCACCATCTCCGCTTTTGCTTTCAGCTCATCAAGCACCGATGATCTCTCTCCTCCTTCCTGTTCTTCCGACGCTTCTTCTCTGACAGAATGATGGTCATCCATATTAAGTTCTGCATCCAGTTCCGCCAGCCGCGCGGATTTTTCTGCCAGCTCTGCCTCCTGCGCGAACGGCTTCTTCACTTCGATACGAGCTGCCTCCTGCTGATTTGTCAGATTCTCCAGCTGTTCCTCTGCGTGCTGCAGCCTTGTGGGAATTGCCGACAGTACATTGTCAATACGGGTAAGATTACCTCTGGCGTCCGAACCCAATGCAACGCGGTGACTCATGGAGCCTTTCAAAATAACCTCGAACTCGCTTGACAGAAAATTGAAAGACAGCGACATCTTGAATCCGCGGTACTCGCCCAGGGAGACTGTTTCTTCTCCTTTGACCTGTTTGCACATCGCAAGAATCGCTTCGCCTGCATCCTTTTTTTCCGTATAAGTCTTATCACCCACTTTCATTCCGACAAAGCCGTCCTTTATCTGCGGATGCGCCTCCACCGTTTTGATATCCTCCGTGAACCCACGGATATACCGGTTCTGGCTTTCCATCTCTGCCGGGAAATATTTCAACAGCTTATCCTCCAGTCGATAACGCTGGCTCAGATGGTCAGCCTTCAGAACCTTCAGACGCGCCACCTCAATATCCAGATCCATCTTTTCCTTAATCAGTGGATTGCCGGCGCAGAGAGCTTTGATCTCCGCATAGGAAAGAGCCTGTTCATCTACATCGTCACAGGAGCGGACCGGTGATTTGCTGGTCATGATCTGCGAAATGAATTTCTGCTTGTTCTCCAGTGTCTGATAAAGATAGGCATCGAATGTTCCCTCTGTCACATACTGATAAACCTGCACCTCCCGATTACTGTTTCCCTGGCGGATGATTCGTCCGTTGCGCTGCGTCATGTCCGATGGTCTCCAGCCCACATCCAGATGATGCACGGCGATCAGCCGATCCTGCACGTTCGTTCCGGCTCCCATCTTCTGGGTACTGCCGAGAAGTACCCTCACCTGACCATTTCTGACTTTAGCGAACAGCTCTTTCTTTTTTGCTTCCGTGTCAGCCGTGTGAATGAACGCCACCTCCTGCTCCGGTACACCAGCCGCGATCAGCTTGCTTCTGATGTCGTCATAGACGTTAAAGCTGCCGTCTTTTTTCGGTGTTGATAAATCGCAAAACAAAAGCTGGGTCAGTTTCTTTTCTTTCCCCTCCTCCCAGATACGCAGAACATTGTTTACACATGCATTCAGTTTACTGTTCGGGTCATCCGGCAAAAGCGGATTCATCAACCGCTGATCCAGTCCCAGCTTTCTTCCGTCCGATGTGATTTTCAGCATGTTGTCCTCCGAGGGATCGACCGCACCGCTGTGAACCTTCGCCGCGCGCTCAGACAGATTCGCTACCATTGCTTTCTGATGTTCCGACGGCTGTACCACCACCGTCTCAAACTTTGCATCCGGCACCGGCAGGTCGAGCTGGTCACTGGTCTTGATATCCGCAACCTCCTTAAACATATTCATAAGTTCCGGCAGATTGAAGAATTTAGCGAAACGCGTCCTTGCACAGTAACCGGTGCCCTCTGGCGCAAGTTCTATTGCTGTCTGTGTTTCACCAAAGGTTGAAGCCCAGCAGTCGAAATGGGTCAGACCCTTCTGCTGCAGCGTCCCGTACTGAAGATAGCGCATCACCGTGTAAAGCTCCGTCATGGAATTACTCACTGGAGTGCCGGTCGCGAAGACCACGCCGCGCCCACCGGTAATCTCATCCATATATCGGCACTTCATAAACATATCCTGGGATTTCTGTGCTTCCGATGTTGACAGTCCGGCAACGTTCCGCATTTTGGTAAATAGAAAAAGATTCTTGTAAAAATGGCTCTCATCCACAAAGAGCCGATCCACGCCGAGCTGCTCAAAGGTAATCACATCGTCTTTACGGTCTGCGGCAAGCAGTTTATCCAATCTGGCCTGTAATGATTTCCGGGTTTTCTCCATCTGCTTAATGGAAAAATTTTCGCCACGCTGGTATTTCATTTCACTGAGGGCGTCTGTAATCTCATCGATCTGTTCCCGCAGAAGCCGTTCCTGCCGCTCCGCGGATACCGGGATTTTCTCGAACTGACTATGCCCGATAATCACCGCGTCATAGTCACCGGTCGCGATACGCGCGCAAAACTTTTTACGGTTCGCCGTCTCGAAATCTTTTTTCGACGCGACAAGCAGCTTAGCACTTGGATAGAGCTGCAGAAACTCATTAGCCCATTGCAGTGTCAGGTGATTCGGCACAACAAAAAGCGACTTCTGGCACAGTCCCAATCGCTTTGATTCCATCGCGGATGCCGCCATCTCAAATGTTTTTCCGGCTCCTACCTCATGCGCCAGCAGCGTATTTCCACCATAAAGGACATGCGCTATTGCGTTCTGCTGATGAGGCCGAAGTTTAATATCCGGATTCATTCCACCAAAGCGGATATGGCTGCCATCGTATTCCCGCGGCCTTGTGCTGTTAAAAAGCTCATTGTACTTCTTGCACAATGCTTCGCGGCGCGCCGGATCTTTCCAGACCCATTCCTGAAAAGCGTCCTTGATCGCCTGCTGCTTCTGCTGCGCCAGCGTTGTCTCCTTCTTGTTGAGCACGCGCTTTTGCTTTCCATCGATGTCCTCAATCGTGTCATAGATGCGGACATCTTTCAGATTTAACGTATCCTCCAGAATCCTATAAGCGTTGGCCCTCTCTGTTCCGTAGGTAGCATACGCGGCTACGTCATGCCTGCTGATGGAGCTTTTGCCAGTGACCTGCCATTCTGCGGTAAGCGGTGAAAACTTCACCTCTATCGAGCGCCGCAGATAAAACGGAAGTTCAAATGTTTCCTGCATGAACTGCTGGATATAGCGTTTGTCCACCCATGTCGCACCAAGCCTTACATCAATCTCCGACGCTCCCAGTTCCTTCGGCTGTGCCTTTATGAGCGCCTCCACATTGACGGAAAACGCGCTGTCCTTCTCCGCGGCCATCTGCGCGATCCGCAGCTTCTCCCGCACATTCCCGGAAAGATATTCGTCTGTGGTCTGCCATCCTGCTTCCGGCTCTTCCGAAGCCACCGGATCTTTGAAAATTACGCCCCGCAGTTCCTCCGTGATCGAAGCATACTCCCCCGGCGTTCCGAGAAGCTCTGCCATATAAGGGAGATCGACCTTTCCATGCTCCCCAATAGAGACAGCCAGCGCCTCGCTGGGCGTGTCCACGCTGGTGACTTTCCGTTCCGGACGGATCGTGCGCTTTGTGAACATATCCGCCTTGCTTATGAGCTGTCCATCCTCGTCGATATTCTCCAGGGAACAGAGAAGATAATAAGAGGAATCATCCGAAAAAGCCTGCGCGTTGCCACGGGAATTGATCAGGCCGTACTTTGCGGTATACGCATCATAGGCTGTGTTCAGTTCTTCCTGCTTTTCATGAATATTCTCCTCCGAATAATCCTCCATCTGGTAGTCGATCAGCTCATTCACGACCTGCCGCAGCTCAACCAGACCCCTCACTCTGGCCTTCGCCGTCTCATTCAATTCGACCAGACGCATAACGGAATTCTCACGGAAATAAACTTCTCCATCCACCACCGTGAAAGAATAGTTTTTTACATCCGGGTCTGCTGGTAACGTCTTCGTTGATTCCTCTGGCTCACCATACTCCATTTCCACGGCCTGATAGCTCCCACGGATATGGGATACCGCTTCATGGAGTTGCTCAGAAAGCTCTGCACCCAGAATAGGCGCGACAGTAATATCCACACCATACTGTGTGCTTTCCTCTGTGAGTGTTCCGAGTATCATTTCGGGATGATCCACAAAATACCGGTTGACCGGATAACCTTCCGGCGACAGATCTAGATGAATCCAGTCCTGATCAATGTCAATCGGATGATCCCGCTTCTGCAGGAAGATAATGTCCGATACTACCTCGGTTCCGGCATTTGCCTTAAACGCGTTGTTTGGAAGACGGATGGCTCCCAGAAGCTCCGCCCGCTGCACCAGATATCTTCTGACATCCGGAGACTTCGCATCCATGGTATAACGGGAAGTGACGAATGCCACCACCCCGCCCGGCCGAACCTGATCCAGCGCTTTCGCAAAGAAATAATTGTGGATAGAGAATCCCAGTTTATCATAGGGCTTGTCGCTGACCTTATACTGACCAAACGGCACGTTACCCACTGCCAGATCATAGAAGTCACGCCGATCCGTTGTCTCGAATCCTGCCACTTTGATATTCGCATGCGGATAAAGCTTCTGCGCAATCCTGCCCGTAATGGAATCCAGCTCCACACCATACAGGCGGCTCCCCGCCATGGTATCCGGCAGAAGGCCAAAAAAATTCCCGACACCCATCGAGGGTTCGAGAATGTTGCCACCAGTAAAGCCCATATTTCCGACCGCTTCATAAATCGCTTTGATTACTGTCGGGCTGGTATAGTGAGCGTTCAGGGTACTGCCTCTAGCCATCTCATATTCATGCTCCGGAAGGAGTGCCTTCAGCTCCTGATATTCCTGCTCCCATCCTGTTTTATTCGGATCAAAAGCATCCGCGATGCCGCCCCATCCCACATACTGCGAGAGGATTTCCTGCTCCTCCGGCGTTGCGTTCCGTTTTTCCTCCTCCAGCGTAAACAGTGTCCGGATTGCCTCCACGTTGCGCGCGTATTTCTGCTTCGGACCGCCTTCACCCAGATGGTCATCGGTGATACGGAAGTTGTGCGCAGGTAACTGTGACTGTTCCCTCTCTGGTTCATCAAAGTGTAACCGTCGGACTTCCACATCGTAAGCCAGACGGGTTTCTTCCCCTGGGTAGACGGCGACAGTTTCCTCTGTCACTTCCGCCTGGCTATTCTGCGGATAACGCTCCACCAGTCGCAGAAAGTTTTCACGGCTCTCCGCCCGGAATACCGGATAGCTCAGCGACGGATCACGCAGCTGGACATCGAACATCCCGATGCTCTCTATCGTAAATGCTTTGCCATCCTCCAGATATACGGTATCTCCGACATGGTAGGAAAACTCTGGCATTTCCTCCTGCTCCGGTGTGTCTTCAGTCAGTTCCTCTGACGCCTCGCTTGTCTGTGCCATCACCTCCTCAATCTCGTCATCCGTAGCGTCCATGAGCTTATCAAAATCCAGATATTCCAGTTCCTTGCTGACCAGTTCCTCCTGGGAACCATACTGTCTGGTATCAAACAGCACGCCGTTCAGATAGCGTTCCAGCTTAAAATCTTCCAGGTTTACTGACGCTTCAATCGGGATATCCTCATCCGTGATCGTCGTATAACCAATGCCGATTCTGCTCATGTCGCTCAAATCTGCCGGTACGCTGAACTCCTCCATGTAGTATTCATCGAGCAGTTCCTTTGCTCTCTCAAGCGGCGAACGTGCCGCCGCTTCCTGCGCGCGTTCGATCAGCTCGTCTCGATAATCCTCCGCAACCCATCTGTCTGAAAAATATACATGATTGCCGTCGATATCCACATAATAATCGCCTGTCTGGTCATCCCAGATGGAGTACGCACCATCGCTGCCAAATTCCGTTTCAATCACATGGAAGCGGTCCTGGTTTTCTGCTTCCTCCGCGGCGATCCGCTCCACATCTGCCATTACCTGACGGACAAAGGAGCTTTCCTTATCCGGGTCAACCAGTTCGCCATTCACAATACCGCGCCGCTCCAGTTCTTCCCTGACCGCCACAGGGTCGATATCGGGGAAAGGGTCGTCTTCTTGCTGCTCATCTTTTCCTTCATACAGCGGGCGTATTCTGAGCTGGTAATAGGTCTCATTGAAAACCGCCTGATTCATTCGAGCGTGGAAATCAGCATCATCATAATAAAAATGATAAAGGTTGATATTATTAAGGAACGCAATCGCTCTTTTAATAGCCGCATCTGCTTCGGTTCTTGCTTCCTGCACATCAGAGTTTTTACAGGCGTTCTGATATGGGATGTCCCTGACAACCGTATCCAGCACAAAGGGTAGAAAATGCTCAAAAGGATCACGGAAAGCGGGAGGGGTCGTAGCCCGCTGTATTTCCGTTTCCTGGGCAGCCGCTTTTTGCTCCTCCGTATTATTCTTTGCCTCTCCGGAGCGAATCTCCGCAAGTTGTCCTTTCTCCTTGTCTGTAAGATATCTGTCTTCCTTTATCAGAGCGCTGATCCGCTTCGCCGCAATGCTCCATGACATTCTGACAGGGATACAGTCTATTTTTTTGAACGTGATTCCCTTACCATCGTGATCCTCAAAGCTATGGGATTTATTCGCAAACGCGCCGCTGTGGCCGCCTGTTCCATACTCGTCACGGAGAAAGTCCGCCAGTTCTTTCGCGGAGTGATCCTCTGTGAAATATGAATAAATCCGCCCTTTTCCTCCCGAAACAGAGCTTCCATGGGTCAGCGCCTCGTCAATTTCATCCTCGGTAATGAAATATCCGGGCTGCGGCATCTCGGTCATATCAGAGGAATACTGCCTCCATGTCATTCCCAATTCCCGCAGGCTCCGATGCAGTTCCGGAACCTTGTGATAATGGAAACGAAGCACGCTCGGTTCCTGCTCATAGACCATGGTGAAAATCATCATGTCACGCGTCACTGCAGCCAACACTTCCGGATCAGCCAGTGCCTTTGCAAAACATGCGGTTTCGTCAGGATACCCGCCGCCACGGTACGGCTCCAGTGAAGTCAGCAGTCCTGCACCTTCTGTTATTTCCGAAAAATCATGCCGAAGATACCAGAGCTTCTCAGCGATCTGAGTGCGGGCATAACCCGGCGTTTCCTCGATCTCCACATTGGTGGCAAACTGACCATCGTCCAGCAACTCTCCAATGCGTTCTGCCGCATCCTCCCATGGCAGGAACATCCCTGGAGCTGCGTCTCTCGCGTGGTCGCCTGGCGCTAGCCAGATCCCTTCTTCCGCAAACCATACAGACAGCCTTTCGGAACCGGTAAATAGCCCCATGCCGCCCCGGTACTCCATTCGCAGGAACGCCGCCAGTTCCGTAACGGACTTTCCCTTCATATACTCGGCAGTGACGGCCATGCGGCTCTTATCGCTGCTGCCGCCCAGCCGGAGGACATTATCAATGTCATTTTGCGGGACGGAAAAAGCGGAGGGCATTTCGCTCTCCGCTTCCTGGTCGATAGCCTTGATCTGCTCTGCTTCTGTGGGGAAGAAAAGCGTCATCTGCTCATAAACCGGTTCCAATAAAGCTGCCTGTGAATCATTAACCCTTTCCGATTCTGTCTCCGGTTCCGGCTCCGGCATTTCCTTAGTCAGTTGTAAACCAGCTCTGTCAGTACGGTTTCCTCCGCCTGTGCTTTCAGGCTGTTCATATGCTGCACCCAGGCCATCTGCTGCGTCATCTTGTCCGGTGCCGGGTTCTTCTGCAGCAGCTCCTTCATCAGCTGATCGACCCTCCGGTGCGCCGTCTCGTCGATCTCCCTCAGATGCGGGAACAGCTGCTCGGTCATCGACAGGTCGCTGTACAGGATCGGACGGTGCTCTTTCAGGAATGCCCGGCGCATCCTGCCGTACTTGCCCAGCGGCTCCTGGCTGGTCTCTTTCAGTGTGATATTCGGGATCTGGTAATCCCCGTTCTGTCTGTAAGTCAGTTCCATAGTCTCTACTCCTTTCCATGCGTCTGCTGCGTTCATAGCTGCGAATCGTAATTTCGATTTCCCGGAAGATCTGTCCGGATACCTCGCTGACCGCCGTCCCCAGGGCATTGACAGCTTTTCGGGTATTATAATCGAAGATCGCTGAAAAATCATCCGCTTCAAAATAATCATCCGGATTTCCCATACAGCGGCTTAAAATCTCATATTTGATACTTGGCGTCGCCGCGTTGAGGAAAGACATCCTCCTGTTGTCTTCATCATACTCCTCCAGGAAGCTGTCCGCAACCATATCGGCAAATTCATCCTCATGATCCTGCCAGTAGTCAATCGCCATCCAGCTGGCAATATTTTCGATCTGTACATCAAACGGTGCTGCAGAAGACACATCAAATACCGCCGACAGTGCTTCCTGCACCGGCCGCACATACTCATCCTCCAGCCTCCAGAGGTTGACATCACGAGAGTTCTTCCGTTCCCCTGTGTCCGCAACATCAAAGACATAACGAAGCCGCGGATAGTCTCCACTGTTATCAATCAGAGCGATACCACTGGAACCGCGCTTCACATAACGCCGCATGGTATCGTTCCACAAATCATAAGCAGCGCAGGCCGTAGCATCTGGACGCTGGGCAAAGATCATCATCTGGTCTTCAAACGAATATTTGCTCATGCGGCCGGCGGTCTTAAGGAAAGCCGTCCACCTCTCCCGGCTTCTTGTCAGTCCGGCGGTGGTATCCTCGGCCATCGCGCTGTAATATTCAAGTTTTGCAGGCATATCCGCCTCCTCCTTCCTTACGGGTCAATATCCGGATACAGGGGAAGTGCATCGAACTCCTCATCCGTAATCTTTTCCAGTTTATCCAGTACAGAATCTGTGAGAACACGCAGCTGACGCTCCGATTTTGTCAGCTCCCCTCGCATGATATTTAATGCCGCTATCAGCCCTCGGCGTGTGCCGGGACTGTAGAGCATCATCAGTGTCAGTTCTTTCCCTGTGAAATTCATTCCAGACCTCTTTCCTCTCTGTGTTTTACCGGCTTCATCGGTATTTCCGATTCCGGCATATTTTTCAGCTTTTCCAGGACGGAAGACCGCTCCTCATTGACAGCTTCTTTCCTTCCATTATTCAGGATGCCGTCCAGCATGGAATAGTCATCCTCCATTGCCATTTCTGCATTTTTCAAATGGTTTTCCGGGTGAAAATGGGGAAGCTCCCGGAAGCCGATGCTGTCCACATAATAACAGGTTACAACACCAGCCTGTTTCAGCGCCACGATGTCGCTGACAGATAGCGAGTGCCCGGTATAATCCGCTGGATGGTCAATATTGAATTTCATATAAAGTTCATCCAGACTGGTGCCTGCCGGGAGCCTGCCTGTGTATACCACTGCGTAATGATCAACTTCCGGCTCCCTGCCCTGCTTTGCCAGCCAGGTATCATTCATAAAACGGTCATTTGTCGTCTCGTCCGTTCGCTTCAGCTGCAAAATCGCATAGCTGTCGGTCTGGCTCTCCAAAAAAGCCTGAAGGTTCTCCTGGCTTTTCGCACCGTGTACCTCATCCCACGCCTGAATATTCATCTCGTTCCCCCTTTCTCCATCTGGAACTGTACCCTGCCGTTTTCATCAATCGCCATGAAAATCGTGGCGTCAAAATTCTTATCCAGCCGCCTGGAATAACAGTCCTTCATGCGAATGGAACCATTTTTCAGGAGTTTCCTGGCAACACTCTCACTCAAGTGCTTCCCAATCGCTTCAAAATACCGGTTATTCTTCCAGAGTACAAAGCTACAGTCACGGCCAGAACAGGACCAGGACTTCGGCCGCTCCACCACATCCGCGCCGCAGATCGGGCATTTTCCCAGAGATTTTCCTGTATCCGGCATGAACACAGCGGCATCCTTTACCACCTGATAATTGTCTACCAGATCCGATACCATTGCATTGATCTCGGTCATAAAAGATTCCGGAGAATACTCCCCGCGCTCAATTTTCAGCAGTTTTTCCTCCCAGTCTGCCGTCATGGATGCAGACTGGAGCTGCTCCGGCAGAACCGTGATCAGAGCAGCACCTTTCTCGGTGGGAATCAGGTTCTTGGCCTTCTTATCGCCTTGCCGCTCCAGGAATCCTCTTGTCACTAAACGCTCGATAATTCCGGCACGGGTGGCCGGGGTGCCGATCCCTTTGCGTTCCACCTCGCCCGGCATCTCGTCCTCACCTGCTCTCTCCATGGCCGAAAGAAGGGTGTCCTCCGTATAATGAGCCTTCGGTTTGGTCTGCCCCTCTTTCGTTTCTGCAGATCGTACAGGGAAACTGTCTCCCACCTTCATGGCCGGAAGCGGGGTTTCTGCTTTATCTGTTTTACCCGGTTTTTCTATTGCCTTCCAGCCGGCATCCAATACGGCTTTTCCTTTCACGGTAAAGGTTTCTTCTGCACACAGGAACTCTGCAACAGTCTCCGCATATCGGTATGGCGGCGCGACAGATGCAAGCAGCCTGGTCGCTATCAGACGAAGAATTTCCCGTTCCCCCGGAGGGAGTGCAGACAAATCAGCCTGTTCTGCACTTATAGTAGGAATAATCGCGTGGTGATCGCTGACCTTCTTACTGTTAATCACCGGTTTTACCGCAATCCCATCCGGCACAAGCTTTCCGGTCAGCTTTGCAGCCACACCAGCCAGGGCAGGAACCTTTTCCTCCATATCATCCGTCAGATACCGGCTGTCCGTCCGGGGATAGGTGACCAGCTTCTTCTCGTAAAGGGACTGTGTGTAATCCAACGTCTGCTGTGCGGTAAATCCCAGCAGCCGGTTGGCGTCCCGCTGAAGACTGGTCAAATCATACAGTGCCGGCGCTTTTTCGCTTTTCTCTTTACGTTCACATTTCGTAACGACAGCTGTACCGTCGGCACAGGAACCGGAGATTGCTTCCGCATCCGACTTCTCCTTAATCCTTCCACTTGCAGCCGTCACATGATTCTCCAGGATAAGGTTAACCGTAAAGAATTTTTCCGGCTGGAAAGCATCGATCTCCGCCTCGCGCAGCACAGCCATCGCCAGAGTAGGCGAAACCACCCTCCCCACATGGAGCGTCCGGCCGTAAAGGACAGAAAAAAGCCGGGTAGCGTTCATTCCGACAATCCAGTCGGCACGCTCCCGGCACAATGCGGCTTCATATAAGCGGTCATATTCACTTCCCGGTTTCAGATTGGCAAAACCATCCCGGATGGCGCTGTCCTCCATACTGGAAATCCAGAGCCGGAAGAAAGGCTTTTTACAGCCACACTGATGATAAACCAGTCGGAAAATCAACTCCCCCTCGCGTCCGGCATCTGTCGCACAGACAATCTCCGTGACATCTTTCCGCTTCATCAGCTGTTTCAGGATATCAAACTGTTTCCTGGTACCGGCAGACACCTTGTATTTCCATTCCGCGGGAAGAATCGGCAGATCTTCTTTTGACCACTTTTTATAGCGCGGATCGTAAGCATCCGGTTCCGCCAGTTCCACCAGATGGCCGACGCACCAGCTCACCAGATACCCATTCCCCTCGACATATCCGTCTCCCCGTTTCTTCGCTCCCAGCACCCTCGCAATGCTCTGGGCGACAGATGGTTTCTCCGCGATCACAATCCGCATAATCACATCACCATCCCCTCTGCGTCGTCATCATCCTCATCTTCCTCATCCAGCCATTCATAATCAAGACCGTCTTCGTCATCTTCCTCTATTTCCGTAAGAGTCATCTTCTGTTTCTTTTTCCTCAGTTTTTTAATGTGACAACCGATGTCCTCCGCAACGACAACACCAACATAGACCATATCGAAAATAGCAACTACTGTCAGCAAAGTTTTCACCTGATTCATTTTCATTCTGTATCCTCCATATCATCATTTTTTTGTTCTGTCCGCATTTAGAAACGCAAAAAAAGACATTCCGGATAAAGTCTCCATGAATGCCGCTTTTACTGTCATTTTCCCCTTATAAAATCAGGGGTTTTCAGCCCCTAATTGCGGACAGTGTGCCTTTTTCTCCACTTCCGTTCCCGGTTCTGTTCCCTTCTTACCGCTGCCGCACAGGCCGGGCAATACTTGTTCCTGTTCGATCCGGAGACAAACCCTGCACCGCACTTCACGCACCATCTCAGCGTAATATCTTTGAAAATTTCCGCTTCCAGTTCTGGAAATGCCGGAAGTACCGCGTTGCGAAACCACCGGCAGCCAACGGAATAAGAAATCCGCTGCGGACAAGTATGCTCATCTCCATCATCCAGCAGGATGCAGTTCCCTTTTTCACAATTACAGCAGTATTTCTGAATCATTTTTGCTGCCTGCCTCTGCTGACTGGGAGTCATCTCATACAGCGATCCATCCGCTTTCCTCTCCACCGGCGGCCCATATCGTGAACCCTGCTCCACTTGTTACATCACCTCCAATCCAAAAAAGCCCACATGATTTTCAGTCATGTGAGCAATGTATCATCTTTATATTTAACTAACTTCAAAAAATACATTCTCCGTTTTAGTTAACAAAAACCCCGAAAATACAACTTTTCCGGGATCTTTGTTAACCACTTTCATATCTTTCTTGGACTAATTTCTTGACTAAACCTCTTATTCCTTGACTAACCTGAACTACATTGTTTTGATAACAAACCATTCAGCATGAACAAGAAGATCCCGTCCACAGACATTTTGCCGCTGAATACCCGGTAAATCACCGGTCTTTCATGGCGTTGTCCGACCTTCCTGGCAGTAGGATAGTCTCCGGACAGATGCACATACAGTCGCGACATCGGGAGTAATCCCTGTATATCTATCAAAGCAACAGATTTTTCTCTGGTTCCGTGATACAGGATTTCCAGCGGCGTTACCTGCTCCAGTTCCACATCCACGGGAATAGAGTAACCCTGATTGGCACGGATCAGTGTTTTATCTTCATTAAAAGAATATCTCTGTTTTTCATCTTCCCTGACAATCTGCTCCAAGGTCTTCATTGTCAACGGACGCATCCGGTTGATTCCTGCAATCAACTCGTCCTCATTTACCCATCCATGCTCATTTACGCAATGCTAATCACTTCCGGCATGTAGTGCAAAATCTTGTTATATTTGCTCGTTTTCTATAATGACATTATTTTCAATTTAATATATTAATTATACAAACCGACCATATAATTTGTTACTATATTTTTTTAGTGAGTCGTAAATACTAAGATATTCCTCAAGAGAAAATATTATGTCTGAATTTACACTTTTAATATTTACTACTATATAACCTGTTCCCTTTTCTTTTTCGCAGAGCTCATATTCACCGGGCTTATTATCTTTCCACCAATTAATATTCTTATGAAATTGAGAGGTTTTTAATTTAAAAAGATATTTTTCATATTTTGGTTCCAAATAATGAACACTCAAAATTTCATCCACCAATGCCATAATTTTATTATCATTATATACAAGCGCCTCAAAAACGGAATACACCCTCTTCTCATGGATTTCTATTCTGGAACTATCTGAAAATATATCATGATTATCAAGATAATCAGAAATACCATCCATTAAAACTTTCGAATTTTTTGGTTTCCCTCTTAAGACATCAAATTCCCGTTCTATTAATGCACAAATATCTTCTAATTTGACACTCCCTATAACTTGTGTCTGTTTAAAACGTAAAAATTGAGGAATTACAACTTGAAAAATGTAAAATATATATGCTGCAATAACACTTAATCCAATACCATACAACATAGAATCATGATTATTTACAAGCATTTCACATCCTTTGAAAAATACTGGTTCATCACAGCAATATATTATAGATAACAAAAACAAAAGAAATAAAATTAAATTCATCATACAGCCCTCTCCTTCTAGTATTGAAACATGCATATAAAACAAAATGTCTTTGATTTGAATGGTTATTTCCACCTGTACAAATTAATAACTTTAATTTATATATTATCATTTTACCTCACACTAAGCTAGAAGAAATATATTTATTTTCCTATGTAAGACAGCCCGAAGGCTGTCCCTAGCTCATGCCTTTCTGCACCGGCTTACACCGGCTCATCATCCTCGAAGTCACTGTCCTCCCCATCAGAATCATCTGCATCAATATCTTCCTCATAAATATCAGGAATTTCATAGTCTTCTTCGTCATCCTCGTCCTCATAATCCGCATCTGGGTCAGGTTTCGTTTCCTCTGCCTTCTTTCCCTTCACCTTCGTGTAGGCATAGAACCCACCACCGGCGGCAAGGACAACCACCAGGAAAATAACCGGCAAGAAATTGAAGCTGTCTTTTTCCGTTTCCGCTGTCCCCACATTTTCTGTTCCTTCCTGATTATCATTGAAAGTTTCCGTTTTGGCTTCTTCACCATCGGTACCGTCCGTAGCTTCTGCGGCCTGATAAGCCTCATATTCCTCCACTTCTTCCTCGTCCATCAGTGCAAGCAGATCCGCCTCATCCACCTGGTTCAGGAAGTGCACGGTTTCCTCTCCCTCATCATCGCGGTCGATAATGATATAAAAATAGTTGCCGTTCTTTGTTTCCACCGTAATGAACTGTTTCCCGGTATCTTCCTCCGTTGCGGTATCAATATCATCAATCAGGGACAGATTGCCATCCGGAGTCAGTGCCAGGGAAATATCTGCATCGGTATCATCACCCTGCATCAACAGGCTGAACAACATCAGCATAAAAAGCTCGTCCAACCCATCCATTTCACTGTCATCAGCACTCTCCTGTGATTCCAGATACTCTCCATACACATAGCCGGTCTGTTCCGGAACCATTACCTGGCACCAGCCGTCTTCCTCACTGATAATCTCGACCTCGGCGCCATTGGAAATCTTTCCGATCACGTCATAATCCATACCGGCCCCGGAACGGAGGTTCAGCCAGGTATCTACATTCACAACTCTACCAATGGCATTTGAACTTGAATCGTCAACATCTTCAAGTTCCTCATCCTCTGTTTCCCATACCCAGTCCCAGTCACTGAAAGAATAAGTGAAGGTGCCATCTTCTGAAACAATTACTTCGGAAGCGGCATCACCAACATCTTCCATATCTTCCCCGCTGGCCTCTGCGTTCTCTGATGTTTCCGAGACCGCTTCCAAACTTTCTCCACCCTCTGCCATTTCGCTGTTTCCGGCGGTTACATTGCTCTCCTCTACTACATCTGTCTCATTCCCAGTACCCGTATGGGCAAATGCCGTCACCAGGCATGAACCCATCGCGAGCACCAGTGCCATCAGGACTGAAATAATCCTATTCTTCATGAGTTTCTTCCTCCTCTCCATGAAAAGAATCTGTCGTTTCCCGTGCCACGACCGACTCCGGCATCGTGTTCTGTACCATACGGAGCAGTTCCGCCAGCTGGTCCGGCGTCAGGTTGTAGGATCGCGTGACATCACAAATCTCCGCATTTTCCTGCTCTTTGTAACGGGTCTCCAATTCCTTTTCCCTGGTTTCCCATTCCATGCGCTTTGCGCGGGCCTTTTCCAGATCCGCGCCGATTTTATCCAGTTTCGCGCTCATAAAATCTCCTTCCCTTTTGTGTTGTATTCGATATCTCTTTATGGCAGCCTGCCATAACATAAAAAGTGCTCCTGCCAGTACGCTGTCTCGATAGACGTATACTGGATCGGATTGCCGCAGTGAATCATCATCCCATCACCAACGTATATGCCGACATGGCTTGCGCCGCTGGTATTATAAGTTCCCTGGAAAAACACCAGGTCTCCCGGCTGTGCCTCACTCGCAGAAACCACGGTACAAAGGTTCCGCAGCCCATTGGCTGTCTGCCTGCCCACCGACCACCCATTGCTGCAGTTATTGATCACCCAGGATACAAAACCCGAACAATCGAAACTGGTGCTCGGACTGGAACCGCCCCATACATACGGATACCCAAGGTATTTCTCAGCTTCCCCGATCATGTTGGCAAACCTTTCATCGGTCAATGCTTCCGGCGGGATCTCATAGGTTTCATAATCGGAAAAAACCGCATAAATGCTGTCCTCAAACAGATATCGCTTGTTGCCGTAATTCTGCATTATCAGCTCATAACGGGATGTCTGTTCTTCATCCATCCTGGCAGCAATCAGCGATTCCAGGCCATGATTCTCCAACGTAACAATCAGGATATAATAATCATCCTCATCGTCATCACCCTCGATCACTTTTACTTTCAATTTCAGCGTATATTGGGCGTTAAAAAGGCGGGCCAGCTCTTCCTGGACTTCTTCTTCCGTGTAATCCTCAAAGATCACCGTCAGATAAGCAGCCAGTTCAAACGGGTTGTGGCCGATCTCATCCAGATCATAGCGGTATTCATCGTACCCGGGATACTCGGATTCAATATTATTAATCCGATTTCGCAGGGCAGTTTCCATCGCCGTGTAATCCGCCTCCGCTGCCAGGATATCTTCATCTTCCGCGATATAAGTGGTCCCTAAAAGGCCATTCATGGAACCCTGCAGCAACAATGGGAAAGCACTCAGGGAACATAACAGTGCGATCACCACGGCCGCACAGATCAGGATAATTATAAGGCCCTTATTGTGTTCCGCAACAAACTCCCCAATGACTGCAATGATATCCTTTGTTTCTTTCGCTGCCTTTGCCGTACCTTTCGCAGTGGAACCATATCCCGCCGCCGTACTGGCTGCACCTCCGGCACTCCGGCCTGCCGCCCGCGCCGCGGCATATTTCTTCTTAATCTCCCGTTTCTGCATCCATCTGGAAAACGGGTTGGATGCCGCTTCCGGGTTTTCCGCCAGATGTTTCTGCCAGAGAGCTTCCACGTTGGCATTATCTGATTTCCGGACCAGCTTTTCCGCTTTCTCATATTTCCTCAGCTTGTGGGAATAGACGGCCTCCCCTGTCACATGGGCAGCGCCCTCGGCAGCTTCCTCTCCTTTGCGGGCGGCCTGCACACCGGTGTTATCATCCTCATAGCGGCTGATCTCCCTATGGGCAGAACCGGATACCGTTTGCAGCGGAGCTTTGACAACAGCCTGTTTCGTCCTTGTCGGCTTCGGAGCCTCCACCGTCTCAAACTCCGCTTTCCCGAACCGCAGCTTCTTTCTGGCATTTGCCGCAGAGGAAGACTCCCGGCGCAGCTTATGCTTTGCCGGGAGCTTTTGATTGGTTTTTTCTGCCTTTTCCGCAGCCTTTTCCGCTTTCTCAGCGGCCTTTGCCACCTTTTGATCCCCCAGATCATCCTCTGTAAAGTGAAGATGAACCGGTTTTTTTGCCATTTACGCCCCCCTCCCCGTCATTCGCGGATACTTCAGACAGCTTCGTGGTCATGATTCGGTAAAGTTCTGTATCGTGCGGGAAGTGATCCACAAATGGCAGAATCACATTTCCGTAAAACAGCAGCCCCTCTCCCTCGCCAGACTGAGTGACATAAGATAACTGATGCGGCGAGATACCCAGCTGTTTTGCCAGGATCTGCCGGTCACCGGAAGCCTGGTTCAGCATGATAATGAAGTCGGAATTTTCAAAGATATTTTCCACTTCGCGGGAAGACAGCAGGTCTTTCACATTCTGCGTGATCCCGGTCGGAACACCGCCCCATTTCCGGAACCGCTTCCAGATCTCCACGCTGTACGCCGCCGTCTGGTCTTCTTTCAGCAGCAGATGGAACTCATCCATATAATAACGGGTGGTCTTCCCGGCGCTGCGGTTGGCCGTGACACGTCCCCAGACCTGGTCCTGCACCACGAGCATCCCGATTTTTTTCAGCTGCTTCCCCAGTTCCTTGATGTCATAGCAGACAAAGCGGTTCTGGATATCCACGTTGGTGCGGTGGTTGAACAGGTTCAGGGAACCTTTGACATAAATCTCCAGGGCGGTTGCCACATGGCGGGCTTCCTTTTCCTCCTGCTCCAGCAGTGTATGATACAGGTCTTCCAGCAGAGGCATATTCTCCGGTACCGGATGTTCAAAATACCTCTGGTAAATCTGGTGGACACATCGGTCGATCACGGTCTTTTCAATCGGCTGCAGCCCTTCCTTCCCACCGACAATCAGCTCACAAAGCGACAGAATAAAATCACTCTTGAGCGCAATGGGGTTATCATCCTCGGAATAGTTGGCATTGATATCCATCGGGTTGATATATTGTTTACTTGCCGGGCTGATCTTAATTACCTGTCCGTCCAGCCGCCGCACCAGGGCAGCATATTCCGCTTCCGGATCGCACACAATAATATCGTCATCCGTCACAAGGAACGCATTGGCAATTTCCCGCTTAGCAGAGAAAGATTTCCCGGAACCGGGCGTACCCAGAATCAAACCGTTTGGATTTTTCAGTTTCAGCCGGTCCACCATAATCAGGTTATTGGAGAGCGCATTCAGGCCATAATACAAAGATGAGCTTCCCTCCTGGAACAGCTCCTGCGTGGTAAACGGAATGAAAATCGCCGTACTGGAGGTGGTCAGCCCCCTCTGGATATTGATCTGATTATCTGCCAGCGGCAGGCTGCTCATCAGTCCCTGCTCCTGCTGGAAATCCAGCCGCCGCAGGTTGCAGTTATGCTTCTGCGCCAGGGAAGAAATACGGAACACGTTCGTCTCCAGCTCCTGTTCCGTGCGGCCGGTGGAGAAGACAAGGAATGTCAGGAGAAACATCCTTTCATTCTGGCTCTGCAACTCTTTTAAAAGCGCCTTGGCGTCCTTCCCGTAAGTTGCAAGGTCAGAGGGAATGATGTCCATGTCATAGCCGGAACGGACCGCTTTTTTCTGCTCCTCAATCTTGGAGCGGTCCAGTTCCGTAATCGTCCACTTCACCGTTTTGATCGCCTTATTCTGGTCAACCGACTGGATGTGCATGGTTACTACCTGGCTTGAGTCCATGTCGAGGAAATCTTTTAACAACCGGTCACTGATATCGGAAGCGGTGATCGACAGGTAAGACATCGCTCCGTAAAGATTTCCCATAGTAAACGTCCTGGATTGAAACGAAAATGATGTCGGCGCAATGAAATCCTTCACCGACAGCCCGGATTCTGTGAGCCACTTCCAGTCAAAGTAAAACTTGTCCTGGTCCCCCATATGGAACATACCGTGCATCAACGCCAGGCGCTCCTTCCCGTCCATCACTCTGGCTGCAACACCCAGTCGGCGGAAGTTATTCATCAAATCGGTCTCCACATGGTAAAGCCGCGGCTTTGCCTGCCGCATGAATGAGGCTTCGATACCAAAGCTCAAGTATTTGGTTTTCGTCAGGCCATTGTTTCCTTTCTCCATCTGCGATTTCAGCATCTGGCTGTATTCAACACGCACCGGATCAAACTTGTCTCTGGCAAGCGGGATGCACACCGATTTTTCAAAACTTTCCGAATCTGCGTTCATATTCATAAAGGACAGTTCAAAATGAATGGAACTGTCGAAGAAGTTGAGGAAGGAGCACCACTCCTCAAAGATCGCGCTCTGGTCTTCCTGCTGGGCCAGCTGATAATTGATATCCTGAAACTGGATCGTCTTAGTGTAATAATTCCCCCGCACCCGGCAGATCCCGTCCGGGAACATCTTCTCAAACGGGATCGACTGCTGTGCGGTATGCGGAACATTTCCCTCCATCCGGTTCCGTTCAATCACGGCCCGGATCTGCTTCTGTTCTTTTGACGTCAGATTTGCGGGCATTTTTACACCCTCCGATGCCTTTTTCTTTACAAACAATTTTATCTACCTCCTCATAGACCTCGTACTGCCGCAATAATGCGGAATAATAACAATCCGTCTGATAAGGACGAACCTTCGGCCGGATAAATTTTGCCTGAATAAACTGATATACAATGACCTCCAATGGCCGGCCGTCCCTTTCATACAGAGCGAGTAAGAAAAGCGGCAGCATGATAATAATCATAGCCATGGTAGCCAGGCTTGCATTGCCCATACTCTTGAGGCCAAAAAAAGACGGCAGCCCAATGAGCACCGCCGCCCCAAAGCACATTAGCTGCCGTTTGGTCAGGTTGAACAGGATTTTGCTTTTCACCCGTGTCAGGTCACGGGGAACCGATACATAAGCAGCCAAATTTTCCCTACTCCCATCTAATGTGCATTCAGCACAGATTTTGCGAGACTGCCTGTTTTAAACAGCGTGAACACTAAAAGCACCGTGTAGCCGACGATTCCCCACAGGGACGCGATGATGTCACTCGATACGGATACCGACTGGATCAGTACCGCATAGATGCCTACGCATACCAGGATCAGGAACCCCTGAAACCCCAAAGCAATCAACGAACGCAGATAGTTTTGTCCGATCTGAGACTGTTCCCGGTTGCCAAACGTGGCAAAGGGAATCGGCGCGAGGCTGGCCATCAGATAAATCTCCACCATACGCCCGTATACAATCACAAATATGACAACCGAAAGGGCAGACATGGTAAGCTGGATGACAATCGACTGCATATACAACCCCAGTAAAGGCCCCAGTTCCATAACCGACACCGTAGCCTCCATGGAAGCCAGCATCGAATCACTGACAGCGGTGCTCCCTGAAATCAGGCTCCCGCTGGAATTGACGACACTCTGCGTGACATCGAAAACTGCCATCGTGATATTGAAACAGTTTGAAATCAGCATGACTGCCATAAAAGTCTTCAATATCCACTTGAAGATCAGCCAGGTATCAAAGTTCGCCAGATTGTTATGCTCAATCAAAAGCTGTATCAATTCCCAGGTGCAGATAAATGTGAGGATGATACCGGCAACCGGCATAATCACCGATTCCGATATATTTCGGATCAGGGAGAAAACCCCCGGCGAAAAATTCACCGGAGTTGTCCCCACCTCCGATGCAATCGTACCGACCTGTGTGTTCACCGAATCAAACAGTCCCGACAGGTTGTCCATGACACCGGCGGCCAGCATTTCCTTCAGCCACTCGGTGATCTGTTCAAGGATCGTATTCAATAAGGACTACCTCCTTTCGGGGAGACGGCGCGGACACTTTGCGAAGTGTCCACCGCCGTCCGGTCATACGGAAACAGGCCGCTCAAAACAGGCCGGAAAGCAGCGGAACCAAGGTAATTCCGATCAGGGCAACGCCACCGCCTGCCATCAGCTGCTTCATGCCCTGACTCTTTGCACCAGGATTGTCGTTGCCGTAACCTTCCAGAAGGTTGATCGCGCCCCATACACCAAGGCCAGCGCCCAGGGCCACTACAAGAGTCTGCAATACTTCGATTGCACTGTTGAAAAAATCCATAAAGCCTCCTTCTCTGCTCCGTCATTAACGGAGCCATCACATAAGTTTTTGAGTTAATCCTTGTCCGCCTGGCTTTGCAAAGGGCCGTCGTTTCTCCTGCTAACCGCAGTCGGTCTGCCCTGCAAATTCCACACGTTCACAAAAAAAACGTTCCGTAAGATACCGGATCTTTCGGAACGCCTTCCATTTTTAAGTTACTTACATTTATCTGGATGCCGCCTTCACCCTATCTTTGGGTTTTGCATCGTTGCGGCCAGCATCTGGAACCGCCGCCTTCTTATCGGAAAGGTCGGAAAGTACAGAGCCACGATCTTTTTGTTTATATGCTTCCATCATCGCTTTCAACTCCGTATTGGGAACCATCCTGCTCTCATTAGCCCAGATATTCCTTCCGTTCTCGTCCTTGCCTTTCAGGAATGGGCGTGACACCTTCGTTTCCCCGCCTGCCGGCAACTTCATCCAGACGCCTTTTCCGAACTGATTCTCATGAACCATCTTCGGGGATACTACAAAAGACTCCCATGATCTGCTGTCATTCGGGTCCTGATTGGGAATCTTAATCTCTACCAGCTCCTTGCCCGCTTTTGACACGAACGGCTCTTCCACAAGTCCCTTTCCGAATTTAATCGTCACCTCCTCCCGCTTGTGGTAGGTCCGTTCTGCCTTGGCCGCAACGTCTTCCCGTGGCATTTTTTCTTCTGCCATTGTTTCCTCCTTCTCATACTTCAATGACTTCATACTCATCTCTGGCTTTCAATTTCAGCTTCCGATTCAAAAACATCTCGATATTGAACTCATTCTTTTTGTCACAATCCGAGGTGTATTTATAATTCGGATGCTTTGTCAGATCGTACTTGTCCGATAAAAACGGCCGCACGCCACGCAGTTGCAGGATACATTTGCTGCCATCCAGGACCGCAAGCTCATCGACAGACAACAATTCATGCCCCAGTTTTTGAAAATTTGTTCCATAGCTTGGACTATTCCCGCGGGTGTCCGAAGTGTTGTAACTGTCGATTGTCTCTTTCCCCAGCGCCTGGTTCAGCTCCTTTAAGGTGGTCGGCTCTGAACCACCCAGAAAGATGCGGGAATCCATGTTGCCGATGATGGTGTCGGCGTTATCCTTATAAATCGCTTTCAGCTGACTCTGCGCCTGCAGCACCAGACAAGCCGAAATTTCGCGGCTACGGATGGTCGCTACCAGCTTTTCCAGGTTGGGAATCTGTCCGATGTTCGCACATTCGTCGATCAGGCAGCGCACGTGAACCGGCAGCCTGCCTCCATACACATCATCCGCTTTTTCACATAATAAATTGAAAAGCTGCGTGTAGATCATAGAGATCAGGAAATTAAATGTGCTGTCCGTATCTGACATGATTAAAAACAGAGCTGAGCGCTTATCACCCAGGGTATCCAGCTCCAGTTCATCATATGCTGTGATCTCCCTCAGCTCCTGAATATCGAACGGCGCAAGTCGCGCGCCACAACTAATCAGGATCGACTTTGCCGTCTTCCCGGCGGCTAATTTGTAAAGTCTGTATTGCCGTCCGGCAAAATTTCCTGGCTTGCGTTTTTCCAGATCTTCAAACATCAGATCCACCGGATTCTGGAACTCCTCATCATCCTCGCGCACCTCCATGGCATTCAAAAACTCCAGCAGAGTCGCAAAATTCTGTTCCTCCACCGGAGCTTCGTAATGAATATAAGCAATCAGTGCCGTGTACAGCAGCTTCTCACTTTTTTCCCAGAACTCGTCGCCGCCTTTTGACTCTCCCTTCGTGTTTGCAATCAACGTGGTGACCAGCTTTAAGATATCCTTCTCGCCATGGAGATAAGCAAATGGATTGTAATGCATGGACTTCTTAAAATTGATGGTATTAAAGACCTTAATCCGATAGTGATAATGCTGGAGCGCGTTGCCGCACTCCGTTAAAACAGAACCTTTTGGGTCAGTAATTACAAATGAAACCGGATATTTTTTTGAAGAACACTGTAATAAATTCGGTTTCAACCAGAACCTTGTCTTGCCGCTTCCGGAGCCGCCTACGATCAGCACGTTCTTATTTCGCGCGTTGGCAGGATTCGAGGGCCGGTTGTTCATCATGAGCTGTTCGCTTTTCGTAAGAATGATATTATTCTCGAACACCGGATCGACAAACGGTTCAATGTCCTTTGCCGTCCCCCACCGTGCTGAACCATACTCTGTTCCATGGCGATACTTTTTTGCGTTCTTTCCTTTTAGGTACACCGCCAGCCGGAGCGCCACGCCGCACAGAAGACCAACCATCAAATCAAACGGATGAAAACTTGGCAGCGGATTGGAAAATACCAGTGAGAAGGAAGAAATCAATGACATTATCTTCTCCGAAGTATCGATACCATCCATCAGTCTCCACACTTCCCCCAGATTCGTGGCAAAAAGCCCCAGGATCACATAGGGCAAATGCAGGATAAACTGTTTCTTTGTCTTCTCACTCATATATCACGCTCCTGCACTTTCTCACGCACCTTTTTCGGCAACACCGCTACCAGTTCTTTAAACTTATTGAGCTGTGCAAGGACACTGGTCTTTTCCTCCCGATTCAGTCGCTTTGCCTGATACTCGTTAAATGCTGCTGCAAGTGCATCCGCGTCGCGAGCTTTGAAAAAAACCAGATATTTCGGCGGCCTCACGCTCTGATCCTTTTTGATGGCATAATCAATTCCGTATTTATTGGCAATCCGCTCAAAATCCCGGATGCCCGTTGTGGAAATATCCAGGCTCGACACGCCCTGTCCCTGCCCGATCAGCTTTTTCACTGACTGCTTTCCGTGGGGGATTTCTTCTTTTGATTTCTCTTTGGCACGGTACTGCATATATTTCCGATAACCCGTCATAAGCGTCCGTCCCGTCAGCTTCGTTGTCGAAATCATCAGGTTAATTGTTTTATTTTCCACTTCCTCCTGCATAGGTCACCTCCTCATACATAGTCTTTCCTGTGTCTCCTTTCTGGTCTCCGCCTCAACAGTCACCATCTTTTTCAGAGTTTTAGCAATCGTAACATCTGCGTATCCCCTAAATACGGAACGCCGGAAAATCCTGCCCGTCAGCGCACAGCGTCACCGTCTGCATCTCAAAAATGCGTCTTATGTCCTGAGTTTCCAGACTGCTCACAGACCCGATGTCGCCGTCACAGATTGGTTTATAAATCATCGCTTTCCCATACAGGAACCGATCTTTCCCCAGTGTAATCACCTGCCGCCCACTGTAGATCATAGGCAGGTCATACATCGGCACCATCCCCCTGATGGGGTCAAGCACCAGCAAGGGACCCATTGCTTTCTCCGCCTCTGAAAGTTTCATGGCACGGGTATCTTTCCCTGGCTCCACCACCAATACAATCTCGTTGTCAACCAGCATCATCTCCCCTCCTTCACATTCCACATGATCTTGCTACCATCTATCTTGATGAGCCCACAAGCTTCACACACTTTCAAGAAAGCATAACAAAATACACTCAGCTCATCTGTTGCATCTTCCTCGTTTTCGCCCTCCTCGGCTACTTCTTCAACCTCCTCAAACATTTCTTCGTCTTCGTCCGAAAACTCATCCTCTGACACAACGAAATCGTCAAAATTAGGGATAAGGTTAATGTCTCCATAAATATTCACGTTAATGTCTCTCATACTGTTCCTCCTTGTCTGTTTCTGGCCATTAAAAAAACACCCTGCGGGTGCTTGCTTCATGGTCATACTATCTGTTCTGTTGTCTCTCTTTCTTTTTCTGCCACTGTTCCAGCAGCCGGATAATGGTATCCTCCATCTGTTTGGGTGTATAAGAACGGGGGAAATATTTCCGCAGTACATCCTGCTTAATTGTCACCTTATCCAGGTCACTTTTCTTCTCTTCGTTCATAATGTCTTCCATCACTTCCAGCGTACACTTCCCTTCCTGACTGAGTTTCTTTAAACGCAGTGCCTGGGAAAGCGACGGCATGGCCTGTGCATAATCCATTGCTTCCAGAAGATCCTGCTGTTCTTCCGGTTTCAAATAGGACAGTTCTACCGCGGGATTGAACGCGATCTTTTTCGTATCCACCATCTCCAATAACTCGGGAATCAGTTCTGTGAGACGGATGAAGCGCTGAACCTGCTTTGCACTATCATTCGCTTCTTTTGCGATAACATCTACTGAACGTAACTTCTGGCCAAATTGGCCAGAAGTTAAATCTGTCCTTTGACCCTGATGATTTATTGCTCCCAGCTTCATCTTATAAGCAAATGCTCTCTCACTCGGCAGCACCGTCTCCCGTTGCAGGTTACTGTCTACCATCAAAATCGTGGCGGCATCATCGTCCAGATTTCTCACAATGACAGGCATTGTCTTATTTCCGATCAACTCACAGGCATGATGTCTTCTGTGTCCTGCAATCAATTCATACCCTCCTTCCGGGAGAGGACGCGCTATCGCCGGGGCAAGCACTCCGTATCTGGCGACGCTCTCAACCGTTCTCTGCATAGCTTCATCATCCAGCACCTTGAACGGGTGATTTTTAAACGGGCGCAGTTCTGACAGCGGAATCTCCTGCACTTTCTCCAACTTTTCATCAGCCCTACTTTCCTCAGTGGAAAAAATATCATCGTAGCTGGTCAAGCTGATGTTTGTGCCTTTTTTCGGCATCCTTTAACACCTCCTTTGTCAATGCCCGGTAGGCTTCCGCTACTTTTCCTTTCGGGTCATGCTCATAAATGCTTTTGCCCTCCGCGCTGGTCTCGGCGGCACGGACAGAGCGGGGAATATCCGCGGAAAATACCTTGATCTTACTTCCGTAGGTTTCCCGGATAAGGCTGCTGATTTCTTTCGCATAATTTGTCCGCGAATCTACCATTGTCAGGAGAATTCCCTCAATCCGCAGTTTCTGGTTAATCTGTCGCCTCACCTTGCTTACCGTCTGGAGAAGCTGCTCCAGACCTTTGGCGGAAAGATACTGCGCCTGCACTGGGATCAGCACATTATCTGCCGCCGCCAGAGCGTTGATTGTCAGCATCCCCAGGCTCGGCATACAGTCCAGCAGAATAAAATCATATTCCCGCCGCACAGTATCCAGATACTGCTTTAAAATCGTCTCGCGGCTCATGGCATTGACCAGCGACACCTCCAGACCGGACAGCATGATATTTGCCGGCATCAGGTCAACACCCTCCTCATGGTGCAGGATACCTTCTCCGGGTGAAATAACTTCCTCTGCCTTGACCTTCTCCATCATTTCTGCCAACGTGGGAGAAAGATCATCCGGCTTCGGATAGCCTAACGCGATAGTCAGACTTGCCTGCGGATCTGAATCAACCAGCAATACCTTCTTCCCTTCCTGTGCCAGTCCCACACCGAGATTCTCGCACGTTGTGGTCTTTCCGACCCCGCCTTTCTGGTTTGCGACTGCCAGGACAGTGGCTTTCTTTGCCATTTTCTCACTTCCTTTCTTTTCATAGTTTTAAGGCCCGTGGACCATGTCGTGACTTACAAGCGAAGAATAGTAGTTACTGATCGTCATTGGCGCGTTATAGAGAGCAGCCAGAAGATACTGTTTCATATTCCGCACTTTCGTGGTATTCTCTTTCATGCAGCAAATCACAAACTGAATATGCTCGCTGTTCAGCTTCATAAACCAGCTCTTTACCACCTGAGACGGCTTATCGTCACCCGCAATCCGAATCACCTTCCGCTGCGTGCAGCAGGTATCAATTACCAGCTCCAATATCTCGTCCAGCATCTCCCGCTCATAAGGATAATCGTGAACCAAACTCTCATAACCGAACTGTTCCAGAAAATACTCCCGAACGCTCTCCCGATCACGCAGCCATTCCTCCTCCACTCCATTCGGCATAGAAGAAAAGAATGAATCCGTATCACTATCAGTATCATTCATATCAGTATTATTACCGTGTCTTTCTGACACTTCCAAAGATGTCATTTCGACACTTCCGGATATGTCATTTTGACATTTCCAGGAATGCCTATTCACCATGTCATCCACAGGATAATCCACATGATCCCCGATAAAGTTTTTGACATAAATCAGGTTGGGTCTGCACAGTCCCTGCCTCCTGCGTTCAATCAGCCCGGCTTTCTTTTCCAGCTCAGAGAGTAGCACGCTCACCTTTTTGTTTCCACAGGACAGTGCTTCCATGATCTCCTCAATCGTGAAAATGATATAAACGCGCCCTGCTTCATCCGTCCAACCGTTCCTGGCCGAAAGCTCCATCCGGTCAAGCAGAATACCGTAAAGGATCTTTGCATCTGTGGACACACCCCGGAACCGTTCATCTGTAAACAGAACCTTGGGAATCCGATAAAATGAAAACTGTTTCGCCTGCGGGCCGTAAAAATAATCAAAGGACACTCATCCCCACCACCTCCTGCCTGAACACCGGCCCGGAAACCTGTAATCATCATATCTTCGTTCCATGATCACGCCTCACATGCTCAGCGCCGGCTCATTCCTCGAAACAACTGCTCCACTCTTTCTTGGAACCACATTTGCTTTATACTCCTCCAGGCTTTTCAAAACGGAAGGTCTTTCTTCCTCTTTTCCCCTCATACGAACATCAAACTTCTCCGCCAGCTCGAACACCTTCTCCTGACAGTCATAATGATAAACCCGGTTCGTAAGCCGCTCCTCAGGTGGCACCTGCGTCTCATTAATCTCGCCTACCATTGCTTCCATTTCCTGATAAGTCATAAGCCCATTATCAGGAACCATAATGACCTCATGAATCGAGGAAGGAAGAATAAAGAAATTTCCGTTCATCTTTTCCTCCGCCGTATCCATAAACCCCGGATATGCGATCACGCCGGCTCCGTTCATCTTTTCCGGATTCGTTGCCACAAAAAGATCTGGTGCGCCGCCGACCTCCTCTGGTTCCATTCCCATGAGTTCAGCAATCACTTCATTCATGCCCAGGATAACAAACGGCTGTCTTTCCTGCGCGGATTTCAGAGCATCCTGATGAAGCTGCTCCACGCTGATACCGTAACCATGCAGCGTCTCATTTGTAATCAGGATACTGGCTGCACTGCCGTCAACCTGTCCCATGTCAATATAATATACCAGGCACATATCCTCCATATCATGGTGCGGAATTGTTAAAAGTCTGTCCTCATTTTCCTCCCTTCCAACGAGCTGGACAGTCAGCCTTTCTTTCACCTGATCGTAATCTTTAATACTATTGAGCGGGATCTGCATTTCGCGTGCCTGCGCTTCACGCACAGTCTCGATAATGCCTGTCAGAATCTGGCGATAATCCTGTCCCTCTTCAAATCTGTGGTGAAAAACTTCCAGATTTAAAGAAACCGCCATAATGCCGTCTTCGGGTTTCACAGAAATTCCATAGTACGACTTACCCTGTAGCTTCTGGACATTTCTCACAGATACCTCATTTCCAGGCATCATTGCTTCGAGATCCTGCTTCACCTTGTCCAAGAACTCTCTGTACTCCATTTTTTTCCTCTCTTTCCCGGTTTCTACCGATTATTTTCCGCGCCGCAGCCATTGCAGAAAGCACAAGAAATTTTAGAATTGTCTGAAAGCATCAGCCGCTGCCACAATGAGACACTAAAGCTCCTCATCTCAGTATGATTTTCAGGAAAACCGATCTTTGGATAACGGTTTTTTGCGAAACACATCGACATCTTTTTTGTAGTAACATTCTGCAAAAAAACACTTTCGATATTTAAAGTTCGGCTGATAAAAAATACATTGCTGGCAGGAAGCTGATCGAGAGCTACTTTTCCCATTATCCTTTTCCGCCCTTTGCAACATCCGCTCAAAATGGCGAAACTCGCCATTATCTTTTATACTCATTTGCGCCACCTCCTTAACGTTGCATCTAGCTCCTGATAGCATGAAAGTGTCACACATGGACGTTCACGCGCATAGGGACAGGTATCGCATTTTGTCTTCTTAGGGATCTCCGCCAGATAATAACAGTTATTCCTGCCGAGAACACACCCTTTCTTATTGTTCTTCCAGAAAAAACAATTCTTGCAGGAAGACGGCCGGTCAGCGTAATATCTGACTCCATCAATAACAATCGTTCTTTTCAGATTCTGGGACATTATAGAATACCTCCTTTTTGTACTCACTGCACAAAGCAACAAAATTTGCCTGGCAATAAAAAAGCCGGTCTCGCATACTCTACTGTTTCGCAAAGTCTGGATCGGCTATGTAAGGCTAAGACCTGAAACTTTAGTCTTAGCCCATGGAGGTATGACTGAATATTATGAAAATTTCAGAATGAATGATATGTGAATAACTCCTGAAATCAAAAACGGCGGAACCTGTTTTCGTGCCATCCAGCACTCTATCAACCAGTTCCGCTATGCTCTGAATATTGTATCAAAACAGGCTCATTACGAATGAAAGTCACCTGTGATATATAATTTTAGCAGTGTTATCTGCTCCATAAAGTCCATTCAATCCACAAAATAAGGGACAAATATAATCAAATAAAACTAAATATACCGTATTGAAAATTCGTCTCTTACTAGGACACAAAATACTCCACCGCATTCTCAGGGAAAAATTCCTTGAACTCGCTGTACAATTGTGCAGCGAGGGTCTTATTGTGCGCAATTACCAAAGTCGGCCGGTTGAGCTGCGCGATGACATTGGCCATCGTGAAAGTCTTTCCGGAACCCGTAACCCCAAGCAACGTCTGGAATTGATTGCCTTCTTTGAAGCCTTTTACCAGCGCTTCGATCGCCTGGGGCTGGTCGCCGGTGGGCTGGTACTCGCTGTGAAGGATGAACGGTTTTTGTTCAGATTGCACAAATGCCACCTCCGAAATCCGTAGTAAAAAAGTTCGTGTATTAGGCAGAAATTCGTCGAGACACATTCTCCGTTTTTGAAAAAATCTGCTCTCGACGAATTTCGTTCACCGCTTTTATTTTTCCGTACCGTGCGAATACATGCGGATACAATATCAGCACACGGACAGTAAATCATACGCAGTTCATTTCCATCGTGGGTATTATAACAGGTTTCATACGGAATGTCTATGGATGCGCGGACACGGACTCTCCACATGTCCGTCTGCTGTCGTGCAATAATATTTCCTCTGACACGATTCAGCCAGATCTTGAAGAATTTGTTCCGTTAAAATATCTGCTGTTTCTGGTTAATTAACAAAGTAACAAAGGCAAAGCATGTTGATAATATCGGATAAAACCGATAAGCAAAAGGCGCACAAATGAGGAAAATCGAAGTATACTTCTCTATGCCGAGTCAATAAAAATTTCTTGTACAAATGAATAAAATCTGGCATTATATAGTTGAATCTTAAGAAAATAAAGGGAAGGAAAAATAATGAAAAAAATTTCAAAGAAACGAAACGCAGCGGTCGCTGTATGTATGTGTCTTATTCTTTCTGGATGTAGCGGATCAATGACGCCAGCAGAAGAAACAAAAGCAGCAGAAACTATTGTCACGGAAACTGCTGTTGGCAACGCAGATCCCGTTGAAACAGAAGCCGAAATAGAAATTGATACCGTTACAATGGAGGATATCGTAAACGCAAATAAAAATGACACACTTGTTTCTCAGTTTGGCTCATTCCAGGTAACATTGACTGACGAAGTAGAAACACTTGTTACCTATGTCGGTGACGACGGCATTGCTTACATTGGCTGGCCGGATGATGATTATGGCGAATTATATGTTGATAACGAGCTGGTCTATTCTCACGATGGAGATATCTATCGCGGCCAAATGTATGTTGGTACGGAGCCGGAAATGTTCTACACCGATAATGTTTTATTTTCTAACCTCAGTACATTCGAAGAGATAAAAAACTTTGAGGAAAAAGATGGCCTTTTATATGTTATCACGGAACAAGGCCCGGAGTACACTGAAATTTTCATGACTGAAAGGAACTACGGATATGATGAGGGCGGATATCTGCACATCGAGTATATTCTGGATGCGGAAACACTGGCTGAACAGGCAATAATAGAAAAAGAAATAAAAACGGACGGGACAGAACGGATAATTGGTTCAGCTACTGTTGAATATAGTGTTGAAATACCTGAAAGAGCACAGGACACATATGAACATTCCATTAAGGAAGGAGACATGAGAACAATAACAGTTATTGCTGATCCGGACACCGACAACGAAAAAGAATATGTTGGAACGGTTTTAAAAGGTGACGGAATCGCAATTTATCATCCAAATGGAGATCCGGAACTGTATGCTGACAGGGCCTGCACAGAAATACTCACAAATGTAGATTTAAATGAAGACATAACCGTGTATGTATTAACAAAGGAAGAATAATGATTTCATACGGATACCATTATAAGGGATTGTCGGATCCGACAATCCCTTATTTGTTCGGAAACCCATTCCGATGTCAATCGGCCAGTTTAGAGTAACCCTTCTTTAGCCATGTGTAGTATCGCTTCCGGTCGCCATTTCATAGCACGAATCAACTCATCCTCTGTCCCCAATACTTATCGTTTCCAAACGTCATCTCCAGAAGTTCCGAGGCAATTCCTCTGTCTGACACGCGCATCAGATTATCCTCCGCATCCTCTTTTCCAAGGAAGTTCATGCTTCCATACCACACAAGCTCCCTGTCAATGATGCAATAATGCGTACAATAATCTTCTACGAGATTCATCTCAAACCCTGCGTTCCGCATCCGTTCCTGCAATTCCATCCAATACACGCTATCACCATAACCATACATATCCGGTTTCCAGGTGACAATAATAACCTTCAGGCCATTTAGCTGCTTTTCCTGTAAAAGACCAATAAGTTCATCTACCTTTTTCCCACTTATCACAGGACTGGAAAGGATAATTTCCGTCCGGGCCGCACGCAAATCCTGTTGATATCTGTCATAGTAAGTTTCTGCATCATAGATTGCCCCCGGCAACTCATCTTCTTTGCTTTCTGTGTTAACAGCCACAGAATACATATCATATCCGATCTGTTTATACGCTTTCAGACGCTTATAATACATTTTTTCAAACATATCAATATGACTATCTACATAATCATATATGATAACGTCTTTCTTGCCCTCATAATCCCTGTTCAGCCGACCGGCATACTGCTCCACGACATTCTTCCCTGATACAGGCGTTGCCATTATTAACGTGTCTAAACGCGGATAGTCAAAACCCTCACCGACTAATTTTCCGGTTCCAATCAGGATCATGCTCTCATCAGGCCGAACTTCATTCATCTGAGCAATCATCTCTCTGTGTTCCTTTCTGGAATTTTCACCAGAAAGCAAAAATATTTTATCCGCGCATCCCTGCAGACGATCATATAATTTTCTGGAATGATCAACATATCTTGACAGGACAACCGGCGTCCTGCCGCCATCGACGCATTTTCGGACATCGCGAATGATGATTTCATCACGATCTTCATTATTTCTCAGAATCTCATATGCCTCATTCGGATGCATCTTTTCGCTTCCGAATCGCGGTGCGACCGCTTTGGTGAAACGTGGAATTACCAGATGCGCAATTCCTTGCTCTCTTGCGCGGTCTTTGGCAGTAAATTTATAACGAACCGGGCCAAGAAGCATATAATTGATCTTTTCCAGTCCATCGCCACGGGCAGGAGTCGCCGTCACCCCATAAACATATTTCGCGCACACTTCCTGTAGAACATCCACGATCGTATCCGAAGCGGCATGATGGCATTCATCGAGAATTACCATTCCATATTGTTTCAGCCTGTCGTGGTATTTCCCTTTTTTACATAGCGAACCAACCATGGCAATATCTATGATTCCGGTTGTGGTATCCTGCGCGCCCTGCAGCCTGCCAATCACACTTTTTCTTACTTTGACTCTTCCGGTTGGGGTCTGATATTCCGGTGGTTTCTCATGAATCTCCAGAAATGTTCCCAATGCTTTTTCCCACTGCTCCATCAGAGCGGAAGACTGCAGCAAAATCAGGGTATTTACCTGTTTTCTTGCAATCATATTGCAGGCTACTACAGTCTTTCCAAACGCTGTAGCGGCATGTAATATACCCATGTCATACTTTTCCAATGTCTGAACAGCCTTCTTCTGGGATTCCTTCAGCTTTCCGCAAAACCGAACCTCTATCTGCTGTCCCTCACATCGTTTGTCGTCAATTTCATATGAAATACCCGCATTTTTGCAGCGATCTGCAAATATATCAAGTAATCCTCTCGGAATCCGGATATATTTATCAACATCTTTCCCCAGATAAATATAACGTGAGTTTTTAAAATTGGACAGGCCAATTGCCTGGTTCTTATAAAATACCGGATTGCTGAAAGCTGCCAGTTCCCGGATCTGATTCCGGATCCTTGCGGTAAGATTTGCCCCATCCACGTATAAAGCGTCAGCCATCGTGATTTGCAGAATATCGGTCACATCCTCAGCATGGAACTCTTTCGACTTATTCCACGGCTGTTCCCCTGTCTTTTCCAAAATTTCATCTAATGTAACTGCCGGCAAAGAGCCATGAATACTCCAATCCTTTATCTTCTCTTCGATAAATTCCCTTGTGAGCTTATTCTTCGATAATAAAATGGACCACTGATCCGGATAAGCATTCCAATATTCGTCCACAAACGCGCTATTTCCATTTTTAAGCGCCTGACCCTGCAAAGGCAGTGCAATCAGATTTCCGAAACCGCCCTTCGGCATGTGATCCTGCATGGGCAGCATCCGATCATAATAGCGAAACGATTTTAAATCAACAGTCTCCGCGCCTTTTTTCAGAAGCGCACTTCCAAATTTTCTGGCAAGAGCAGCATCAATTTTTCCCTGGAAAAAGATCCACAGATGGGCGCCTTTTCCGGATCTTGATCGTTCCACCAATGCGTCAATTCTGTTGATAGTGCAAATCTCTCGAAGTGCGTTTACTTCCTCTTTCCATGTATCATCTGTATTGGCATAATCGTACTTATCCGCTCCATCTTTATGATTATCAAAATCAAACACGATAAACCGACAGGTATCATCAGGGAGAAGCGGATATACTCCGATCACATCTTCCGCCTCTTTCGACAGACCCTTCAGATGTGCTATGATCTGCCTCACTCCCAGAGGGATATATGCCTGTGCTGCACACTCACTGCATTGTTTTCGCTTGTCTGTCTTTTTGGGGCATCCCGATTTCCAGAATTTATAACATTGAGGATAATAATTTGCCGTTCCCTTTGACTTCACAACGGTACGCCTGCTGTATACGTCCGTTCTTCCCCAGAACATCTTAAAGAATTGATTGGCATCTTCTTCCGAAAAATCCGTTTTCGGAATGATGCGGCTCCCCTGATCCGGATCATATGCGCCTACCTTGTCAGCAATCGTTTCAGATTCAAAGCAGATACCCGCTTTTGCAAGCAATCCTTTCAGATAGTCATTTTCCTTTTTCAATCTCTCAATTTCGGATTTCAGGCTTTTTATTTCGTTCATATTGTGCCTCTTTTTAATGCTCCGGGAAATGCGCCACACAGTCTATCGCTAACAACAGGGACATTATAACAATTTCCCCTGCGATTGTCTACGGAGGCGATTCCCGGCTCCATCAGTGTATACACAAATAAATATAGCTTTTTTCCTTTCGGAATAGTACAATAAGTAACGTGTACCATATGCTTCAGGAAACAGCCACAGCTGGTGTATAAACTCCCTGAGAAACGCTTCTCAGAAAATGAGGAAAGGCAAAAATTCCTATGATTTTGAATCAATTTCGACATTTCCCCGCAAAAATAAAAAAGCCCGGCGCTTTCTGGATCCTTGCCTCCGGGATACTTACGGCCGCCGCCATCATGTATCCCCGCTTGGGCCTGCTTGCGTGGATATCCCTGATCCCCTATTTTCTGACGCTGTACCAGATTACCGATCCGGCAAGCGGGAAACAACCGCTGCTCCGGATGGGCTTTCTGTTCGGCTGCAGTTTCTACCTCCCGCTGTTCACCTTTTTCTATGCGCTTTATCCTCTGGATTTCGCCGGCCTGAACCCACTGGAAGCGATAGCAGTGCTCCTGTTCATCCACTTTAGTTTATCCATACTGTACAGTCTGCCGTATGCGCTTCTGCCCTGCGTCCTGCGGCTGCTGCAGAAGCGGGAACAGGGCAGGCAGTGGACGCTCTCGGTCCCTCTGGCGATCGCGGCTCTGTGGGTACTCGTCGAATTGCTTGACTCGCAAACCTGTCTGGGCATGCCGTGGGGCAGACTCGCGGTTTCTCAGTATCGGCTGACGCCTCTGATTCAGACTGCCTCATTATTGGGTTCCTGCTTTGTCAGTTTTCTTATCGCTTTTTTCAACGCTCTGCTGGCGCAGGGAATCCGGCAGCATTTCTATCAGAAAAGCGCGGCCGACAAAGGCATTAACATATGGCACAAACGACGGGAGATCATCAGCTTTCTATGCGCCGCGGTACTTTTCACAGGAAACCTTTTTTACGGGATGATGGCTCTAAATGTGGAACACAAGCCGACGGAAACCATTTCCGTGGCGATTGTGCAGGGCAACATATCCTCTTCCGAAAAATGGGGAGACAACGGGGAACTCCTATCGCTGGAGCACTATCTGAATATGACAAAGGAATTATCTAAAGAAAAGGAAGTCAATCTGATTGCCTGGACCGAGGGCTGTATTCCTGTTGTTTTGAACGGATACCCGGAGATATCGCAGCGGATAGCGGACACCGCGGTGGAATACGGCGCAGTCATCCTGGTTGGTTCTTATTATTATGATGGAACCGCCCGCTATAACGCGGTTTATGCATTCTATCCGGACGGCACGGTGAGCAGCCAACCCTACTGCAAGCGCAGACTGGTGCCATTCGTCGAATATATGCCACATTTGTCTTTTATCCGGTTTCTGGTTCCCGCCCTGGGGAAACTTAATTTAATGCAGTCTTCGTTCGCGCCCGGAACCGACAGCTCTGTATTCTCCACCGATTTCGGCACGATCGGCAGCCTCGTCTGTTTTGACACAGTCCATGAGGCGCTGGCCCTTTCCTCGGTGAGAGACGGAGCGGAGCTTCTGGTACCCCTGAGCAATGACGCCTGGTATGACACTTCTTACGCCGTTTCCAATTTTATGGGGCATGCCGTGCTGCGTTCAGTGGAAAATGGGCGCTCCACTGTGCGCAGTGCGAATACCGGAATATCCGCCATCATCGACGCAAACGGCAGGATCCAGGCAGAATCAAATCTACGGACCACAGAAGTGATTCTTGGCGAAGTTTCCCTTTACAACGATCGTACCATATATTCCTATGTGGGAAATATATGGATCCCGATCTGCCTGCTGTATATCCTTGTACTTCTGGTTCCATTCAGGCGTACACGCGGCAACGGGAACTGATTATTGCTGTATAGAAACTTTTTCGTTTTTCATTCGGACTGTACTTTTCATCATATGCGCCACCGCAATCAGCAAAAGTACAATGCTGATCCACTGGCTGGTCGACAGGCCAAACCAGATGCCGCGGGCAGCGTCGCCGCGGAAAAATTCCAGGATAAAGCGCATGACTGCGTAAGCGCCCAAATAGAGAAACAGCAAATCGGTTTTTTTCTCAGCTTATTTTTGACAGACAGAAACAGGAAAAACAGCAGCAGATGTCCGGCGGACTCTGCAAGCTGGCTTGGGAACAACGGGAGGCCCGCCGGAGCCAGCGAGCCTTCCGGGAATACGACTCCCCAGGGGACTTCGACGCCATAGCAGCAACCTCCCATGAAACAGCCGATGCGCGCAATGAACATAAAGAGTGCCGTCGCCGGGACGAAAAGTTCGATAACAGTCTCTCCATCCAGTTCATAATGCCTGGTATACCACCAGTGTCCGAGGATCATCATAATCGAACCGCCGTAAAACACCCTGCTGGAAAATGCCTTTTCTATGATCAGACCGGGACTCTGGCTGTAATGAGCCCAGTCCTCAATAAGGCCAGGGAGATTGACGAAAAAGCCCACCAGCGTGCTTCCCACAAGGATGCTGATGATGCAGATGGCAAAAAGGCTGATAAGATGATACAGCGGCAGAGTCCGCTCCCGCAGCCTCACGTTGGCGATGAACAGATAGAACCATGCCGCCAGAAGTGCCATCACCGTCAGGAACCAGTATCCGCTGACCCGAAAAACTCCATATTCAAATATAATCGGGCACATTTTCCTGACCGTCCTTTCAAAGTCGTGAGAGCTTCCGCTCACGCGAGCCAATGGGAACAGCAGTCATCAGCTGCCGTTCCCATGGTTTTATATACGGATATGTACGGAAACAAGTGGTATCGGGTTATTCAGGCGCACCCGGTACGTCTGGCACATCCGGTTCATCTGGCTCATCCGGCATATCTGGTTTATCCGATTTATCTGGTTCATTTGGACCATCTGGTTTATCCGGTTCATCCGGCTCATCTGGATCATCCGGCCTTTCCGGATCTTCCGGTCTTTCCGGATCTTCCGGTCTTTCTGGTTCTTCCGGTTTCTCTGGAGCCTCCGGTCTTTCCGAACCGTCCGGTTTCTCCGGACCTTCCGGTCTTTCCGGATCTTCCGGTCTTTCCGGACTTTCCGGTCTTTCCGGATCTCCCGGTCTTTTCGGACCTTCTGGTTTTTCTGGGTCTTCCGGTTTTTCTGGATCTTCCGGTCGTTCCGGACCATCCGGTTTCTCAGGATCTTCCGGTTTCTCTGGTCTGTCCGGCTTTTCCTCTCCCTGTTCTTCTGCCGGTTCTAGATTCTCGGTTTCTTCTTCCTCAGCAACCGCTGCCACTGCCGGTTCTTCAGCCTGCACTTCCTCATTCACAGCACTAACATTTACACTGGATGAATTCACCGCCATGTTCACAGCATACGATACGTTTTGTACGCTTTTCGTATTGCCATAACAAAAAATTATACCCCCATCATTTCCATGTCCATCTTCCTCATCCAAACAGACCCATTCTCCGCACACGGGACACTGCACATGATTATTGTACCCCCATTCTTCCTCCTCAACGCGCACACATTCTGCGCAATGTTCACACTCCAGTATTTCAGATTCACACGCGTAATGTTCCCCACAGTATAACAGATCATGGTCACCCTCCTCGCAAGCGTAATGTTCGCAAGCCAACAGCTCATGATCCGCTTCCTCGTCTACCTTACACGCGTAATGCCCACAGTCTAAAAGGTCATGATCCCCGTCCTCACAGGCGTAATGTCCGCACCCAAGCAGGCTGTGATCTCCCTCCTCGTCCGAATCGTGTCCGCACGCAAGCAGGTTGCTGCTCGTGACGCTGTCTGTACTGCTGCCTGAATCGCTGCTTGAACCACCGCTTGAGCTGCTGCCTGAGCTGCTGCTCGTACTGCGTCTCCTGCTGCTCCTCGTACTGCTTCCCGTACTATTGCTTATGGTGCTGGTTGTGCTGACGATGACTGCACTGATGATATGATTGCAGTTCGCACAGGCGTAATCACCGCAATCGAGCAGGCTGTGATCATCGCCATCGCAGATGTAGTGTCCGCAGGCCACCAGGCTGTGATCACCGTCCACACAGGCATAATGCCCACATGCCGCCAGGCTGTGATCATCGCCATCGCAGGCATAGTGTCCGCAGGCCTCCAATAAAGTATGTATTCCTTCAAAACAGGCGTAATGGCCGCAGGATAACAGATTATGGCTGCCGCCCGCACAGGAGTAATGGCCGCAGGCAAGCCTTTTTAGATGAATCCCTTCTTCACACCCATAGTGCCCGCATTTCAGCTTAACATGCAATCCTGCCTCACACGCGTAATGCCCGCAGCCCATCTTCGTATGTGTTCCTCCCTCACACGCATAGTGTCCGCAGGAGAGCTGGCTGTGATTTCCCGTAGACGTGCATGCGTAGTGCCCGCAGGCAAGCTGCTCATCATGATCTCCGTCCTCGCACGCGTAATGTCCGCAGGCAAGCTCATCATGGTCTCCGTCCTCGCACACGTAATGCCCGCAGGCGAGATGGTTGTGACTGCCCGTGCATATGCAGTGCTGCTTACATTCGGCATAACCGTGTCCGTTTATACCGCTCATGCTTGCGCAGGCGTAATATCCGCAATTAAGCTTCTCGTGCCTGCCGCCCATGCAGATACAGTGCTGCCCGCATTCGGCATAACCGTGTCCGCCAAAACACGCATAATTCCCGCAGTTCAACATGACATGATTACTGGCGTCGGAGTCATCCTCCGTCGAGTGTATTTCACAGTCATAATAGGTAGTCGTGCTATACGTGCACCCCAGAAGCGGCGTCGTACCGGCCAGGCACAATAACGCCATGATCGAAAGTATGATTGCGCCAAGACGGGGATTCCTCTGTTTTTCCTTCTTTCTCATCCTTCTCCTCCTGCAAAAACTGTACGAAAACTACCCCTGCTCTTTTGAGCTTTCCTCCAGGTGACGGAAGATTCCGGAAAGGGTTTCTTTCGCGATGGCCTCAAAATCAAACTGCTTTACAAAGTCAATGGCCTCCTGTATCTTCTCTGGCGGGATATCATACAGGCGAAACGCATTTTTCAGAAAAGCTTCGACCTTCTGGTCCATCGTGAACCACATATTGCAGGGCACCGTCATAAAGCCCCGCATAACGCCGCCTGTTGCGATCTCCAGGATATAAAAATCCTTTGTCTGAAGCTCCGGCAGATATTCTTTAAATATCCGCTCCATCTTGCCGGTGACCCTCTGCTGGATCAGCGCCGAGGTCTTCGGCAGGGAATACGCGGAGCTGTATACGTCCCTCAGGTTCTCGTCCATCTCCACGATGTGCAGCTGCAGCGCCGTCTCGGCCGCGTACAGCAGGAGCTTATCCTCCGTCTTCCCCGCAAGCAGCTTTTTGGAAGCCGAAAACTGGCTCTCCAGGACAAAGCCGATCAGCTCGCAGAGTACATCCTCCTTGGTGCGGAAATGGCTGTTGAATGCGCCGATGCTAATCCCGATCTTTGTTGTAATGCTTCTGACTGTAGTATTGGTAAAGCCTTTTTCCAGAAAACTCTCCGCCGCGGCGTTCACAATCCTGCGCCTTACCGCGTTACTTTGCTCTTTTGAAGTCTTTGCCATTTTGAATTTTCTCCATCCTTTGACATGTATTCATCTTTAATGAGGACGTGTCTTGATAAAATTACTCTATCACACTTTCAGAACGATGTCAACAACAATTATCCTGTGAATCCTTATTGCCTGGACATGGGACTTTCTTTGCATATCCCGCAGCTTGCCATCTTTCTGAAAAAGGGAGTTCTAAGCCGGCTGCTATCCATCATAGGGTAGATAATAAACCTATGTCATTCTCATTTTGCAATCGTTTCTCAATTATGGCATGGGAATGACACAGTAATACCCACGACACAAGTAGGAAGCATTCAGGGAGGTGTATTCATGAATTCCCCTCATTTCTGGCGTCGAATCGCCGGATTGGTATTCTCTCTATTTTTTTGCGCGTTATTTTTTTCCAAAATAAAGGATACTATCCTGACTGAAAACGCCCGGATCGTAAATGCCCGGTTCCCAGATAATCATACCAATACCGAAACCGAAAATTCCTCTGTGGCCACAACCGCTGATTCGGATGGAAAACAAGATTTTATTCAATGGGTAGATTTTGATGTAACCGCGGCGGCATTGCGCCAGGCGCTGCGCTATGACGTAGACAGCTATGGAAAAGAACCTCATTTTAACTGGATCGATCTGCTTGCCTGTCTGGCCGCAAAATACGGCGGCGACTTTTCTCATTTTCAGGAAAACGATATGGACAACCTCATTGATCGTCTGCAGGAAGGATTCACGATGGAAGAACTGACTGCGGATATGAACTATTTTTCTTACTATAAAGAGGCTTATGGCGCTATTCTCGGCGGTATGGTCGGCCAATTTGAAGCACAGATTCCCGACAAAACCACCGGTGAAACAATCTGGGTAACAAAATATGGACTAAAAGCATTTTCTCCAATCGCCAAAAATTTCCCTTATCAGGATTACGACGATTTCGGCGTTGCGCGTAGCTACGGCTACCGCCGCCAGCATCTCGGACATGACCTCATGGGACAGGTCGGGACGCCCGTGATCGCCATCGAATCCGGATATATCGAGGCTATGGGGTGGAACCAATACGGCGGCTGGCGTCTCGGCATCCGCAGTTTTGACGGAAAACGCTATTACTATTACGCGCATTTACGAAAAAATTATCCTTACCACAAATCTTTCCAGGGAGGCGATTATGTGCAGGCCGGGGACGTGATCGGCTATCTTGGCCGCACCGGTTACAGCAGCGTGGAAAACACCAATAATATCGACGAGCCCCACCTTCATCTCGGCTTACAGATTATCTTTGACGAATCGCAAAAAGACAGTAACCATGAGATCTGGATCGACTGCTATGAGCTGACCCGCTTTCTCTACATGAACCGCCAGGAAACCGTCCGTGATCCCGAAACAAAAGAATATTACCGGGTCTGGCAAATGAAAGACCCCGCCATCCCTGGCGGGGCCAAAGAGCAACGCATCGATGCCGCTTCGCTGAATACTTTGCTGAATACATCTGACAGATAATGTCAGTCGGTTTTGATATGTCCCTCTGAATCAAGAATATAACCATCCGGCGTCGTCGTGTTTTTAAGCATCTTTCCGGAACTGTCACAGTAATAGCGGGAATCGTCCCATTCGACCCAACCTGTCTGCATATAGCCATTCTCGCCGAAAAAGTACCACTCGCCATCAATGGATTCCTATCCATTTTCCGTAAAACTGTCATCGGAATGAATGTAGCGGTAACCATCCTCACTCGTCACCCACTCGCCATACACCGGCTTTCTGACTCCGGAACCATCGCGGATCGCGGCAGCCTGCTCCGCCGAGATATTGATTGCCTCGGAATCAACCCATTCTCCCTTGATCTCCGGATTCTCCCGGTTCACCGCGCGCACACGCACATAATAATTTCCCTTTTTTGTCATCTGCGCAGAGCAATCATACTCTGTATCCGCAGTTTCCAGCAGCGTCACGCCCACGCCGGAACCATCCCGGTAGACGCGCAGCTCATAGCTGCCCGCTCCACGGACCTCTTCCCACCAGGCATACGCGCCGTCCGTCAGATGAGCCTCCTCCAGCTCCCCCAGAGTCTCCGTTAACGGAGGCAATTCCACGGTCAGTTTCAGGGTAGACGAAGAATCCTGTTTGGTTGCCTTCACATAAGTGGCACCCTTCAGCTTCACCGAACTGGCTTTTGTCAACGCAAAATAATAATCGTCGTCCGCCTGCAGATAAATCGTAATCTGCGGAACATCTGTCTCCTCCCAGGTACTCCCGACATTGTCATTCTCAATATCATACGTATCAAACGAGCATTTTCCGCTACGCACGTCAACGTCAATCTCTTCTTCTCCATATCGGGTATCCGGCTGTATCGATGCCTCGATTTCCAGTGTGATGGACTTAATTTTTTTCCTGCTCGCCGCAAATGCCGGTGCCGCCGCCAGCAAAGCAAACAACAACGCGGCAAGTATCAGCAATACCGTCCTCTTAGCCGCTCTCATTGAATCATCCCCATTCTGCATAATAAATACAATTGCTCAGAGCCACGTTTCTTTCCTCACGCGCTCACAGCTGCCACATAGATAGCCCCCCATACTCATATTTTTCATATACTTTATTACGAACGAATAGACTGGTTTTACTTTATTACATTAATAATTCTCTGTCAAGCTTCTTTGGGTAATCGTAAAGAAACGGGAAGAAATCGTAAGAAAACAGTAATGGCGCCCTCAAAAAAGGACGCCATCCCTACAAATGCCTGGTCTGCCAGGCTCCAGCCCGTGCGCGAGAGGATTCGAACCCCCGACACCTTGGTCCGTAGCCAAGTGCTCTATCCAGCTGAGCTACGCACACATGCCGTCACAACCTTATCAGCTGCAACGTTGTTAATTCTAATCCATCTGAGGCATTTTGTCAAGAGGTTAAAAAAATATTCTCCTCCGTTTATTCTTCTCAGTCGCTGTCCGGCAGCAGCTTGATCCGGATCATCATCTGGCGCACAAAGCATCCTTCGGGAAGTTCCTTCTGAATGTCCTCCACATGACTTTGCTCCGGAAATTCTCCGCCGTCCTCCAGCTCCACCATGAGCCAGTTATAAGCCGCGTCGCGGGCCTCGTCCAGAGCATCCTCCAGATCCGGGCCATCCGCTTCGCAACATTCCAGATCCGGAAATGCCACATGATAGCCCTTACCATCTTTATGCGGTGTGAAAACCGCCGGATAAGTAAATGTCATCGTCTTGCACCTGCCTTTGGATTTTTTCCTGTCCGCATACATCATAGCATTTTTTCTTCTGCTTGACAAGATATCGAAACTCTTGACATTTTTCAAAAAATACATACGGTTACTATTCACGGGGTAGGGAAAAAGACGGACTGAGATTTTGACTTTAAATT
>JAJQAA010000038.1 GCA_021204045.1 Clostridiales bacterium
TAAATTTAAAGTCAAAATCTCAGTCCGTCTTTTCCCCACCCCGTGAATAGTAACATTTACCGCGCTTATATTTTACCGTGATAAAGACCATTTGGATAAACTTCCGAAAACCGTATTTTCGATTGCAGTTTACCGGAACTCAGCCTTTTAAAGCAGCGCCTCGATCACCGCCCGCGCGCTTTTCTCTCTCACCGGCAGCGTCAGCCCCGGTTCGTTGATATGCTCCAGATAATGGGCGTCCGAGTTACAGAGAATGCGGCAGTTTTTCAGATAGGGATTGTCCCGCCGCAGCGAATACAGGCAGCCAGGATCCTTCAGCTCCGCCACAGCAAACCGGCTGTCCGGCGGAACAAAGCCCAGATTGGAAATCAGACTGTTCGAAGATCTGTCAATGTGAGCCGGGAACATAACTCCATCGTAAGCGCGCACCAATCCCCACAGATCGGAAAATGAGATGTCCGTACTGCCGATCAGAAGGAGCTTTTCCGTGCCCACAATCTCATCGTTCTCATCGCAGATCTGCTGCCTGCCAAAGATTTCTTCTTTATTCGGAAACGGCATCAGCCGCTCATGCACATAGGCGTCAAAATCCATCGCCTGTTCCAGCCCGGCAAACAGACAGACCGCGTGCACCTCCTCGGAGGTATTGATCTCCATCCCGGGAATTGCCAGCACGCCAAACTTCTCCGCCAGCCTGAGCACCGCCGGACAGTTTTTGCAGGAGTTATGATCTGTAACCGCAATCACGTCCAGCCCCTTGATCGACGCCATGCCGACGATGTTACCCGGCGTCATGTCATCGTCGCCACACGGTGAAAGGCAGGAATGAATATGCAGATCGTACGTCAGGTCAATCATGAGGCGTTCTCCGTCTCCAACATCTTCCATACAGACAATGCCGCCACAAACACCGGTTCTTCGGAGGCAAGCACCGTGATTCCCTGCTGCTTTGCCGCCGCCAGCCCCGCCTCATCCAGCGACGCGCCCTCCGCCATGATGACACAGGCGGCGTCCGCCAGCGACGCCACCGCCAGCGTATTCCGGTTTCCCATCACCGTCACCCAGGCGCAGCCGGCCGGCGCGCGTCCCATCGCGACGCTCAGAAGATCGCAGCAAAACGGAGTTGTAATCTCTCGCTCCGTGTCATCTCCCATGTTTACCACTGCGAATAACTTCTGCTCTATCAAATCCTGGACTGTCATAATGTCCCTCCCTCCCGAAGTGAACCGATCTTTTGAAATTATCTAGAATGTCCGAATTGTACTTAAAGTATACAACAGTTAATCTCAAATAACAAGACAATCATCACGGAATGCTTTATACACCACGATGATAGATTTGAACAGAAAGAACACTGGCTTAATCAACACAATTTAACAAGTTGGGTAAGCGCCTAAATTTTGGGCGGCTTCCCAGATAACATTTTTCCTCTCATAATGGTAGTGAATCATTTTTTATCCATTTCGATCCGGTAACGGTTAGTAACCGGTAGAAATTCACTATCATTACAATAAGGAGGAACTTCCAAATGCCAAGCACAGTGCCCGCCGTTCTGACAGCGACTGGTTCCGCATTATCCAGGAATGCAGACAAAGCGGGGTATCCGATGCCCGATGGTGTGAACAACACGGCATCTGCATCAGCTCGTTCTACAACGCAGTAACCCGGCTCCGCAGGAAAGCCTGCGCCATCCCGGAAAAAAGCAGCGCATGTGCCCTGGACCTGACATCCCGCCAGGATGTTGTCCAGATTGACATATGTCCGGATCCTTATCCGGAAACGGGTGTACCGGCAAAACCGGAGATGCCCGGCATGTACCTTGACAATCCACATACGATCGAACTCAGCATGGATGGCATAATGCTGAAAATCAGCAACTCGGCGGACCCCGCCCTGCTCGGCCATGTGATCCGGCTGGTGAAAGCGGTATCATGTTAGCCGATATTTCCGGTGTGGATGAGATCTATATCATCTGCGGGCGTACGGACATGAGGAAATCCATTGACGGTCTCTGTGCGATCATCCAGGAAAATTTTTCGATGGATCCCCATGCGAATGCGCTGTACCTTTTCTGCGGCCGCAGATGTGACCGGATCAAAGCAATCCTGACGGAGCCGGACGGCATGGTGCTGATCTATAAAAGGCTCACGGTAACGCAGGGCCGCTACCGCTGGCCGCGTAACAAATCGGAGGCCCGCAACCTCACGTGGAAGGAGTTTGACTGGCTGATGTCGGGTATTGATATTGACCAACCCAAAGCAATCCGGACGGCAAAAACATGACATTCCAAGAGGACGGAATCGTGTACAGAAATACCGTTTAAAAGCCTTGATTTTCGGCATTTTTCAGCACCGGTTTCCCTGTCAAAAGGATCTGCTCCGTGGTATAATAAAACCATCAGAAAACGGGGGAAAACCACGTGGCAGGCAGTCCGAAAGATCTCCAATTCCGGGAGATGAAAGATACCATTACCGAACTGAATAAGCTCATTAAGACGCTCCGCGAGACCATCGAAATGTTGAAAGCCCAGCAGGAGCAGGTCAGCCAGGAACGCGACAACCTGAAAGAGCAGGTCGATTACCTGACGAAGAAGCTCTTTGGCAGATCCAGTGAAAAAGGGATTGCCCAGATCCCCGGCCAGATGGAACTCTTTAATGAGGCCGAGGCGGAACAGGACCCTGCCCTTGCCGGGCAGGAAGAAACCTTTGCCACTGAACCGCCCGCGGATAAGAAGACACGCAGGCCCCGGAAAGATAATGCCGAACGGTTCCAGGGCATCCCCGTGGAAAAACGGTATCTCGATATCCCGGAGGAAGGACGTGTCTGCGGGATCTGCGGCACCCCGCTCGAAAAGATCGGGGAGGAGTTTGTCCGGCGGGAGATCCAGTTTACCCGCCCGAAAGTAAAGATCCTCGAGTATTACAGCGTGAATTACGGATGCCCTTCCTGCAGGAAAGATGCCGAACAGCCCTGTATCATAAAAGGGAAGGAGGGCCATGCCCACAGGGTACACGGGATGGCTTCTGCATCCACGGTCGCCTGGGTCATTTACCAGAAGTATTTCAATGGGATGCCGCTGTACCGCCAGGAAAGTGACTGGAAGCAGTGCGGCGCCCGGATCAGCCGGGCAACCCTGGCAAACTGGGTGATCTGGAATGCTGACGCATTCTTCCGGCCAATGTATGATTTCTTCCGGAAAAAGCTCCTGGAGCGCCGGTTTATCATGGCGGACGAGACGGTGTGCCAGGTACTCCACGAACCGGAACGCCGGGCCCAGACGCAGTCCTATATGTGGCTTTACCGCAGCGGGGAGGATGGCGGGCCGCCCATCATCATCTATAAATATTCCGAGACCCGGGCCGGGGAAAACGCGGTGGATTTCCTGGACGGATACAACGGTTACCTGATGTGTGACGGGTACAGCGGATACAATAAACTCCGATCCGCTAAGAGGACGGCGTGTTACGCACACATCCGGAGGTACCTGATCGACGCGATCCCTAAGGGCAAAGAGCTGGACTACACGCAGCCAGCCGTGCAGGGAGTCATGTACCTCAACCGGCTCTTTGAAGAGGAAGGGAAGATCAAAAAGAAGAATCTCCCGTTCGATGCCATCAAACAGGCCAGGCTTGAGAAAGAAAAGCCGGTGATTGAAGGCTTTTTGTCGTGGCTTGAGAAGCAGGCCCCGGTAAAAGGCTCCCGTATGGCAAAGGCAGTTACCTATGCGCGTAACCGCATCCCGTACTTTATGACTTACCTGGAGGACGGGAGGTGCAGCCTTTCCAACAACCCGAGTTTATCCGAAGCATTTACTTATCCGCAGCTTTTTGAAAAAGCGCCTGTCTGCGGAGCTTTTTATGAAAAAAGATGCGGATAATCTTTTCACCGAACTCCGCACAGGCGTGCCAGTTCCTCGTCATCCGTCCACAGCGGAGCCTCAGATAATTCAGCGTCTGGACTCCCACCCTTTTCCATTTCCCGCCGCAGCATCTCAACAGAGGGGCTTGCGTAGGATTTACGGGTTGTCAGTGTGCTGGAATGCCCAAGCAGAACAGCGATCGTTTCAATTGGGGCTCCATCCCTGTACCAGCCGGTAGCTCTTGTTCTCCGAAGCATATGCAGGTATATTTGCGGGGGCAAGTCCGATTTAGATTTTCGCACTATGTCACCGTATTTCTTTACGATCCGCTCAAGGTTTCTTTCCAACATTCGCCCCATTTGTCCTTTAATTACAGTATAGATAAACGGAGTGGCTTTCTGCCGATGCTGCTCGTGATAAAGCTCCATGTACTGTCTGATCAACGGAACTGTTTTTTCCGACAGCGCCACAATGCGCTCTTTGTCTCCTTTGCCATGTATACGGAGATACGGTTCCGAGCAAGTGAAATTTACATCTGACACATCTAGTTCGATCAGTTCATCTGCACGTATCGCCGTGTCATAGAGAATTACAAGGATCAGCTGATCTCTGATCCCAATCTTAGATGGACCAGGTGCTGACAGAAGCATGGCAAGTGTTTCCTTATCATCAATGGTCTTCTGTATTCTTGACGGTACGGTTACATAAGGCACTTCCGAAACATTCATGTAAATTTGAATCAGATCCGGCTTTCGTGTCGCAACGTACCGCATGTACGCAGTTATGACAGTCAGCCGGTGGTTCACGGTCCTTGGCTTATACCCCTTGTTTTCAAGAAAAATCCGGTAATCCAAAAGAAAGTCATAGGTGAGATCCGCGAACCGGAAGCGCTCTATCGGGATTCCACAGTTATCTGATAAATATCGGCGAAAGATGGTCAGCGCATCTGCATATGCTTCTGCCGTCTGCGGACTGTCCTGATGCTGGGACGGAAGAAAGATATTCAGATAATCCCATGTCAGGGAGAAAAAGAGCTCCTCTTTTAAAATCTTTTTCTTCATCTGCGTCTCACCTCCGGAATCACACTGGCTGCCACGGTATCTTTCTGTTCGATGATTCGGAAAGCTTCTGAAACCATGTGGTAGTAGTAAAAACTCTCATCCGGGTCACGATGCCCCAGATACTTGCTTAAATATGGCAGCATCACGTTGACATCGGCGCCTTCCAGGATCCATCGGTTGATGCGGTTGACGACAAAAGTATGCCTGAGACAGTGAGGTGTCGGCTTCCTGTCACAGCTTTTTGAGTACTGTGTTGCGTTCCAGAAAGCTTCAAACTTCTTGTCAATCTGGGTCTTTGAGACATGGTTGGCCGGGTTTCTGCCAGGGAAAAACCAGACAGGTTCGAAGCCAAGCGTTCTCTTTAAATGGCTGAAATATTTTCCTGCCAAAAGCCGCAGATCCTCCGGCATGTAAACCAGCCGGTCCTTATGGTTCTTTCCTTCTTTTATCGTCAGAATACCATTTTCAAGGTCAACATCGGAGGTTTTCAGGGAACATGCTTCATTGTTCCGCATGCCGCAGCAATAATAAAAGCGAAAAATAACCGGGTATTCGTCAGCCATTCTGAGAAAAACAGCTGCCGGAGCTTCTGGATAATACCCATCAATCACAAGAAAAAGTTCGCGAATCTCATCATCACTGAGGATGTGGATTACCGGATGGTCATCACCGATGCGAATGAGCGGCACATAGGTCTGGATGCCGAGTATATTCATATAAAAGGCAAGAGATCGCAGGGTACTAACTCTGCTCTGCTGGCTGCTTTTGCCTTCGGAAGGAAGGCAGCACAGCCATTCACTGACCCTTTCCGCTGTAATGACTGCATCGTCATATCCATGGGCAATCCAGTAATCATCAAACCGTTTGAGGTTATAGGCCTGGACATTATAGATAAATCCGAGCTTTCTCTTTTCAGATACAAGCCCACCCATGTAAGGAGCAAGGGCACTGTGATAAATATAATTCCTGTAATCAGTCATAACGCCTGCCCTCCATCGTAAGATTTGCTTCTTCCAAAGAGATCGGGCATAAGCGCATCCGGTCCGGATCAAGGTTAAGATAGCAGGAAACCGATGCTGTTCCCCGATGCCCCAGCAGATCCGCCACAATGCCCTGGCCGACATTTCGCTGAAGCTGCTCTGTTGCAAAGGTTTTTCGCGTGACATGAAAGCCAGAGCCTGGGCAGTTGCGATCCGGTAGCGTATGCGTCAACGCATAACGGCACGCAGCAGGGGACAGTAAGTCATAGGGAACCCTTACTTTCACAAAAACAGAATGGCAGGCGGTTTCCGGACGGCCGTTTTTGATGTAGAGATAGATGGCATTTCCAACATCTGTTGGCATGGGCAATTCAATCTCATGCCGGGTTTTCTGCTGCATAACCCGTATTGTCTGCTGCTTCCAGTTGATATCCTGGAACGTCAGCTTCACGATATCACTGCTGCGAAGTCCCATTTTCAGCCCCAGAAGAAGGATTGCATGGCTGCGGAGTTCTGTAGATGTGGATGCCTGTTTTCCAGCCTGTTCTATTCCCGCTTTTTCATCTTCTGAGAGGGTGATGACGACATTCTCTTTCAGTGCAACTGTACAGGCAAGGGAAAATGACATTCCATAAGGAATCAGATTTCGCCGCTCAAGGAATAGAAGAAATCTTCTGATTCTTACATTATAAGCATTCTTTCCTTCAATGGTCATATGCTGATCGGTCTGGTTAAACATTTTTATATGTTCCACTGTTATGTCAGAAAAAGAATTGACATGCTGCTTAACCAGAAAGAAACAAAACCTTGTTGTCGAGGATCTGTACATGGAAAGTGTGGACGGTTCCCAGCCTTCTTTTGTTTTTAATTTCAGAAAATCCTCCAGTGTTTTCCGGCACCATTCAGGAAGCGAATTGCATCGGTACGGCTGATTTCTAAAAATAACCTGCGGAATCACATCCCCTTCTTTCGTATATAACTCGAAAAGGTCCAGAATACGCCGTTTCTGTTTCCATCCGGTGCCTTTACTGATAAGTATCTCTGGTTCCAGATATACAGAGGCAATCTCACGGTTATAACCCAGCCCGTGCATCTCTAAGAATAGCAGGAGATGATTGAGCGTCGATTTTGCCACTTTGCAAGGGGTTCCACTGTAACCGAGAGAATAAAAACATTCCAGAAAACCAGGAATAAGATCTGCGTACTTTTCTGAAGGAAAGGTCTGGCTTTCATTTCTCAGGGCTTCAATTCTGCAGATCTGTTCCTGCGAAAGATCCTGCATAAGCAGAACGTTTCCATGCATCCTAAAATAGGGATACCAGCCAAGCCCATGACTGCACATTCCCTTGGATGCCATGAAGAGGAGGATATCCCCAATCACATACGTGTATTTAGCATCGGAATTGTGAGATTTGTGGGCGTCATCTTTTATGTATGATTCCAGTACCTGAAATGTTATCTCCGACGGATTTGTTATGCCATTGGACTGGATGCTGTGTAAAAATCTTGCAGCGCAGTTCCGTACCTGTGTCAGTGAGCGTTCTTTTTGATCAAGGGTGGAAAGATAATCGTCCAACAGATCCTTCCATGGCTCGCACAGGCTGGCATAATGTGAGACAATGGCAGGAAACGCATTTATCGGCTGGACATTTCCATAACGGAAGAAATCATCCAGCCTGAGTAATGCAGACAGGGAACCTTTTGGATACGGACCGGTATCCCGAAACCACTGGCCAGCCACATCTGTAGTATAACTCTGACCGCTCTCGATAAGAAAAACACGAAGCTTTTCCAAACAGCGGACTGTGCAATAATATAGCGTGATTCCTACGCCGCGCTGTACCAGATAATTTATAACATTTCTGCAGTTGCTGTCATAGATTGCCAGCCATTTGTGCGTGATGTAAAGTTTCTCGTTACATTCACGTTCATAAAATAAATCACGTCTTGGTCTTGCCATAATCAGCGCACCTCCTAAAATTTGATGTGCTGATTATATCGCAGTGATAAAGATTATCCGCATCTTTTTCATAAAAAGCTCCGCAGACAGTCGCTTTTTCAAAAAGATGCGGATAAGTAAATGCTTCGGATAATGATGCTTATGCGAATGTTCGGATAAGCATCGGAGAATTGCATCCGTCCGTTTGTCGTAGGGCGCAAGGGATGGCTTTTCAGCGACCGCCCGGTCGGGGCTGAGGCCAGCGCTATGTGTTATACGATGGTAGAGATGGCAAGGGCAAATGGAGTAAACGCCTACCACTACCTTTGCCTGCTCCTGGAGAAGCTGCCAGACGGTAGCCCGACAGACGGGGAACTGGAGCAGCTGGCACCATGGAGTGAATCTATGAAAGCGGAAGTCGCACAGATGATGCTGGCAGAAAATCAATAGGCTGAAATCGATCTTATGTGGATTGTCAAGGTGCTTTGACCGTATGTTACGGCCAGGGCATTTTTGAATTGGAGCAAAAAAATACTTCTTACTTCAAAAATACAGTAGTATGGATAGTCCTACCGCCCAAAATTTAGGCGCCTACCAAGTTGGTACGCTACCGATATTTAAAAAGGAAACAACTACATCCTACTTAAGGATTTCTGTTGCTTCCTTTTTGTCTCCGTTACATTAAAATTTTTTCACTAAAATTAGTGCAAATCCACAGTACTATTGCACTCTGCTGCCATCTCCTGCCAATGATCCATACGCCTTTTCAGTTCCGCTTTACTCTCCTCGTCTTCTCGAAAAGCGATTGCCGTCCATGGCATCTCAGCAAGAGCTGTTACAACCTCATCGATCTTCTGGAAAGGAATTGAAATCATTGTCAATCCCGCCGGATACGCTTTCCGTCGTTTCAATCCATGATAAAAACCTGTGGTAATATGGTTTACCTTTCCACTGATGACTGTATAGGCGTACATCCATGCACAGCTGATCACCGGCGACGATTTAGATTCCCAAAAATCACCGCTGATATAGGACGTTGCATGCATCAGAACATCCGCAGATTTCATATCTGCCACACAAATGATCAAATCCGGATCAAAGTCACACTCCGAAACCTGTGCAAATTGTACATAATTAACAGTCCCTGCTTCGACCACCGGCAGTTCCTGATAGAGCTTTCTACAGCCTGCCGGAGAACGGTACATTTCAAAGTCAGCTCCAGCCTGTCCGCTGGCCGTCACTGGTGGTTTCGGTATCATGCCGAGAACCATTTTTCCATAGCAGGCATCCATCTCTGCTGAAATATAAAATGTTTCTTTATGGCTCTGAGCATAGGACACATACTGACAAAACGCTACATGTTCACCCTCATATGCTTTCACATCCCGCGGTCTGCACACATGATAGCGCAAGGCAATCGCCGGATAAGGCATATTTAATTTCTTAAATAGTTCTTTTGCTTTATTGTTTAACACGACAATTCTCCTATATCAAATTATTTTTCCGACTCTCATTGTTCATTTACTTTTAGCTTCTCTCCCAAACGAATCATCATAATTGAAGCAGCCCGTATCCCATTTTCAAAATCCATAAGTTTCATATTCTCGTTTGGAGAATGTTCACACTGATCCGCCGCACACATCGGCAAAATCACAGTATCCACACCAACGCTATCCGTGAACATTTTTAACGGACCCGAACCACCTCCACTCGGATATACAATCGGTTCCTGATTGTAAGCATCCCGAAGTGCAGGAATTAAAATCTGCACATACGGGTTTGTAATTGACAACCGCACTGGCTTAACTGCCGTCTCAGCAGAAATAATCTTAACATCATCAAATCCATGCTTATGCAAATGCGCCTGTAGCTTCTCATGAATATCCAAAGGAATCTGATTCGGAACCAGACGAAAATCCAATCGACAACGTGCCTTATGTGGAACGATATTATTATCCCCCGGACCAATATGGCCTGAAACAAGTGAATTGATGTTACAGGAATTTTCAAAAACAAAATTATAATTATAATCATTTCCCTTTGGTCCCATAGCAAAATGATCCAGATCCAATTCTCTCAGTGTTACCGCACCATCATCTGGCATTGACTGCAACGTAGCGATTTCTTCTTCGGTAGGTACCTGCACATCATCATAAAAACCATCAATCAAAATACGACCGGTAGAAAAATCGCGCAAACTGGACAATACCTCTACCATCCGCCAAGCCGCATTGGGGACTGTAGGTCCATGCATGGAATGAACATCTCGGTTTGCACAAATCACTTCAAGAATTGGGGCATACATTCCTTTCGTCCCAAGCTTTACCGTAGGACGACATGACTCGTGCATTGCACCATCACTGTTTAAACAAAAATCTGCTTTCAACAGTTCCCTGTTTTCCATCAAAAATTCCGACAGACCAGGACTACCAATCTCTTCCGAACCTTCAAAAATGAATTTTACATTGCATGGAAGCTCTCCATAAAGTTCCCGGCATATCTGAATTGCCTTGATATACATAAAAATCTGACACTTATTATCCGATACGCCACGTCCATACATCCTTCCATCACGGATTTCTGGTTCAAATGGCTCCGACTTCCAGAGCGATACATCACCCTCTGGCTTCACATCATAATGACCATATACCAGAATTGTAGGTGCATTTAAATTATTACATTTAGCTTCACCAACAACAAATGGAAATGGTGGATATTCCCTACTCAGGCTGCGAACATTTGCATCAATACCGACCTTACGCATAACCTTCACAAAAAGTTCTGCACAATCAACAACCCCTTCTCCTGTCCCGCTCACACTTCTTTGGCGAACCAAACCAGCTAGTTCCTCCAGCCATTCCGTCATATGTTTATTTATACAAGCGTTAATCTTATCTATCATAATGTTATCCTCCGAAAACTATTGTCTTCATAGCTTAGTTCCTTATTTCTTTGCGGAACGATCAGTGAAAAACGACATTCCAAGAGCAACCGAACCAAAAATAGATATCAACATTACAATCGGCGTACGAAAAGCAGATGGTAGAAACGCCATTGCTCCATATTTATTCAAACAAGTCATTACAATAGCCAACGGCAAACAAACACTTGCATATTTCCAATTTTTAATAATCAAACCAGCAATAAGTGAACCAAACAGAGCAGGAACCAGATAATTCAAAGTGGACTTCACCTCTGCAGGTAATGCTGACACAATAGCCGTTCCGAAAATAATTGTTAATGAAAGGATTATCAAATTAACAACGATAGAAACAGCAATACCGACCGTGGCAATACAATTTCCTTCCGGCGTTCCTGGTTCTACTCCCGCCGCTTCCTGAGCACAAATGGCACATGGCAAACGCATATTATTGATATTTCCGGCAAGGTAAGACATATAGGTACCCGCCAAGCCAAGACCCGGATAGTAAGAAACCGGCTCAACAACATAGTTTAAGCCAAGGGAAGAAAGTCTCATAATCATAGAGGCACCAACTGCTCCCCAAATAGGAGAATATCCCGAAAGCGTAATCACAATACACGGCACAAATAGAAGTATTACACCAAGAAGATTTGTTCTCCGTCCCCATTTTATGACAAATGGTACATATTTATTTCTATAAATTTCCATTCTGTTCATAGCTTTCCTCCTGTATCAACATGAAAATCTTCTTAGGTTACAGAAACAAATACAGCGCAGCAGCAATAAGCCCTCCAAACATGGCAAATGTCAATCCCCAAACAGACATCCATTTAATATTTTTCCTGCGTCCATAAAGTGTCATAAACGCCTGAATAATACCTGCTGCAATCAAAGCAATAAACCCTGCCGGAATACTAGCGCTACTAAGACATTGATTCGTAGCCAGATATCCATATGCCCCCAGACAGGCCCCAGTTGTAAATACTGCCATACGTGCCGGATTTCCCTTCGCCACAAAATTCTCTAATTTATCCATTTTATCAGTAAAGAAGGCTGTCACCAAAATCCAGCCCAAACAGGCTAACGTCATTACCCATACACAGGTACAGAAGACGTTCATGTTCATTCCCTCGGCACCCAAAGTAGCTCCAGCGGAAGTGGCCGCCAACTGTGCAGTAATAAGTTCATAAGCAACGCTACCGATATACGCAAGTCTCATCCAGGACATGGGACCTCCGATGGCAACAATAAGCGTCACACAGCCTGTAGCCACAACAATTGCAGGTCCTATGCTGGCCGCTGCTGCAGAAATGATTGCTCTTTTAAACTGCTCATTTGTAATACCAATTTCTTTTCCAACAGAAAAAGCACGCTTGGTAAATATCCCTGCCTGAACAACCGTAAGTACAATGGCTGGTATTACAGCCACCCACATGATCCAACTGTTTGCAAATCCTAAATAATCCACCGCACAATCCCCCTTCGACGATTGGTTTTAAAAATTTTATATTCGGTATTCAACGATCCATCCATTCTTCCTGCCGACTTATAAGGTCGGCAGGATTTGTTATACGATTTATACTATTGTACTGGCGGTAATTATTTCAAAAGATATTTCGGTGTGCCACCATTCATAACTGCCAAAATACTTTCAGCAACATCTACTCCCGTTTTGACAATGGCGCCATTCGTAAATCCGGCATAATGTGGCGTACAAATAACATTATCAAATGTCAGCAAAGGCTCATCAGCAGCCAACGGCTCTGACGCATAAACATCCAAACCAGCACCAGCAATTTCTCCCGCTCGAAGCGCCGCAACCAACGCATCTTGCTGCACGATCGCCCCACGAGCCGCATTAATCAGAAACGCTGAATTTTTCATTTTCCTCAGCTCCTCCGCGCCAATCATACCTATTGTCTGCTTAGTTTCCGGAGTATGAAGTGTAACAAAATCAGAACGTTCCAGAAGTTCATCCAGTTTTTCGATCATTTCAATTCCATCCGCTTCTTTTACAAATGGATCCCATGCGATGACATTCATATCGAAACCTTTTGCCTTTTTGGCTACTTTCTTCCCAATATTTCCCAGTCCGATAATGCCCAACGTAGAATTCTCCAACTCCACTGCAGAGATCTTCTTAATGCTATTAAATTCTCCGGAGTGAATTTTCTTATCCACAATACGAGAATTGCGAGCACATGCCATAATCAGATACATCGCATGTTCGGCTACAGCATTCGCATTTGACGTCGGTGTATTACAAACCATAATACCTTTTGACTGCGCATAGGGCACATCAACAATCTCCATACCTACGCCAAAACGAGAAATAAGCTTTAAATTTTTAGCAGTATCAATCACTTCTTTATCAATCTTATTTGGAGAAAGCCAAACAACAATTGCATCTACATCCGCCACATCGCGCAGCAAATCCTCTTTGGATGGACCTGAACTCCCAACAATTTCGACACCAGCATCCTTTAACATTTTCTCAGCAACAGCTGCCAAGGGTTTTGGATTATATACTTTCATTAATGTTATCTCCTTAATTTTTCGTGTTTTTTATTTAAACGTAAAAACTACTGCTTCTGCAATTGCCTTCTCAGAAAGCTCCTGGCCGATGCCGGGCTGAGTCGGTATATCATAAGCACCATTTACTGGTTGATAAGTATATTTTCCCAATTCCACCATGTCTTTTTTGATTGCCCCTTCATGAACCTCATGTATGAGGAAATTCGGAATTACTGTCTCAACCTGCAAAGTTGCTGCAGTTGCAATCGGACCTCCGCAAACGTGAACTTGAACGGCAGCGTCATATATATTAGCCATATCGCAAATCTTTTTGACCTCTGAAATACCGCCTGTATTCGTCAGATCTGGCTGAATAACCTGAATCGCGTGTTTCTCCAAAAACTCTCGGTATCCCCAGCGTGTGTAAATACGTTCTCCGCTGGCAATCGGAATATTCACGTTTTTACGAACTTCCAACATATTTTCTACATTCAGCGGATGAACTGGTTCCTCATAATAGTAGATATTAAGTGGTTCCAATGCCTTTCCAAGCTGTACCGCTGTAATTGCATCCGTATAAGCATGCAACTCAATAATAATATCCAGATCCTTTCCTCCAGCTTCACGCATGGCAGCTGTGCGCTCGTAAGCGGTTCTCACCATTTCTGCAGAAAGTTTTCCATGTAGCTTCCAGTCAGGGTTAGAGGCCTCGCGCGCCCACTTTCCATCGCTCGTTACTCCAATCGGGTCTACCTTGATTGCAGTATATCCCTGAGCCATCGCCTTACGTGTCGCTTCTGCATACTGAGTCGGTTCTGTTAAATTGCAATGTTCCACATCCCAGTCAAACTGAAGCTGGCTAGCATACGCACGAATTCTCTCATTTGTCTTCCCCCCCCAGTAACTGCCAGCACGGAACTCCCAACGCCTTTCCCTTTATATCCCATAAAGCGGTATCAACAGCACTTACGCCAGCATTGACCACACCGCCGCCGCCCATTCCCCAGAATGTCGAACGGAAAATATTCTCCCAGATAGCCTCTATATTCATTGGATCCTTGCCAACGATTAACTTTGCCATATCTTTGGCAATCCCAACACCCGCATCATGCATACCGCCATAGGATAATCCGACCTCACCAAATCCGGAAATACCCTCATCTGTATTAACACGAATGCAGATAACCTTTCCCATAACATTAAATTTGCATTCGAATACATCAACACTTGTAATTTTCATGAAATGTAAAACCTCCTGACTAGTATTAACGAACGATAATTATCAGATGTCGGCATCCTTGAGAGACGCCGACATCTTTATTTGTTGATTAAAGATACATAATCCCGTGAGGAGTCTCATTCACGCGGACAGCTCCTTCTTTGCCGATAATAAAGTTATCCGTATTAAATGCAAATACATTGGCAGTTGCCATTTGCGGATGGATCGATACGAACATATTCTCCTGAAGAATCATGGTCTCATCGTAGGAAAATGTCGGCCGACAGGACATATCATAACCCTGACCATGCCCAAACAGGCCATCCGAACGCTTGTATCCGTGCTCATCTTGGAATTTATGCAGTGCCTTGGTAACTTCAACCGCCGGAGTTCCTGGTTTAGCAATTTTAGCCAACTCTCCTTGCATATATACAGCATCTTTTACCGCCTGTTGGAATTCTTCATCCGGATCATCGCGCAAAGACCACGGACGTGAAAGCTCTCCCCAATATCCGCCACGATAGGATAATTCAATTAAAATGTCAACAATATCCCCTTCTTTGATCACATTGTTTTGCAGAAGGAACGGTTTATGCTGTGCCTTAGGATAACCAGCACAAACCATTGCGTTATTGACCTCCTCAAATCCCATATCAAAAGCAGCTTTTTTTAAATCTGTCGAGATATCTCTCTCTCTGCGTCCCGGACGCAGAATAGACGGAATAATCTTAAAAAGCTGATCATGCATATGTACCGTTTCACGCGCTACAGCCAACTCTTCTTCTGATTTTATGGCCATCAGGTAATCGATCTCATCATCTACTTTTTCAATGGTAGCACCATCAATATTCTCCAAAACATAATTAACAAAATACCACGGCAATGACGTCTGACGATAAAAACCAATTTTCTTCAGATTACGCTCTTTCATGAATGTAACCATCTCACGCGGGATATAATCATCTGAAAATGAAGTTGATGTCAGGAAAGGACCTCCCTTGGCATAAGCAATATGTCTCTGCACAGGAGGCGGAATTGGCGCACCACTGAACGCGCAATGACCAAATGCACCCATGTCACCATCCTTAGGAATAATCAACGTCTGAATGTGAGAACCGGCATTCGCATAATCCGTAAAATAGCGAAAAGCGCCGCCCAGTGCATTATTATGTCCGCCACAGATAATGCAATCCAAATTCCTGTCCGAAATAATCTTCTGAACCGCATTGAAACGTCTGTCGAGTTCCTTATCCGAAACTGCGCCATAATAGGGACCTTTTTGAACCATAATCTTCTCTCCTTTACTATAATAAAAATTTTTAGTGATATACAGATCGTCACAGACAACCTATATTTATGATGAAATTAAACCAGCTTGTCAACAATACAGATCCAACTAGGTTTAATCAAATCATACAAAAATAAGCGCTATGTCTGGTACCAAAGCTACCAGAACCAAATCCAATACATATACCATAATAAATGGCAAAACTTTCAGTGCTATTTTTTCTACTGGTGCCTTTGTTACCATTGATGAAGCATACAGACAAGTACCAAACGGAGGTGTCATACAACCAATTGCCAATGTCATTAAGATCATCGCTCCAAAATGAACTGCATTAATCTGCAGCGTCGAGCAAAGCGCGGTAAGAATCGGAGCCGCTATCAGAACAATCGCTGTACCACTCATAAACATACCCGCAACAAGAATGACTAGATCCACCGCAAGAATAATTATTATCTCACTGGAAGTAAGTAAAAGAATGCTTTGCATCAGCATATTAGGCAACTTCGTGTAAGCGATAATCCAACCAAACACACCTGCAGTGGCCATAATTAAAAGGATCGCTGCTGACTGCAATGCTGCCTTCTTAAATGATTCCCAAATGCTTGCCAGGTTTAATTCGTGAAAAATTGGGCCGCATACCAGGATAACATATGCAATCAAAACTACTGAGCATTCAGTAGGTGTAACAAATCCACCAAAAATTCCCACGATGATTAACACTGGTGCTAAAAGAGCTAATATTGATTCCTTTAGCGTGTCTATAACCATCGGTATCGTATATTCTTTCTTTATTATAACGACGTCTTTTTTCCTGCTTCCCTGAATTAAACACACAATTATTGTCGATACCACCATAAAAAGTCCAACTGAGAAACCGGACTTAAATAAATCACTGATGGACGTTCCAGTAGCCGCACCATAGACAACTAAAATCACACTCGGTGGGATTACTGCATCAAGCACACCTCCTGATGTAATTAAGGCTCCAACATAACTCGGCTCATAACCGCGTTTTTCCATTTCAGGGAGCATAATTCCTCCCACAACTGCCGTTGTGGCCACACCAGATCCAGAAATTGCACCAAAAATAGCAGATGCAATTACTGTTACAATAGGAAGCCCTCCAGGAAGCTTGGCTACAAATAGTTCACAGAAAGAAACCAAACGCTTTGCAAGTCCTCCTTTATCCATCAGGTTTCCAGCAATCAAAAATCCTGGCAACGCCAGCAACGTCATCTTATCAACACTAGAATACATGCGTTGAATCATCATAAAAAAATCAATACCCGCTGTATTCATAAACACAATACATGTCGCTGCAATTCCTGCGTATACAGGCATTCCCGCCAACAAAAATATAAACAACAGCACGAACAATATAATACCACTCATTAATCTATCTCCTCCTTTTCGTACACAATTTCATCTTTTGAGAAGACATCTTCTAGTGTGCATACCACCGTTTGGAAGAGCAAAAGAGCTATCCCCACCGGAATTGCCGCATAAATAGTTGCAGCGGAAATAGGCAACGCATCTGCTTTCTGTGGAGCTGTTACGCCGATTGCCCTTATCCCCCATATAATAAGCAAAATCAGCACAATCGATGTTAAAATAGTCAAAACTACATTCATAATTTTTTTCGTTTTTTCACCAAAGCGGTCGATAATAAACGTAATCGTGATCTGACTCCTGCTCTTTGTAGCCAATGGGGCTCCAAGAAATGTAGCCCAAATGAAAGCATATCTACACGCTCCATCTGCCCAGGATAATGTATAAGCCGGGAACAAATTTCTGAGAATAACCTGTAACAGCATAATTACAAAAAACATTACCATCAACATAGCACTAATGCAACGAAGAACAGCATCCAATTTGTTACTAATTTTAACAAGAGTCTTCATAACCTCACTTCCTTTCCATTCATTACACGGGAGACAATATCCCTTGATCAGTCAAAATAAGATAGAAATTCGGCATATTTATCCTCGTATTTCGGCCATACAGTTTCTTTGCATGTGGTTTTCATTTCTTCCATTGCATCCTCACTCAAATCTGTGACTTCACAACCCCCCTCTGCCAATAGCTGACGATATTTAGCCTCTTCTTCTTCTGCCTGCTGCATAATCCTCTGACAAGCCTCTGTTGTAACATCCGTGTATACTTTCTGATATTCTTCAGGAAGCGCATCCCAAGCAGCCCCACTCACATAATAACCAGAAAATGTAGCAATATGATTCGTTACCGTAATATATTTTTGGAACTCATAAAAACCATCATTGTAGATGAAATCCAAAGGATTTTCTTCCGCATCAATAGTTCCCTGCTGTAAAGAAACAAGCACTTCGGAAGCAGCCATAGGAACAGGATAAGCACCAAGCGCATTAAATGTGTCAATATACACATCATTTTGCTGTACACGAACTTTTAGCCCGGCCATATCCGCCATTGTATTAACCGGTCGTACATTATTAGAAAAACTACGCAATCCAGGACAGTAGAACGCCAATGGATGCAGCCCTATAGCTTCAATAGCATCACTTAACAACTTGCGAGCATCAGCAAAATTTTCTCCAAAACACAAATCATTAGCCTCTTCCCAATTAGATACCAGATAAGGAAGACTGACAACATTACAATAATCAACAAAATTGGAAAGCGTACCATAAGAACCTTGTCCTGCTTCTATTGAACCAGCAGTTAAAGCTTCAATACATTCACGATCACTATACAATACTGCATCCGTATAAACTTCAATCGTAAACTTTCCACCTGTCCGTGCTGAAACCTCCTCTGCTATCCAGTTTGCCATCTGACCAACAACCGTTCCACTAGTCGTCTGCGTAGAAAATCTCCATTTAACATCCTCAAGGTTAGAAAAATCTCCGGTTGTCGTACCAGAATCAGATTCATTTGCAGCTTCTGTCCCCACAGCAGCTGCAGAAGTGGAAGATTCCACCGATTTACTTCCGCATGCACTCAAACTGCCTAATGCAAAAACTCCACACACACACGCCATCATCTTGATAATTTTTTTCCTCATAATCTTTACCTTTTCCTTCTCATTAATTGATTTGTTAATATCAACTGTTTCAACCGCAATAACCTAACCTAATCTTATTGTGTTTGCATACACACAACTTCCCTGCTCATCCCACCTTTCTCACTGTTTTGATTACTGTGTATAACCTCTGTTCATCGTTTATTTTTACAAATATCGTCTTTAATTTTTTCTTGTTTTGTTGCTTTAGCATAATATATTTACAAATATTTGTCAATAGTTTTAGTGAAAATTATTCACCGAATTTTTTCTATTAAACTATTGACAATTTTTTTTGTAAATTATAGTGGTCATAAACATAAAAACATAGCAATTTGAAAACCACACACACTCCCAAATAATAAGGAGGATCAGATGAAACGTTATTATTTTGAAGAAACAAAAAATGTTTTAAGAGATTTGCATTCTAATGAATCTGGTATCAGCGAAAAAGAGGCGATAATACGGCTGGAAGCTAATGGTAAGAACCTTCTAGATACAGCAGAGGAAAAATCCCTGATCATTCGCTTTCTAGAACAAATGGCGGATCCCATGATTCTTATTCTGATCGCAGCAGCTGCCATCAGCGGCATACTGGCAATTGTAGAAAATGACAGCTTTGCTGATGTCATCATTATTATCGCGGTCGTTATTGTGAACGCCGTATTGGGTGTTTACCAGGAAAGTAAAGCAGAAAAAGCGATCGAAGCACTACAAAAAATGTCTGCCGCTACATCCCGAGTACTCCGTGACGGTAAGATTCGAACCATCCACAGCGAAGACCTGGTAGTGGGCGATGTCATTCTCCTGGATGCCGGGGACGCCGTGCCTGCAGACGCCCGTATTTTGGAAAGTGTCAGTCTGAAAGTAGAAGAGTCCGCGTTAACCGGAGAATCTGTTCCCGTTACCAAATTTATTGATATCATTTGCTTAGCCGAAGGAGAGAAAAACATTTCCCTTGGCGACCGCAAAAATATGCTATACATGGGCAGTACAGTTGTATATGGCAGAGGAAAAGCGGTCGTAACAGCAATCGGTATGGATACTGAAATGGGGAAAATTGCTGATGCCATCGCGCAGACCGAGGAAGGGTTAACACCTTTGCAGATTAAATTGAACCAACTTTCGAAGATACTGACTTGGCTGGTTCTCGGTATTTGTGTTGCTGTATTTGCCATTCAAATTATCAGGGCAGGCAGTCTGAATTTTGATCTAATACTGAATTCTTTTATGATTGCAGTTTCTCTTGCAGTCGCCGCCATCCCAGAAGGGCTTGTGGCAGTTGTCACAGTCGTCCTTTCCATTGGTGTTACCAATATGTCAAAACGAAATGCTATCATCCGTCGTCTGACTGCAGTAGAGACGTTAGGCTGCGCCCAGGTCATTTGTTCGGATAAAACTGGTACACTGACACAAAACAAAATGACAGTCGTGGATACATTCGGTGAAGATACTCTGAAACTAGCATCAGCCATGACCCTTTGCACCGACGCAGAATTAGATGATGATGGACAAGTAACTGGTGAACCGACAGAAGCCGCGTTGGTAGTCTGGGCCAACGAACTCGGGCTCGCCAAGCCCGCATTAAAAGAACAATATGTACGTTGCGGAGAAGCTCCTTTTGATTCTAATCGCAAAATGATGTCCACAGTACACAGAACACAGGACAGCATAATCCAGTTTACTAAAGGCGCGGTCGATATGGTGATCGAAAAATGCATCTATTGTCGAAAGAATGGACAGCTTGTCCAAATGACAGAGCATGATAAAAAAAATATTCTTTCTGCAAACAAAGAAATGGCAAACCGAGCGCTCAGAGTCTTAGCATGTGCGGAAAGAATATGGGAAGAAACGCCGTTGGATTATGAACCGAATACATTGGAGCAACAGCTTTGTTTTATCGGGCTCTGCGGTATGATTGATCCAGTTCGACCGGAGGTAAAAGCAGCCATCAATGAATGCCGTCAGGCCGGTATCCGTCCGATCATGATTACTGGTGACCACATTGACACGGCAACAGCGATCGCGAACGAGTTAGACATCATCACAGAAGGAACTTATGCAGTAACTGGTTCCGATCTGGCGAATATGGATGATAAATCCTTTACCAAAGAATTTCAGAACATCAGCGTGTATGCTCGTGTTCAACCGGAACAGAAAACGCGCATCGTCAATGCCTGGAAGGATTCCGGATATGTGACGGCAATGACTGGTGACGGTGTGAATGACGCTCCCTCAATCAAAGCAGCAGATATCGGAATTGGTATGGGAATAAATGGAACTGATGTGACGAAAAATGTAGCAGATATGATTCTGGCAGATGACAATTTTGCAACTATCGTCGGTGCCGTAGAGGAAGGAAGACGCATTTATGACAACATCCGCAAAGCAATTCAATTCCTCCTCGGCTCTAATATAAGTGAGGTACTAAGTATCTTCTTTGCAACGCTGATGGGCTTTACCATCTTAAAACCAGTACATTTGCTCTGGATCAATCTTGTAACTGACTGTTTTCCAGCACTTGCGCTCGGTATTGAAAAGGCAGAACCTGATATCATGAACCGCAAACCTCGCGATGCAAAAGCGGGCATCTTCGCTGATGGCATGGGCCTTGACGTCTTGTATCAGGGACTCGTTGTGACAATACTGGTTCTTGCATCCTATTTTATTGGTCATTTCATGGAGAGCGGAACATGGGCAATCACGGACAGCGCAGATGGAACTACTATGGCTTTTCTAACTATGTCCATGGCAGAAATTTTTCATAGTCTGAATATGCGTTCCCAACGCCAGAGTATTTTCCGACTCGGCTCCCAAAACATATGGCTTCTTCTAGCGGCCGCAGTTTCCCTTGTTGCTACCACTGTGGTCTGTGAAGTTCCCACAATTGCTAAGGCCTTCGAGTTTACTAGTGTGGAATTTATAGAATATATCACCGCAATTCTTCTGGGTGTACTGGTTATTCCGATTGTCGAACTGGTAAAACTAATTCAGCGCCATTGCAATAAATAGTATTGTCCCCTACCATGACCTGTACTGCTTTGCATGGTAAGAGTACGTAATGGATAAAAAATTTATTGTATAATCCTTGAAGGATTGATTTTAAAGTCAGCTTACGATAAAATATTATAAATTGAAAAAACTTTTTTAAATTTTTCAAAAAAATGGATGAGAGGAAGAATATTTTGACAAGCAGACAAGTTCAATCAGAAGAAACAAAACAGAAAATTTTTCTTGCGACCATGCGATTACTGGAAAATCGCGATGCGGATGACATAAAAATTACAGATATCATAAAAGAAGCACAGGTTTCCGTTGGATCATTTTACAATCATTATTCTTCAAAAAACGATGTTTTCGCTGAAAGCTATCAATTAGAAGATAAATATTTTGAAGAAGAGGTTGAGCCTGCGCTCATACAAGATGATGTACGCGAACGACTTCTCTTCTTTTTTAATCGATATGCTTTTTATAACAGTGAAATCGCCAGTATTGGAAAACTCCGTTACGTTCTCAGCTGCAATTGTATCCATGTCGAACGCCCTTATGAAACTGGAACTCTGGGTGTACTACAACGAGTCATCCAATGGGGAATAAACAATGGTCAACTTCAGGTTGATGAAAATTCGGTCCATATGGTGCATTTTATGATGGTTTCCGCGCGTGGTCTGATTGACAACTGGTATACACGTAACAAGATATTTAATCTTCAAGATGAAATGAAAAGTTTTGTGCAAAAATTCATCCGCCTTTTTTGCACAGAAAGCGATTCTGTAAACATTACCCCTCCCCACACACAGTGATAACGTTAAATAAAAATGCCCCCGTATGAAAGGCAGAAAATATGCCTTTTCATACGGAGGCTACTTTCTTATCTGGCAATCCATATAATGATTCGAACAACCAAAAGTAGTAGTCACCTTTATCTATATGACCTTTAACTCTTTTGATTTGTTAACTGAAAGAAAAATGATTTTTAGACATAAGGAAATATTATTTTGTCCTTGTATTCATAATATGCTCTCCTGGTTGCCGCGTCACAGAATTACTGCCATTCGATTCTGAAATCCTTTGGATGAGGTATGAATTTAGTACCTGTAAAGTATCCTGACAGGAAATGCTAAGATCTTTTTAAAGTCTGATTGAAAGGCGTAAGGGCTGAGATTCGTTATCCTCGGCATTATTTCATTCCTCTTGCCAAATAACCGTACATCCACATGCGAACACTCTGTTTATGGGATACGAAATAATACCACATCAAGAAAGGATGATCAAAATGAAAGAGAAGGATATGCATTTGCGCAATGAACAAATGCTCAATGACCCAATAGAGCAGATCATCCCAAGGCTTGCGGGACCAACAATTATATCAATGCTGATTACTGCTATCTATAATATGGCAGATACGTTTTTTGTGAGCCAAATCGGTACATCCGCTTCCGGGGCAGTCGGGATCATTTTCTCAGTGATGACACTAATTCAGGCATTTGCATTTATGATCGGAGTAGGAGCGGGCAGTAATATTTCCCGTCTGCTTGGGAAAGGTGAGAAAGAAGAAGCAAAGAAATACGCATCGATTGCCTGGTTTACCGGATTTGGAGTTGGCCTCATGTTATCACTGATTGGCATAACCCTTATGGAGCCCATAGTCATGCTGTTCGGATCAACAGAAACGATCGCTCCTTATGCTGTAAACTATGCCCGATACATTTTTCTGGCGGCACCTTTTATGATATGCTCGTTGGTTATGAACAACCTGCTTCGCTTCCAGGGGCTGCCGGTTTATTCTATGATTGGAATTATTACAGGTGGCATTTTAAACTTACTCCTAGATCCACTACTCATTTTCGGTGCCAAAATGGGTACGATGGGAGCTGGAATTGCGACCGGTTTTTCCCAGTTCGTAAGCTTTTGCATTCTCCTGTTTATGTGCAACACACACACAAACGTAATCCACATCATTCTTCGAAACTTCAAACCATCCAAACAAATATACGGGGCTATTCTATACACAGGTGCACCTTCTCTTGCCAGGCAAGGAATTGCCAGCATTGCAATCGTAATGCTAAATTCAATCGCCGGAACTTACAGTGACGCAACAGTCGCAGCGATGTCGATTGTCTCGCACTTCACAATGTTTATCAATTCCGTTATTGTCGGATTCGGGCAAGGTTTCCAGCCGGTCTGCGCGTTTAATTTCGGTGCAAAAAGATATGATCGCGTTAAACAGTCATTCTGGTTCTGCGTGAAGGTTATGACGGTAACTCTGCTAATACTATGTAGCATTTCCCTGCTGTTTTCCTCCAATATCATTGTGATCTTCCGTCGGAATGATGCAGAGGTCATCGCGATTGGCACATTTGCAATGCGTGCACAACTCATCACCATGCCGCTCTGGGGATATGACATCATATGCAACATGTTTTCCCAATCTATTGGTTACGGCATCCGTTCTTCCATCATATCCTGCGCAAGACAAGGACTTTTCCTGATCCCTGCTTTGGCCATCCTTCCACGTTTCTTTGGACTGCGTGGGCTGCAACTCTCTCAGCCAGTTTCCGATATACTCGCATTTATATTGGCGTATGTACTAACAAGCGGAATTTTAAAACAGCTTGACAAGAAATGAAGATGCGGAATCAAATAATGAGACAACTAGAAATTCATCCATATGATACAACAAAAAAGCAATAGAGAAAACCACTCAGCTACTATTTAAAATTAAAAGATTTAAGCAAATCTTCAATCCCGAACCGGTAAGAATAGACTTTAATCACCCGATTCGGATCCATGGAAAAAATTGAAATGCCATTGGATTCAAGTCTTTAAATTTCTATATCTGTTGGTAGTTTTCGAACGGTTTGCCACACAGTGATAATGTTAAATAAAAATCCCCTCGTATAAAAGACAGAAAATCTGTTTTTCATACGAGGTACTACCTTTTCCTTTCATCTCCTTAATTTTTTTCTTCCTCTTGCCCTCGCCTTTCCTTATCATCCAACTCCGCCATCTCCTCGGAAATTTTCTGAATATAGCTCCGCAGAAGCCGCAGCGTCTCCTCATTGCGGCCATCGTCCGTCTGCACGTCCCCGGCCAGCGAGGAAACCTCCTTGGCCAGCTTATGCAGATTTTCACGCAGATAATGGATACAGTCGCTCTCGCTCGCCTCGCCGCGCACAATATCCTCCGCCAGCGCCTTGCAGGTCGGCGCCCCGCAGGATCCGCAGTCCAGGCCGGGGAATTTGCGGCAGAGCCGCTCCACCTGATTCAGGCGCAGGAAGCTCTCCATCATATTGTCGCCGAGGCTGAACACCGGCTCATACTGCACATCCGCCGTCCACGGCACAACCTGCTCCGCTTCTTCCTCCTCATCCATATGACTGCGCGCCACCGGCATGTATTTGCGAAGGCGCTTGAGCTTGGCTTCGGCCGCGTAAGGATTTTCCACCGTCAGCACGCCGCCGACACAACCGCCGCTGCAGGCATTTAATTCAACAAATTTCAGATTGGCGAATTTCTCATCCTCCAGATCCTCGAGCACGCGGATCACATTCTCAATGCCGTCCGCCGCCAGGTAATTCTCCGTAAACAGGCCGCCCGCCTCGCCGCCGCTGCGGCCCCAGCTGATGCCAATTTTTCCGGAAGTGGACAGTTCCTCCGGATCCTCTGCTACTGCTTTCATGTGGGAAAGCAGCAGAGGGTAAACATCCTTGATCGCCAGCACATGATCGATCTCGCTCTTTTCCGTACCCAGCGGCGACTTTGCGTAGGTCACCTTCGACGGGCAGGGAGAAATAAAGCAGATTCCAATCTCCTCGCGCTTAAATCCGGTCTCCTTCATCGCGCGCTCCGCGGCCAGAATCGCCGCCACCTCGACCGGCGGCTTGAGCGGCAGAAGATGCGGAATCAGATTCGGGAAACGCACGCGGATCAGACGTACCACGGACGGACAGGCGGTACTGATCAGCGGCAGGTTGTCCTCATGTCCGCTCAGGTACTCGCGCGTTGCCTCCGAGACCAGCTCCGCTGCGGCACTGACTTCAAAGACCGCGTCAAAGCCCATCAGAACCAGCGCGTTCAACACGATATTTACGTCGTCCAGATGATTGAACTGGCTGTACAGAGAAGGCGCCGGAAGCGCTACCGTGTAACGGTACTGCTTCGTCACCTCCAGCTTATCGTACGTCGCGTGCTTGGCGTGATGCGGGCAGACACGGATACATTCGCCGCAGTCAATACAGAATTTGCCGTTGATCTGCGCCTTGCCGCCGCGCACCCGGATCGCCTGTGTCGGGCATCGTTTGATACAGTTGATGCAGCCGGTACACAGTTCCGGGTCAAGCCGGACCGAGTGATAAAATTTATCCATCCGCGTCACCTCCATTTTAATCGCCGATCATCCACACTCATTTCGTCTGCCATTCGCGGACAGAATCGGTCTTCTGTATCTATATAAGCTTCATACGTTGACCACCATCGTGATCGTGGTGCCGACGCCAAGCGTCGTCTCTATCCTCATATCGTCGGTATATTTCTTCATATTCGGCAGGCCCATCCCGGCTCCGAAGCCAAGATTACGCACTTCCTCGGGGGCAGTTGACCAGCCTTCCTTCATCGCCAGGTCAATATCCGGGATGCCGGGTCCTACGTCCGCCAGCACCATCTCCACACGCTGCGGCGTGATCGTCACCGTGATCTCGCCGCCCCGGGCGTGAATCACCATATTGATCTCGCCTTCGTACATGGCAATCGCCACCTTGCGCACAGCTGCCGGGCTGATCCCGAGCTGCTTTAATTTTCCTTTTACATCGCTGCTGGCCTCCCCGGCTCTGGTAAAATCATCCGGAGAAACATGGTAATTCAGAACAATCGCGTTATCCATCCGGCCGCACCTCCTTATCAGAACGCGCCGCTCCCCAGGCCCGCCTGATACAGAAGGCCGCAGGAGGAAAACATCCGGTGCCCCGTCTCCATCACAATCAGATCCCGCTCTTTCGCGAGCTCAATGATCGCCGGATCCGGCTTCTTGCCGCGCACAAAAACAATACAGACAATATCCAGCATCTCCGCGGTGCGCACGACCTGCGGATTGCAAAGGCCCGTCAGCAGCACGGAATGATCCTTCGAAAACGCCAGCACGTCGCTCATCATATCCGAGCCGCAGGCGCTTTTCACCTCACGCTCCAGATGCTCCGCGCCGGTCAGTACCCTCGCATCCAGTATCTTCTGTACATCACTGGCTTTCATCATCTCAACTCCTCCCACCCGCTTATGCGGGCAAAACCCTATCACGTTCTTTCATCTATGATACGATAGAAAATCTGAATTATCAAGAAGAGAAAATCTTTTTTTGCCAGCGGTCTTTTTGTAGATTTTTTCTCATCTCTATGTTAGAATACTATGATGTTGGGGTTTCTGTCCCCAATACCGCGGGAATGTGTTTCACCGTTCCCCTACTATACCGCTTTAAAACTACCAGAGGAGGGAAGGATATGGCTGCCACAAACCAGGGTGTCGCGTTTCACGGCACACCGAAGCAGGAAGCCGAGCTGAAACAGGCCATCGCAGAATTAAAAGACACAAAGGGTGCGCTGATGCCGATCATGCAGAAGGCGCAGGAGATTTACGGCTATCTCCCGATCGAGGTTCAGACCATGATTTCCAACGAGACCGGTATCCCGCTGGAAAAAATTTATGGTGTTTCCACATTTTACTCACAGTTCGCGCTCCAGCCCAAGAGAAAATATCAGATTTCCGTGTGTCTGGGCACAGCCTGCTATGTCAAGGGCTCCGCAGCGATCCTTGGCAAGCTGGAAGAGCTGCTCGGCATTTCCAACGGCGAATGCACGCCGGACGGACGATTTTCGCTGGATTCCTGCCGCTGCGTGGGCGCCTGCGGACTCGCACCGGTCATGATGGTCAACGGTGAAGTCTACGGCCGTCTTGTCCCTGACGACGTCCCGGCTATCCTCGCAAAATATCAATAGACCATGATGACGGAAATTTCCCTGAACATCCTTGATATCGCGGAAAACTCCACGCGCGCCGGCGCTTCGCTGGTGCAGATTTTTGTGGAGACAGACACGGCGGCCGACCGGCTGACCGTCACGATCGCAGACAACGGGTGCGGCATGACGGCGGAGCAGATCGCGCAGGTGACCGATCCGTTTTTTACCAGCCGCGATACCCGCAAGGTTGGTCTGGGCGTACCATTTTTCCAGTATGCGGCGGAAAGCACCGGCGGCAGCTTTCACATCGAATCTGAGGTAAACGTCGGTACGACCGTGACCGCGGTCTTTGTCCCCTCGCATATCGACTGCATGCCGCTCGGGGACATCAACAGCACGATCCACACGCTGATCGTCTGTCACCCGGGAACGGATTTTTACTACCGTTATCGCTATGATGACCGCACATTCATGCTGGATACCAGAGAATTCCGCCAGATTCTCGGGGACGTCCCCCTTGATGCCCCGGAAATCTCCGACTACATCCGCGACTATCTGGCGGAAAATCAGAAGGAAACCGACGGCGGCGCGGTCTACTAAAAACCGCCGGTTCCTGCGCCGGATACGCAGAACGCTTTTGTAAATAATTCCATACGGAGGAAACCCATGAAAAGTCTTGAAGAATTAAGAGCCATCCGCGAGCGGATGCAGGGCCAGGTCGGCCTGCGCGCGGAGGATCACACCCAGACGCGCGTGGTCGTCGGCATGGCCACCTGCGGCATCGCCAGCGGGGCCCGGCCCGTGCTGACGACATTGTCCAATCTTGTACAGGAAAAAGGGCTGTCCGGCAAAATCGCCGTCACCCAGACCGGGTGCATCGGCCTGTGCCAGTACGAGCCGATCGTCGAGGTGATGGAGCCAGGCAAACCAAAAGTTACCTACATCAAAATGAACCCGGACAAAGCGGCCGAGATCGTGGAACGCCATCTGATCGGCGGACATATCGTGGAGGACTACACCCTGGCCTCTGCTGATCTGAAATAAGGAGGACATAGCAAAATGTATCGTTCACATGTACTGGTCTGCGGCGGCACCGGCTGCACCTCCTCCGGAAGCCCGCGGATCATGGAAGCATTAAAGGAAGAACTCCAGAAAGCCGGACTCGAAAACGAAGTCTCAGTCGTCCAGACCGGCTGTCACGGTCTCTGCGCCCTCGGCCCGATCATGATCGTCTATCCGGACGCGGTCTTCTATTCCATGGTCAAGGTAGAGGACATTCCCGAAATCGTGCAGGAGCACCTGCTCAAGGGACGCGTCGTTACCCGCCTGATCTACCAGGAGACCGTCGCGGAAGACGGCGTCAAGTCTCTTGCAGACACGGATTTTTATAAAAAACAGCACCGCATTGCCCTGCGCAACTGCGGCGTGATCAACCCCGAAAACATCGAGGAGTATATCGGCACCGGCGGCTATCAGGCTCTCGGCAAGGTACTCACCGAGATGACGCCCGACGAGGTGATCCAGTGCCTGATGGATTCCGGTCTGCGCGGCCGCGGCGGCGCCGGTTTTCCCACCGGCCTCAAATGGAAATTTGCCCGCCAGAACGACGCCGACCAGAAATATGTCTGCTGCAACGCCGACGAGGGCGACCCCGGCGCGTTCATGGACCGCTCCGTACTGGAAGGCGACCCGCACGCGGTCCTGGAAGCCATGGCGATCGCCGGCTACGCGATCGGCGCCAACCAGGGCTACATTTACGTCCGCGCCGAGTACCCGATCGCCGTCGAGCGTCTGCGCATTGCGATCGGCCAGGCCCGCGAGATGGAACTTCTCGGCAAAGATATTTTCGGCACCGGCTTTGACTTTGACATCGACCTGCGCCTCGGCGCCGGCGCGTTTGTCTGCGGTGAAGAGACCGCGCTGATGACCTCGATCGAGGGAAACCGTGGCGAACCGCATCCCCGCCCGCCTTTCCCTGCAGTGAAGGGTCTGTTCGCGAAACCGACGATTTTGAACAACGTCGAGACCTACGCAAATATCCCGCAGATCATCCTAAACGGGCCGGAATGGTTCGCCTCGATGGGAACGGAGAAATCCAAGGGCACCAAGGTCTTCGCCCTGGGCGGCAAAATCAACAACACCGGCCTCGTCGAGATCCCCATGGGCACAACGCTGCGCGAGATCATCGAGGAGATCGGCGGCGGCATCCCCAACGGCAAAAAATTCAAAGCGGCGCAGACCGGCGGCCCGTCCGGCGGCTGTATCCCGGCCGAGCATTTCGACATCCCGATCGACTACGACAACCTGATTTCGATCGGTTCAATGATGGGCTCCGGTGGCCTGATCGTCATGGACGAGACCGACTGCATGGTCGATATCGCCAAGTTTTTCCTCGAGTTCACGGTCGAGGAATCCTGCGGTAAATGTACGCCCTGCCGTATCGGTACCCGGCGCATGCTCGAAATCCTCACCAAGATCACCGAGGGCAAGGCGGAGATGTCCGACCTCGACAAGCTTGAGGAGCTTTGCTACTATGTGAAAAACAACTCGCTCTGCGGTCTCGGCCAGACAGCTCCAAACCCGATTCTCTCGACCCTGCGCTATTTCCGCAGCGAGTACGAAGCACATATCAAAGAAAAACGCTGCCCGGCCGGCGTCTGCAAGGAACTCCTTACCTATCGCATTGACATGGAAAAGTGCCGTGGCTGCACACTCTGCGCCCGCAACTGCCCGGCAAACGCCATTCAGGGCACCGTGCGCAACCCGCATGTCATCGACACCGAAAAATGCATCAAGTGCGGCGCCTGTATGGACAAATGCAAATTCGGCGCGGTCTACAAACAGTAAGGGAGGGGAGAAGATGGCAAACATTACACTTAAAATCAACGGCATAGAAGTGAGCGCCCCGGCGGGTTCCACGATCCTCGAGGCGGCGCGGCTGGCCCACATCGAGATCCCGACTCTGTGCTTTTTAAAGGATATCAATGAAATTGGCGCCTGCCGCATGTGCGTGGTCGAAGTAAAAGGCGCGCGCAGCCTGGTCGCCGCCTGCGTCTATCCGATCGCCGAGGGGATGGAGGTCCGCACCAATACGCCCACCGTTCTCGAATCGCGCAAAAAGACCTTACAGCTCTTGCTGTCCAACCACAACCGCAGCTGCCTCTCCTGCGTCCGCAGCGGCAACTGTGAGCTGCAGCAGCTTGCGCACCAGCTCGGCGTCGAGGACGAAGCTCTCTACGACGGCGCGCGCACGCCGTCCGAGATCGACGACAGCGCCGTCCACATGATCCGCGACAACAGCAAGTGCATCCTCTGCCGCCGCTGTGTGGCTGTCTGCGAAAAATCGCAGGGGATCGGCGTCATCGGCCCGAACATGCGCGGCTTCGCAACGTTCATCGGCTCCCCATTCGGCATGGGACTGGGCGAGACCAGCTGCGTATCCTGCGGCCAGTGTATCGCGGTTTGCCCGACCGGCGCACTGCAGGAGAAATCGCAGATCGATGAAGTCCTGGAAGCGATCGCCAACCCGGCCAGGCATGTGATCGTACAGACCGCTCCGGCTGTCCGCGCCGCGCTGGGCGAGGAATTCGGTTATCCGATCGGCACCAACGTTGAAGGCAAAATGGCGGCTGCGCTGCGACGCATCGGCTTTGACAAGGTGTTCGACACCGATTTTTCCGCGGACTTAACCATCATGGAAGAAGCGCACGAATTTGTCGAGCGCGTGCAGAACGGCGGCGTGCTGCCGCTGATCACCTCCTGCTCGCCGGGCTGGATCAAATACTGCGAACACTATTTCCCGGATATGACAGAAAATCTGTCCAGCTGCAAATCCCCGCAGCAGATGTTCGGCGCGATCGCCAAATCCTACTACGCCGAAAAGAGCGGACTGAAGCCGGAGGATATCGTCTCCGTCTCCATCATGCCCTGCACGGCGAAGAAATTCGAAATTCAGCGCCCGGACGAAGCCGCCAACGGCGTCCCGGACGTCGACTATACACTGACGACACGCGAATTAGCGCGCATGATCCGCAAGCTCGGCATCCGCTTCACCGAACTGCCCGACGAGGGCTTTGATGCCCCGCTTGGCATTTCCACCGGCGCGGCCGTGATCTTCGGCGCTACCGGCGGCGTCATGGAGGCCGCACTGCGCACGGCTGTGGAGACGCTGACCGGCGAAGAACTTACGAGCCTTGACTTCCACGACGTCCGCGGCATGCAGGGCATCAAGGAAGCCTCCTACAACGTCGCGGGTCTTGAAGTAAACGTGGCGGTCGCCTCCGGCCTTGCCAACGCCGGCGAGCTGCTGCGCAAGGTAAAATCCGGCGAAGCAAACTACCATTTCATCGAGATCATGGGCTGCCCCGGCGGCTGCATCAACGGCGGCGGCCAGCCCCAGCAGCCCGGCTGGGTGCGCAACACGACCGACATCCGCGCCCTGCGCGCGAAGGTGCTCTACGACTCCGACCGGGACAACCCGATCCGCAAGTCCCACGAGAACCCGGCCATCAAAGAGCTGTACGATACCTACCTCGGCCAGCCCGGGAGCCCGCTGGCGCACCATCTGCTGCACACGAAGTATGTGAAGCGGACGGTGAATCCGACGTTCTGAGAATAATGAATCTCTTAAAAATGATTCTCTCCCAGTTAGAATCTATAATCTGATACGCCATATAAAGAAGCCAACCCAACCAACGGAGCTGGCTTCTTTATTTTTTCAGTGTTCCTGCGCTTCTTTACAGAAAATCCTTCAGCGCTTTTTCCATTTCCACATAAGCCGCCTGATCGAGCGCCTGCAGAGGAGCTCTCATCCTTCCATAGTTTTTCCCTCTCATATGCTGGGCAGCTTTCACGCGCGCAATAGAATGATCCGGCGTAAGGATTTTGAGCAGATCATCAATCCTTCTCTGAAGCCGGAGCGCCTGCCCGCCATTGCCTTCCGAATACGCACGGTACATCGCGACAAATAATTCGGGGAAGGCATTGGCGCACCCGGACACAACGCCGTCGCAGCCCATGCTCAGATAGGGAAGAATATGACCCTCCATGCCCACCAGGACAGAAAACGAATAGTCCTTGATCCTCACATAATCGGAAATCCTCCCCGCGTCATTCCAGCTGTACTTGATTCCGATAATATTTTCATATTCTTCCGCGAGTTTTCTGCATACATCCGCAGAAATATCATTGGCGCTGCACTGCGGAATATTATAAATATATATCGGAAAATCCTTGCCCGCGCAAACAGCCGCAGCCTTGTAATATTCGATCAATTCCTCATCGCTCATGCTGAAAAACGTCGGCGTCACGATCCCGACTCCGTCCGCACCAATCTTTTTTGCATGCTCGATCAGACTACAGGTATCGCGCGTCGTCATAGCACCGCATTGGACAAATATGCTGGCTTTCCCCGCAGCGGCCGACACAATGGTTTCCGCCAGTTTTTTTCGTTCTTCCACGCTCATCAGATGCATTTCCCCGGTCGTCCCGCAAGGATACAGAAATTGAATTCCTTTATCGATCAGAAATTTTGCAGAATCATATGCGGCATCATAATCCACACAGTCATTATCTGTAAACGGTGTCGTCAGAGCAGCGACAATACCTTTCATACGCTTCATTTTTCACTTTCCTCCAGATTTATTATCTTATCCCATCAGAATTTCCGGAATAGCAGTCACAATAGCGGGACAATAGGTAATCAGCAAAAGTACAGCGATCATCAGCGCTACCATCGGCAACACTTCCTTAAATACCGATTGCACCGGTACTTTTCCGAGGCTGGCTGAGATAAAGCACAACACTCCATACGGCGGCGTCGTCATACCAATCATCATATTGACCACAATCACCACGCCGAAATGGACGAGATCGATTCCCAGAGCCGTCGCGACAGGAAGCACCAACGGCAGGAATACCATCTGCAGCACCTGCGTATCAAACAGCATTCCCAGAAAAATAAACAGTATATTGACGATAACCAGGAACACATATTTATTGTCGGTCAGGCTGAGGAAGGTATCGCATATCGCCTTTCCAAGACCGGACAGCGTAACAATGTGCGATAAAACGAACGCCCCTGTTACAATGGCAATGATGGTGCCCGTCTGAGTCACGGTATCCCGCACAGAGATCAATAGCTGTTTCGGGGTAATGCACCGATAAGGGCAGATCGATACCAGGATGGACCAGGCAGCCGCCAGCGCTCCTGCTTCCGTCGCCGTGACAACACCTGTGTATATTCCGCCAAGAAGGATAACCGGCGTCATCAGTGCCGGAATTGCCTGTATTGTATAGGACCAGAATTCCTTTCGCGTAAAGGCAATGCCTTCCGGATAATTTCGTTTCTTTGAAATATAGTGGACATAGCCGCTTAAGACCAGGCTAATCAAGAGTGCCGGAATCATCCCTCCCATAAATAACCGCCCGATCGATACTTCCGCAAACAGCGCGTAAACCACCATCGGAATACTGGGAGGAAATATCGGACCGACAACGGAAGTAGCCGAAGTAATCGCGCTGGAAAACGGGACATCATAGCCGTCCTTTTCCATTTCCCGTATTTCCATAATGCCAATCCCGGAAGCGTCAGCCACCGCGGAACCGGTCATTCCGGAAAAAATCAGCGAAATCAGAATATTCAGATAGGCAAGCGCGCCTTTCCTGCGGCCGATTAACGCCTTACAGAAGGTAAACATGTGCTCCGTCACCTTGCCGGAATTCATGATATTCGCGGTAAAAATAAACAGCGGAATCGAAACAAGATTGGAATTTGCCGCCAGGCGGCTCATCGCGATGCTCAGCACCTGACCAATATTCATACCGCTCAGAATAAAATACAGAATCGATACGCAGAACATCGTGAGGCTGATCGGCAGACGGATGAGGAAACAAACCATCATCAGGATCAATACGAAAAAAATTATATTATTCACTCCGCTCCTCCTTTCCGCCTCCAAAAATCGAAACAATATCCTTAACGATCAGAAGCACATGATGAAGGATCGTGAGTCCCATAAATATGAGGAATGGAGCAAAAACCCAGTTGTACGGAAGTTTTAAAATCGAACTTTTGCGTACTTTCATAAAATCCAGATTGCTCACAGCCTTTGGAAACAACATCACAAAGATCGCGACGACAAACACATTGCCAATCACGCGCATAAGCATCTGCAGTCTGGGCGACACATGATCATACAGAATCGTAAATTGAACATGAGTACCGGAATGGCTTCCATAAGAGGCCGCGAATATTCCACACCACACAAAAGCCAGCGAATTGAGTTCATACAGCCAGTCAAATGATGATTTCAGCACATACCGGTAGAAGATCAATATTATGTAAGAAATAAACAAAAAAATAAAAATCAGGCATGGCAGATAAACTTCCAGAACATCACTTACCGCCTGGTATATTTTCCACAGCGTTTTCGAACCTCTCATAAAAACACTCCCATCGCAAATACAGCAGGGGACTGCCATCAGCAGTATTCAGACAGCAGTCCCCGACTTTCCTGTTTCCTTTTATGCATTTATTGATAGGACTGAATCACTTCATAAAGATCCATATCCCAGGAATCCGCCTGTCCCTTGTCAAAATAGTACTGGAGTACTTCCTCGCGGTAAGCCCCGCGCTCCTCATCGGTCATATCATAAAACACAATACCGTACTCCTCGCTGATCTCCTTCATCTGGTTTTCAAGCTCAGACCAGCAACTGTCGGTAACATAGTCATATCCGACCGCGACCGCGTCTCGCATTACCTGCTGCAGCTTGGGTGTCATGGACTGCCATACATCCTCGTTGACAATAAACCAGTCTTCCAGATACATGTGGTTTGTCAGCGTCACGCTCTTTGTCACCTCATACAGACCCATATCCAGCGTATTGCCGACCGGGTTTTCCTGAGCATCCACCATGCCGGTCTGCAGTGCCATATAAATATCCGCGCCAACTACAGGAACCGGATTTCCGCCCAGGGCCTCGCCCAGGAAAAGCCAGGAATCACTGTTTGGCATTCTCAGCGAAATACCGGACATATCCGCACGGGTAAGGATCTTCTTATCCGTCGTCAGGTTGATGGTACGTCCGCCCTTGTTGCTCACACCGATCACACGGACATTGGTCTCCGCCGCAATCTCATCTGTCAGAGCCAGCCAGTCTTCGCTGTTGTAATAATTTTTCCAGTGATCAAAGCTGGAGAACAGATATGCTGACGCAAGCACGGTAAGCTTTGGCATATAGTCCGCCATATACGCCGCGGTCGTAGCACTTATCGCAAGTTCCCCGCTCATCACCGCCGGAATGATCTGATCCTGTGCAAAAAGCGAATAGTTGTCATGCTTGTCTACTTTCACGGCTCCGTTTGTCGTCTCTTCAATGTACTGAACCGTCAGGAGCGCTCCCTGTCCGCTGGTACTTGCTTCCGTACAGGTCGTATCATACAACAGTGTCATCTCGGGATAAGAAATCTCCTCAGCTGCCGCCTCAGTAGTCTCTTCTGCCGCTTCCGTCGTCTCCTCAGCCGCCGTGGTTTCCGCTGCCGCCGCCGTCGTGGCCGCAGCTGTGGTCTGGGACTGTCCGGAACTGCTTCCGCAGCCTGCCAGCGCAACCGCGGTTGTCATCGCAAGAAACGCAGAAAGTAACCTTTTCATAACTATTTTCCTCCTTTTTTGTTTTATTCTAGCATTTTCATATTGATATGTCAACTGAAATATCAGTCAATGTTGCAATTAGTATTATTTTATCAGAAAATCGATTATTTTTTTGTTTAAAATACCCCATCCGCATCTTCCGGGGAATTTTTTTCTTGACACAAATTTCAATTGCATTTATTCTTAACGTAATGATCGAATAATTGACACAAAGGGGAATTCTTCATGCGGGACCAGATGACAGCCACCGGAAAAGAAAATCTGACGCAAAAAATATATGATGACCTGCTCAGACGATTTTTGAATAATGAACTCCTGCCCGGCACGGTAATTGACCGCAAGGCTCTCGCGAAAGAATATAGCGTCAGTATGTCCCCCGTACGGGACGCTCTGCAGCGTCTGGCTCTGGAAGGCTTCGTGGAGACCCGTTCCCGGAGCATCACCATCGTCAAGGTAATCAAAAAAGAAGATATTTATGATATGCTCACTGTGAGAGAAGCTCTGGAATCTCAGGTGACTCGCATGATCTGCGGCGAACGCATCCGCAGCGAATACGATGCCCTGATGATTCTGGCCAGACAGGTCGACGAAGCGGACGCAATTATGGAATACTGGCGCAAGGACATTGCCTTTCACCGTCAGCTCGTCACGATGAGCGGCTGCAAACTGCTCATTACCATGTACAACCAGATTATGAACATCGGCAACTTTTATCAGATCAACAATTTTTTCGTCAACCTTGATCCCGAGTCCCGTGACAGCCATATAACACTGCTTCAGCATCTGGCTTCCGACGACAAAGACGAATCCGAACTTGCCATACGCAATCATCTGAAAGCCGGGAAAATCGGATTTCCGCAGTATATCCGAAAGTAATTTCAATTTTTGGGGAGAAAACGGAAAACGGAACAAAACAACACTAAAATAACGCCCATTGAGAAGCCAAAATCTTCCCAACAGGCGTTACTTGTTTCAACTTTTCAGACTTCAGATCTATCGTCCCATCGCAACCCCATCCGCTCCGGCCATCTTCAGATTCTCATGAATCTTTCTGTCATCGGCCTGGCCGATCAGCAGATCGCGCGCCTTCTTGGCCTCCAGCTCCGTCTTATGTTTGCTCGGACCGCCGACGCAGCCACCGACACAGGCCATGCCCTCGATGAAATCTTCCAGCAGGCGGCCCGCCTTCAGAAGCATCAGCGCTTTCTTGCACTCGGCCGCGCCGTTGCAGCGCAGGACATTCGGCGAGATATCCTCATCCATCTCCTTGAGACTCTGCAGTACCGCGTTCGTGACGCCTCCGGAGTTGCCGAAGCGCTTACCGTAAACGGAACTGCCCTGGCTGCTGTTTTCTTCCGGCTCCAGCTCAACGTCCTTTGCCCGCATCAGCGCGCGGATCTCGCCAAAGGTCAGCGCATAGTCCGCGTTGTTCTGAATATTCAGATCCAGAGCCTCGCTCTTTTTTGCGATACAGGGGCCGATAAAAACCGTGACCGTCTCCGGATCCTGCGCCTTCAGCATCCGGGAAACGCCGCACATCGGCGAAACCGTGGTTGATATATGGTCCGTCAGCGTCGGGAAGTGCTGCCGGATCAGGTTCACAAAAGCCGGGCAGCAGGAGGTCGTCAGCTTCTTTCCTTCTTTGTAGGCCTCGGCCCACTCTGCCGCTTCCGCCGCAGCCGTCATGTCGCCGCCCAGACCGACCTCGACCATATCGGCAAATCCCACTTTTTTCAGCGCCGTCCGCCAGCTGGCCATCGTGATATCCGTGCCGAACTGCCCTTCCGTCGCCGGAGCCACCATCGCCACCACGCGGCGACCCGCAAGAATCAGGTTAATCACATCGACAAGGAACGTCTTGGTGCCGATCGCGCCGAACGGACAGCTGTGGATACAGGCGCCACACTGGATGCATTTCTTCTCATCGATCACGCAGAGACCGTTCTCGTCGTAGGTGATCGCGTCCGCCGGGCAGACCTTTTTGCAGGGCCGCTCCAGATGCGCGATCGCGCTGTAAGGGCAGGCCTGCGCGCATTTGCCGCATTCCCTGCATTTATTCGGATCAATATGGGCGCGGAAATCGCCCATCGAGATCGCCCCGAACGGGCAGGAATTCTGACAGGCCTTACCCATACATTTGCGGCAGTTATCCGTCACCAGATAGGAGGCGATCGGACATTCCTCGCAGGCCGCGTTGATCACCTGCACCACATTCATCGAATCGTGTCCCGTCGGACAAAGTCCGCTGGCCAGGCGGACGCGCTGACGGATAATCTCCCGTTCCTTGTATATACAGCAGCGGAACTGCGCCTGCGGACCGGGAATCATCTTGTAGGGAATGTCGTCCTTCCCCTCCTCAAGCTTTCCTTCCCAGGCAAGCTTCGCCACCTCGTAGAGCACCTCGTGTTTGATTTTTAAAATGGTCGCGTCATTGGTTACCATGACTGCTCATCCTCCTCATTCTCCTCTGCGCCAAATGTCAGATACAGCCCCACATGATACAAACTCTTCCGGAACTGCCTCGTTCCGTCAATCTCTTCGTCAGTAATAACTGACCTCCACCGGTTTTCCCATTTCCTCCACGGCGTGCTTTAACTGCTCCACCAGGTTCTGGCGGATTCCCAGATCAAACGGCAGTCCCGGATTCTGGTAGGCGCTGTTGATCGCCCTGCCCACATACAGATGCAGCTCCGTGCAGTCTTCAATCAACATCTTCGCCACCATGGACGCGCCGTTCGGTTTGTCCAGTTCCAGGAAAAACTCCTCAGACACCGTCTCATTCTTCGCGTAACGCTTCAGCAGCTGGATGACGCGGTTGAGCGTCAACACGCCCTCCGTCACCAGCTCGATTCCGTCCATGTAGGCGATCGGCGGGATGTCCGGATCGACGTATTCCATGGAGACGTCGAGCGAACGCCCCAGCACCCGCGAGACGATCGTCGCGCTCGTCCCGCCGCAGACAATCCGCTTCGTCGTCTCATCCCCCGACATAAAACTGTCTACCATCGCTTCATCATCATCTGGTTTCTGTGCCGGTCCCGTCATCAGATGCACCGGCCGAGAATCGATGATCCGCATGCAGGCCACCGTCGTATCATCCCCGGGGCGATACTGGTACAGCTCGTCGCAGGCCTGGCTGATCGCCGCCGCCAGACGCATGGCTGACACCGTCAGCGCATATTGTTTCACCGCGTATTTCGCGATGTCCTCCCACAGCCAGCCGAAATTCAGCAGCTGTCCGACACCGGCGTGAATCGTCCCGTCGCTCATCAGAATCAGCGTGTCCCCCTTCTGCACACGAAAACGATATTCGTTCACACATTTGCCCTCGATCTCGCGGATGTTCTGCGGGATCGGCATCAGCTTTCCGCCGCGAATGAAGATACAACCGGGATTGTCAAACTCCACCAGATAAGCCTCGCCGTTGTGAAACACCTGCAGAATGCTAAAGGTAGAATAAGCCACCTTGCGCACCTGGCAGACCGGCAGCGTCTCCACAATCGTCGAGACGCACTCCTCCAGGGTCGCGCCGTTCAAAAACATCGTGCCGAGGATCTTTGAAGTCAGCGTCGCGAGGATATTCGCTTTCACGCCGCTTCCCATGCCGTCGGCGAGGATCAGAATATGCGAATCCTCCGTCTGCAGAATCTCGACCTTGTCGCCGCAGAGGATCTCAGAAAATTTGTTCAGGCTCTTGTAGGCGACGTCCACCGTCACTCCCATTTATTTCCCTCCACCTTCGCCATCCTCAAGCAGGGTACGGCACAACGTCGTCAGCGTCGTCTTCGTCTCCGCCGTCGTCTCGCCGAGCAGACCGGCGATCTCCTGCGCCACCATCATCTGCTTGTGAATGACCTTCTGTGCCAGGTCAATGGTCTCCAGCTTCTTTTCGTAATCCTGGCGCGCCTGCTCCTCCTCCTTCGTGATATCAATGAAGGTCGCGAGCACCGCGTTTTCTTTTTCTATGTAAACGATATTCTGCAGCGTATCCAGATGGTAATCCGGATAGCTCACTTTCTTGCCGTGAATATTCTGGTGCGTGTCAAACACCCACTGCACGTCGGACGGGTCGATAAACTCAAACAGATACATCTGCAGCGCTTCCGTGCGCGACTTCCCGAAATACCGGGCACCGGCCGCGGAATACTCAAGAATTTTCATCGTCTCATCCACAATCAGTACAATATTCGGCGATGTCTCAATGACCAGATTGGCAAAAGACTCCGATTTCTCGTACATGAACGGAATGCACATATTCAGCTCCGCTTTTTTCTGGAAAACGGCGATCGCCTTTTCGCGGCAGGTCGGATAACCGCAGGCGCCGCAGTTGAGCTCGTCCTCCGCCCGCACCTTCCCGGTCTTCGCCAGGATTTCCTGAATCTGCCGCTGCGTCGGCACGCGGTCCTTCGGCGAATGATCGCTGAAGGTCTTCGCGAGCGTAAGCTTCACAAGCGCCGGTTCTGTCTCCTCTCTGGGCACCGGCTCCCGCGCGACGCGTTCCTCCATATCCAGCTTGATCTTAAAACGCGAAAGCGGATTTTTCCCCGCGGCCGGGCCGTTGATACAGCCGCCGCTGCACATGTCGATCTCAATAAAACAGCCGTAAATCTCGCCGCGCTGCAGACTCTCGCACAGCTCCATACACTCGCGCTCGCCATCCACATACAGCTTGCGGTAGCCGTCTGTCCGTCCGCGATCCGGCTTTTCATCACCTGACCAGCCTCCGCCTGTCTGTCCATTGCCTCTATGTTCCCCGTCCGTCCATCCGCCTCCGGCGAGCACCGAACTGATCACGCCGCTCGACACCGGATAGAGACGGTTCACGCGCGGATCGGCCTTTTCAAACGGCAGATCCTCACAATCCTCAATCAGGATATCCTCCTCAGACAGCCAGCGGTCGATGTCGTTGAAATTGAGCACCGCATCGATATAACCGGAATGACGCGCATCCTGCGCTTCTTTTTTCTTGGCAATGCAGGGTCCCAGGAAAACAACCTTGCAATCGCTCCCCAGCTCCTTTTTCAGAAGCATTCCGTGCGCGATCATCGGCGATACCACCGGCGCCATCCATGGCGTGAGATCCGGGTAATATTTCTCAATCAGATCGTTGGCACTCGGGCAGCAGGTCGTGATGATATTTTCCATCGTGCCTTCCGCGATCAGCCGGTTGTATTCTGCCGTAACCAGCGCTGCGCCCTCCGAGGTCTCGCGCACGTCCGCGAATCCGAGCTGCAGCAGCGCCGCGCGCACCTGCCCGATCGTATGGTATTTGAAAATGCCCATATAAGCGGGCGCAAGCGACAGGTATACCTTTTCCCCGCGCTCGATCATCCGCCGCACAAGATCAAGATCGCTGACCAGCGTCTTGGCTGACTGCGGACAAACCTGCATGCACTTGCCGCAGAGCACACAGTTGTCCGGCATAATCTCCGCGCGCCCGTCCTTCACCATGATCGCCTTGACCTCACAGTTGCGCACGCACTTATAACAATGGCGGCAGCGGGTAGCCTTAAAATCGATAATCGGCATCATCGCTACAGCCTCCCCAGTATTTCCTTCTCAAAAAACGCGTCCACATTTTCCGGCTGCACCGAAAAAAGTTCGCCGTCCACCGTGACGCAGACACCATTCTCGCAGTTGCCGCTGCAGAACGCGCCGTTTAAATCCACCTTCCCGGCGACCCCATACTGCCGCACCAGCCCCTGCAACCTCTCGATAATCTGTCGCGACCCCTTAAGATGGCAGGCGCTCCCAATACAAATACTAACCCTCATGACTACTCTCCTCCACGACCCGCATGCCCGATTAATGGGCGCAAGTGAATATTCTCATTTCATTATCGCACACTGACATTATTTTATCAATTGAAATTTTTGTAAATAAAAGGCCGGTAAAAAAGACGATAAATGGCAAATTGCAAAAAAAGCCACCCTGACGGAAAAATTCCCGCCAGGATGACCAGAAAATCGCTCGCATTCCTTACCTTCCATCAGGCGACAGTTACTGACCCATGCCGCCTCCGCGGCCGCCCATTCCGCCGCGACCACCGGGCATTCCCTCCGGCATCTCGCCGTTTTCCGGAGGCTGCATCCCTTCCGGCATTTCACCGCCCTCCCCAGGCTGGAAGCCTTCCGGCATTTCACCGCCCTCCGGCATCTGGAAATCTTCCGGCATCTCGCCGTCCTCAGAAAACTTGCGGCCGCCGCCCATTCCACGGCCACCCATTCCAGGGCCGCCCATGCCTCCATCCATACCGCCGAAACCAAATCCGCCCTCGCCGATGACAGTCTGGACATCGCCAATCGTCACTTCCTCATCATTCTCCCCGGTAATCACATGGTAAACGTTTCCGCTCTCCAGGCCCGGCACGCTGATGAGCGCCGCCCGGTATTCCTTATCCGGCTCATAGCTGCCAAGCTCCGTACCGTCGGCGTCTGTCAGGCAGATCCGTGTCCCGGCTGCCTGCGTCTCCTCATAATAAATGACAATGTAGTTCTGTGTGGAATCCGCGCCAAAGGTCTGCATCATCCCCGCAGACCCGGCCGCGAATACCGTACCGCCGGTAAGCGCCGCCGACCCGTTATAATCGAAAATTCCTTCGCCGTCCATGACCGGGCCGGACAGATACAACGCGCCGCCCTCCATGTAAAAGTCCCCATTGGAGTCAATGCCGTCCGCCGACGCGTTCAGACGCACCTCGCCGCCCGCGATGCGGGTATAGACGCCCTCCTGGTCCATCATCTTTTCCATTTCCGTCTCGGCAGCAGCCGCGGAATTGATGCCGTCATCCTGCGCCACCGCGTCGATGAGGCCGCCGAGAATATCGATCGTCTTCGCCGCCAGGCTCTCATCGCTCTCCGTGATCGTAATCTCACCGCCGCGAATAACCAGCGCGGTCTCCGCCTGGATCCCGTCATCCTGCGCCGCGATCGCGATCGTACCGCCGTCGATCCAAATATAGCCAAGCGCCGCGTCCGAATCGTTATTTGCCTTGATTCCGTCTTTGCCGGAATGGATTGTAAGAATGCCATCATAGATCAGCACCGCGTCCTTGCCCTTGAGACCATGCTCCGCGGACGTAATCGTGATATCTCCTGACATGACCCGCAGCGTCCCCTTGCTGTGAATGCCTTCGATGTAATTTCCGGATATCGTAAGCACACCGCTTCCGTTGATCGTCAGATCCCCGTCCGCGTACAGCGGTGAATCCGGTTCGTCATCGCCCTCTTTTTCATACTGATACGCGCCGCTGTCCGCCAGCACATTCATCGTGCCGTCCGCCAGCGTTACAATCAGTTTGTTTTTCTCCTTGCTGTAGATCGGCGCGGTCGTCTGCGAGGTGAGCTCCAGGCCGTTCAATACCAGCCGGACTGTGTCGTCATCCTCCACGTCGATCACGATATTCCCGTCCGATGACTGACCACTGGCCACATACGTTCCCGCGGAGCGGATTGTCACGGTGGTCCCGTCTATCTGGACGCCGCCAGTGCCCGAACCGGCATTACTGACACTCGCCTACTCTCCGTCAAATACAATGCTGACCGCCGTGTCTGCATCCCAGCTGCTGTCAAAATCCTCCGCGAAGTAAGTGACGGTCATCTCGCCGCCCTCGCCAAGCTGCTCCGTTATCACAAGATCCTCTGACCGTACGGCATCATTCACACCACTGCCAGAGCCCGAACTACCGGCACTCCCATCAGCCGCAGAACCGTCCGTTCCCGCCGCCTGCAACGCGTTGTCCGAAGCGGTATTCCCGGAGCATCCGGCAAGCGCCGCAACCGCCAGCATAACGGCAAGCCAGAAAGCAAATCGCCTCCTGCCCGAATACTTCTTTTTATCAATTCCTGTCCTCATCGTTCGCCATCTCCTTTTCATCGAAACTTCCAGATAAATAAATGTCCTCACTCAAAAATCGGGTCAGAAATGCTGAACTTCTATAATTCTTCCCTGCACGGCACGATCCGTCCGCAGACCACCGTCAGATTCCCGTTGCGGCAGCGGATCTGGTCAAGGAATTCCTTTTCCATCTTCTCATCGCGCAGGCGGATATAATATTTCAGCTCATACAGGCTGCCCATATTTACGGTCCGTACTCGCTGCAGCTGCGCCCGCACCGTGTATTTGGCAAACAGATCGTCAAATATGCCATTGTAGTCCAGATTTTCCGGAATTGTAATTTTCAGCTCCTTCTCCCCGGCATCACCGCCGCATTCCGGCAGACGCAGCATAATCAGAGTCATCACGCCGACCACGATCACCAGGATCGCCGCCACGCCCAGATATCCCATGCCGGTCGCCAGTCCGACTGACATCGCCAGGAAAATTCCGATAATTTCGCGGCCGTTACCGGGCACCGAGCGGAATCGCACGAGACTGAACGCGCCCATGATCGCCACGCCCGTGCCGAGGTTGCCATTCACCAGCATGATCACGGTCTGGACAATGGCCGGAAGCAGCGCCACTGTCATCGTAAAATTGCGCGTGGAATGATTCTGCCAGCCGTTGATCCAGGCGATCGCCGCGCCAAATACCAGCGACGCCAGAAGACATAATAAAAATTCCTCCGCGGCCACCGAAGCCGCCTGCGATGTCGATAATATACTGTTAAGCACAGATCTCGCCTCCTCTCGCCGCGCTCTCCGCCGCGATATAATCCTGATAATAGGTTCCGTATTTGGAAAAGTTCGTCGGATAAATTTCCAGTTCCGCAAATAAATGGCTCATCCACAGCGGCATCGCCTCGGGAATCTTGACCTCCATCAACAGCTCACTTCTGCCCAGAAACAGCGTCCCATATGTACTGCGGCTCAGATCGAGGTCACAGGAGCGGCCGCGGATATTCATATCAAAGGTAATCCGCAGATCCGGATCTTCCTTTCCGAAAAAGGCGATACGGTCGTAAGCGATGTACGCCATCGGCCTAGCCTCATAAAAACGCAACGTGTAATCAATCTCCCGCAGGATCTGGCTGTCTTTCTGCGGCCGGATGCCATAATAAAGAAATTTCCGGGCTTCCGACAGCGGCAGCCCGGCGCGGCGCTTATAAACGATACCTTCGTATTTCTTTTTCAGTTCCAGATAGACCGTATCTTCCTCACCCGGCACTCCGTAGCTGCGCAGCCGCAGCTTTTCCTTATATTCCGGTTTGTCAAGCGACCGGCGGATCATCTGATAATCCGGCGTGTCAAAATAAATATTGCAAATCGTATGTTTTCCGTAGCTGTCCGCCGTCATCCGCTCGAGCAGCTGTCCAATCAGCGCCTGATACTGTTTCATGGAAATCCGGTATTTTTTTTCGTATCTCTCAAAAATCTCCTGTGCCATACGCCAACCTCCTCTCGTCTGTTCCAGACGACTGTTCCGGAATCTCTGCTTTGATTTTGTTCTGTCCATCTTAGCGGAAAAATGTGTTGGAGGCTTGAAGGGTTTGTGATAAAATTCTTCAGTAAAGTATCATATTCAGGACAGACAAAAAGGACAGCCTTATAAGA
>JAJQAA010000039.1 GCA_021204045.1 Clostridiales bacterium
AATTTAAAGTCAAAATCTCAGTCCGTCTTTTTCCCTACCCCGTGAATAGTAACATTTTATGCACTGAATTTTATGGCGGAGTCTTCTATCAATTTTGTGGCGAATTTCGCAGGCTTGTCATTCTCCGGCATTTTCGCTATAATAATGCCAAGGTAACCGGATCAGGCGCCAATTGCCTGTATCGACTTTTGAGACAAATGATTTCATAATAAACTGACATGCGCCGTTGTCGCGGCGTTCCACCACACATAAAGAATCTGAGGAGAATGAGTATGAATACCGTTTCGATTGGTTCTGTGATTCTGGGAGAAGGCAGACCGAAAATCTGCGTTCCTCTGGTAGAAAGGACATCCGCGTCGCTGCTATCCCGCGCCAGACTATGTCCGGAAAGCGCCGCCGACCTCATCGAATGGCGGGCGGACTGGTATGATGACATCGAACAGGAAGACATTACCGCCGACTTGCTTCCGCAGCTGCGGGACGTGCTGGGTGGCTTTCCTTTGCTTTTCACTTTCCGCACAAAACCGCAGGGCGGTGAACGGGAACTCGCCCCGGAGGCTTATGAAAATTTGCTGACCTCGGTGATTGCTTCCGGAAACATTGACGCTGTCGACGTTGAACTGACCATGCCAGAAGAATCCATCCGGCGGCTGATCGCTTTGGCCCACGCGCATCATACCGTTATCATTCTTTCCCATCATGATTTCACGCAGACACCATCACAGGAGGAAATTCTTTCCTTTCTGACAAGAATGGATGCACTGGGTGGCGATATCGCCAAGATTGCGGTCATGCCACGCTCAGAAGAAGACGTGCTTGCCCTGCTCTCCGCCACATTGCAGGCCAGACACAATCTCTCCTGCCCCGTTATCACGATGGCCATGGGCAGCATGGGGCTGATCAGCCGTCTCTCTGGTGAGACTTTCGGCAGCTGTCTGACCTTCGGGACCATCGGGCAGACCTCCGCGCCCGGGCAGATCGACGCGGGGCAACTGCGGACAGTACTGGATGTGATTCATGGGGCAATGTAATCACACCCGCAGGCACACCGTCGCAAATACCCGCATCACCACATAGGCGTTGACGGAGACCATCAGAAACAGGCATTCCCGGCTGACATCCTTCGTCAGCACGACGAGATCATTTTTCATGCTCATCAGCAGCACCGGGAGCAGCGGCAGGAAATAGCGTCCCTGGACGCCGGTGATCACACTGGCGCTGAGCGGCGTCAGCGAAATCAGCATACTGAGCAGCAGCAGCCCCGAGCAGAGCACGCAGACGCACCAGACCCAGATTCGCCGGCCTCCGGTCAGCCACAAATTCTCACCCGGTTTGCGCAGCAGCAGACCGAAAAGGCAGACGGTCAGCAGAACGAGCGCCGGCCACGGTACATCGAGCAGTTCATCGAGATTTCCCAGATAACCACCCAGCATCGTCTGATAATAATAACCAGTTTGCCACACAAGCGTCTGATACAAAAGCTTACAGCAGCGAAGCGGCTGGCTGATCAGCATCCCCAGCATATAACCGGGTTCCCCGGCCCAGTCCACATAATTGGCCTCGCCGCTGCTGTAATACCCGACTGTCGCTCCGTTGAGCAGCAGCATCGCCAGCACCCAGGCGCCCAGCACAGCCGCAGCCGCGAAGCCCCAGCGCTTCCAGCCACCAAATTTTTTTACCGGAACCAGCAGGCACAGACCCGCCAGCGACACATAGACAATCTTGCAGGGACCGGCCGCGGCCATGATAATCACCATCAACACCACATCCCGCATACGCACACGCTCCGCGTGCGCCGCCAGATCCAGGCAGACCGCCGTCAACACGAACATTCCCGAAAGTAACAGCACGTCATAGGAAAACGAAGCCGTCAGATGAATCGTCATCGGCAGCAGTCCGACACCAAACAAAACCTCTTTGCCGTACGGCAGACGGCGCATCGCATAGCTTGCCGATACCGTATAAAACAGCAAATTTGCGATACGTCCCAGGTAAAGCAGGCCAAGACTATTCAGGCCAAGCAGACGCGCCAGCGTAATGCCGAGCGCCGGAAAAAAATAGGCCGCTGCGGTTGTGCGTACCGGGTTTGCCGTGGAGAGAACGAAATTGTCCCGAAGACTATTGGACGATGTTATGCTTTCATCCACAGCCATACCATCATCCGCCACATTGATCGGCTCACGTTTTTCCTCGAAGCCCCAAAGCCCCTTCTCATGGATCTGGCGGTAGGTCTCCTCCGTCAATGTCTGGCCAAGCACCTGCGCGTCAGCCGCGCCTTCCTCATCGACATACATCAGGCCATCCGGCCTCAGGCGTGCTTTATAAGTCCCCTGCGAATCTTCTGCGAACCAGTCCTCCTCGCGCACCGGGATCTGGTGCGTCCATTCCGCGGAAACGCCCATCATCTGATTGGAAAGGCGATAGGCGCTGATATAATGGCTGATCTCATCCGGCGCTGACAGCGGCGGCAGCACGTACAGATACAACGCGCCGAAGACCAGCGCCGCCAGTACAAAAATCGTTTCCAGACGTGCTTTCGCGCACAAAAGCAGATACCCCAGCAAAACGGCAGCCAGAATTGCCAGCGCCGCCACCGCAAGGTATCTGCCTGTCAGCCACAAATCTCCGCCTGCCAGGGCTCCCGCCTGCGCATCCATAAAATGCAGTCCCGCCAGGATAAGCAAAACCAGAAATACCGCGATCAAAAACGGCAAATTCTCTTTACCGCTTCCGTTCATCCTCGTCCGCATTTTCATTCACTTTCTCCTCCGCATTCCCGTCCGTATTCCCCCTCGCTTTCCTATCCGCATTTTTCTCCGTCTCTTCCAGCGCAATTCTCTGCACCAGCTCCTGCAGCTTCATCTCCGTCTGGGATAACCGCACTGTCAGTGAGAACACTTTGACCAGCAAAAGGAAAATCACCAATGTAAAAATAAAATTGGACGGTGCCTGCGTCCCCACCAGATCCGAAAGCAGATAGGCCAGCCCGGGGAAAACGCTGAAAACGATCAGCACCAAAGAGAACAACACCCAGAAAATCGCGTCCTCGGTCCGCACGCGCGAGCGACGGATCTTATGCATCATCATTGCCATTGTCAGCACGGAAGCGACAATCAGGCAGATTCTCAGCATCGTGCTCATTGTCTGTCCCTCCTTCGGAAATGCCGGCCATTCTGGATCAGCAGGATCGACACCAGCATACGCAACATATATTTCGCGGAATTAAGCGGCGTCAGATAGCTCGCTCCGGCCAGCCGCTCCTCCATCCGCACCTGCACTTCCGCCACCCGGGCGCCGTTTCTGATCAGATAAGCGATCGTGTCCGGCTCCGGTCCGTAATTCAATCCCCGCGCAAACTCGCCGATCATGGTTCGGTTGAACATGCGCATCCCCGACGTCGGATCGTGGATCACAGCTCCCGTCGTCAGACGAAGCGACGTCTCGATCATGTTACTTCCCAGCATCCGCAGCGACACGGGCTTTTTCTCGTTTAAAAAACGCGAAGCGATCACAATATCATACCCCGTCTCAATCTTGTCCAGCATCGGCTGGATAAATTCCGGCAGGTGCTGCCCATCGCCGTCAAACTGCAGCGCGTATTCATAACCATGCCTCCAGGCGTATTTTAACCCGGTCTGGAATGCCCCCGCCAGCCCCAAATTCACCGGCAGGTCGATCAGACGACAGCCCAGGCGGCGGCAAAGCGCCGCCGTACCGTCCTGTGAACCATCATTGACAACGACAAAATCAAACTGCGGATAATGCGCCGTCAGCTCCCCGACCACGCGGGCGATGTTTTCTTCCTCATTGTAGGCCGGTATCACGATCAGTAATTTTGACATTATTTTCTCCAGTAATCGGGACTTGACGTCAGCTTGCGAATCAGAGCCTTCGGTAGCAGCCGGTAATGTTTCCCCAGCCGGAAGCCGATGTATTTACAGCCGCTCTTTATCACCAGCTCCGGCAGCAGATACCATCTGCCACGGCGAAGCAGCACGCGTGCGGTCTGCTTTACCAGGCGAATGCCTTCCCCCTCGGCTGTCAGTCCGGCAAACACCTCCGGATGCTCCGCCTGCGACACCGCCAGGTCAAAATTGCGCCGCAGCTGCTGCATCCCCGTAAAATTATGTGAATGAAATACACGCGCTTCGGCCGCGTAGGCCACGCCGTAACCGGCGTCGATTACCTGCGCCGCGTAAAGCATATCCTCATTAAAAATTGTCCGCTCCACAAATCCGTCCAGACGATTGTAAATCTCCATCCGATAGGCCGCGCAGACATTGGAGCAAAAATAAGTTTTGATTCCCAGGCGCCCCAGATCCGCCGCGGTTTTGACGCAGCTCTCCTCCGGATAATTGAACGCGCGCGTACAGCGCTCAACCATACGGCAGCCCTTCTGCGGAAGTTGGCGCGCGTAGGCCACAGCCACCGGATCCGCAAGCGGCTGATAAAGGGCAGAAACCAGGTTTTTTACCAGATCCTCATCCGCTGGCACCGCATCCTGCGTCATGCAAATGCAGACATCGGTCCGGACATAACGCATCCCGCGTTTCCGCGTACCACCGTGGTCAAATTCTTCTTTGGTCACATGATGGACCTCAAACCCATCGATTCCATCGTAACCGCCCTCGTTCCACAGCGACGCATCCGTATTCATGATAATAATCTGCCGCACCGGGTAGGACTGGCGCTGCAGCATCTGTAAAAGCCGCGAAAATTTTTTATCCGGTCGATAGGTCGGCACCAATACGGCCACTGTCGGCTGCTTCTTCCCCGACGTTCCCCACGTCTGCTCTTTCGCTGACTCTGTCTGTGTCACCTGTGTTTCCCCCGGTTGTCTTCCCTCTGCTGTCACCATTTCCCGCATATCCAATCTGCTCCTCTACGGCCGCGCCCCGGCGCGGCTCTCACGAAAAAGCTCCCGGGCCGTCATCAGCCCAAAGCATAACGCCAACAGAATCATCAACAGCAGGTAGGAAGCGGCTCCGCCAAGGATTCCGGAATGCTGTACCGCAAGCGGGGAAACCAACGCTGCCGTCAGGCAGACAAACACATAGCCGCCAAAAATCCATCGCTGTTTTTTCATGATTACCAGCGTATAGTAAAATAAATTCATCCAGGCATTAAATCCGCCGCCCAGAATAATCAGCACCAGCGCCATCCGGCAATCTGCCAGCGCTTCACGAAGATTCCCGTAAAGCAGGCTCAGCACCGGTATCCCCAGCAGCGCGGCTCCACCCACGGCCAGCACGGTCAGACCCAAAATTACCAGAAAAAGCCTGCATACCACGCACAAAAAATCCCGCAGCTTCCGTTCTTCCCAGAACGATGAAAGCGTTGTCAGAAAAGGACGGATCACAAAACCAGCCGCCAGGTTGATCACCGACGTCGGCATAAAGATTGCCCCGTACACCGCCAGATCCGCGTCACGCATGTGATTCTCAATCGCGTATTTGGCGGCCGAAAAAATATAAAAATCAAGAAAGACCGATAAAAACAAAAGCAGGCAGCTGCGCGCCAATCCCACACAGCCGTCCAGAGAAAATCCCCAGTCAATATTATCCAGACCGCCGATCACGGCAATGTCAAACACAAGCACACCCACAATCTGCGCCACAACCGCGCAGGCGCTGGCAATCACCAGCACACGCGTCACATAGAGCGCGGTGAAAAACACCGCCACGGAAAGTATCGTGCGGAAAGCATTGGATTTCCCGGTCAGATAAAGCCACCCGCTTCGCTGGAATTCCGCTTCATAGGCGTCCGCAAAACCGTCGATTACCTTGTAGCAGACCATCAGGAAGACGACCCACGCCTTCCCGGGCGTATAGCCCCGCAGAAGCGTATATGCCGCACCGATCACCATAGCCGCCGCGCTCGTGGCCAGACGCAGGTGAAGGTAATCGCCGAAGCGGTAGCGGTTCCCGACATCCGTGATCTGAAATGGCCGGATGCCAAAATAAGCGACCATGAACATCTGCTGTCCGAAGGTCGTGAACGCGAAAGTAAAGATCCCGCCCTGTTCGTCTCCGACCAGCCCGACGACGATCATCGTCAGCGCCATCGAGGCAAACGCGTAGAGGAAGCTCCCCAGCATGTTCCAGGCCATGTTCCGCCGCTCCAGCGTACGGGGATCATCGTTAATCAGTAAATGTCGTAATGCTTCCATTCGTCTTTATCCCTGTCTGCTCCCCGACATAATCCAGGATACGCCGGTAATCCTCGATAAAATCGACCTCCGCCCAGAACATACCGGCGATATCCTTTACCGGCACCGCATGCTCGGCGCTGAGACTGTAGATCGCGTCCTCCCACCATTTCCCATGGCACTGGTCGTCGATCATTTGATTAAGCCTACCAAGAAAAACCGGCACAAAAACAGCACTCAGCCAGGCGATGCCGACATATTCACAGCTCCGCTCCGGCAGCGTCAGCTCCTTGCCGTAACGCCTGAGGATACCGTTTTCCGTACCAAAAAAGTAATCGCCGTCGCGCACACGGTCCGAATCGCCGAGCAGGTACAAATCCTCATCCTTCTGCGTTTTCATAAAATCCAGGATCTCCTGCGACCAGTACACGTCGCCGTTGGCGACAATCGTATCTTCCTGTGAAAACAGTCCCTGATTCTCCGCCATCCACAGCGAACCGATGCTGTTGGTCACATCATAAAACGGGTTATGCACAATGTGAACCGGCAATCCCTCCAGCACACGGATAATCTCCTGATAACGGTAGCCGACAATCACCGTCACCTCGATGTCGTTTTGCAGCAGCATTTCTACCGTGCGCGCAATCAGCGGCTGACCGCCGACGTCCAGCGTGCATTTCGGAATGTTGGGAATATTCTTGCTGATCCGGCTTCCTTTCCCGGCAGCCAGTAAAAATGCTTTCATCATCAGCCTCCTGGTCTCATGAGCTTCGATCCACCGTTGACAACATCTTTCGTCTGTCTTAGGCAACATCTCACATTCGTCTCATCTCACATCGGTCTCGGACAACGCCCGCAAAAACGCTTCCATATATTGAGGCGCCCCGGTGGATATGCGCAGATACGGGCGAAGAAGCGGAGAACCATACGTCTTGACAAGTACCTTTTGCTCCGTCTCCAGCCGAGCGGCAAGATCGCCGGCCGAAAGGTGCAGCGGTTTCATAAAAACAAAATTCCCGGCCTCCTCATGCACCTCGTAACCGCGCTCCCGAAGTTCCCGCACAAGCAGCGCCTTGCCCGCGTCCGCCTGCGACTGCAGATCCGTGATCAGCTCCGGCCGCTGAAGCAGATGCTCGGCGAATTTCAGCGCCACAGCGTTGACCTCAAACGAGGGACGCACATGATTGACATACTCAATCAGCTGCGGCTGCGCCGTCATATAAGCGAAGCGGCAGCCCGCCAGCGACAACAACTTGGAAAACGTACGCAGGACAATAACATTGTCCCGCTGCAATGCCTGCTTTAAAAAGGTATGGCGGTAAAAATAATGATAAGCCTCATCCACAATCACAAGCGCGCCAACTTCGTTTGCTCTGTCGGCGATTGCCGCGAACTCCGCATCCGTGTAGGGACGGCCAATCGGGTTGTTCGGATTGAGCAGCACGACAAGATCCGTATCCTCCCGGATCGCCGCAAGCACGTCAGACACAGGAATCGTAAAATCCTCTCCGATCGCGACCGGGCGGTGCTCCAGGCCGAAAATCAGGCTGTTGATGCGATACATCTCAAAGCTCGGCGCCACCGTAACCACCACGCTGCCCGGCTCCGCGAAAATCTCGTAAATATAGCGAATCGCCATGTCGGAGCCATTCGTCAGGCAGAGATGCTTCTCCGTCACCGTACATCCGCCCGGCAGATCCGCTGCTGCGGCACTTTTGACGGTCTCCCTGGCCAGTTTATCTTCTGAAAACTCCGATACATCGCCTGCAAGACATTCGTTTAGCGTATCATTCAGATAGGCGGCGAGCAGACGCTTCGTGACGCTCTCCTCCGGATACGTCGCCAGATACTCCGGCGTCAGATCCTGCTTCACATCCTCAACAAAATCCGACGGCAGACCGCCGGGGTTCTCATTCATATCCAGGCGCAGAAAACCGGCGCGCCCCTGCTGGCCGCCGACGCGCACAATATCCCGGATGCATGGTTTTACATACATGGTTCTTCGTCCTTTCCCGATTGCTCTGTCGCCGATTCTTTCCCGGTATCCGGTCTGCCAAATTTCAGCCGGTACGGATAATGCGTCTTACGCTTTTCTAACGGCGGCAGCGTCATGTAATCACCGTACTGGTTTGTCAGCAGCTCCTCCATATTGTTCGCGAAAGGCACCTGCAGACCCGAAAATTCCATGCGCCGCAGCGGATAAAGCTTTGTCTTATCGACCACGTTCCAGTACGGACTTGTATCCGGCAAAAATGCCATACGCCGGGTATTTTTTTTCTCATAACGACGGCAAACGCGCTCACAGCGGCGACGCAGCCACTCCGGCGACACGCGCAGAATACGCAGCCCCGTATGGACAGCCCCGCACACAGCCCAGATCAGCCGCGCCTTAATGCCGGTCTGGAACAAAAAGGGCCGCGGCAGACGGCGCAGCACCAGAAGTTTGCTCCAGAACCACGCCTCCCAGGACTGCAGCTCATAAGCAATCCGCCCGTCCGCGACATTATCTAGGACATAGATGTCAAGAAAAATACCGCAGGGGCAGTGCGCGTCCTTCAGCGCTTCCTCGATAAACAGCGTACCCTTCTTCATCAGCCGCGTCGTCATCATCGGGAAGCGGCTGTCATAAGCGGCGTTGAGTGGGATATAACGATCGGAAAGTTCTTTCTTTGCCAGCTTCAGGAAACGCTCAAAATCCCGCCGCGGCATCGCGATATCAATGTCGTCATCCCAGGGAATGAAGCCACCGTGGCGCTTCGCGCCGATCCCCGTCCCGGCAATTCCAAAATAAATCAGGCCATGACGATCGCACAGCTCCATAAAATCCTTCAGGATCTCCAGTTCGGTCTGCTGCAGGCGCCTAAGCGTCTCCTCGTCGTAAAATTTAGGCATTCTATTTTCTCCGATGATTTTTTGCCAGCTTTCCACGCGCGGCTGCGTTCACGCAAACTCGGTTTCCGTCCGCGCCAGCGCCGAGGCGATTACCTTATCCATGTCATAGTATTTGTATTCCGCCAGACGACCGCCGAAAACCACCTTGTCTTCTTTCGCCGCAAGCTCCGCATACCGGCTGTAAACGCCCTGGTTTTTCTCGTCATTGACCGGATAATAGGCCTCCATGCCCTCCTGCCACTCGGACGGATATTCGCGGGAAATCACGGTTTTGGGCTGCGTGCCGAACTCGAAATGCTTGTGCTCAATAATCCGGGTATACGGCGTCTCGCGATCCGTGTAATTGACCACAGCCACGCCCTGGTAATTTTCCTCATCGAGCAACTCTGTCTCAAACCGCACGGTCCGGTACTCAAGCCTGCCGAAACAATATTGATAATATGCATCAATCATGCCTGTATATACCACTTTTTTGCCCAGGCTGTCGTAATGTTCCTTATCTGTAAGGTAATCGACGCCGGTCTCAATATCGCAGCCCTCAAACAGACGGTCGATGATCACGTTGTAACCGCCGATCGGAATGCCCTGATAAAGATCGTTGAAATAATTGTTGTCATAGGTAAAGCGCACCGGAAGCCGCTTGATAATGAAAGACGGCAGATCCTTACAGTCGCGGCCCCACTGCTTTTCGGTGTATCCCTTGACCAGCTTCTCATAAATGTCTGTGCCGACCAGGCTGATCGCCTGCTCTTCGAGGTTGCGCGGCTCGCCCTGCACCGCCCCGCGCTGCTTATCAATGATCGCCTTCGCCTCAGCCGGGGTACTGATCCCCCACATCTTGCTGAAGGTATTCATATTAAACGGCATATTGTACATCTCGCCCTTATAATTAGCAACCGGGCTGTTCGTATAACGGTTGAACTCCGCCAGAGCGTTAACATAATCCCATACTTTGCGGTCGCTCGTGTGGAAAATATGCGCGCCGTAGCGGTGTACATGGATGCCTTCCACATCCTCACAGTAAACATTACCGCCGATGTGGTCACGCTTTTCCACAATCAGACAGGTCTTTCCCCGTTTCTTCGCCTCATACGCCCAGACACCGGCATACAGGCCGCTGCCGACCAGCACATAATCATAAGTTTTCATTTTGTAATCCCCTTGGTATTTTTGATATTTGTATGACAGGTTTTCGCTGCCCTAAAGGACTGGCTTCGCGTCGCAAGCACGCAGTCCGCACAGCCGCCGTCCAACACTTTCATAGTATACTATAATTCCTGGGAAAAGTAAACGACGCGGCGATGAAATGGCGTATCACGCCTGTGTTTTCAGAAGCGCCAGCTTTTCTTCCCGTGTCAGCCGCTTAATCTCCCACTCGCGCCTCATCGCCTCCTGCTTGGTCTCGAAACTCTCATGGTAGACCAGCTCCACGGGGCGCCGTCCCTTGGTATATTTCGCACCACGGCCTTCGTTGTGCGCCTGCACCCGTTCCTCAAGATGGTTTGTCCAGCCGCAGTACAGACTGCCGTCCGCGCAGCGCAACAAATAAACGTAATTCATCCGCTCAATCCGTCCTTCGCGTGATTTCGCTAATTTCTGAGATATCATTATTCTATCTGTTTCATGAATTTTATTCAAGACTTCTGTGAGAATTCTGATCACCGGATATGATGGTTTAGAAAAGGAAAAACACGGATCGGACGAATATATTCTGCCCACCAATATTCCACCTTTGGCTATGTAAACGGCATCCATGTCTGCAGGTTCACGGATGTCGCCCAGGTTGCCCTGATCTATAAAAAGCATCAGCCGATGCGGGATGCCGGGGCGGCCGCCGCGGGCCGCTCCCTGATAACAGTATATACCGGTCGATGCGAAAATGTGCGTGAAAATCTCATCTCACATGCAGCGGTCACAGGCTATTGTTCCCGAAAGTTCTGTGCTTTTCTCATCCACTTTTCGCCAGCCTGGTCTCCGCATTCAGACGTTGCGCTCAGCCGCGCACAATTTCCTTCACAAGAATCAGGACATCGCCCGGAACGATTTTTTCTGAACTCAGGCCATTTGCGGAAAGAATCGCGTCCACGGTCGTATGGAACCGTTTGGCAATGCTCCAGAGGCTGTCTCCTTCCTGTGTCAGATAACCGACAATCCCCGGCATTTCCTGGAGTCGTTTCGTGTCAAGCGGTTCCAGCTGCGCCTGCAAAATGACGCGTTCATTGACCGGATGCAGTACCAGCAAATCGAGTGTGATGACTGCCCGGATCTCCACATTTCCGCCTCCAGCCAGCACTGCCGTGAGCTGCTCCAGTCCTGTTTCCAGATAACGCACACTTTCTTCCGCCACACCAGGTGCTTCCGCCTCATAAGAAAATGGGAGCATCTCTATGCGCGATTGTATCGGCTGCTTATCATCGTCTGTGAGATACAGCAATCGCACCTCAAGGACCCCGTTCATGAGCAGCGCGTTCTCCTTTACCTCAACCTCATCTACTTTCACAGTTCCGCTGCTGTGGCAAACCTGCAAAAACTGCGGACCGGCGTCTACGGGAAGTTTTTCCGCCAGCTTACACTTTCCGGTATTGTGAGTCAGGATCCGGTCAAACACCGCCTCTCCCGTCTCCATAATCAGCTCGCGATTGGTCGCGTAAAGGTCATCCAGCAGAGCAAGTTCCTTTTCTTCATAGAGACGGATATCCAGTTCAATCACCGCGTCAACGTCCAGTTCCCGCATTTCCCCGTCGTAGTCCGGCTTTTCTTCCAGGCCACGATGAACCAGACTCAGACTGATCACCGGAATCATCTCCGGGACGCAGCCCAGCAGCTCCACCTCACCGGAAAACGGGATGCTCTCCTCGACCCACTGAATGACCGGCTGATCCCCTTCTCCCTCATAAAGCACGAAGATCAGCAGCGAACCCTCCAGATGAATCTTCCCGTCAAGCGGGTGCGTCGACGTCCCCGCCAGGCGCATCTCGGACCAGAGGATCCGTTCAATCGCCGGTTTCGTTCCGGAAAGCGTAATCTCATCGTGCACCCGGTAGGTATCTCTGCGCCGCAATGCAATCGCGGCCACCTCCAGATTCTTCCTGCGCACTTCAATCTGCGGTTCATCGCCGCGCTCCATCACGCTGCGCCCTGTCATGCCGCGTTCCATCACACTGCTTATCATCCCGCCGCTTCCCGCGTCATCATCGCCGGAACCATTTTTCAGCTCCACCGCCGCTTCCGTATCAAACAGCGCTTCCACCTTGACCTCCAGAGTCACCACCGCCCGGATCGAAAGCTTGCGCGAATTGAGAATATCAATCTGCAGATCTTCCAGCTGCCAGCTGACGCTGACATAATCCTGCTCCGTCAGACCAGGAACATTAACCGTCTCCTCAAAAGGCACCAGGCCGCCCAGCGTCTGCAGACCGCCCTCCTCCCTGCGATAGAGAACATGAAAATCAAGCCGGCCGCGCACCTGCACCCGCTCATCCAGATTTTTCACCGGATCCATCTGGATCTCGCCGGTGTCAAGAATCACCTGCGCAATGTCTCCCATCGTGTCCGGCACGATGAAATCGTCTTCCAGCGTCACCTGCGTCCCCACCTGATTTTTCCAGCGGTTCATATGTATATTTCGTTTCACCAGCTCCAACATAAAACATTCACCCTACCTTCCTCGCCGACGCCGCAAAGGCCGTCCGCTGCGCTCTCTGATTCCGGGCTCTCCAACCCTTTTGAAGTTTATGTGATAAATCCGTCAAATATACCGTATCACCGGACGCATCCTGCACGGCTGACGCCGGATGATCCGGTTCTCTCTGATCATCCTTCACTGAAAAATCACCGGATTTTCCAGATATTCGGTCTGTACCACAATGTACGGATAGGATTTTCCTGTTCCCGTTTCCTCGCTCTTCTCGGGTCCGACAAGTTCTGTATCGATAACAATGGAATTCTCCGTCAGATACAGCTCCCGCACGCGGATACTGTAACCTCCCGTACTCTGTTCCCCGTAACCCACGACAATAAACAGACCCTGATCATTGCTGTAGGTCAGCTTGAATGGCGCCGCTTTTTTCTCGCTGACAAGCCGCACCAGCTCATCCGGCAGGTTCGTTTCGCTCACCACAGTAAAATCAAGGTCCCGCACCTTATCCTGATTTTCTTTCTCCACCGTGCATCCGGTCAGCAGCCGCACCGCGACCGTCCAAAGCACGAGACAGGCTGCCAGCAGCCATTTCCCTTTTGATGTTCTGCACATATCTGCCTCCCTAAGCGTTCGATTATTACTACTCTATTCTTACGGGCATCCATCCATGCGAACATTTCGCTGACAATGTTCCTCTGTTTTTGCAGTCAAAATGAATGACCGCAATATCTCAACTCTTGAACATTCCGGGAAATTCTCTGTATTTTGGGAAAAAATTATGGTACAATCAGAACAAATTGACAATCAGAACCACAGAATTTCGGCGGCAAAAAGTACGACGCCAGATAATCTGCTTCCGGGGAGAAATGAAGATGGCCAAATGGCTTGCAAGAAACACGCGCGGTAAAATTGTGAGCGCCGCATGGAAATTATTTTATGAGCAGGGATATGAAGATACGACGGTAGAAGAAATCATCGCGCTTTCCCAGACTTCCAAAGGCTCGTTCTATCATTATTTTGATGGAAAGGACGCGCTGCTGGGCACACTGAGCACGCTATTTGATGAAAAATACGAAGATCTGACCGGGCAGCTCAAACCGGAGATGACCGCGATGGAACAGCTGCTTTTTCTGAACAACGAGCTGTTTGGCATGATCGAAAACAGCATCTCCATCGACCTGCTCGCCGGTCTGCTCGCCACGCAGCTGACGACGGCCAGCGCCAAACAGCTGCTCGACCACAACCGCATCTATTACAAGCTGCTGCGCAAAATCATCGCCCAGGGGCAGGCGGACGGCCAGCTCACCGACACGCTGAGCGTCAGCGAGATGGTCAAGCTTTACGCTCTCTGCGAACGTGCTCTGATGTATGACTGGTGCCTGTGCGGCGGCGAATACTCCCTCCGCCAGTACAGCGCCCAGCTCATGCCCGGTTTCCTTGGCAGTTTTCTGCCTGCCTCCCCCCACTGTCCTGGCGGCGGATAAACCTCAGGCTTCCTGACAGCACGGACAGAATACACTGCTTCTCCCTCCGACCACGATCCGGCAAAGCCTGGCGCCACAACAAGGGCAGGGTTTTCCCTCATGGCCGTAGACCTGCAAAAACGGCGTATTGCGGTAATCCTGTCCCTTCGTTTCCAGATATTCTTCCGGCGTTATTTCATTTTTCTGGATAAAGAATGACAGCCGCTCCGGGATCGTTACTGCAAGGCGCTCCCACTCCTCCCAGGTCAGACTGACTGCCAGGCGTGCCGGATGAATCTTTGCCGCAAACAAAATCTCGTCGGAATAAATATTTCCGATTCCCGCAATCTCACTCTGCTCCATCAGACAGGTCTTGATGGCTCTTTTCCGCTTTCCCAGCCTGGCCGACAGATACTGCGCATCAAAATCCGGCACAAACGGCTCTTTCCCCAGTTTCTCAATCCCGCTGTATGGATCGGCTTCTCCGTCCCCAAGCAGCCAGAAACGCCCGAAACGGCGCGTGTCGGAAAAACGCAGTTCCGCTCCGTTATTCAACCGGAAAATCAGATGCGTATGTTTTTCCTGCGCGACATCCGCAGGCGTCACCAGCAGACAGCCGGTCATCCGCAGATGCAAAATCATCCGGTCGCCGCTTTCCATATGAATCACGAGAAATTTTCCCCGCCGCGTGATATGGCTGATCGTCTGCCCTTTCAAACGCCAGCAAAATTCAGCCGCGTCCGGGTAAGCGACAACCTCCGGTCGACTGACAATAATCTCTTCCATCACACAGCCCTGTATCTGTGGTTCGATCACCCGTCGGATCGTCTCTACTTCCGGTAACTCCGGCATAAGGTTTTCCTGCCTTTCTACTTTGAGTTGAAAATTAATGATGCCACGGATTGCCTCAAGGATCGCCCTTCGGGTGTCCATGCTTCGCAAACCCTGACATCATTGTACCAGTTTTTCCGGAAAAAGAACAGCCGCCACTATCGTAAAATAGTGACGGCCATTCTATAAAAATCTCAAAACGATTGAAAATCCGATCCGCTTACTGGTTCACTTCTGTATAGATCGAATTCCAGTGCTCAAGCACCTGCTCCCTGTTCTCGATCATCCAGTCGACGTCGCGGGTTACCCAGGTGACATCTTCGGTCTTGGGAAGATACGGGCTCTCGAAGTCAGCCTTGGAGTTGGTCATACGCAGCGTCCCGAGGGCTTCGCCAAGCGCGTTCTGTCCGTCAGCGCTCATCAGGAAGTTGACCATCGCCTTTGCCGCGTTGGGATGCGGGGCATCCTTGACAACCGCGCAGCCAAACGCGGACGCGGAGGTTCCTTCCTCCGGATATACCATGCGGATATTTGTCGCGCCGGACTTCAGAAGGGTGGAAGCGCCATCCTCGTAGGTGATGCCGACCGCATACTCGCCGGTCTCAACAGACTTGAAGCATACGGAAGAAGAGGTGGAGATCACCAGGCCGTTGTTCATCAGCTGCGTGATGTAATCCCAAGCTTCGTCGCTGTCTTTTCCAAATACGGACATGATGTTGCAGACGTTGTTCCATGCCGCCGAAGAGGAGTTCGGATCGGAGAAAACGATCTTGCCGTTCAGCGCCGGATCGAGCAGATCCGCGTAGCTGTTGATCTCAAGTCCCAGCTCTGCCTCAAGATCGGTATTGATGCAGAATACGCAGGTAGAAAGATGGTCAAGGTTGTAAAAACCGTTGTTGGATCTGTAGTCCTCAATGACCTCATCCTCGTAATCGGAAAGCCAGTGCTCAAAGATATCGCTGTAGGTATCGCCGTCACTGTTGCTCAGGCCGCCCCACATGATGTCGCCCTGGGGATTGGCGGCCTCAGCAGCAATTCTCGCGGTCAGCTCGCCGGCCGAACCGTTCACGACCTCGACCTCGCAGTCGGGATACAGCTCGTTGAATTTCTCGATCAGGTTGTCCAGATCGTTCTCCGTCATACTGGAATAAAGAACCAAGCTGTCCTCAATATCCACTTCTTCCGCAGCCGCTTCTGTTTCCTCAGCCGCAGCCTCTGTCGCGGCCGCCTCGGTAGCCGTTGCTGTCGTTGCTGCCGCCGTCGTCGATGTGCTCGAGCTGGAACTGCCACATGCGCTCAGAGCCGCTGCCGTCATGATAACCGTCATAACCAATGCTAATTTCTTCCTCATAATAACACCTCTCCTTTTTTTATTTCCATCGGCATCGCCGGTGAATAACGATTTAAAGCTTGATATCCTCGGCCTTGCTGACCAGCAGATATATGATCAGGGAAGCCGCGGTCACCACGGTCAGGATCGCCGCGAAGGCTGCCGCCAGACCGTAATTCCCTCGCGAGATCGCCACATAGGCGGACATCGTCAGAGTGATATTTTTATTGTTGTACAGAATGATAGAGCTGGAAAGCTCCGTCACAATCGCGACCCAGCTTAGGATCGCTCCGGAAAGAATACCGTTGGACATCATCGGAACGGTAATCTGCGTAAATGTTTTCAGCTTTGACGCTCCCAGGCTGATCGAAGCTTCCTCTATGCTCATCGGGATCTGCATCAGCGTGGCCGTGGCCGATCGTATCGTGTACGGCATTCGTCGTATGACGAACGAGATCAGCATGATCCAGATCGTCCCGGTCAGCGCCAGCGGCTTGCTGCCGAACGCGATAACCAGCGCGATACCGATGACGGAACCCGGCATAATGTACGGGAGCATCGCCATCGTGTCGATCGCGTGATTGAGGAAACTCGAACGGCGCACGACAAGGTAGGCAATTAGGATCGATATGATAATGATAATCGCCAGCGCGCCGATGCCCAGCATCATCGTATTTTTGATTGAGCGCACAAGGAGCTTCTTCACCGCCGCCTGATAATTGGCCAGCGAATAACCCGGCTTAAATACCGCCTGATCGCAGTTGCGGAAAGACAGGTAAATGATATAAACCTGCGGCATGAACGCGATGCCGATCAGTAGGTAGCTGTACAAATACATCAGCACGCCCTGGATTCCCTTCGGTTTTTTCTTCTCAATCGGATGGAGCGCGTTGATCGAAAATTTGTATCTGCTCGTCGCGTACTGCTGAATGAAGAATACGACCGCTGTCACGGCGATCGCGATCACGCTTATGGCCGCCGCAAAGTTGTGGTCGGTGCCGTTTTCGCCGAGATACTGGTTGTAAATCTCGACCGGGAAAGTCCGGAAGCCTTCTCCGATCAGCAGCGGCGTACCGAAATCGGCAAACGACTGCATAAACACCATCAGGGAGGCTGCCAGAATCGTCGGCATCGACAGGTTCATAATGATCTGGAAAAACCGCTTGACGCCGGTACAGCCCATGTTGGCCGACGCCTCCATCAGCGTGTTGTCAATATTTTTGAACGCACCGTTCATGTACACGAACACAAGCGGGAAAAACTTGAGGGACTGCACCAGCATAATACCCCGGAAGCCGTAAATGCTGCCAAGCTGGATCCCGAACGTATTTTTAAGGAACTGCGTAATCACGCCCGAACGCCCGAGCAGCAGGATCCACGAGTACGCGCCGATAAACGGGGCCGACATACAGCAGAGGATGCTGAGGACAAACATGAGCTTCGCGCCCTTGAGCCGGTAAAACGAATAAAAATACGAAAGCGGTATCCCGATAATCAGCGTGACGATCGTCAGCGTGATGCTGACCTTAAAGCTGTTTAAAATGGTCTTACTGTAGTAGCTCTGGGAAAAGAATTTGACAAACTGCTCCAGCGTAAACTGACCATCCTTGGATATCACCGCCTGCTTTAAGATACCAAGCATCGGATATACCAAAAATATCAGGAACAGCACCAGAAACAGAACGGTAACCCCCGACCAGAGCTCGAATTTCCTGCGTTTCACTGTCCGATTCCCCCTCTCTCAGATCCGGTTTCAGGCTTCACAGTCATTGGCCACTCCGGTCAGCAGGTTTTCCGAACCGTCAGCGGTAAACAGGTTTGCCTTCTCCGTGTTGATCGTCAGGGAAATCTCCGTGCCCGGGGCAATCACGCTGTCAATCGTGGATTCCTGGATGGATTCCACCTCCAGGCCATCCTCAAGGTGCATAAAGTAATGCGTATTGAGACCCAGAAATACACAGTCATCCACGATGGCCTTGATTCCCTTCCCCGCCTCTCTGTTCATGAGGAACTCCTCTGGACGGACAGATATCGTGATATCCTGGTCGTGCTGGCATTCTTTCCTCACATGATGCATCGGCGCGTCGTAATTCAGGAATCTCAGATGCGGCACGCCGTCCTTCATCACAAGCTGCCCTTTTAATATATTACTGCGGCCGATGAAAGTCGCGACAAACTGGTTCGCCGGTCTCTGATAGATATTCTTCGGCGTCCCGATGTGCTGGATCACGCCGCCGTTCATGACCGCGACCCGGTCGGAAACCGCCATGGCCTCCTCCTGGTCATGCGTTACGTAAACCGTCGTAATCCCGACATCATGCTGAATATTTTTGATAACGGTACGCATCTCCACGCGAAGCTTGGCGTCGAGGTTGGACAACGGCTCGTCCATGAGCAGCACATCCGGTTCGATACAGAGTGCACGGGCCAGCGCCACACGCTGCTGCTGGCCGCCTGATAAACGATCCGGAAGACGGTCCGCAAACTCATTAATCTGCATCAGGTTCAGGAACTTCTCGGAACGCTCCTTGATCTCTTCCTTGGGGAAATGCTTGTTTTTCAGGCCAAACTCCACATTCTTGCGCACGGTCAGGTGCGGAAAGATCGCATAATTCTGGAATACCATACCGATATTTCTCTTGGCCGGGTCGAGATCGTTGATCCGCTTCTCATTAAAATAAAAATCACCGCCCTCGATCGAGTTGAACCCTGCGATCATGCACAGAAGCGTCGTCTTTCCGCAGCCGGACGGCCCAAGGAGCGTGAAAAACTCCCCCTTCCTTTATCTTCATGTTCAAATCCGGAATAATCACTTTCTCGCCGTATTTTTTCAGTGCGTGATTTATGGTGATATTCACACTCATAACAGGTTCCTCCTCAAATGTTACGGCACTTATCCGGCCGGTATCTCCCTTAAAAATAAAGAACAGGGGTCTCCCGGAGAGGAACCCCTATTGCTTTACCTGGGATTTGCATTTCCTTTACGCTAATTTTACAACCCTTATAACTTATTGTCAACGAATTTCTATTTTTGACGTCGGCTTTTGTGTACTTTGTAACAAACAATTTCATGTCTGTCTATAAACTTCATAGACATTTTGCTTTTAAAAGTGGTATACTTAGTGCGAAATCACAAACAATCCATTTGGATTAATTAGGGAGGCAGAATTATGCTGGAAAACCTGAAAGAGCGTGTATGCTCCGCAAATCTGGAATTGTTTCACCGCGGTATTGTCATTTATACCTGGGGGAATGTGAGCGCCATCGACCGGCAGACCGGCCTGGTTGTGATCAAACCCTCCGGTATCGGATATGATTCCATGACGCCGGAAGACATGGTCGTCGTAAGCCTGGAAACGGGAGAAGTCGTCGAAGGGAAATGGCGCCCATCCTCGGATACCCCAACGCATATCGAGTTGTACCGGGCGTTTAAGGAAATCGGCGGAATCACCCATTCCCACTCGATCAACGCGGTGGCATTCGCGCAGGCAGCCAGACCGATCCCGGCGCTTGGCACAACCCACGCCGATTATTTTTACGGAGATATTCCGTGTACCCGGGGACTGGCACAGGAAGAAATCGAAACTGCCTACGAGAAAAATACGGGGAAAGTGATTGTAGAAACACTGAGCGAAATCAAAAATGCCCTGGAAATACCGGGCATCCTGGTAAAAAATCACGGCCCGTTTTCCTGGGGCGCAAGCGCTGAAGAGGCCATATATCACGCGGTCGTCATGGAAGCGGTCGCGGAAATGGCATTAAAAACATTGCAGCTCAATCCTTCCGCTTCCATGGATCAATTCATTCTGGACAAGCATTACTTCAGAAAGCATGGCGAACATTCCTATTACGGGCAGCGGTAACAGCTCTGCCCGTAAGGGATCACTACATCTCATCTACCACCTGGAAAATCAGAAATTTCAAATAATACGATGTCTGCTCCCCGGCCCAGAGGATCGGGTGGTCCGGCGCTTGCGTGCGGTATTCGACCTGGCGCAGGCATTTGTGCGCGCCTCTCACGGCCTCGCGGATGGTTCTCGTAAACAGCTCCGGATCCATAAAATGAGAGCAGGAGCAGGTCGCGAGGTAACCGCCGTCGCGAACCAGCTTCATGCCGCGCAGGTTGATTTCACGGTAACCCCTGACGGCGTTTTTGACCGAACTGCGCGATTTGGTGAACGCGGGCGGATCAAGAATGACGACGTCAAAGCGCTCGCCCTTCGCCTCAAGCTCCGGGAGCAATTCGAAAACGTCGGCGCAGGTAAACTGTACGCGGTCCGAGAGACCGTTTAACGCGGCATTCTCCCTGGCCTGAGCAATCCCCAGCTCCGAGGCATCCACACCCAGCACCGAAGCTGCGCCCGCCGCACCCGCGTTCAACGCGAACGCGCCGGTATGCGTGAAGCAGTCAAGCACCCGGCCTCCCGCGCAGAGGCGCCGGATCGCGAGCCGATTGTATTTCTGATCCAGGAAAAATCCCGTTTTCTGCCCTTCTTTCACATCGACGATATAGCGAATCCCGTTCTCGACGATCTCGACACGGGTGTCAAAGGGTTCGCTGATAAAACCGCTGAAACGTTCCATGCCCTCCTGCTCGCGGACCTTCGCGTCACTGCGTTCATAAATACCGCGGATGCGGATACCGTCCTCAGCCAACACCGCAAGGAGACTGCGCAAGATCGCCGGTTTGAGACGATCGATGCCAAGGGCCAGCGATTCAACGACAAGCACATCCGAAAATTTATCAACTACAAGTCCGGGCAGAAAATCGGCCTCCCCAAAGATCACACGGCAGCTCGCAGTATCCACCGTGGCTTTGCGATATTCCCACGCGCGGCGGACACGCATCTCCAGAAAAGCGTCGTCGATAACGGTATCGCGTCTGCGCGTCAGCATGCGCACAGTAAGACGCGAACGGGTGTTGATAAAGCCCTGTCCCATCGGATACCCGTCAAAATCAACGACAGCGACGATATCGCCATTTTCAAACTCACCGTCGATCCGGTCAATTTCATTGTCATAAATCCAGGCGCCGCCCGCCTTGATCGTGCGGCCCTCCCCTTTTTTTAAAACAACGGCAGCGTTGCTCATATTAAAATGGTCTCCTTTTTCGGCAGATCCGGGAACGGAATCATCGGCAGCATAGCGGCTTCGTGCGCGCCGATCCACTTTTCCATCCAGATCAGATCGTACCAGCGGCCGAATTTATATCCGCAGCGATGGAACTCCCCAACCAGCCGGTAGCCCAAATGCTCATGGAAAAACCGGCTGTTCGCCGTGAGATACTCATCCTCAATTTCCGGCCAGGCAATGCAGGCATTTAAATTAGTGATCCGCTGCGCGCGGGAAACCTTCTCGATTGCTTCATAGAGCAGCCTGCCGATACCGCCCCCACAACAATCCATCCGGATATAGATCGAAGTCTCCGCCGCCCAGTCGCAAGCGGAACGGCGAATAAACGCTCCGGTATAGGCGTAGCCGACAACATGGCCATCCCGGCAGGCGACCAGCCAGGGGTATCGTTTCATCGTGTCCGTCATCCGCGCCCGGAAGCTGTCAACGGAGGGAACCTCGTATTCAAAGGTAATCGCCGTTTTCCGGATATACGGCGCGTAGACCGATAAAATTTCCGCGGCGTCGCCTGGCTCGGCGATACAGATTGTAATTGCGTTTGAACACATTTTTCTTCCCGTATCCTTAAAAATAAGATGATACCGATTGTACACGCTTCATCCGGAAAATTCAACTATTTTTCCGATTGGGCTTGCATATCTTTCTGAACTTTGCTAATCTTAGAATATCATAACATAACGAAGGGAGAACTACAATGAAGCTTGGTGTAGTGGGAAATGGTAAGATTGTGACCTGGCTGTTCCGCGATGTCCCTGCGGTGCCGGAAATTACTGTGACGGCTCTTTGCGTACGGGAAAAAAGCGTGGAAAAAGGCCGCGAACTGGCCGCAGAAAACGGCGGCCTGACCCTGTATACCAACTATGAGAAATTTCTCTCAGAAGGAGATTTCGACACCGTTTATATCGGCATCGCCAATCATATGCACTATCAATATGTGCTGCGTGCCCTGCGCGCGGGAAAGCATGTGATCTGCGAAAAGCCGTTTACAGTAAATGCGGCTGAAGCGAGCGAGCTTGCCGCTCTGGCACGGGAAAAACAGCTGTTTTTGTGGGAAGCCTTCAAAATCCCCTATTCGCCGGTATACGCGGCAGTAAAGGAGCATCTGCCGGAAATCGGCACGCTGCGGATGGCGCAGTGCAATTACTCACGCATCTCCAGCCGCTATGACCAGTACGCTTCCGGCGTCGTCCTTCCGGCCTTCGATCCGGCCTGCGCCGGCGGCTGCCTGTACGATATCAACGTATACAATCTCCACTTCGTGACACTGCTGTTCGGCCGGCCGCAGAAGCTGCATTATCTCGCGAATTACGGCTATAACGGCGTCGACACTTCGGGAACGGCGATCCTGGAATACGGAGATTTCTACGCGGTCTGCACGGGCGCGAAAGACTCCACCAGCCCTTCCTCCTGCGTCCTGCAGGGGACGGACGGATACCTGCAGATCAACGGTCCGAGCAGCGCCCCGGAAAGCGTCGATCTGGTAAACAACGACGGGACAGTAAAACGGCTGGCTGAGGATCACTCCGACGGCGGACTGGCTGACGAACTGCGTGTGTTCGCCAGCCAGCTCGATGCGGGAGATTACGCCTCCTGCTATGCAATGCTTGAGCACAGCCTGCTGATGATGGAAGTCATCGATGAGGCAAACCGCGCGATGCGTCCTTAAACGCAGGGCATCACTCGATCAGATCCTTCTCCAATGTCCTGTCAATCAATGCCTTTTGCTCCGCGTTCAGCGAATGGAACGGCGCGCGCGGCTCGCCCGCATCAATGCCCTGCTTTTGCAGGATGTATTTGATTGCCGGAATCAGGCCGACCGTACACATTGCCTCCATAATATTATTGGCCTTATGCTGGATGCGCGTCGCCCCCTCAAAGTCACCGGAGAGAAAGGTTTCATACAGTTTGCGATAATGCGGCAGCATGCAGTTGAAGGTGCTGCCGATTGAGCTTCTCGCGCCCAGCGCGAGACCGGCTGCCATCGTCTCATCGAAGCCATTGTAAATTTCCAGCTCCGGATTGAGCTCCAGAAAGCGCTCCATCTGATACACGACCTGATTGGTGTGCTTGACGCCGCGGATCGCGGAGCTGGTGAACAGCTTGCGGTACTCGGGATTGGCGAGATCAAACTCCCGTTTGGTATTGCCCGGGAAATTATATACAATCACCGGCAGGCCGCTGGCTCTGGCGATATCATAATAATAGCCGCAGATGTCGCCGACGCTGTACTGATAATAAAACGGCGGCGTAGCGGCGATGCTCTCATACCCGAGTTTCTTCGCCTCCAGAGCAAACTCAACCGCCTCCGCCGTAGACAAAGCGCCGACATGGGCAATCAGCCGCGTGCGACCCCGGAACGAAGCCGCCGCCTCAAAGGTCTCGCAGCGCTCTTTATGGGAAAGCAGGAAGCATTCCGCACTGCTTCCGCCGATGAAAAAGCCCCTCGCTCCCTCCTTCTGATTGCGCTCCATCAGCGTCACGAGCGCATCTTTATTGACCGCTCCTTTTGCGTCGAACGGTGTCACGGACGCGACATAGATGCCGTTATAATCCGATTTCATGAAAACTCCTCCTTAGCACTTTTTGTCTTCCATGGCGTGAACCATGTTGACGACGAACTCATGGCAGGGAGCCTCGACGCCATACAGGCGCGCGGCCTGCACAACCGCGCCGCTGATCGTGTCGACCTCGGTCCTGCGGCCGTCGCGGATATCCGCGCGGATGGATGTACAGCCATTCGGATTGTCGATCGAGGTCTTGCGAACCTTCCCGATAATCTCATCTTCATCAAAGGAAAGACCGGTTGCCGCAGCCACCGCAACCGCCTCATGGATCAGGCGGCAGGTCATCTTCCAGGCATACTCATCGGAAGCGATGTAACCCATATCGACCTGAAGGATGCCCGTGACCGCGCTCAGGGACACGTTGGTAAACAGTTTGGCCCAGATCAGCTGCTGAATATTGTCATGAATCGTGACCTGAAACCCGCAGCTGTCAAACGCTTCCTTCAGCTTAGGCAGAAAACCCTCTGTATCCGGAACGAGCATGCCAACGTTGGTGCGGCCAATGCCGCCGCGGCGCACATGCCCCGGCGCGAGCACGGCGCCATTATCCTCGGTAGTGCCGATCACGACATGCTCTGCCGGGACATACTCCTTAAGCAGTGCCTCATGTCCCGCTCCGTTCTGCAAGGTAAGCAGGCGCGTATTCGGGCCGATCAGTCCCTTGTTGGACTCCAGGGCGGATTTCGAAAAAATGGCCTTCACAAAGAGGATAACCAGATCCATCTCCGTCTCCGCGGAAGAGTCCGTGAGCGCCTTCGGACGGTAAACATTCGTCGCGCCATCCTCATCAATCAGCAGGCCATTCTTGTTGATCTGCCCGACGATCGCCGGATTGGTATCAATAATACAAACCTCGTTGTTCAAAGAGAGATGTCCGCCGTAAATGGATCCCATCGCTCCAGAACCGATTACTGCAATTTTCATAAGAGTTTTCTTCCCTGTGAAAGGATCAGACCGCTTTCTCCACCGTGCTGTCCACAATGCGGATATGTTCCGTTATCTGGAAAATTCAGCCAGCCCCTCAATCGCGTAAGCGCGCACCGGCATGGAGTCCGCGCCGAGGATCGGCAGTGGGGAGTACGACATGAAGAAGATATCCGTGGTCAGCTTGTCCAGATTCTTGAGAACCTCGATAAAGCAGATATCCACTTCCATGCAGATATCATGGAACGGCTTCACATCCTCATTGCAGTTCTCGACGGAAACACCATCACCGAAGCCCACACCCTTTACCTTATGATTGCGGCACCACCACGCGGTGTCGCCGTTCACAAAGAGGCGCTTATCCTCCGGGCTGTTGGTCGCCGGAGTGAATGGCGGGAACTTCCAGTTGCTGTCCAGAATAAGGATATCGCCTTCCTGCACGCGATCGCCGCAGGCACGGTCAAGATCCGCAGCGGTAATATGGGAGTTCGGCTCAAGAAAATCAATGGTAACATAAACCGCACGGCCCATGAACGTGGTCAACGGCAGCTCGCCCACAGACTTGCCATTTTCAAAATGATGATACGGGCACTCACAGTGGGTGCCAAGGTGTGTGGTCAGATCCAGCGCGGTATGATAGTCCGGAATCGGGCCGCCGGTATTGTAACGAATCAGATGACATCTTCTCGACTCGGTAGCGGGATCCAGAGTTTTGGACAGGTCAACAATACGCAGATTCCCCATTTGGTAAACGCACATAATAAAAACCCTCCTTATCATGATCTTTGATAATTGCAGATTTCCGGGTCGTACCCGGCAAAACCGCAGATTCGTGATTCCCACAAATCTTTTTTATTATACTACGGTAATTTTTTTTTGGAAAGTGCTGGCTGCGAAGAATTCAACGAGCAAAATTCTTTTTATAAGTATATATTCATTTTTATATTTCGTATTGTTTATTTTCCTTTATAATCAATCAAAAATTATCATAATTTTAATTTACAGTACGGTATTTCGTCTATACTTCGTTCTGTATTGCGTTACCTTTTTGCCTGTGTTATAATCGGAAAATGTTTATTGAAAACGGAGGAATGAGTATGATTTCAGCACAATTTGGTATCATTATCGCAATCATTGCCTATCTGGGCATCATGATGTATATCGGCGTCTATTTCAGCAAACGCGGCGGCGCCGGTTCCACGGACGAATTTTACCTGGGCGGCCGCAAACTCGGCCCGCTGGTCGCGGCGATGAGCGCCGAAGCGTCCGACATGAGCAGCTGGCTTCTGATGGGCCTGCCGGGTGTCGCGTATTTAACCGGTATCTGCGATGCCGGCTGGACCGCTCTTGGTCTCGGTATCGGCACCTATTTCAACTGGCTTCTCGTCGCCAGACGGCTGCGCCGCTATACCATTGCCTGCGGCACCATCACAATCCCGGACTTTTTCTCCCGCCGTTTCCGCGATGAGAAAAATATCCTCTCCTGCATCGCGGCGCTCGCGATCCTGATTTTCTTTATCCCCTATACGGCATCCGGCTTCAAGGCCATCGGCACGCTGTTTTCCAGCCTGTTTTCCGTCGATTATCACGCAGCCATGATCATCGGCGCGCTGATCATCATCGCCTACACCACCATGGGCGGTTTCCTGGCTGTATCTACCACCGACCTGATGCAAAGCGTCGTCATGTCGATCGCTCTGATCGTTATCATTATTTTCGGCCTGAGCCTGGCAGGCGGCTGGGGTGCGGTCATGGAGAACGCGGCGTCCCTGCCCGGCTATCTGTCCATGACGCAGATGTATGACCAGGCCGGCAATACTTCGACCCCCTACGGCTTTATCACCATCGTATCAACGATGGCCTGGGGCCTCGGCTACTTCGGTATGCCCCACATTCTCCTGCGCTTCATGGCGATCGAGGATGAGAACAAAATCTCCCTCTCCCGCCGCGTCGCGTCGGTCTGGGTGTTTATCGCCATGTTTATCGCCATCGTCATCGGCGTCATCGGCTACAGCGTTTCCCTGACCGGAAAGCTCCCTGTCTTCGCAACCAGTTCCGAATCTGAGACGGTCATCATCCGTCTGGCCGGCCTGCTGGCCGAACACGGCTTCCTGCTCTCACTGATCGCCGGCATTGTCCTCGCGGGTATCCTCGCCTCGACCATGTCGACCGCGGACTCACAGCTTCTGACATCCGCCTCCGGCGTATCGCAGAACCTCCTGCAGGGATTTTTAAACATTAAGATGAGCACCGCCACTCAGATGGCAGTTGCCCGGCTGACCGTGCTCGGCATCTCCGTCATTGCCATCATCCTGGCCTGGAACCCCGACAGCTCCGTGTTCACGATCGTATCCTTCGCTTGGGCGGGCTTTGGCGCCTCCTTCGGCCCGGTAATGCTGTTTTCTCTGTTCTGGAAGCGCACCAACTTCTACGGCGCGCTGGCCGGCATGGTCTCCGGCGCTGTGATGGTTTTTGCCTGGAAATACGGCGTGCGTCCGCTGGGCGGCGCCTGGAATGTCTATGAGCTGCTCCCGGCCTTCCTGGTCGCCAGCGTTTTCATTCTCGTCGTATCCCTGGCGACAGCGCCGCCGTCAAAGGAAATCTGCGACGAGTTTGACTCAATCGGCTAAACCAGCTCTGTAAAACGTGAAAACCTATCCTCTGCCCTGTTGCTTTGAAAAACCGGACAGAGGATGGGCTTTTTTTATGGCAACTTTCCCGGTCCTCGCCCTTGAATACGCAAAAAAAGTAAGGTATAATGATCGAAAATGAGCTAGCGAGAAAAGCTCTCACACAGCGAACGGTAAACCACCGCAAAGGAGAACACAACCATGGACTTTATTACCGTCAGAGAACTATACCGAAACCGCGACGCCTGGCTTGACAAGGAAGTCACCGTCGACGGCTGGGTGCGCAGCGTGCGCGATTCCAAAGCATTCGGCTTTATCGTCGTCAGCGACGGCTCTTATTTTGAAACGCTGCAGATTGTTTATCATGATACGATGGCCAATTTCGCCGAGATCAGCCGTCTCAACATCGGCGCGGCAATCATCGCCCGCGGCACCCTTGTGGCGACGCCGCAGGCCAAACAGCCTTTTGAGATTCAGGCCGTCGAAGTCACCGTTGAAGGCGCTTCCGCGCCGGATTATCCCCTGCAGAAAAAGCGCCACACCCTCGAATATCTGCGCACCATCACGCATCTGCGTCCGCGCACCAACACCTTCCAGGCTGTCTTCCGCGTTCGTTCCCTGATAGCCTACGCGATTCATCAGTATTTCCAGGAGCGCGGCTTCGTCTATGTGCATACGCCGCTGATCACCAGCAGCGACTGCGAGGGCGCCGGGGAGATGTTTCAGGTGACGACGCTCGACCCGGACAACCCACCGCGCACTACTGGCGGCGCGGTAGATTACACGAAAGACTTTTTCGGCAAGCATACCAGCCTGACGGTCAGCGGCCAGCTCAATGTCGAGACCTACGCGATGGCCTTCCGCAACGTCTATACCTTTGGTCCCACCTTCCGCGCGGAAAATTCCAATACGACCCGGCACGCCGCGGAATTCTGGATGATCGAGCCGGAGATCGCCTTCGCCGATCTGCAGGACGATATGGCGCTGGCCGAGGGCATGCTCAAATACATCATCCGCTATGTGCTGGAGCAGGCGCCTGAGGAGATGGATTTCTTCAATCGCTTTGTCGACAAGGGACTGCTCGACCGCCTGCACGGCGTGCTCAATTCTGAGTTCGGCCATGTGACCTACACCGAGGCGATCGAGATTCTGGAGAAACACAACGATAAATTTGACTATAAGGTTTCCTGGGGATGCGATCTGCAGACGGAGCATGAGCGCTATCTGACGGAGCAGATCTTCAAACGCCCGGTTTTCGTCACCGACTATCCCAAGGAAATCAAGGCGTTTTATATGAAGATGAACCCGGACAATAAGACGGTCGCCGCGATGGACTGTCTCGTACCCGGCATCGGCGAGATCATCGGCGGCAGCCAGCGTGAAGACGACTATGATAAACTGCTCGCCCGCATGAACGAACTTGGTCTGAAAGAGGAAGATTACGCCTTCTATCTCGACCTGCGCAAATACGGTTCCGCCCGCCACGCCGGTTTCGGGCTAGGCTTTGAGCGCTGCGTCATGTATCTGACCGGCATGGGCAATATCCGCGACGTCATTCCCTTCCCGCGGACTGTCAACAACTGTGATCTGTAATCATGAATCATAATATACCGGATATCATAAGGAGCCGCCGATGAAATTCATTCACACTGCCGACATCCACTGGGGGATGCAGCCGGACAACGACAAGCCCTGGTCGCGCGACCGCGCCCAGGCCATCAAAGATACTTTTTCGGAGATCGTGTGGCAGGCAAAACTGCGCGACGTCGACTGTCTGTTCATCGCCGGCGACCTTTTTCACCGCCAGCCACTGCTTCGCGACTTAAAAGAGGTCAATTACCTTTTTTCTACGATTCCCGGCGTGCGGGTGATTCTCATCGCCGGCAACCACGACCGCGTCCGGCCAAACTCCGCACTGATGGGCTTTTCCTGGTGTCCCAACGTCACCTGGATCATGCCGGAGGAAATCACCACCGTCGATTTTCCGGAAATGGGCTTTGACGTTACCGGGTTTTCCTACCACACCGCGGAAATCACCGAAAAGCGGCTTGACGGCCTGCGCGCACCGGACACCGCACGCATTCACATTTTGCTGGCGCACGGCGGCGACGCCGCGCACCTGCCCATCGATAAGGCTGGGTTGGCCGCTTCCGGTTTCGCCTACGCCGCACTCGGTCACATTCACAAGCCGGAACTGGCCGCGGACCGCCGCTGGGCCTGGCCGGGGTCGCCGGAACCGCTCGACAAGACGGAAACCGGCACGCACGGCATGATCGTCGGTGAGATCAGCCCCACATCGCGTGAGGTAACTTCGCTTGAGTTTGTGCCGCTCTGTCAGGCGCAGTACATTCCCCTCGTCGTCCATATTTCCACAGCGACGACCGAGCAGGAGCTCAATGACCGTATGATCCGGGAAATTAAAAAACGCGGTGCGGACAATATTTATCGGTTCCGCATCCGCGGCATGCGTGATCCGGATATTTCCTTTGACCTCACGGCTCTGGCCCGTTCCATGCAGGTGATTGAAATCATCGACGAGAGCGAACCGCAGTATGATTTCAGCCGACTGTTTGCCGAACACCCCAGCGATATGATCGGTTTTTACATCCGCTCACTCCAGAAGGAAGACGCGAGTCCGGTGGAAAAGAAAGCGCTGTTTTACGGCATCGACGCACTGCTGCGCACGCAGGATGAGAGGAGCGCGCTATGAAATTACTCGATTTGCATATCAGCGGATTCGGAAAATTTCACGACCGCGACATCCGTTTTTCCGATGGCGTCAATATCATCTGCGGCCAGAATGAGGCCGGGAAATCCACGCTCCACACCTTCATCCGCTGCATGCTGTTCGGACTGGAACGTGGACGCGGCCGCGCTTCCCGCAACGACCTGTACAGCCGTTGCGAACCATGGTTTGACAAGTCGAATTACGGCGGACGCCTGCGTTTCGAGCAGGACGGCATAATCTACCGTATCGAGCGGAATTTCCAGAAAGACCAGAAATCACTGACCATCGTCAATGAGACCGACGGAAAGACCCTGGAGCCGACCGGCGCTCTTATGAACAAGCTGCTTTGCGGCCTCACGGAAACCACCTACTCCAATACGATCAGCATTGGCCAGCTAAAGAGCGCGACCGACGACGGCATGGTATCCGAGCTGCGCAATTATATCGCAAATATGAACACAAGCGGCAGCATGGCGTTAAACATCACCAGAGCCGTCTCTCTTCTGCGCGCGCGGCGCAAAGAATTTGACCGTCAGCTTGACGCGGACGCGGCGCGCAATTACACCACGCTGCTCGGTGAGATTCGCAATATCGAAAAGGAGCTTGCCGCCCCCGAGTACGAAAACCACCTTTCTTCCTGCCGCGCGGCGCACACCGAAGTACAGGAACTGCTTTCCAGAAAGCAGGAAGAACGCGAATCGCTGCTGCAGAAAACCGCCTCCGCGAAACAGGCGCTTGCGAGCGCCCAGTTTACCGATCAGGCTTCGATCGAAACCTATCTCTCAGAAGCCAAAGGTACCTGGTTTACGTATACCCAGGCAAAGTCGACCGCAGGGCGACCGCTGCGCACGGTCGCGGCTGTCCTGGCGCTGCTTCTGGCCGCAGCGGCTGGCGCCGGTGCTACTTTGCAGTATACCGGCCGCTTCGATCTCACTGCCTCTTTTGCCGCGGCGATTCTTCCCGAAACCGTAGCCGCGAATCTTCCCGCCACGACGGCAGCCTTTTTCCTCGCCGTCCCGGCCGCCGCGCTGCTCTGCCTCAGCCTGGGGCTGTTCTGGCAGGGAAGCCGTTTAAAACATGAAACCGCCATGACCGGAAAAATCCTTCAGGAAATGTTCTCCCGCCATCTCGGCGACCAGACGATCTCCGATGAGGCCATGCAGGCCTTTGAAGCGCGCATGCAGGAATATATCCGGCTCGCCCAGGTCGTAGAAGTCTCAGAAAGCTCTCTGCAGGAACAGGCCGCCGGAATCACTTCGCTGCGGCAAAAGCAGGCCGACTGTGACGAAGCGCTCGCAAAACAGCAGCGCGCACAGTGGGATCTGGAGAAAAAGCTCGAACACCTCGCCCACTGCAAGGACCAGGTTGAATCCTTAAAGCGGATCCTTGCGGAAAATGAACGTATCCGCGAGGAGATCGCCGCCATCGACCTGGCGCTCGATACGATGACCGGGCTTTCCTCCTCGATCCGCGATTCCTTCGGCCTTTATCTCAACAAAACAGCCTCCGACATGGTCGGAGGCATTACAGGCGGCGTCTACGACAGCATGAGCGTCGACGAAAACCTCAATGTATTTATGAATACGCGCGAAAAGCTGGTGCCGGTCTCCCAGGTCAGCAGCGGCACAATGGACCAGGTTTATCTGGCGCTGCGGCTCGCCGCCGCAAAGCTTCTCCAGACCGGGCACGACACGATGCCGCTGATCTTCGACGACAGCTTCGCGCTCTACGACGACGAGCGCCTGCGTGCGGCGCTAAAATGGCTGGCCACCTCCTGGGACGGCCAGATCATCATCTTCACCTGCCATCAGCGCGAAGCGCAGCTGCTCACAGCGAACCGGATTCCTTACCACCTAATCCGCCTGTAAAATCAGATTCCGCGCTTCACCGTTTCATCCCGCTATGCTTCCACCGCAGCCTGCGGGAACACAATGCGTACGGTCGTTCCTTTGCCGAGCCTGCTCTCCATCTCCACGCGCGCCTTGTGATAGATCGCGCCATGTTTGACGATGGAAAGTCCCAGCCCCGTGCCGCCGATCTGGCGCGAATGGCTCTTGTCCACGCGGTAAAAACGTTCAAAAATGTGCTCCTTGTCGGCGTCCGGGATGCCGATCCCATTGTCCTCGACACTGACCACCGGATGTCCGTTTTCCACGCCTGTGGTGACGATGACATAGCCGCCGCTGCGATTGTACTTGATCGAATTGTCACAGAGGTTGAATATCATCTCATCGAGGATCGGTGCCGCGCCGCATACCACTGCCGCCTCTCCCTTTTGTACCAGGCTGACCTTCGCGGTCGCGGCCGGTTCCCGCAGCCGGTCGAGAATATCCCCCGCGAGCAGATACAGATCGACGCTCGTGTTCTCAACCCCCACATTCTCCTCATCCAGCTGTGACAGACGGATGATATCCCCCACCAGCGTGATCAGGCGCTGCGCTTCCGTGTAAATTTTTTCCGAAAACCGCCCCATATCCTCCGGCTGTACGAGACCGTTTTTCATAATCTCGGCGTAACCGGAAATCGATGTGAGCGGTGTTTTTAGTTCGTGGGAAACATTCGCGGTAAATTCGCGCCGCAGTTCGTCCCGGCTCTGCTGCTCGGTCACATCCAGAATCACCACAACCGCGCCGCGCCGGTCTCCGCCCTCGGACACCGGGTTGGCAATCAGCTGATAACAGCGGCCGTTCAGCCGCAGCATCTGTTCGCCGTGCTCACCCCGCAGCGCAGCGTCCACGACCTGACGAAACGTGCTGGAACGGTTCATACTGAGCACATTGATCGTTGCGCCGTCGTTATGCTTTAAATCAACGCCCAGAATCCGTATCGCACTGCTGTTGTAGGAAATTACATCAGCATGGCTGTTCACAATGATGAAGCCCTCCCGCATATTCTCCGTGATCGCCGTAAATTCCTCCTGCTTTTCCCGCATGGTTCGGATCTGCTTCTGGATCGTTCCCTTTTGTTTCTCCATCCTCCTCACCAGCAGTGAAAGCTCATCATACACATACCCGTCCTGCGGATGATCCGGATCAAGCTGATTGATCGGCTCCATGATCCGCCGCGTCTGCCGCCGGGCCAGCAGCATCGTAACCGCGAGGATCGCCGCCGCCATCGCGGCCATCCAGGGAATCGTGTCCACTATCACAGCCAGAACGCTGCGCGTCGTCCGCGCGACACGGATCACACTCCCGTCATCCAGCCGGACCGCGTAATAATAGGTCTGTTCCGTCAGCGTATTGGAAAGGCGCGTGCTCTGCCCGCGCCCTGTCTGTAATGCCTGCGCCACTTCCGGTCGTCCGCTGTGATTTTCCAGGCTTTCGCTGTCCGCGTAGCTGTCGTAGACCACCGTCCCGTCCGCGTCAATCCAGCTGATACGGTTGAGGCGGCTGCCATCCCCATGGCCGACAAGACTGCTCAGAAAATCCGGTCCCGCTTTTTCAAGCGCCGCCTCAAGATAGCGCGTCTCCGTCTGTACCGACTGGCGCATCTGCGCCTGCAGATCGCGATTTAATATCCAGGCCATAAGGAGTGTAGCGGCAGCCATGGAAAACATTGCCATCAGGCAGATGTTCCAGTAAATCTTCCGCTTCATCAAATTTCCTCCATCTTGTAGCCCACACCCCGGACAGTCTCAATATAAGAGCTTGCCACGCCGAGCTTCTGCCGCAGCGTGCGGATGTGGACGTCTACCGTACGGGTCTCCCCGTCAAAATCATAGCCCCAGATTTGGGAAAGCAGCTGATCCCTGGTCAGCACAAGGCCTTCGTTCTCCATCAGATACACCAGAAGCTCAAACTCCTTAAAAGTCAACGTCACAAGATCACCGTTCACCTTCACCGTATGCTTGTCCAGATCCACCGCAATCGGCCCGACCTGGCGGCAGCCACCCTTGGTATACGGTTCCGTGCGCCGCAGCAGCGCCTTCACACGCGAAACCAGCTCCATCACGCCAAACGGCTTGGGAATATAATCATCCGCGCCACTATCCAGCCCAAGCACCTTGTCATACTCCGTGCCTCTGGCCGTCAGCATAATCACCGGAAGCTTTCCGGTCCGCGGCGTAGCGCGCAGTTTACGCAGGATCGAAAGTCCATCCTCATCCGGAAGCATGATATCAAGCAAAACCAGAGAAGGCATGTTATTTTTCATTGCTTCCCAGAACTCCGCGGCGCAGCTGCAGCCTTTCGCCTGAAAGCCCGTCGTCTGTAAGGCATAAATTACCAGTTCGCGGATGCTCTCATCATCCTCCACAAGATAGATCATTCTCTTATATCCTCTCTCCCACTTTGTTATCCTTCTTGCCCGCTTATCAGCAGTACTTCTGGGCATATTCTCCACTACTCCTCATCATGTGTGCCGGTAATGGAGAATTCTACCCACTCAGCAATGTTTACCGCATGATCGCCGATGCGCTCAAAATATTTGGCGATCATCAGCATGTCGATGCAGAATTCACCGGTCTTTTCATCGACGTCTCCCTGACTGAGAATCCCGATCAGCTCCTGCTTTACCCTGCTGAACAGATCGTCGACGACGTCGTCATAACGAATCACATTGCGGACAATCGCAAGATCCTTTTTGACAAAGGAATCAATGCTCTGCGTCACCATCGACATCGTCGCCTCTGCCATATCGCGGATATGCAGGCGGCTCTCCACGTCAGCCCCCTGGATATAGCCGCAGATTTCGGCGATATCCGAGGCCTGATCGCCGATGCGTTCCATATCCGAGATCATCTTCAGCGCCGAGGAGACTACGCGCAGGTCGCGGGCTACCGGCTGCTGCTGCAGAAGCAGGCGCAGGCACAGTCCCTCAATATCCCGCTCCTTCTGGTCGATCTCGTGATCCGTGCGATAAACCTGCTCCGCCAGATTGATCTCGCCCATCAACGTGCGTGACGCGTAGGAAATCGCGTCCTCACAGAGCGCTCCCATGCGGATCAGTTCCACATTCAGCTGTTCTAACTGCTCTCCAAAACGATTTCTCATATCAGCCAAACCTCCCTATAATGTATTCCTCGGTCTTCGGATTCTTCGGCATCGAGAAAATCTGCTCGGTCTCGCCGAACTCGATCACCTCTCCCAGCAGGAAAAATGCGGTCCTGTCGGAAATACGGGCGGCCTGCTGTATGTTGTGCGTCACCATGATGATAGTATAGTCCTTTTTCAATTCCACGGCAAGATCTTCTATTTTCGAGGTTGATATCGGATCCAGCGCCGAAGTCGGCTCATCCATCAGCAGCACATCCGGCTGCACCGCCAGCGCCCGGGCAATACACAGTCTCTGCTGCTGTCCGCCCGAAAGACCGAGGGCGCTCTTTCTCAGCCGATCCTTCAATTCATCCCAGATCGCGGCGCTGCGCAGCGATTTTTCAACGATCTCATCCAGCTGCGCCTTCCCGCGGATGCCATGTGTGCGCGGCCCGAACGCGATATTGTCATAGACGCTCATCGGAAACGGATTGGGCTTCTGAAATACCATACCGACACGTTTGCGCAGCAGGTTGATATCCATATCTCCATAGACATCCTCGCCATCAAGCAGAACCTTCCCGGTAATGCGACAGCCCTCAACGAGATCGTTCATGCGGTTCAGCGATTTGAGCAGCGTCGATTTGCCGCAGCCGGACGGGCCGATGAATGCCGTAATCTCATTGCTTTGCAGGTTGAGGTTAATATTTTTTAACGCCTTGAAATCCCCGTAATACAGTTCCATATTCTCTATTGTAAACTTATCCATGCGGTTTCCCTTTCCTTATTCACAGCGAATTTTCTGCGGCCTTTTATGCTTTCCCGACCACCCATTTGGCGATCAGTCCGGACAGTGCGTTGATGCAGATGACCACCACCAGCAGCACCACCGCGGTCGCGTAGGACTGGTTCGTATACAGGCCTTCGTTTGTCAGCACATACATATGCACGGCCAGCGTGCGCCCGGAGCCAAACAGATTGCTCGGGATACCGGCCACCGTGCCCGCCGTGTACATCAGCGCCGCCGTCTCACCGACAATACGTCCGATCGCCAGGATAATACCCGCCAGAATACCGGGCGCCGCAGGAGGCAGAACAATGCAGAACACTGTGCGCAGCCGTCCCGCGCCGAGACCAAAGCTGCCCTCGCGATAGGAATCCGGCACCGATTTGAGCGCTTCCTCCGTCGTACGCATAATCGACGGCAGGATCATGATCGCCAGCGTCAGCGCGCCGCCGATAATCGTGTAGGACCATTTCAGCGTAATTGCAAACAACAGATAACCGAACAGGCCATAGACGATAGAAGGAATACCGGAAAGTGTTTCCGCCGTGATCCGTACTACCGAAACCAGCTTATTGCCACGCCGGGCGTACTCCACCAGCCAGATCGCCGAGAATACGCTTAACGGCACGGAAATCACCAGTGACAGTCCTACCATCACCACGGTATTGACCAGCGCAGGCATCAGTGAGACATTTTCCGTATTGTATTCCCAGGCAAACAGGCTCGGCGTCAGATATGGCACACCCTTCACCAGAATGTAAATAATCAGCAGGAACAGGGCCGAGACCGTGATCAGGGCCGACAGGCCGACCAGAATCAGCAGCAGCAGGGAGAGCGGTTGATGGCGGTAAGATTTCAGCCAGCCCGTCAGGCTCTGACGGTTAATGGCAGCCGCCGAATCCGCTTTTTCTTTGTTATCCACACAGGCTTCCATATTACACCTCCGACTTTCTGCTCAGAATCGAGAACGACAGGTTGATGATCAGGATAAACACGAACAGCACCACGGCGGTCGCGATCAATGCCTCGCGGTGCAGATCCGTCGCGTATCCCATCTCCAGGACGATGTTCGCCGTCATCGTGCGCACACCTTTGAACAGTCCCTTAGGCAGACGGGCCTGGTTTCCGGCCACCATGATGACCGCCATCGTCTCGCCGATAGCGCGACCGATGCCAAGGATCACCCCGGCGAGGATGCCTGACTTTGCCGCAGGAAGCACCGCAAAAAATACGCTGCGTTCATGCGTCGCTCCCAGAGCAAGCGCCCCCTCGTAGTAGCTGTCTGGTACCGCGTTGATCGACGATTCGGACACAGCAATAATTGTCGGCAGGATCATCAGACCCAGCAGGAGCGAGGCGCTCGCCATGCTCTTGCCATCGCCAAAACGCGCCATCACCGGTACGATCACAACCATGCCGAAAAATCCATAGACCACGGAGGGAATCCCGGCCAGCAGGTTGATCGCCGGTTTAATGATTTTGTACAACGTCCGCGGACAGAAACGCGACATGAAAACCGCCGTCAGAATGCCAATCGGCACGCCGACCACAATTGCTCCAGCCGTCACATAGATGCTGCCGAGAATCATCGGCAGAATCCCGTAGATGTTGTTGCCGGGCTTCCAGGTCATACCCAGCAGGAACTGGAACACACCGATCTTGCCGATTGCCGGCAGTCCGTTTGCGAACAAAAAGAAGCAGATCATCGCCACTGCCAGGATGGAGATACAGGCCGACAGCATAAAAATCACATGCATTATCGTTTCTTTGATATTCTTCATACAATCCTCTTTGTCATGCAACACGCGCCGGGTCCGCTCCCATAAAATTTCTGGGTCCGAAACCCGGCGCCTGTCGTTACATTTCTATATTGACACAGCCGGATATCATGGCTGATGCGTTTGTTACTGTACCTCTTCCCAGTCGGTGACCTCGCCGGTAAAGATCGCGCGGACATTCTCGCTGGTCAGCTCGTCAACCGGGCTGTCATTGTTCACGATCACGGCAATGCCATCCATCGCGATCACGGTCGCGGATACGCCCTGCTCGGTCTCGCTGTCCTTCAGATCCCGGGAAGCCATACCGATATCGCAGATGCCCTCGATGGCCGACGTCACGCCGGTCGTGGAATCCGACTGCTGCACCTCAACGTTGACATCCGGATTCAGGGCAGCGTAGGCTTCCTTCAGCTTCTCCATCACCGGCGTCACAGATGAGGAACCGGCGACAACCACCTTGCCGGACAGGCCAGATGCCTCATAAGCGCCCTCATTGCCCTGGCTGATGTAACCGTTGTCCTCAACAACCTTCTGGCCGTCCTCACTCATGATAAATTTGATGAAATCGGCAGCCACGTCGCTGATCTCGTCCTTCGTGCAGATGTTGAACGGACGGGAAATCTTATAGCTGCCATCCTTGATCGTATCAACGCTTGCCTTAGCGTCGTCAATCTTAACGGCCTTAACGGTATCGTTGAGCGAACCCAGAGAAATATAACCGATCGCCGCGGTATTCCCGGCAATCGTAGTCATCATGACGGAGGTGCTGTTGGTGATCTCCGCATCCTCGGTCGTCATATCCACCTTCTCGCCCGCATCATTTTTCACTTCGACGCCAAACAGCTCGATGAACGCGCCGCGGGTACCGGAACCATCCTCACGGGAAACCACGCTGATCGGGCCGGAAGCCTTCGCTGCTTCCGTTTCCGCCGGCGCTTCCGCCGCAGCCGCGGTTGTCGCCGCTTCTGTTGCCGCTGCTGTCGTTGCCGCCTGAGTGGCCGCCGCCGTTGTCGCTGTTGTGGAACTGCTGCCGCAGGCTGTCATGCTCATCGCGGCCAGGCTCATCGCCAGAATCATTGCAATCTTCTTTTTCATAACCATTTCTACTCTCCTCTTTTCTCTTTTCCTTTTTTGGGTTCTGCCCGTCCTGCGGCGTTATCCGCGAAACAGGCATACTGGTTACAATAGTAGTTTCGGGAAAGTCCTTTGCTTTTGCCCTACACTCCGCATTATAAGAGCGCTGTGTAAAATCCAAAAGGGAGCGGCTGTAAAATCGAAGTAAAACAGGGGCACACGTCAAGTGCCCCGCGGCAAGCCGCGAGGCACTTATTAAAATGAATCGTTATCGGTTTTATTCCCAATTGCTTATCACTTCTCCGCCTTCGCCGCAGCCGTACGCTTATTGATACGGCTCTGGTTCCATACGGAGTAGATAATGACCAGAAGCGCCACGACCAGGAAGACCATCGCGATCGGAGACTGCGTGATCTCGAAGACATTGCCTCTGTGGATATTCATGAAGCGGACAAAGTTCTTCTCGCACATCGGCCCAAGGATCAGCGCCAGCAGGATCGGCGACAGCGGGAATTCATACTTATTCATCAGCCAGCCCATGATGCCGGAAACGACGCAGACGCCAACGTCAAACACGTTCTTGTTGATCGAGAACGCACCCAGCAGGGAGATAACCAGGATGATTGGATAGAGCATCTTCTTCTCCAGCGATACAATCTTGGTGAAGATACGCACGCCGCAGCAGCCCACGATCAGCATACACAGGTTCGCCAGCATCAGCGCCGCAAACACGCGGTAGACCGTCGGCAGCTCCGAGACATACATCATCGGACCAGGGGTAATGCCCTTCATAATGAAAGCGCCCAGCAGGATGGCCGTAACTGAGTCACCCGGTACACCCAGGGAAAGCAGCGGGATCATCGCGCCGCCCGAGCAGCCATTGTTGGCGGATTCCGTGGAAGCTACGCCGTTCGGAATACCGGTTCCCCACAGCTCCGGATGCTTGCTCATGCTCTTGTTCGCGCCGTAGGAGACAAACACGGCGATATCGCCGCCCGCGCCCGGGATCGCGCCGATCAGCGTGCCGAGCACCGCGCCGGTGATGATATTCGGAAAAATCTTTTTGATCGTGCCCAGATCCGGCAGCACACGGTCAATCTTTTCGTTCGTGCTCTGCACGGACTCCTCACCGCGGATGATACGCTCCGCCCCGGCAATCACCTCCGCCACCGCGAACAGACCGATCAAAAACGGGATAAACTGAATACCATCCAGCAGGCCGGTCGTCGTGTAGCTGATGAAACGCGGCACGCCATTGGTCGGATCAAGGCCGACCGTACACAGCAGCATACCAAAGAACGCCGTCATCAGGCCCTTTGAAATCGAGTTGCCCGAAATCGCGATGATAACCGAAAGTCCGAAGACCGCCAGCATGAACATCTCGCCCGGCCCGAAGTTCATCGCCATGTCCGCGATGAGCGGGGAAAGAAACGTCATGATCAGCGCGCCGATCACGCCGCCGCAGAACGAGGAAAACATCGCCACGGACAGCGCCAGCCCCACCTGGCCCTTCTGGCACATCGGATAACCGTCAATCAGCGTCGCCGCCGCGGACGGTGTGCCCGGCGCGTGAATCAGAATCGCGGAGATCGAACCGCCGTACATACCGCCGCAGTAGATACCCAGCAGCAGGCCGACCGACGGGATCAGATCCATACCAAAGGAAAACGGAATCAGCAGCGCCACACCCATCGTCGCCGTCATGCCCGGAATCGCCCCGAGCAGCACGCCGCCGGCCGCGCCGAGCAGCGTCATCAGCAGCACCTGCGGATTCGCGAATACCTGCAAATAGCTTGTTATCAATAATCCCCAATCCATATAAGAGCCTCCCTTCCTATATCATATTGAGAAGGTCGCGCAAAAACGTCAGCGGCCCCATCGGAATATTTACCGTCAGTATCTTAAAGAAGATCAGCCACATGCCAAGCGGCACAAGGATGGATACCAGAACCATCTGTTTTAACTCGCGTTTGCCGATCATGTACATGATAATTGCACAGATGATCGCCGCGCAGATCACATAACCCAGCGTTTTAAACAGAGCCGTAAACAGAATGCAGAGAACAATAACGACCAGCGCCGCCTGCACACCCTTGTCCTTGAAGACGTTGATGCTCTCCGCCGGCTCCGCGGCCGGATCGCCCTCTTTCATCGTCGACAGCTGGACGATCGCCTGGATCAGCAGTACCACCGAGAAGAACAGCAGGCCGATGATCATCACGCGCGGGAATGTCGACGGCTGCACGTAGAAATCGTTTACCGTCTGGAAATTCCCGGTCTGTATCCAGGCCCAGGCGCAGAGGATGATAAAAATGATGGCGGAAACCAGATTGGAGAAGGCCTTTGTTCCGGTTTTCTTCATACGAACACTCCTTTCACAAAAGGTGGGCAGGCAAAACGCCTGCCCATCCCGGAAGTCACAATATTGAACCGTTTATCGTCTCAATATCCTTACAGGCCAACCGCGTCCATAGCCGCCGCGACATCCGTGGCGCTCTGCTCCAGGTACGCCGCGTAATCAGCGGAATTCAGATAAGCGATCGTCTGTCCGTTGTTGTTCATGAATTCAACAAAGTCCGCATCCTCAATCGCCGCCTTGCAGGCTTCCTCAAGCTTCGCCTTGATCTCGGCGTCTACGCCCTTAGGAAGAGCCATGCCACGCTGAGTCGCGTAGGTGATGTCAAAGCCCTGCTCCGCACAGGTCGGAACGTCCGGGAACACGCCGTTGCGCTCGCTATCCATAACGCCCAGGCAGATCAGATGGCCGGACTCGATGAAGCTGCGTGCCTCAGCCAGGGAAACCGTCACGCCCTGAATGAAACCAGACGCCGCGTTCTGTACCGCAGTAGCCGCGCCTTCCTGATAGGTGATCATCTGGATGTCAATGCCGGTCTCCTGCATCAGATAACCGCCGGCGATGTGCCATACGGAAGCGCTGGAAGAACCGCCCATCTGTACTTCGCCCGGATGAGCCTTGCAGTAGTCAATGAAACCCGCCAGGTCGCTGATGCCGTTGGCAGCCGCCCACTCGGCATTTACCGTAACCGCTGCCGCGTCGGTATTAACACGGCAGAGCGGATCGTAATCCTCCCAGCTTAGTTCGCTGGTGCCCAGCTTCTTGTATGTAGAAAGCTCAAATGTGATCATGCCGATCGTATAGCCGTCTGCTTCTGCGTCCGCAATCGCCTGATGGCCGATGATGCCGCCGCCGCCGGTCTGGTTGTCAACCGTGATCGTCTGGCCGAGCTGCTTGCCCATCGCCTCGGCAAAGGCACGAAGGCAGGAATCGGTGCCGCCGCCGGCCGCCCACGGGTTGATGGCCGTAATACCCTTGGTCGGATAGCTCGAAGACTTGCTGGAGCAGCCGGTCACAGCCACAGCCGCCATGACAGCTATCCCCGCAGCGACAGCGAGTTTCTTGCTAAAGATGCTTTTCATAAAAATCCCTCCTGAAATTTGGTTGGAATCGCCAGAAACAAACGGTATTTATTATTTCTGAACAATTTTTTCACGTTAATTATATCACATCTGTCATTTTTTACAATGATTTCTTACAAAGAAATTACGAAAAAATAAATCTCGGATAAAATTTCCACAATTTCAGCAAAAAAAGAAAGGGCTTCCCTGCCTTTCCATTTTCGGCACGGAAGCCCCTTCACCAATCAGCGATAAATCGGATAGCGGTCGCAGAGTTTGGTGACCTCTCCACGGATATAATCTGCACTGCCCTCAAAGTCCGTCGCCGCCAGCCAGATACACTCGGCAACCTTGGCCATATCCGCCTCCACAAGACCACGGGAAGTGACCGCCGGGGTACCGATACGAACACCGGAGGTGACAAACGGGCTGCGCGGGTCATTCGGAACGGTATTCTTATTCAGTGTAATGTAAACCTCGTCACAACGGTTCTGCAGTTCCTTGCCGGAAACTTCCATGCCACGCAGATCAACCAGCATCAGATGGTTGTCCGTGCCGCCGGTAAGGATCTGAAAACCCTGTTTCTGCAGCTCAGACGCCAGCGCAGCAGCATTTTTCTTTACCTGCAACTGATATTCCTTAAACTCCGGCTTCAGCGCCTCTCCGAAGCACACGGCCTTCGCCGCGATGACATGCTCCAGCGGGCCGCCCTGCGTACCCGGGAACACCGCCTTGTTGAAATTGAACTTGTCCGCTGCCTCCTGGTTGGCCAGAATCAGGCCGCCTCTCGGTCCGCGCAGCGTCTTGTGCGTCGTCGTGGTCACCACATGCGCATAAGGGATCGGGCTCGGATGCAGACCGGCCGCCACAAGACCGGCGATGTGCGCCATATCCACCATCAGGTAAGCACCCACCTTGTCCGCGACCTCACGAAAACGCTTGAAATCGATCTCCCGCGCGTAAGCGCTGGCGCCGGCCACAATCAGCTTCGGCTTCGACTCGACCGCAATGCGCTCAAGCTCATCATAATCAATATAGCCCTCGTCATTAACACCGTAAGGAACAATATTGAAATAGCGGCCGGAGAAATTCACCGGGCTTCCATGGGTCAGATGGCCGCCATGGTTTAAGTTCATCCCCATCACCGTGTCGCCATGCTCAAGCATCGCCAGAAATACCGCCATATTCGCCTGTGCACCGGAATGCGGCTGTACGTTGGCGTAATCACAGCCAAACAGCTTTTTGGCACGCTCAATCGCGATTGTCTCCACAACATCGATGTATTCGCAGCCGCCGTAATAACGCTTGCCGGAATACCCTTCCGCGTATTTATTGGTCAGTACGGTACCCATCGCCATCATCACCGGCTCGGACACGATATTCTCGGAAGCGATCAGCTCCAGATTGCGTCGCTGACGCGCTGCCTCATCCTCGATCGCCCGACCCACTTCCGGATCGTAATCCGAAATAAATTTCATGACTTCATTAACCATCGCTCTGCTCCTTCTTAAGTGTTGTATACATATATAAATCTCCTGTCACCGCGACACAAAGCCCGTGAACAGAAGCTATCTTACCATAAGCCTTTCTGCCGTGTCAAGCGCGCAACTACGCCTTATCCGTTCAGCCCTTATCCATTCACTTGCCATATCCATTCAGCGAACCATCTCCGCTCAGCACCACGTACATGCCTGCTCATCGCTCGTACCCGATACACACCGAAAGCACATAAACGCGCCGCACGCCCGCCTGCTTTAGCACACGGCAACAGGCCTCCATCGTACTCCCGGTGGTATAAATGTCGTCCACCAGGATCACACTCTCCGGCACAGGAGTTTTCCGGCGAGGATCCATCGCGAAAGCCTGCTGTAAATTGCGCAGACGCTCTCCGGCCCCCAGATCGCGCTGCGGCAGCGTCTTCTTTTTGCGGATCAGCAGCCGTGTATCCAGCGGGATCCGCCAGCAGCGACTAAGACGCGCCGCCAGCTCTTCGGCCTGATTGTAGCCGCGCGTCCGCCGACGGGAACGGTGCAGCGGCACCGGAACGAGCGCATCCGCGCACAGCCCGGCTGCCTTCGCGCCAAAGCGGCGGTCAATCGCCGCCGCGTAAAAATCAAGATATTCTCTGCGGTTTTTATATTTAATTGCCGCCATCGAATGCCGCGCCGTCTCATTGTACTTAATCAGCGCCATGCCGCCGTCAAAACTCCGCCCGCGGCGTCTGCAGTCGATACAATATTCCGCAGACTTATCAAGCATCTCGCGGCCGCATTTTTTGCAGACCGGCTGACGCACCACATCGAGTTTTCCCGCACAGCCGGGACAGATCAGCCCGCCGCGCGGCGCGACAATCTCACCGCAGACCGGACAGCGCCGCGGAAACAGGACGTCGCACAGCGTCTCACACAGCCCATCCAGGCACACGCCAAAGCGTTCAAAAAACGCATTCTGAATCCGATATCTTATGAAAGTATTCGCTCCTCTCCCAATTCACGGAGACGGTCACACAGCCCCGTGTAGCGGCGCTGCTCCGTCTCGTTCTCCACCATCGCCTGGAACACTTCCGGCTGGCCGACCAGGCAGACGCACTGTCGGGCGCGCGTGACCGCCGTGTAGATCAGGTTGCGTGTCATCAGCAGTCGCGGACCCGGATAAACCGGAATCACCACGGCCGGATATTCGCTCCCCTGCGATTTGTGGATCGTAATCGCGTAAGCCAGCTCCAGCTCCTCCAGCTGATTGAATGCGTAATCAACCATCCGCCCCTCGTCAAATTCCACGGTGAGCTCCTCGGCAAAGCTGTTGATCGCGCGGATCACACCAATATCGCCGTTGAACACACCCAGGCCGCTCTCCACGGCAATGCCGTGCAGACCGCGAATCTCCCAGGTGATCTGATAATTGTTGCGGATCTGCATGACCTTATCGCCCACACGGTATGTCACATCTCCGACTTTTTTCTCCGCCAGCTGCGGTGACGGCGGATTGAAAGATTCCTGCAGGATCGCGTTGAGCCGCTCCACGCCCAACGCACCGCGGCGCATCGGCGTCATCACCTGAATCTCCGAACGGTCCGCGTTCACATAACCAGGCAGTTTTTCTCTCACCAGCGTGATCATCGTGCGGACGATCTCATCCGGCTGCCGGCACCGGATAAACAGAAAATCCCGGCTGCGCTTTCCCAGGGGAATCGGCGCACCATCGTTGATCAGATGTGCGTTGACAATGATGTCGCTCTCCGCCGCCTGACGAAAAATCCGTGTCAGACGCACGACCGGGAAACATTCCGAAGCAATCATATCACGCAGCACATTGCCCGCTCCCACGCTCGGAAGCTGGTTCACGTCGCCGACCAGGATCAGACGGCTCCCCGGGTTCACCGCCCGCAGCAGCGCGTGCATCAGCGGAAGGTCAACCATCGACGTCTCATCGATAATGATCGCGTCCACATCCAGCGGATTTTCCTCATTGCGCTCAAAACGCATCGTGGAGTTGTCCCCATCCTCCGTCGGCGCGCCGTAAGGCTCAAGCAGCCGGTGAATCGTGCGCGCCTCGCATCCGGTCGCCTCCGTCATCCGCTTCGCGGCCCGCCCGGTCGGAGCTGCCAGCAGAATTTCCATCTCTTCCCGCTCAAAATAGCGGATGATCATATTGATCGTCGTCGTCTTTCCCGTCCCGGGACCACCGGTGATAATCAGCAGGCCGCTGTTCACCGCCGCCGCGGCCGCTTCGATCTGCAGCTCATCCGGCTCAATCTCCTCCTCCCGGCAGATTTCCATGAGTTTCTCCCGGATACGCTCCGGATCCTCGCTGCCGCGCAAATTCAGATCGTGCAGCATCCGCGCCGTATTTAATTCCATATAATAATACTGCGCCGCGTAGACTGCGTCGCCCTTGACAACGATCCGCTTTTCCATCTGCAAATCGACAAGATGCTTTTCCATCACCTCCGCGTCTACCTGCAGAAGCTGCGAGGCCACGTTAAGCAGCTCCTCCCGCGGCAGATAGGTATGTCCCCCTGCCACGGACTGCAGCAGGCAGTAAAAGAGACCGCTGCGGATACGGTAGTCCGAATCCGTAAAGATGCCGACACGGCGGGCGATCTCATCCGCCATCTTAAAGCCCACTCCGCGAATATCATCCGCCAGGCGGTAGGGATTCTCGCGGATAATGCCGTACAGCTGCGGCCCGTATTCGCGGTATATTTTCAGCGCCAGGTTCATCGAAATGCCATAGTCCTGCAAAAACATCATCGCCTGGCGCAATTCTTTCTTTTCCTCCATCTGCTCCGCGACCGACATCGCCATCTTTTCGCTGATGCCCTTGACCTCCGCCAACCGCTCCGGCTCTTCCTCAATGATACGGAACGTATCCGCATGAAAACGGCGCACGATTCGCGCTGCCAGCGCCGTACCGACGCCGCGGATCGCCCCGGAACCGAGATAACGCTCCATTGCGGTTTCATCCTGCGGCACCTTCAGTTCATAATGCTCCACCTGAATCTGCTCGCCGTACATCGGATGCTCCACCGTCCGCCCGGAAGCTTCGATAAAATCGCCCTCGCTGATGTAAGGAAAGCTGCCGACCAGTACATAATCCTCATCCCCGGCGGTCACCGCGAGGATGGAGTAGCCGTTCTCGTCATTGCGATATTTAATTTTTTCCACATACCCGCTGACTGTCGCCATCGTTCTCCTCCGACCGAGCCGCCTGCCCGATCCGCAGCCTCTGTGAAATTACTTACCGTCCCTTTAACGCCCGCATTCAAAACCGGCTCACAAGTGCAACACAGCCCCGCGCCGTCACCGGACGCGGGGCTGCATAATCCAAAACTTAAAACTCCTTTGGTTTGCTCTCTCCGCCGTGCTGATATTCAATAAAACGTCCCGTCCCGATCGCAACCGCGGTAAGCGGATCCTCGGCAACCATCGTCGTAATGCCGCTCTTCTCCTCGATCAGCTGGTCAAGACCATTGAGCAGGGAACCGCCACCCGTCATCACGATACCGCGGTCAAAAATATCCGCGGCCAGCTCCGGCGGTGTGCGCTCCAGAACATTGTGAACCGCGTCAACGATCTGCATCGCCGGCTCCTTGAGCGCGTCCAACGTCTCGTCCGAGGTAACGACGATCGTCTTCGGCAGGCCGGTCACCAGATTGCGGCCGCGCACCTCCATCGTCAGCACCTCCGGACGGCGGTAAGCCGCGCCGATATTGATCTTGATCTCCTCCGCCGTGCGCTCGCCGATCAGCAGATTATGCTTCTTTCTCATATAACGAACCAGCGCCTCGTCAAAATCATCCCCGGCCACCTTGATCGAAGTGCTGACAACCGTACCGCCCAGCGAGATCACCGCAATGTCCGCGGTACCGCCTCCGATATCGACAATCATATTGCCGCAGGCCTTGGAAATATCAATGCCCGCGCCGATCGCCGCCGCCACCGGCTCCTCGATGATCGAAACCTCACGCGCGCCCGCCTGATACGTGGCGTCCTCGACGGCCTTCTTTTCCACCTCGGTCGCGCCGCTGGGAATGCAGACCGCAATGCGCGGCTTGCGCAGCGTGCGTCTTCCCACCGCTTTATTAATAAAGTATTTGAGCATTTTCTCCGTAACGGTATAATCCGAAATGACACCCTGACGCAGCGGCCGCACGGCGATGATATTGCCCGGCGTCCTTCCGATCATCAGGCGTGCTTCCTCACCGATCGCCATGATCTTGCCGCTGTCGCGGTCGAGAGCGACCACGGACGGCTCCTTGAGCACAACGCCCTTTCCCTTGATATATACCAATATACTCGCAGTACCTAAATCGATACCGATATCGTTGGATACCAACATTCCTTTATTTCCTCCTGATAAAAACCTGTTACGGATTATTTCCTGCTTTTTCACACACATTCCCGGACGGCGTCTTTTTGAGCGCCCTGCGGCATCTTCTTAGGTGCCTTGCAGTGTCTTCTTGAGCGCCGCAGGGCGCTCAAGAAGCTTCGGAAATCCTTCCGATGTGGAACCAGAGACAGGCAGCTGTTTTCAAGCGAGCTTGAAACAGCTGCCTGTCTCTGGTTCCCCGCCGTCCTGGACAATTACGTTTTCATTATATACAATCAGCCCCTCTTTTTAAAGGGTTTTTTTATTTTTTATTTTGTTTATTATTTTTTTATTACGGAGACACATTTCCGACACAATTGTTTTTTATACTGTAGTTACATCATTCGAGAGAGTGATGGGGCCTTAATTTCAAGCGATGACTTGAAATGATAAAGCTTTTTCATACTCATACCGGATGACCGCAAGGTCATCCGGCCCCCCTAAACCATTTTCTTTTAGTTGTATACCTACCATTCCCACGTATGGTTCGCAGGCCATACAAAAACAGACAGGAAAAAGCGGCGCTGCAAGGCAGCCGCTTTTTTCGTGCGTCAATTTTCGTGTGTCATAGCGTATCAGGCTTCCAGAGCAGCCATCTCCGCGTTCACGCTGTCCTCGCAGGCCGCCATCGCCGCAATCGTCCTGGCAAACAGATCGTCCAGCTCCCAGCCCAGGCGCGCCGCGCCGTCGCTGATCACTTCCCGGGAACATCCGGCGGCAAATTTCTTCGTTTTGAATTTTTTCCTCAGGCTGGATACTTCCATGCCTTTGGCGCTCTTTGCCGGCAGCATTTTCGCCACGGCACCGATCAGGCCGGTCAGCTCGTCTGCCGCAAACAGCACCTTCTCCATCTCATGCTGCGGCTCCAGATCCACGCAGATACCATAGCCATGGCAGCAGATCGAATAAATCATATCCTCACCAACGCCGCCCTCACGAAGCAGCTTGGGAGCCTTCACACAGTGCTGCTCCGGATAAAGCTCAAAATCGATATCGTGCAGAAGACCGGTAAGCCCCCAGTAATCTTCCTCATCTCCATAACCCAGCTCGCGCGCGTACCAGCGCATCACGCCCTCCACCGTGAGCGCGTGCAGGATATGAAATGGTTCCTTATTATATTTTCTGAGAAGCGCAAGCGCTTCCTCTCTTGATAGCCGACTGGTTCTCATGATTTCCTCCTCACACCGGCAATGGCCGGATTTGCAATCATTACAATCATTATTTGCCAAACCACATACTTTTCTGAGTATACCAAAAAAACAAACGAATGTAAAACAATTATAAATTTTTCATTGAATTTTTTCTCCGTCTATAGTATAATAAATTTCGCGATTCGGCCTTATGCCATCTGTGCAAAGCGGTTTCGCTGCTGATCACGCAGCTGTAGTTCATCGGTAGAACATCAGCTTCCCAAGCTGAGGAGGTGGGTTCGATTCCCATCAGCTGCTTATGAAACCTGCTGGAGTCCTGGATATTCCAGGGCTCCTGTTTCATGTATCCTGTTTTTATTTCACAAAAAATGTATTCAGGATCATCCAGCTAAACATTATAGGAGGAACCGCACCATGATCGACGGAAAAAAAGTATTATACAGCGGCATGCAGGCAACCGGCAATCTGACGCTGGGTAATTATCTCGGTGCTCTGAAAAACTGGGTCACTATTTCCGATGAGTACGAAACGTTTTTCGGCGTAGTGGACATGCATTCCATCACGATCCGCCAGGATCCCGCCGAGCTGCGCCGCCGCGCGCGCACTCTGCTCATGCTCTACATCGCGGCCGGTCTCGATCCGGAGAAAAACTGTGTTTACTATCAGTCCCATGTGTCCGGCCACGCCGAACTGGCCTGGATCCTCAGCTGCTTTACCTACATGGGTGAGCTGAACCGCATGACGCAGTTCAAGGATAAGGCCGCCAAACACGCGGACAATATCAACGCCGGTCTCTTTACTTATCCGGTACTGATGGCCGCGGACATCCTGCTTTATCAGGCAGACGTCGTTCCGGTCGGCGTCGACCAGATGCAGCATCTTGAGCTGACCCGCGACATCGCCCAGCGTTTCAATGCTCTTTACGGCGATGTATTTACGATCCCTGAGATCTACCTCGGCAAAGCAGGCGCAAAGATCATGAGCTTGCAGGATCCGTCCAAAAAGATGTCCAAATCCGATGAGAATCCCAACGGCAGCATCTACCTGATGGACGATCCGGATACGATCATCCGTAAATTCAAGCGGGCCGTAACCGATTCGGAGGCCTGTGTGCGCTACTCCGAGGAGCAACCCGGCATCCACAATCTGATTGATATCTACTGCGCTTCCACCGGCAAGACCCCGGCAGAAACCGAGCGGGAGTTTGACGGCAAAGGATACGGCGAATTCAAGATGGCGGTCGGCGAAGCCGTCGTGGCCGTACTGAAACCGCTCCAGGAGCATTTCGCTGATCTGAGCAAAAACAAAGACTATATCGACAGCATCATCAAAAAGAATGACGAAAAAGCGCGCTATGTCTCAACCAAAACGCTGCGCAAGGTACAGAAGAAGGTCGGATTCCCGGAGCAGATTCGCTGATGGGATAGTGAGATACAACGATTCCAGAAGCCGTAAATCGACAAGCAAAGAAATCACAACGCAAGAAAAAAGGGGCTGTCGCACTAATGTGATTAGTGCACAGCTCCTTTTTTCGGGAGTACGCCTGGCGGCGCATGTTCTAGCATCAATTCCCAAAATTCGGCGCGTATTTCGCTGCCAAAAGAATGGCCGCCAAGTCGTGGTTTTACTACAGGATACTTGGAATCCAGGTTACCAACGGCGGGAAGAATACGCACAGCAACATGGCGGCGATCAGCGCGCCGAGGAATGGAAGTACCATTTTTGCCGCTTTCAGGACGGATACGTCCGCGATTCCGCTCGCGATATACAGCAGGTTGCCCACAGGCGGCGTGACGCCACCGGCGACGGCCATCATATTTACGACCACGCCAAACTGCAGAGAATTGATGCCATAGGCCTTTATAATCGGCAGAAGCAATGGCGTCATAATGGGCATGATCGCCGCGTCTACCATAAACATGCCGAGGAACAGAATCAGCAGCAGGATGAGCAGGAAAACGACCGTGGGATTACTGCTGATGGAGGTAAAGATTACTGTCAGCTTCTGTGGAAGCTGGGCGGAAACCAGAATCCAGCCAAGAACCTGGGAGGTCCCCATAATCATCATGATGTTCGCGGTGGTTTTCGCGGCGTTTACCAGGATCTCCGGGATCCTTTTTACCTTCAGCTCTCCGGTAACAAGGCCTACAATCAGACCATAGACAACGCCGATGCAGCCAGCTTCCGTCGCGGTGAAAATACCGGTCATGATTCCGCCCAGGATAATAACCGGCATCATGATTGCGAGGAAGGAGTGCTTTAAGGCAAGAAACCGCTCTTTCCAGCTGGCTTTTGGCTCTACGGGATAGTGCCGTCTTTTCGCGAACCAGTAGCACAGAAACACCAGGCAGAAGCCCATGAGAATGCCGGGGAGAATACCTCCCATAAACAGCTGGCCGATGCTTTCTCCCGAGAGGGAAGAATAAATAACAAAGGCAATACTGGGAGGAATAATGGGCCCCATGACAGAGGCGGTGGCGGTGACAGCTACCGCGTATTCGCCATCATAGCCCTTTTGCTTCATGGAAGGGATAAGCATAGAGCCGATGGATGCCGCGGATGCTGCGGAGGAACCGGACATACTGGCAAAAAGCATACTGGCCAGGACGGTTACATGCCCGAGGCTTCCGGTGATATGTCCCACCCATTTGGATGCCAACTCGACAATCCTCTTGGTAATGCCGCCGCCGTTCATAAATTCTCCAGCCAGCATAAACAGAGGAATCGCCAGCATGGAAAAGCTGTCGGAAGTCTTGAACATGCGCTGCGCCAGAAGGGTCAGGGGAATATTGCTGGAGGATTCTATGTAAACCAGAGTCGCAAATCCGGTTCCCCAGGCAATGGGCACGCCGATCAGAATCAGGATGATAAATAGCACCAACATGAATACCAGCATACTCAGCCCTCCTTCTTTTCTGCAGAAATGTTCAGGAAATCATCCAGTCCGCTCCGGAGACAGTTGATCGCCATCATAACGGAGGATACCGGAATAATCGTATACAGCCTGCCCATGGGAATCCGGAGAGCAGTTGTGGTCTGGTGCATGTTGGCTATGGCGAAGCTCCAGCCGCCGACCGCCAGGAAACAGAAGAAGACAAAGGAGATGACCGTGATCAGCACGTTCAGGTACCTTAAAACCTTCCGGGACAGGAATTGCTGGATAATATCCACGGCAATGGCCTTCTTTTCCAATATGACAAGCGGCGCCGCAAGGAAAACCACCTGCGTGAAGAGAACCCGTGCCAGTTCCTCCGACCAAGACAATGGACTGCTGAAAACATAGCGGGAGATGACCTGGGCGAATACGATGATTGCCAGGGCGCCAACCACAATAGCTATGATCCATTTGAGCAGCGTATCATAAATATGAAATACCTTTTTTAATACAGACAAGAGAAATCCTCCTTATTCGGCAAGAGCCTTTAACGCGTTCAGATCGTCGATGGTGGCATAATCCTTGATGTAATCTTCCATCAGAGGAGCTACGATCTCATTGATTGTGTTCATGTCATCTTCGCTCACCTCAGTGAACACAACGCCCTCTGCTTCCAATTCTTGCCTGGATTCTTCCAGAGCTACATAGTACTGCTCGTTTATAGCCGCGGAGATATCGGCGCTGGCAGTATCAATGGCGTTTTTCTGCTCATCCGTCAGGCTCTGATAAAGATTTTCGGCAATCATGAAAGCCATAATACTTACACCATGATGAGTCTCATAACAGTATTTGCAGAGCTCGTCAAAGCTGTAGTCCAGAACACCGGTCAGGTCATATTTCACGCCGTCCACAATGCCGGTCTGAATTCCGGTATATACCTCGGACAGCGCCATGGGAGTCGGGCTCGTCCCAAGACCTTCAAACACGTTCATGAAAATCGGCACTTCCGGGACACGAAGCTTCAGACCCTTTAAATCGGATAACGAATTGACCGGAGTTTTTGACCAGATCGAGCGTGATCCTTCAATGGAATAGTCGAGACAACGGACATTGATGGCCTGTGCCTGCGCTTCCATGATTTCAGTCGCAATGTCGCTGTTCCAGATGGCCATGGCGTGATCTTCATTAACTGCGGTGAACAGTGTTCCCATAAGGCCACTGGCAGGATAAAAGCTTTCGGTTGCTCCACAGGCGAGGTAACCCATCTCGATCGTGCCAAGGCCCATACCTTCCACACTTTCCGACTGACCGCCCAACTGGCTGGCCGGATAGATTTCAACAACGAGCGTGCCGCCAGATAATTCCTCAACCTCAGCCGCGAAATCCAGAAGCATATCATAAGCGTAGGATTCGGCTGCCTTTGTGGTGCTCAGCTTCAGAACACGTGCATCCGCGGAAGGGGTGCCGGTTTCTGCGGCTGTCTCCTGTGCGGCCACGCTGGTCGTGTTGCTGCTATTGGAAGTTCCCGAGCTGCCGGAGCCGCAGCCTGCCAGGCTGGTCAGAGTGAGCGATGCCGCGCAAAGCAGCGCAATCTTTTTTCTGTTCATCATAATACATTCCTCCTGTTATATAGTTTTTGTTTTTGTGAGTCTACTATAAAAAATAACGCGGAATCTGTATAGAATTTAATTTTTCAAAGCTTCACAATTCCTTTAATTTCTGATGCGAAGATGCAGAAAAAGAAAATATTTTTTTTTTCAGTAAAGGGCGAAAAATCGGTTCACAAAATGGTATAATCATGGAGGAATGCTTGTTTCCACACGGAAAGTATATTAAAATAAAGACAATTGGGGAAACGAACAAGGGAGAGAATCTTAAGTGAAGGGGTATATAAGCAGTATTCGGCGATTTAAGCTCAGAAGCGTTTTTCTTCGCTTTTACAGTCTGATTTTTACGCTGGTGATTATTATGGCACTGATTTTTGCCATTTACATCTACCGGGTATATATTTCCAACTTCGCGTCGGAGCAGAGAAATTCACAGGAATCGTTTTTGTCTCAGGTGACGGAGCGAATGGATAATTCTGTCTATTTTCTCGATAAAACCATGGCTTCTCTGGCCGGCGACGTTCAGATTCTGGAAGCGGTGATTATCCCTTCCGCAGAAAATTCCAAGCGGAATTTTGAAACTGCGTCTCTTTTGCGCCAGAACGTGGACAATTTCGATTATATCAACAAAATTTATCTTTATGAGGATACCGCGAAGCTTCTTTATACCTCTTCAGGGACAGTGGAAACGATAGAACAGTCCGCGTACCGTACCTTGGTACAAAGCTGTATCCGAGATCACAGGGAAGACCTGCCTCTGGAATCTGCGGGAAACAAAAGTTCATCAAGAGTATTGTCGTACGACGGGCAGATTTTTCTGATGCACCAGTTTGTTCCCGGAAAAGACGGATTTCTTGGTACCCTGATCGCGGAAATAAACAAAGACGCACTGTTTTCCAGTCTACAGGAACGTCTGTCCGCACAGGATTATCAGCTGGAAATATATGATTCTTATGGAAATCTTTTTTATCAGGGGGGGATAAAAGGCGAGCAGGAACCGGGCAGCTTAAGTCTGACCCAGACATCCGTTTATACCGGTTGGGATTATGTCCTCTCGGTACCGCCTTACGCGTCGCTTACTCTGGGAGCGTATTTCCGGCTGATGTTGCCGTTTTTTATTTTTCTGCTGGCGGCCGGTCTTATTTTTGCCTTTCTGATTGCTTCTCAGGTCTACACTCCGATTTATAAGTTACTGCTTTCTATCGATCCCGTTCTGCCGGAGGCATGGAAAGCCAGAAAACCGTCGGCGATGGATGACGCGAAGGAAGCGCCTCAAGCATCGATCAGTGAGATGGATCTGCTGGCCAGTACCTATCGGAACCTGCGGAAGAATCAGCAGGAAAGCGAGGAGTTTATGGAACAGGCCAGACCGGAGCTGGAAGCGACTCTTTTACAGGATATCATTATGGATATCTGGAGTGAGGACGAGAAGGCGCAGCTGCAGCAGCAGCTGTTAAGCCTGCGCAGCACGCTGTCTGTCGAAGGAAAATATCAGAGCTTTCTGATCTATCTTCCGTTGACGGAAACGACGGAAAACCTGATGCAGTATATGTCTTTTAAGCAGATTCAGGCATTGATTACAGAGCGGTTCTCTTCGGAGTGGGGATCAATCTATTTCCTCCGCCCACAGAAAGAGGAATTCATATTTGTAATACAATATCCAGAGGATTTTTCAGTAGCCAGGATCAAGCAGATTCAGGCAAATCTTCAGGGACAGATTTCGCGGGAGCTGGCTGCCTTCAGCGACGGGAGTATGCTGGTATCCGGGAAAATTTATCAGGATCTGTTCCATGTGGCGCATTCGTATCATGAGGCAAAGGAAGAGCTGCGCAAGCGGTTGTACTATCATACAGAAGAAAACGCGAAGCAAGGAGGCAGTCCGGTATTATCCGCAAATGAGAGTTATTTTGTTTCCCAGCTTCAGGTATTTCAGAACTTTCTGACGTCAGGGGAAATCACACTTGGGGAAAACCAGCTGACCCAGTTTTTAAAAGAAGTGTGTGTGATCGAAGGGAGCATGGAGAAGAAACGCTACTGGTGCGTACAGGTTCTGGATGCGCTGGTGGAAAAAACGCTGGATTATCAGACGGAAGAGGAACGATTCCGTAGCGAAGAATATCACCGCATCTATCAGGATCTGGAGCGGGTGGCGGATCAGAAAACGCTTTATCTGTTTATGGTAAAAGAAACCTCCGGCCTGCTGGAATTCCTGAAAAAGGAGAATAACAAGAAACAGCAGAAGCTGATTCTGAGGGCGAAAGAGTATATGCAGCAGCATTATAGCGACAGCAATTTGTCCATTCATCAGATCGCGGAATCCGTGGGGATCAGCGATACGTATCTGAGCAGTATTTTTACGCAGTTTACCGGAGAGAATCTGATAAGCTATCTGAATTCCTATCGCGTGCGTATGGCCAAGGAGCTGCTTGCGAACAGCCGGATTATTATCAAGGATGTGGGCTTCAAAACCGGTTTTAATACAGTACAGAATTTCAACCGTGTTTTCAAGAAGAACACCGGCATGACGCCATCCGATTTCCGGAAACAGAAGTTGAAAGAAAAAGCCTGACAGGAAGCCGTACATCTTCGTAGCTTCCTGTCAGGACAGAATGATGAATGGTGATACTCAAAGCTGCCGCTGCTTCTCTTCCTGGACGAAGGCGTGAAGATCATCGATCTTGCTCATCAGGTAGGTGTTCCATTCTTTGGAATCAATGAACGGGTTGGGAGAAGGATGGACCTTCTGAATTTCCCGCTTTTCTAATGTCTTATTATTTTCGCAATGATTTCCGAGAAAAATATCGACGGGCCGGTCTGCTACCTTGAGGATGGATTCTTCATAGATCTTCCACATCCGGTGTTCGGTATCGCCCATTTCATCCAGATGGGCGCAGGTGAGCGTGTTGAAGCCAAATCCGCCGTAGTAGCCGCAGCGCAGCGTCCTGCCATTTTCACAGGCGTCAAAGAACATGGCTACGCAGCCTTCCGTGTGGCCGGGAACCAGAACGCACTGGATCGTCGTATTGCCAAAGGTCAGGATATCGCCGTCGCGGATCACTTCATCCGGAGTAAATACGTCGTCCATCACATCCGGGCTGTCCTGGAGGAAAGAAAATTCCGGATGCTCCGCAAACATCCTGGCGTCCGGCTCCGCCAGATACAGCCTGGTGCTGAACATATCGCGGAAGAATGTGGCAGCCCCCACATGATCCAGATGGCCGTGCGAGGAAATGATCCATTTCACATCGTCGGGACGAAACCCCATTTCCCAGATGGAATGAATCAGGAGATGTTTGGCGCCCACATTTCCGGAGTCGATGAGCAGGAGGCCGTCTCCTGTGTCAATCAGATGCACACAGACCCAGCTGTCTCCCACATAATAAACATTTCCATAAATCTGAAACGGGTGCACATAGCGCTTTTCCTGATGGGTAGCGTATATGGCTCCGTAACTGCTGTAAAACCGTTCCCGTTCTGCCTGTTTCTTCTCATAATCGCTTCTGATCGACATAATTTCTCCTCCTGCCGTTTTGATATTTATTATAATCTTTTAAATTTATTTGAAAAGTTTCTGTTTTTTCGATTCGGAGCAAATCTTTTGTTCTGGAAGAGAAATTTTAAAAACCAAAGAATTTTTAAACACAAAGAGAAAAATCGGTTCTGATTTTCTGAAATTAAAGAGACTGTCGAGAAACAGGTGAACCCGAACAAAAAGTGACCATCCGCAGCAATTACAGCAGATGGTCATTTTCTTTGTTTTTCCTGTTTATGAATAGAACAGCCGGTTCACCGCGCTGAAAATACCGCGCACAGACGCTCTTGTAATATTCGAGCTGATGCCGACGCCGTAGGTCACACGACCGGTCTCCTGATCCATCAGATGGATGTATGAGGCCGCCTGGGCGCTGGAACCGGCGCGAAGCGCGTGCTCACTGTAATCCAGCACCTTGATCTGGATGCCCAGCGTCTCTTCCAGGCCGCGCTGTACGGCATCGATCGGGCCATTGCCTACTCCCTCAAACGATTTTTCAATGCCATGATCCGTGTAAATCACCTTCGCCAAAGTCGCGTAAACATCCTTTTCAACTTCTGTATCCGTGATCTGGCACTTACGGAAGTGCATCGGCTCCTTTTTGTCGAGGTAGTTTTTGCGGAACTCACTCATAATCTGCTCCGGAGCCACCTCGCCCTGTCGCTCGGAAATCTTCTGGATAATATCAGCGAACTCCTTGTGCATGCCCTTCGGCAGCCGGAATCCGTAAAACGTATCCATGACAAACGCGACGCCGCCCTTGCCGGACTGGCTGTTGATACGGACGATCGGCTCGTAAACACGGCCGATATCAGACGGGTCGATCGGCAGATAGGGAACCTCCCAGTAATCGCCGCCACGCTCCTTCAGCGCCTGCATGCCCTTGCTGATCGCGTCCTGATGCGAACCGGAAAATGCGGTGAATACCAGCTTGCCCGCATATGGATGACGCTCATCGATATCCATCTTTGTGCAGCGCTCATATACCTCGGCAATCGCACGCACATCCTCAATCTCCAGTTTCGGATCGATCCCCTGCGAGAACATATTGTACGCCAGGGTAAGAATATCCACATTACCCGTGCGCTCACCATTTCCGAACAACGTACCCTCGACGCGGTCCGCGCCCGCCAGCAGAGCCAGCTCCGTGGCCGCCACACCGGTGCCGCGGTCATTGTGCGGATGAACGCTGAGTACAATGCTGTCACGATCTTTGAAATGCCGATCCATCCACTCGATCTGATCCGCATAGACATTGGGCGTTGTCATCTCCACTGTGGACGGCAGATTAAAAATAATCGGTCGTTCCGGCGTCGCCAGTCCCCAGGTGTCCTGAACCGCCGTGCAGACCTCAAGCACATAATCCAGCTCCGTACCGGTAAAGCTTTCCGGGGAATACTCCAGTAACATATCGCCGTCATAATCCGCCATGTATTTCTTAACCAGCTCAGTCCCGTCAATCGCGATCTGCTTCACTTCTTCTTTGCTCGCATGGAACACCACATCCCGCTGCAGAGTTGAGGTGGAATTGTAAATATGAACGACCACCTTCTTGATCCCCTGAATCGCCTCAAACGTGCGTTTGATCAGATGCTCACGGCACTGCACCAGCACCTGGATGCGCACGTCCTCCGGAATCATCCTGCGCTCCACCAGCTGACGCAGGAAATCATACTCAATCTGGGACGCGGACGGGAAACCAACCTCGATTTCCTTAAAGCCCAGCTTCACCAGCATATTGAAGAACTCAATCTTTTCTTCCACGACCATCGGCTCGACCAGAGCCTGATTGCCGTCGCGCAGATCCACGCTGCACCAGACCGGCGCTTTCTCAATCTGCCGGTTCGGCCACTCCCTCTCCGGATAGTCCACTACCGGCACTCGTTTGTACTTTTTATAATTCAACATGTCAATCATTCCTCCTGAAAACTGTATTATGATTTTTCATTTACCGATACGTCTTGTAAAAATCCGATATAAAATCCATCTACAGCTTCACAGTCGGTAAATCACACCATAGTGCTTGACAATAAACAGCGTCACTCGCCTTGTCTCAGCCCCATAATCGCATCAGTCCTTTTCTTATAAATTCAGATAGCCGACGACAATAAAAGTATTCCCGGATGCGGCACATCCGGGAACAATCGCTCGACCTCTCTGTCGCTATGTTTTCTCATTCTAACACACTTGGCGGCTCATGGCAAGTGATTTTACCAGGAAAATCCCGGACCTTCTTTCTTATCATCATAATCCATCATGGAGATCATCCCCTGAAGCTTCCCAATCTCATAGGCGCGCGCCCGATGTCCAAAGGGGGAATCGTGATCCATAATCGGCACATGATCTTCACAGACATATCCCTCGAAGCCAGATTTTCTCAGGAGACGCATCACCTTTGCCGGATCAAAATTCCCCTCGCCCAGATAGCATTCCCGGAAGTGATCCGGAGTTCCTATCACATCACGGAAATGGACATAGAAAATCTTTCCCTTCGGGCCAAAATACCGGATAAACTGCTCTACCGCCTCAGCTCCTCCCATCTCAGAGCAACAGCCCAAACATAAATCAATCCCCCAGGCAGGACTGTCCGTCTCCTTTTCCGCTCGAACATAACTCTCGAAGCTGTTAAATATCCTTGCTACGCCGGAAACTATGGATACCGGCGGATCGTCCGGATGGAGCGCCATTTTCACTCCCGCCTTTTCTGCTTCCGGCAGGATCGCTTTCATAAAATACTGATAATTTTTCCACATATCCTCCGGATCCGGGATCTCCACATCGAGGCGTGCTTCATAATTGACGAGATTTCCATTTTCCCTGGCCACTTTATCACTATAGGCAGAGACCCTGGCACCGCCTCTCGTCTGTTCATTGTAAGAAGTACGCCATACAAAAGTCGGGGTAAAATGATACCCAAAATAAGGAATTCCCAATTTTCCAAAGCTGCGGATCAGCCCAATATAATTTTCAATCTGTTCATCCCGCCCGGGCAGGCCAAGCATGACCTTATCGTAAAACCGGATTGGAACGTTTTCAATGCAAACCAGCTTTACGCCACAGGCCTCCGTCATTTCCTTATAGTTTTTAATATCCTCAAAGGCCCATGTTTTTTCTCCGGGAATATCCGGGGTATTGTATTGAATATCCGTAACTCCAAGCTGCAGAAAATACCGGATGGTTTCCTTGTCAATTGTATTTAGCTGACATCCCATTAATTTTATTTTTCCACTCATATTGATCTCCTTATAAATCTTATGCCTAATCTATAGTCCCGTAAGCAGAAGCGTGATGCCAGGAAACAAATTGATCAGAACCAGAACGCCCAGAAGCGCTACATAATATGGCATTACCGCTTTAAATGCCCGGTCAAAGGATATCCCTCCGATTTTTGCCATGACAAAAAGGCATAATGCCATCGGCGGCGTTAACATTCCGATCATCAGAAGAAGAATCATAATAACGCCAAACTGCACCGGACTCATCCCTATAGCACGAACAATCGGCATAAGAACCGGAAGGGTGACGAGAAGAGCTGATGTAGTCTCCATGAATGTCCCTACAAACAGTAAGAACAGATTAATCAACAGGAGAATCAGCCACGGGTTACTGGTCATACTGAACAAAAGGTCGGCACTCCGCTCCGCCACCTTCTCTGTTCCGATCATCCATGCGAACACAGTTCCCGTCGCGATTAAAAGCATTACCATGCCAATGCTCTTGATGGAATTTTTCATAATTCCCATCAGGCTCTTCCAGGTCATCTCACGGTAAATAAACACTCCTAGAAACAGTGAATAAGCCGCAGCAATCGCCGCCGTCTCCGTTGGAGTGGCGACCCCGGTGAGCATTCCGACAATCAAAATTACCGGAGAGAGAAGTGCCCAAAATGCCTCCCGGAACGCTGCCCATATCTCACTCAGATTCGCTCTTTGGCTTTTTGGGTAATTTCTTTTCTTTGATATCAGGTAGACAACGAGCATCATAAATCCCGCCATCAGAACACCTGTCGGAATCCCGGCCAGAAACAGTGCGCCGATTGATGTCCCGCTCATGATCCCATAAAGTACCATCGGACTACTGGGAGGAATAATCGGCCCTATCGTCGAGGAAGCCGCTGTAATTCCAACTGAAAAATCCGGGTCATAGCCCGCGTCTACCATGGCTTTAATTTCTACATTCCCAAGGCCGGCCGCATCCGCGATTGCTGAACCGGAAACTCCGGCAAAAAATACACTTGACAGAATATTAACATGTCCCAGCCCTCCCGTAATATGTCCGACCAGCACATTCGCAAAGCGAAACAGACGCTTGGTAATCCCGGAGCTGTTCATCAGCTCTCCAACGAGAATAAAGAAAGGGGCGGCCATAATCGTGTAGGAAGCGGATCCACTCACCATTGCCTGTGGGATAAATGTGGACGGGACGGAATTCGTCAGGAGCGCATAGGCCAAAGTAGTAACCAACATACAGAAAGCTGCCGGTACACGGATTAACAGTAATACCAGAAACAATACAATAATACATATTCCTGTTGTCATTTCCTTTCCCCTCCTCTTTCTTCTGAACCCAGCACTTCCTCCATCAGTTTTCTTCCACTTTCCAGTTCCTTTCCGATTTGCTCATCAGAATCTACTACTACGCCTTCAATACTTCTTCGGGAAATGCAGCGGATAAGAGCATCTATCAGGAACAGAACCATGATCGCACTGCATACCGGCACGGCCAGATAAATCATTCCTCTTGGAATATGGGTTATTGGCAAAATTGTCTTCATCTGGCGAAGCGAAAGTCCATAACCGTAGTATGTCATATAGCCTGTGAGAAATATCAGCACAAGGATGGTGACCAGATTGAGCCAATATTTGACGCGCCGTGGCATTTTATTAAAGAAAAAATCCACCGCCACATGACCGCAATGACGGACCGCATAAGCAGCTGCAAGAAACGTAAGCCAGGCCATCATTAGAACACATAATTCCTCAATCTGCATAAAGGAAAACCGGAACAGGTTACGACAAATTACCTGCGTCAGAACCATGGCAACCAGTAACGCGGTGAGGATACAGGATGCCGTGAAAACGAATTTATCTAAAAAGTCTGTTATATATTTCATGTTTTTCCTTTCTGAATAATAACACAGCCTGCATTCAGCACTGAATCTGTCTGATGAAACAAGAGCCTTTTTATTGGGTATAAAAAGGGAAGCAGCTGCCTGCTTCCCTTCTCCGGCTATCTGCTATAAGTTCTGAATAATATCCCAGCCGCCTTCCGCCCAGGTATCCTTAAATTTTTCCAACACCGGTTCTATAATCTTCTCTTTAAACGCATCAATATCGATCTGGTCAGCCGGAATCACAGTCATCCCCTTCTCTTCCAGCTCCGCGATATACTGGACATCCTGTTCGGCTCCCTTTTCATTAAACAGATCATACCCTTTTTGCGCCGCTTCAGTTACCCATCCTTTCTCTTCCTCTGAAAGAGTCTCATACCAGCCGTCATTGACATGGAACAGATATGCACCATATTGATGCCCTGTCAGCATCAGATACTTCTGAACGCCATAAAAACCGCCCTGCATAATCATGTCTGTCGGATTCTCCTGTGCATCCGCGGCTCCTGTCTGAAGTGCGCTGTACAGTTCGCCAAAAGCGATTGGCACTATAGAAGCGCCGCATGCCTGCCAGGAAGCCACCACTCCTTCTACACTGGGCGTACGGAATTTAAGGCCAACCATATCATCCGGACTTGTGATTTCCTTATTGGCTGTAATATACCTTGGTGTGCGGACAGCTACGGCATCCGTAACCAACGCGTGAACACCGTACTGCTCGCTCATCTTGTCGTTCAATCCATAATCATTCTCCAACATTTTCCAGTATTTCTGTACATGCTCTGCATCACGGAAACAAAACGCCACATTACCATAACCCAGCCATTCCGGCAATACCCAGGTTGCCAGCATATCCGAAGTCAGATACACATCAAAGTTTCCCTCAGACAAACCGATACACAGATCCTCATCGTTGGTTCCCACCTGGCCGGTCAGATAACGTTCTACGGCGATCGTCCCGCCAGAAAGCTCCTCCATGGTATCACAGAACGCATTTCCCATGTCCAGAGAAAGACCGCTTAAATTTCCTACTACACGGATTGTCTTTTCTGCTGCTGCCGTTTCACTCTCACTCTCTGCCGCTTCTGTCTCCTGTTGCACCGCGGCTGTCGTTTCCTGCTGTGCCGCTGTTGTTTCCTGCGGTACAGAAAGGTTTCCGCACCCGATCAGTGACAGTGCCATCCCTACAGATACCATCCACGCGATACCACGCGCTTTGTTGTTTAATTTCATATCATTCTCCCTGTTCCGGGGAACGCGTGGATTCTCTTCCGTTGATTAATGGACTCTCTTTCCGCCACGTTCTCCCTTTTCCCGTAACCCGCTTAGATAGATATCCCTGGAATCCTGTAACAAATGCTGTTCAATAACCTGTTCGACATCCGGCTGTTTATGTATAATTGCATCAACTAATGCCTTATGGCTCTGGAACGCCCTTTCTCCGTCCACATAATCTCCGTTCATCTCCATAATCATCTGAAGGACTGATGAGAGAGATTTCCAGGCGTTAAAAATAGCCTTGTTTTCGGAACATTTCATAATTGCCACATGCACATCATAGCCGAGTGCTGCCATTTTCACAGAATCACAGAGTTCCCCCTTATCTCGTTCCAGTTTTAACTGATTTAAAACCTCAAGAATCGGGGCGTAGTTTACAAAATCTTTTTCCTGCAAAATCAGAACCGCCTTCTTTTCCAACTCCAATCTCAGATCATAGATATCATCAATATCCTTGTTGGAAAGACCGACAACCTTTGTCCGCCCATTCTGTTCCGAAGCAACCAGACCCTCTGCCTCAAGCTGCTGCAGGGCGCATCTGACCGGGCCGCGGCTGACATTCATACGTTTGCTGAGTGCAACCTCGCCGAGAAATTCTCCTTCCTTCAGTTCTCCGGATAATATCTCATACCGGAGTGTAGACAGAATGTCTTTTGCAATTAAAGATCTTTGTAAAGGGGATGATAATGAGCTCATAATCGTTACTCCTTTATGCATTGTATTATAATGGGCAAATCCAAGTTTGTCAACATTTTTATTATAAATGTTGACATTTTTATTATAAATGTTTTCATTTTAAAAAATCCCAGACCGGCTGTATGGGCTGCGTACCCGCTACGCGCAGACCGATCCTTTATTCCGCAATCACTCCGATCCGCACAAACACCGGATAAAGATACGAAGCTCCGAATACGCCGAGCTTCTTCGGGCCGCTCACGCCGCCCTGCCTGGCACGCTCGAAGGCAATTTTTATGCTGCTTTTCGTGATAGTCTTTTCCTTGCGGTCGACCTTCATCTCGCCACCATGAATCGTGTAGCTGTATTCCAGCCCTTTTGCAGTATAAAATGGACAGGACTGGAATCGCAGTAACGCTGACCACAGATCTTCAAACGTCATCTCTTCCATCCTGTCCATTTTTCCCGCCCACATTTATTCTACGCACACGTTCATTCTACAGTCACATTTATTCTACGGTCACGCTCTTTGCTAGGTTCCTCGGCTTATCCACATCCAATCCCTTGGCCACACTGACATAATAGCTCAGCAGTTGCAGCGGAATCACCGCCAGCGACGCGGTGAAATCCTTATCCGTCTTCGGGATATAAACGACAAAATCAGCCGTATCCTCGATTTCATAGTTTCCGTAGGTCGTCAATCCCATCAGATAGGCGCCGCGGCTTTTCACCTCGACCAGATTGCTCACAGTCTTCTCATAGAGCTCCGGCTGCGTCAACGTCCCAATCACCAGCGTACCATTCTCAATCAGGCTGATCGTGCCATGCTTTAACTCTCCCGCTGCGTACGCCTCGCTGTGGATATAGCTGATTTCCTTCAGTTTCAGGCTTCCCTCCATGCTGATCGCGTAATCAATCCCGCGGCCAATGAAGAAAATGTCCCGCGCGGCCGCCTGTTTGGACGCGAACCACTGGATGCGCTCCTTATCCTCCAGTATCCGCGAAATTTTGTCCGGCAGCGTCAGCAGTTCTGCAATATAATCCTGATATTCCTGCCCGCTGATTCTCCCGCGTACAAACGCGAACAGGATCGCCAGCACATAACAGGCGATCAGCTGGGTGCTGTATGCCTTCGTCGTCGCCACCGCGATCTCCGGCCCTGCCAGCGTCTGGAACACACTGTCCGCCTCTCGGGCGATCGAACTGCCGACCACGTTTACAATTGCCAACATCCGTATTCCCTGCTCCTTCGCCGCCCGCAGTGCTGCCAGGCTGTCCGCCGTCTCGCCGGACTGGCTGATCACAACCACCAGGCCGTCCTTATCGATCAGCGGCTTCCGATATCGGAATTCCGATGCCAGCTCCACGCGCGTCGGGATCCCTGCCAGATCCTCCATCACATACTGCGCTGTCACACCCACATGATAGGCGGAACCGCAGGCGGCGATACAAATCTGGGAAATGCCGCGAATCTCCTCCTCAGATATGCCAACCGATGTCAGGTCAATCCGGCCGTCAGACACCACCGAATGCAGCGTATCCAGTACCGCCTTGGGCTGTTCGTGGATCTCTTTCATCATGAAGTGCTCATAACCGGCCTTCTCCGCCGCATCTGCATCCCAACTGATCTCGGTCGCCTTAATCTCGATCTCGTCCCCATCCAGGTTGTAGAAAGTAATATTGCCCTTCTGTAACCTGCCGATCTCCATATTGCCGATATAATAGACATTGCGTGTATATTTCAGGATCGCCGGGACATCGGACGCCAGATATGCTTCCCCGTCATTCACGCCCAGAACCATCGGGCTGTCCTTCCGAGCCACATAGATCTCGTCCGGATAAGCCTGAAACATGACCGCAAGCGCGTAGGAACCGCGAATACGGATCAGGGAATGGTTGATCGCGTCTACCGGAGTACCGAGATATTTTTTGTAATAGTAATCAATCAGCTTGACCGCGACCTCGGTATCGGTGTCAGAATGAAAGGTATAGCCCTTACGTGTAAGTTTATCTTTCAGCTCCTGATAATTTTCAATAATCCCATTGTGCACCGCGACCACATTGTGATCGTCGCTGAAATGCGGATGAGCATTCGCCTCAGACGGCTCCCCATGCGTCGCCCAGCGCGTATGCCCGATCCCGCAGGTCCCGCGCAGCGCGTTTCCATTATCCAGCTTCTCCGCCAGCGTTTTTAACCGGCCCTTGGAACGGACGATCTTAAAATCAGCGTCCCCGTCCCTCACCGCGACGCCCGCGGAATCATATCCACGATACTCCAGTTTTGCCAACCCGTCCAACAATATCGGGGCGGCCTGATGGTCACCCGTAAAACCAACAATTCCACACATTGGCGTACATCCTCCTGTGTTTTCGTCCCTGATTTCTATCTATGCTTCTGGCGCGATTTGTGTTCCCTTTCATACTGAGAAGCTTTAACTGCCCAGCTTATGACAGCATTTATTACAGCTTCATCCCAGAAATATATAAGATGAGTATATCATTCATATCTTCAACAAACAAGTTCAATTCTTTTGAAATACAAAAAAGGAACCGACACGCATTGCATCTCATCGCATATCAGTTTCTCATCCGGTTAATCATATTGTTATTCTGCAAAGCTTACGCGCTTCTGAAAATCACTCAAATTCAGCCGCGATCAACACACGGTAATCGTCCACCCGCCACGTAGCAAGCGCATTGATCTCCTCCCGTTCACCGTCGGAATACCGGTCATACACCGCGACAGCGTCGATACCGGCCCTCACCGCCGCCTCAATCCCGACCAGAGAATCCTCAAATACCAGGCACTCCGACGGACTGACCGCAAGCTCATTCATAATGCGCAGGAATACCTCCGGATTGGGTTTTTTCTCCCGGACGTCCTCCTGTGTGTAGATCAGATCAAAATAATCGTCAATATTCGCTTTCGAAATAATATTGCGGTTTTTCGTCCGGTAAATATCCATGTGCCTTCTTCTGGTCGTCGTCCCGATACAAAGCCGCATTCCGGCCACTTTCAGCGCCCGCACCAGACTGTCCGCGCCGTCCTTATAATCAACCACCGTTTCCAGATAATCGTCCGCAATATGATTGCGCAGGGCATTGATCTCCTCAGCCGGCATCGCGCAGCCGTACGTTTTTCCCAGAAAGGCGCAATAGGAAACATAAGGATTGGCCTCTTTCGCAAAACGGCGCAGCAGCATATCGCGCTGAAGCTGAACATCCTCTCCCCCGCTCCCGCCGTCCGTGCGGATCCTGGCAATCAACGCCTCATCAATCTGATTCCAGATCCCCACCGAATCGATCAGTGTCCCGTCCATATTAAAGATAATTGCTTTTTTCCCGGCAAACAGCAGGCTATCCTTTTTCAATCCGCACATTACAGAAACCACAGTTCCTCCCTCGTGGTCGAGATCGCGTCCGCACCCGCAGAGAGCAGCTCCATGATCTCTTTCTTCTCCGCAATCAACCCGCCGGCAATAATCGGAATCGAGATATCCGGCCGCAGTCTGCGGATGATCTTCGGCATCACACCCGGCATTATCTCAATCATATCCGGGCGGCAGCTCTCCAGCAGCTTTTTGGTACTTTCTATCGCCATCGAATCGATGAGGAAGGCCCGCAGGATCCCCGTCATATCAAGTTCCCTGGCGCGACGCACAATCAACGGCTTCGTGCTGATAATGCCATCTGCCCGTGTATTCTTTTTCAGGAAATCAACAGCAATCTCCTTCGTACCAAGTCCCTGCACCATATCTGCGTGAATCATCGCATGCTTTCCATGCTCTTTTATCGTATCAACAATCTCCGGAATATTATAGATATTTCCATACAGAACAAATACAACCTCGCACTCCGAATCCAGGCAGCGCCGCAGGCCGTTGTCATTTTTTATCGCCGCGATGACCGGCGAACGTTCCAAAAGTTCCAGTGATGTCATGACTGCCGCCTGCCTTTCTTAAACTATGTAATTATTCGCTGACCACAAGTACATCGTCCATCTCCACAAGACGGGAAAGCAGACGTGACTTGTCGTATCCCGGCGGATAGATCACGTCAAACTCCAGCTTGACTTCGTCCTTTTTTGTCTTGTTGATCTTCACGGCCGCAACCTTCACGCGCTCTTTACGTAGATACTCCTCCATCTGCTCGACCACCCCGGCCTTCTTGACCATCGTCATCCGCAGATAACCTCCTGAGGCAACATTCGAAAAAAAGCGACCTTGTGCATAATCATCTGCACAATAATGATCATCAGCGCCGAACAGATACCGACAACATACTGACCGCACCCCAGTGCCAGACCGACGCCGGCTGTCGCCCAGATCCCGGCCGATGTCGTCAGGCCGTTAATCAGATTGTTGCGCACAAATATAACTCCGGCACCCAGAAAGCTCACGCCGCTGACCACCTGCGATGCGATACGTGAAGCATCCACCTTCGCGGAATCAGCGAAACCATATTTGGATACAACCATCATCAGCGCCGCGCCCAGAGCGACGATCGCGTGCGTGCGGACACCGGCTGATTTGTTCTGGTTTTTACGCTCGATGCCGATCAGCGCTCCCAGCATCGAAGCGATGAAAATCCGCGCCAGCAGCTCCAGCTGCTCCAGCAGTCCCGGCCCCGTAAACTGCCGCATTACCATATCAAAATCACTCATGGCTAAACCTCCGGTATGAAAATTGTGTAAATTCCATGTAAAGAGGTTATACCACGATTTCTGAGATTGTTCAAGAAATATTCGTCAAAAACAGCCTGGCGACCGGCAGATCTTCCGGGGTTGTTACCTTAATGTTCTGATAGCTGCCTTCGATCAGTTTCACCGGATGTCCCATCATCCGTTCCACGGCCATGGCGTCGTCTGTAATGCCCTGCTGCAATGACACATCGCCCATCATCCGGTCATAGGCCGCTCGCACCAGCACATACGAAAACGCCTGCGGTGTCTGGATCTGCCACAGGCGTGAGCGGTCGGGCGTGCGCACGGAGAAGCCACCGGGATCCGCTTCCTTTATCGTATCCTTCACAGGCATTCCCACCACGCATGCGTCATAATTTCGGGCGCCGGCAATCGCGCGCGCGATAATATCTTCCGTCACCAGCGGACGGGCTCCGTCGTGAATCAGCACATAATCGCAGTTCTCCAAAGCTTTCAGCCCCTCGTACACGGAATGATAACGCTCCGCACCGCCCTCGACAACCGCCACCGGTTTTCTCAGCCGCAGCAGCTGCAAGATCTCTGTTTTTGCATAGGGAATTTCACCTGGCCCGACGACAAGCACGATCTCGTCCACCGCGCTCCGGTCAAACGTCTCCAGCGGCCAGGCAATCAACGGCCGCCCGGCCAGCTGCAAATATTGCTTCCGTACACTGCCGCCCATGCGCGTCCCACGTCCTGCCGCCAGGATAATGGCGCCAACTCTGCCTGTTATTGATTCTCCTGCTGCTGCCGCCTCCGCTATTATCGGCACTGCCTTCTCCGCTCCTGTCTCCACTACAGTTTCTCCCCCATACTTCTTCTCCCGGCAGTCCGGCCTCATCGTTCGCCCAGTTTTAAATTCGGAACCGCGTTTAAATCCCAGCCGCTGCGCGCTCCCCGGATGTATTCATAATAAGCCGCCGACCCGATCATCGCCGCGTTATCCGTACACAGCAGCGGCGACGGATAATAAAAACGGATACCTTCCTTCGCGCAGGCAGCCGCTAATGCCGTCCGCAGCGCGGAGTTCGCGGCCACACCCCCGGCGATCGCCAGGCGGCCGCCGCCATATTCCTTTGCCGCTGGCACGGCGCGGCTCACCAATGCTTCGACCACGGCGTTCTGGAAGGAAGCCGCCAGATCGGCCACGCGGATTTCCTCCCCGGCCATCTTTGCGCGGTTGATCTCGTTGAGTACAGCCGATTTGATACCGCTGAAGCTGAAATCGTACGGCGCTCCCTCGACCTTCGCCCGCGGAAATTCATAGGCGTGCGGATCGCCCTCCTTCGCGGCCGCATCGACTTTCGGCCCGCCCGGATAGCCCAGCCCCACAGCCCGCGCCACCTTGTCAAACGCCTCACCCGCCGCATCGTCGCGCGTACGACCGAGAATCTCAAACTCGCCATAATCCCTGACCACAACAAGATGCGTGTGCCCGCCGGAAACAATCAGGCAGGCAAAGGGCGGCTTCAGATCCGGATTTTCAATATAATTGGCCGCCACATGTCCCTCGATGTGATGGACGCCGACCAACGGCTTGCCCGCCGCCCAGGCGATCGCCTTCGCCTCGGCCACGCCGACCAGCAGCGCCCCGACCAGCCCCGGTCCATAGGTAACGCCAATCGCGGTCATATCCGCAAGTTCTTTCCCCGCATCATCCAGCGCCTGTGTAATCACCTGGTTGATCTTTTCAATATGTTTCCTCGAAGCGATCTCAGGCACGACGCCGCCGAAACGCGTATGAACCGCGATCTGTGAGGAGATCACATTAGAAAGCACCTCCCTGCCATTTCGCACTACCGCGGCCGCAGTCTCATCACAGGAGCTCTCCACCGCCAGGATCAGGACATCCCTTTCCTTCCGTTCCATAATCATCATCCCCGATCATTCATTCTCCATGGTATTCCGCATCATAACGTTCTTCATTCCTCATCGAAACCCAGCTCCAGGCTCCAGCCGTCCCTCGCGGTCTTCGCCCGTGGAAAAATTTTCTGCACTTTGTCAATATATTCGTCCGGACGGGTCAGAGACGGGCTGTAATGCGTCAGCCACATTTCCTTCGGCTGTGCGCGCCGCGCAAGCTCCGCCGCCTCGTACATCGTCATATGCTTATATTCCCGCGCCTTGGCCTCTTTGCCGTCCTCCCCGTACATACCCTCGCAGATCATCAGATCCGCGTCCGCCGCGTACTCGGCAATCACCGGAACCGGCCGCGTATCCGTGCAGTAGACAATCTTCAGGCCGCGCCGCGAAGGGCCGAGCACCATGTCCGGCGTGTAGGTCCGCCCGTCGATCGTCAGCGTCTCGCCCTTCTGCAGGCGGCTCCAGGCCTTCATCGGCACTTCCTGCGCCTTCGCCCGCTCGATATCAAAACGTCCTGCTCTGGGAATCGAGACCGCATAGCCGTAGCAGACCACATTGTGATTGACACGGAACGCGTCGATCACATAAGGCCCGACAGAAAACTGCTCCCGATTCTCCTCCAGCTCAATAAACTGCAGGGGGAACGGCAGCTCCGGCGCGATGCAGCGCAGCGCTCCGACCACGCGCTCCAGACCCTTAGGGCCAATCATCAGCAGCGGTTCCGTACGCTCGGCATTGCCCATCGTGAGCAGCAGGCCCGGAAGCCCGCTGATATGATCCGCATGATAATGGGTAAAACACATAATATCGATCGGTTTGGGGCTCCAGCCCTTTTTCTTCAATGCGACCTGCGTGCCCTCTCCGCAGTCGATCAGCAGACTGCTGCCCGCGCAGCGCGCCATCATCGACGTCAGCCAGCGGTACGGCAGCGGCATCATCCCACCGGTTCCCAGCAAACAAACATCCAGCATAACTGTGTTATCCTCGCTTTCATTCAACCCGTATGATAACACACCCGTCAAATGAATTCAACCTGTTCCTCGATCGTCGGCTCGATGCGGAACTGATTGACAAAATCATCATAGCAGTCCTCGCACAGGTCCCAGTGGTGCATCTCGCCGTCCTTCTCCGAGAAGAAATCCCAGACATGGTCGACGCAGATCGCGCCCTCGCGCAGGAGCCCTCCTTTCACGATCAGCTTCCGGCCACAGTGATTGCAGATCACGGTTTCCAGCTCTCCATTCCTTTTGTACTTCCTCATAACATCCTCGCCCTTTCTCTTTCATTCGGTTATCGGTCTGCGTGCCCCGCCCAAAGGGCTTTTCATGATGACGCCGGACGGATGCGCAGCCAAGCTTCACGATATCGGAATTCATCCCCGGCCACATCATAACAGTGGGGCGTCCGGCACGCCGGATACCCCTACATTATAAACCGGAAGATCTCATTTTTTAAGTGGTAATTCCTGTCTGATCCTGTCGTTTCCACATGATCACAGCGTCCTCGAATGGGTTGTGGTAATAGCCTTTTCGCACGCCCTCCGCCGCAAAACCGCAGGATTCATAAAGCCTGCGCGCCGCAAGGTTACTTTCGCGCACCTCCAGGCTGATCGCCGACGCGCGATAATCGCTGGCTGCCTTTTCCATCGCTTCCATCAATTTTCTGCCAAGGCCCAAACGGCGGCGGTCCGGCCGCACGGCAATGCGCTCGATCTCGCCCTCGCCGGCCAGCAGCCGCAGGTTGCAGTAGGCAAATATTTCCCCCTCCTGCTCCCAGACATAAAAAATATCGTAAGCGCTGTGAAGTCCGGCCTCAAGAATGCGCCGCGACCAGGACTCCGAAAAACAGAGCCGCTCCAGCTCGGCCACCTGCTCCAGGTCGGTCTCCCTCATGCGGCGAAGCAATGCTCCGCCTCCGGATCCGCACGCCATTGACTCTCGCATCGACTCTCCTCCGTTTTGGCAGATCATTGGCTGTTCCCTGTACCGACGCTGTGCCCCGCCGCAAGCTCGGCGGTCTTTCCCTGACGCCTGGCCTCCTCAAGCTCTCTCTCCGCCTGCGCCTTGCGCAGATAATCCGGCCGGTGATCCTGCGCCGTCTCCGTCTGCCCGTTTTTAAAATAAACCGCGCCCAGAGCCGCTACGCTCGCCGCCCGCTCCCGGTTCATCTGCGCCGGAGCAAACGAATACGGTACGGTCAGCCCAGCCTCCAGAATTTCCCGGTAAACCGGGATCCCGTCGCCAAGGAAAATGACGCGCTGTCCGCGCTCATTCAGCTCCTCTGCCAGTTCGGTCACCGCCATCGCGCGCGAGGGCACAATCACCTTGAATTGTTCCTCAAATTCATACAGCCCCGTATAGACCTGACCGCGACGCGCGTCCATGATCGGACAGATCAGCGCCTGTGTGCCGAAAATCTGGTAAGCCATGGCATCCAGGGTCGGCACATGGATGAGCGGCAGCTCCAGCGCCAGCCCGATTCCCTTGGCCGTCGCTGAGCCGATGCGCAGCCCGGTAAAAGATCCCGGCCCGCCCGAGACCGCGACCGCGTCCAGCGTGTGCAGATCCAGCTCCAGCATCCGCGCTACCTCGTCGATCATCGGCAGCAGCGTCTGCGAATGCGTCTTTTTAAAATTTACCGTATATTCCGCCGTCAGCACATCGTCCGTGACCACCGCCACCGACGCCACCATCGACGCGCTCTCAATTCCGAGGATTTTCATGACTTTTTTCCCTCCGATTGGAATTTTTCAAAACCGTTGTACATCGTCACTCCCGTAACGCCGTCCCCTCCACCGTAATCACCCGGTAATCAAATCCCTGGCTCAGATCCTTCTCAATGCGGATGTGTACCACTTCCTCCGGCATTATCTCCGGCACCAGCTGCGCCCACTCGACCAGGCAGACACCCTCTCCGTAAAAGCAGTCCTCGTAGCCGATCTCGTCCATCTCACTTGCATCGCTGATGCGATAGAGATCAAAATGATAAAGCGGCAGTCTGCCGCTTTCATATTGCTGCAGGATCGTAAACGTCGGACTGTTCACCGGTTCTTCAATGCCAAGTCCCTGCGCGAAGCCCTGCGTAAACACCGTCTTGCCCACGCCCAGATCTCCGTCCAGACAATAAATTTCGCCCGCGCGGGCCTGTCTGCCAAACTGCTCTCCGAGGGCAAACGTATCCGCCGCGCTGTGGGAAATCCACTGCAACGGCGATGTACCGGCGCTCCCGCGGCTCTCTCTGCTTATTTTCATAAAATCTCCTTCATCGTCAGCGCGATCCGCTTCCGCGCGACGTCCACGGAAAGCACCTTCACCTCGACAATATCGCCGACGCTGACCGCCTCCGACGGATGTTTTATGTACTTTTCGGAAATCTGCGAGATGTGTACCAGACCGTCCTGATGAACGCCGATGTCCACAAAGGCGCCGAAATCAATCACGTTGCGCACGGTCCCCTTGAGGATCATCCCCGGCTTCAGATCCTTCATCTCCAGCACATCCGTGCGCAGAATCGGCCTGGGCATCTCCTCGCGCGGGTCGCGCCCCGGTTTTTCCAGCTCCGCGGCGATATCGCGCAGCGTGATCTCGCCAATGCCCAGCTCCGCCGCCAGCCGTTTGTAATCCCCGATCTTTTTGCCCAGCTGCCGTAAGCCTCCGCGCCCGATATCCGCCGCGGAATACCCCAGCCGCTCCATCAGCGCCGACGCGGCCGCATAGCTCTCCGGGTGTACGGAAGTGCCGTCCAGCGGGTTCGTCCCGTCCGTGATGCGCAGAAAGCCCGCGCACTGCTCATAAGCCTTCGGGCCGAGCCGCGGCACCTTCAGCAGCGCACGCCGGTCGCAGAAGGCTCCGTTTGCTTCCCGATAGGCAACGATATTTTTCGTGATCGGCTTGCTGATGCCGGAGACATATTCCAACAGCGGCGCCGACGCGGTATTCAGATCGACGCCGACGCGGTTCACACAGTCCTCGACCACGCCCTGCAGCGCTTCGCTTAAATTTTTCTGGTTCATATCATGCTGGTACTGGCCGACGCCGATCGCCTTCGGATCGATCTTGACCAGCTCCGCCAGCGGATCCTGCAGACGGCGCGCGATCGAGGCAGCGCTGCGCTGGCCCACGTCAAACTGCGGAAATTCCTCCGTCGCCAGCTTGCTCGCCGAGTAAACGGACGCCCCCGCCTCATTGACAATCACATACTGCACCTGTTCCGGAATTTCCTTCAACAGCTCCACAATCACCTGCTCCGACTCGCGCGAAGCCGTGCCGTTGCCGACCGAAATCAGGGAAATGTGATACTTCCGGATCAGTTTTTTCAGCGTGTCCTTCGCCTCCGCCACTTTAAACTGCGGCGCGGTCGGAAAGATCACGGTCGTGTCCAGCACCTTTCCGGTCTCATCGACAACCGCCAGCTTGCAGCCCGTGCGGAAAGCGGGATCCCATCCCAGCACCACGCGGCCGCTGATCGGCGGCTGCATCAGAAGCTGACTTAAGTTTTTGCCAAACACGCGGATCGCCCCGGCCTCGGCTTTCTCCGTTAGCTCATTGCGGATCTCCCGCTCAATCGCCGGCGCGATCAGGCGGCTGTAACTGTCACGCACCACATCCTGCAAAACCGGCGTCGTGTACGGATTATCACGCAGGATCACCTGTTTTTCCAGATAGCGCAGCAGTTCCTCCTCCGGCGCTTCGATACGCACGCTCAGCAGCTTTTCTTTCTCGCCGCGGTTGAGCGCCAGCACACGATGACCCGCGCAGCGCCGCACCGGCTCCTGATAGTGATAATAATTCTCGTAAACGGACTGCGCGGAAGCGTCTTTTGCCTCCGAACAGATCATTCCTTGTTCCATCGTCACTCTGCGGATATGGGTGCGGTAATCGGCATTGTCCGAGACGCGCTCCGCGAGAATATCCATCGCTCCGGCCACGGCGTCCGCCGCCGTAGGGACTTCCTTTTCTTCCGATACATAGGCAGCCGCTAGCGTCTCCACCGGTTCTTTTGCCAGCTGCAGACTGATCAGATCCGCCAGGGGCTCCAGTCCCCGCTCCCGCGCCACCATCGCGCGCGTGCGTCGCTTGGGCCGATAAGGACGGTAAAGATCGTCGACCGCCACCTGCGTCATCGCCGCGCGGATCTCCGCCTCCAGCTCCGGCGTCAGCTTCTCCTGCTCGCGTATCGAGGACAATACCTGTTCCTTCTTCTCCTCCAGGCTGCGCAAATAACGAAGCTGCTCGTCCAGAGCACGCAGCACCTCATCGTCGAGCGAACCCGTAACCTCCTTGCGGTAGCGCGCGATAAACGGAATCGTGTTTCCCTCGTCGATCAGCCGCACGGCCGCCTCGGCCTGTTTGTATTCAATTTTCAGCTCCTGCTGCAAAACCCGGATAATGTCCATCGATTCTACTCCTGTCATAACTTACTAACACCATCTCCGACACCGGCTACCCGTCTCCGGCACCGGCTGCTAATCCTCAAGCTCCGCGCGGATCACCTGACGAATACCAGGGATTTTTTCCATCCTCGCCCTGAAATCGCCCTCGGCCATCCTGCCAGTCAGCACGGCAAACTCATCCAGTCCGTCAATCTCGATCACCCGGCATTTTCCGAACGCCGCTTCCACTTCCGCGCAGCGCTCCGCCGCTTTACCCTCGACGCGCACAAAATAGCGGTACGCCGCCGTTGCCATATCGGCGATCGGCTGCTTTTCATTGCTCCAGCCGATTGGCACGTTATGTCCCTTATTCTGCACGGCTTCAATGATATCCGCCACCACCGCGCTCGCCGTCGGCAGCTTGCCCGCGCCGCTTCCGTAATACATGCTGGTGCCGAGCATATTTCCCTTAACAACAATACCGTTATACACGTCCGAAACCGCGTACAGCGGGTGCTTCTTCCCGATCATCACCGGCGCCACCCAGGCATGCACCTCACCGTTGTCAATATGGCTGGAACCAAACAGCTTCACCGAGGTTCCCATCTGCGCCGCATAACGGAAATCGACGTCCGTGATTTTCGTGATGCCTTCCGTGTAAATTTCTTCGTAATTGACCTCTTTCCCGGTCACCATCGCCGTAAGGATCGCGATCTTGCGGCAGGTGTCGTACCCCTCGATATCCACCTCCGGGTTGCGCTCCGCATAACCAAGCTCCTGCGCGTCCTTCAACGTCTCTTCAAACGACGCGCCCTCCTTATCCATCTTTGTCAGGATGTAGTTGGTCGTGCCATTCAGAATGCCGGTGATTTCCGTGATCCGCTCACCCGCAAGGCACCGATACAGCGGGCGGATAATCGGGATGCCGCCGCCAACACTCGCCTCAAAGAAAAAGTTGATCCCTTTCTCGCGGGCAATCTGCAGCAGCTCGGTACCATGAGCCGCCACCAGCGCCTTGTTGGAGGTGACGACATGCTTGCCGGCAAGCAGGCACGCTTTGACAAACGGGTAAGCAGGATTCAGCCCGCCCATCGTCTCCACGACAATCTGCACATCCGGATCGTTCTCGATCTGCGAAAAATCATGAATCAGCTTGTCCGCCACCGGACTGTCCGGAAAATCCCGCACATCAAGGACATATTTCAGCTGCACTTCCTCCCCGGCGGCTCTTGCGATCTCCGCCTTATTTTCCATAAGCACCTCCGCCACGCCGGAGCCTATTGTGCCGTATCCCATAATCGCTACATTTGCCATGTCTGTTCTCCTCGTCTCATTCTTCTGCTGCCATCGTTTATCTACCCGCACAGCCCGACAATCGCCTGCGCGAAGATTTTTGCGCTGGTTACCAGCTCATCGATAACCGCAAACTCATCGGCTCCATGCATGCGGTTGTCCGTCTCCGGCATCGACGCGCCGAAAGCAACGCCGTTTTTCAGGTCATGAACATAAGTGCCGCCGCCCATCGAAAGACATTCTCCCTTACGCCCTGTATAGAGCTCGTAAGCGTCCAGCAGCGTACGCACAAATGCCGTATTTCCGTCGACATAATGCGGCGGTACCATCGAATCGTTGTGCAGCGTAAATCCGGCTGCCGCCAACCGTTCACGGATCACGAAGAGAACATTTTCCTCGTTGCCGCAAATCGGAACACGGCTGTCAAACTGCGCATCCACATGCTCTGCCGTTACGGTAAGCATGGAAAATGCCAGCGTCAGAGGGCCGGAAACCTCGTCCGACATCGCAACGCCGAGCGCCGCGCCGTCCCAGTCGCCGTGCGGCATCAGCTTCTCCAGCTTTCGCAGCGCCTCCACCTGAGGGCAGTCTGCAAACGGCAGCCGGACAAGCAAAGACAAAAGGCCCGTCAGCGCATTGTTGCCATCCTCCGGCGTAGAGGCGTGCGCGCCCTTCCCCACTGCGGTAATCCTGCAGCGATTTCCATCCGGTTCCATTTCGAATCGCACGCCTGTAGCCGCCTCCGTCTCCCGTATCGCTGCCTCCAGCGATATGGCTTCCGGCAATCCTGCCGCAAATCCTTCCACAACCGCCTCCGCTTTGCCTGGCACGACGTTGCACTTGACGCCGACATTCACAGATACCAGCCTTGGCAGCGCTTCCGAAGCTGTAAACTCTGCCGTAAAATGCCCCTGCAGCCGTCCCTTTTCAACATTGACCACCGGGTAATCGCCGTCCGGCGAGAAAGTCATCGGCGCTTCTGGTTCTTTCGCATAATAATAGCGAATATCCGAGCTGCCGCACTCTTCATCCGTGCCGAGAATCAGGCGTACATTTCGTTTCAGCGGGATACCTAGCTCCCGTATCATCCGCATCGCGTAGAGCGCGGCCACCACCGGCCCCTTATCGTCCGCGGTACCCCGTCCGTAAATACGGCCGTCCTTCACCAGAGGACAAAACGGCTCCGTAACCGTCCAGCCCTCTCCCGCCGGCACTACATCCAGATGTGCGAGAATGTCCAGCTGCCGCTTCATCTGCGGCTCAAAATCCACGCATCCGACATAGCCATCGTAATCCTGCACCTCAAATCCATACCCCTCCGCCATATCCAGAGCGGCATCCAGACACTCCGCCGCTCCCGGTCCGTATGGCATCTCCTCCTCTGCGGGCATTTTCTCACTGTTGATCGCGCAGAGCTCACAGATGTCCTCAATCATCTCCTGCCGATGTTCTTCCATATACCGGTCAAATTGATCTTTGTATTTCATAATAGCCTCCATTCCACAATCGTTATTCCCGGCCAAACTCTGACAGCTTCAGGCCCGGGTTCCGCTCCAGCACCATACCTACGCTCCAGCTGTTGACAAACAGCAGCAACGGATTATCCTTCAGATCGCGGATGCGCTTCATATCCGAAGTACCCTGGATCTTGCCAACGTCGATCTCGCTCTTATTCTCAATCCAGCGAATATACTCGTAGGGAAGCTTATCCAGCTTTACTTCCACATTGTACTCATTTTCCAGACGATACGTCAACACCTCAAACTGCAGCTCGCCGACGACGCCAACAATGATCTCCTCCATGCCGGTATTGTACTCCTGGAAGATCTGGATCGCGCCCTCCTGGGCAATCTGCGTGACTCCTTTCAAGAACTGTTTCCGCTTCATCGTATCCACCTGACGCACACGCGCGAAATGCTCCGGCGCGAAGGTGGGAATGCCCTCGAACTCAAACTTCTCATTCGAGCTGCAGAGCGTGTCTCCGATCGAAAAAATGCCCGGATCAAAAACGCCGATAATATCTCCGGCATACGCTTCCTCGACGATCTTGCGATCTTGCGCCATCATCTGCTGCGGCTGCGAGAGCCGCAGTTTCCGCCCGCCCTGGACGTGATTTACTTCCATCCCGCTCTCAAACCGGCCCGAGACAATCCGCATGAAAGCGATGCGGTCGCGGTGCGCCTTGTTCATATTTGCCTGAATCTTAAAAACGAACGCGGAAAAATCCTCCGCAAACGGATCAACCGTACCCGTCGTCGTGCGCCGCGGCAGCGGCGAGGTCGTCATCTTCAGGAAATGCTCGAGGAAAGTCTCCACACCAAAATTGGTCAGCGCCGAACCGAAAAATACAGGCGACAGATCGCCCCGGCTCACACGGTCAAGGTCAAACTCATCGGCGGCGCCATCCAGCAGCTCAATCTCCTCAAGCAGCTGTTGATAATAATCGCTGCCGACCGTCGTCTCCGCTTCCGGCGCGTCCAGGCCAAACGTGCGTGAGGCAATTTCCTTCTGGCCGCCCATGGCGGCCGTAAATGTCGTGATTGTCCTGGTGTCACGATCGTAAACGCCCTTAAAGTTCTTTCCGCAGCCGATTGGCCAGTTGATCGGGCAGGTGCGGATGCCGAGCACGCTTTCGATATCCGACATCAGGTCAAACGGATCCTTTGCCTCACGGTCAAACTTATTAATAAAGGTAAAAATCGGAATACCGCGCATCACACAGACCTTAAACAGCTTGATTGTCTGCGCCTCCACGCCCTTTGATCCGTCGATCACCATGACGGCGCTGTCCGCGGCCATCAGCGTGCGGTAGGTATCCTCCGAGAAATCCTGATGTCCCGGGGTATCAAGGATATTGATACAGTAGCCCTCATACGAAAACTGCATCACCGAGGAGGTCACGGAGATTCCTCTCTCCTTTTCAATCTCCATCCAGTCCGAGACCGCGTGCTTTGCCGCCTTGCGCCCCTTCACCGTACCGGCGAGGTTGATCGCGCCGCCGTAAAGCAGAAATTTCTCCGTCAATGTCGTCTTTCCGGCGTCCGGATGGGAGATGATCGCGAACGTGCGGCGTTTTTTTATTTCTTCTGTGATATCAGCCAAGGGTCTGTCCTCCTTCGATAAGCGCGATAATCCGGTCCAGCAGATGGCGCGCTACTTCTGTCTTGCTCATCCGCTCCAGCTGTATCGTGTCATCCGCGGTAATCAGGGTTACAACGTTTGTATCCGTGCCGAATCCCGCGCCCTCCACCTTCAGATTATTCGCGACGATCATATCGATATGTTTTTTCTCCAGCTTCGCGCGGGAATTTTCCAGCACATGTTCCGTCTCCATTGAAAAACCACACAAAAACTGTCCCGGCCGCCGGTGCTGCCCGAGCCAGGCCAGTGTGTCTTCCGTGCGCACGAGAGAAAGCGCAGTCTCACCCTCTCCCTTCTTCGTCTTCTCCGTAGCCACCACAGCCGGTCGGTAATCCGCCACCGCCGCCGCCTTGATAATAATATCCTGCTCTCCACTCACCGCGGTCACGGCCTCAAACAGATCATGGGCGCTGACAATGGGAACCACCTTCACGCCCTCCGGTGCTGCAAGCGCTACCGGCCCGCTCACGAGTGTCACCTCGGCCCCGCGCCGCGCCGCCTCCGCCGCGATCGCGTATCCCATCTTGCCGGTCGAATGATTGGAAATATAGCGCACCGGATCAATCGCTTCCCGCGTCGGCCCGGCCGTCACCAGCACCTTCCGGCCGCTCAGATCCTTTTCGCAGTTTTCCCCGCATTCTCCCTCACGGGTTCTTTCGTCATTTTCCCCGCTGTCTTTCTCACAATTTTCCCCGCAGGCTTTCCCGGCATCACTCAGCTCCCGCTCGATCCAGGCAAACAGATCCGCCGGTTCCGGCATCTTGCCCGCGCCGGTATCGCCGCAGGCCAGCCGGCCGCTCGCCGGCTCGATCACTTTCATGCCGTATTTCTTGCAGATCGCAATGTTGTCCTGCGTGACCGGATTCTCAAACATGTGCGTATTCATCGCCGGGGCGATCAGCTTCGGGCACTCCGCAGCCAGAAAGGTCGTCGTCAGCATATCGTCCGCAATCCCATGCGCGATCTTGGCGATCACATTGGCCGTCGCCGGGGCAATCAGAAAAATATCCGCCCGCTTTGCCAATGCTACGTGCTCCACCTGAAACGAAAAATTACGATCAAAGGTATCGATCAGGCATTTATTTCCGGTCAGAGTCTCAAAGGTTGTCGCAGTAATAAAATTCTGCGCGTTCGCGGTCATGATGACATTGACGTCCGCCCCCTGTTTTACCAGCATACTGGCGAGATTCGGAATTTTATAAGCCGCAATGCCGCCGCTGACGCCCAGCACAACGGTTTTTCCCTCTAACATAGGTTTCCTCCCGGTTGTTTTTTTTGTAAAATTATGGTACGATGTGAGCACTTCCTAAAGGGCGCCTACGGTGTAGCGAAGCTGAGCCGCAGGCGAAAGCTGAGGTTAGTGGACATGGTACAACATTATGGATTTCCCGCCCATTATAGCATAGTTTTTTTTGCTTTGAAAGGAGTTCCCCATGATTTTGGCAATTGATATGGGTAATACGAATATTGTGATCGGCGCGATCGACGACAACCGCACCTATTTTGTGGAGCGGATCACCACCGACCACGCCAAGACCGGCACCGAATACGCGATTAATCTGAAGAATATTCTCGAGATCCACAACATCAAAAAGTCGCAGGTCGAGGGCGTCATCATGTCGTCCGTCGTGCCGCCGCTCAACGCGACGCTCTCTTCCGCGATCAAAAAAATTTTCGGCTACCGTCCCAAGCTGGTCGGGTCCGGCATGAAGACAGGGCTCAACATCCTCATGGATAACCCCAAGACGGTCGGCAGCGATATGATCGTCGACGCCGTCGCCGCCCTGCATGATTTCCCCTGCCCGATCATCATCATCGACATGGGAACCGCCACGACGATGTCTGTCATTGACAAAAACGGCAATTATATCGGCGGCGTGATCCTTCCCGGACTGCGCGTCTCCCTTGATACGCTGAGTAACAAGACAGCGCAGCTGCCATCGATCAGCCTCGACATCCCGACGCACGTCATCGGCAAAAACACAATCGACTGCATGCGCAGCGGTATCATGTACGGTAATGCCGGTACCATCGACGGCATCATCGACCGTATGGAAGAAGAGATCGGACAGAAGGCGTCCATCGTCGCCACCGGCGGCCTTTCCCGCTTTATCGTGCCGCTCTGCAAACACAACATCCATTACGATGAGGCGCTGCTGATGAAGGGACTGCTGATTCTCTACGAAAAGAATTGTCAGAAATGATGCTTGTTTCTATTTTTCATGGACGCGCTTGCCTGTCAGATGCTCGATCGACAGCGCAATGATCTGGAGCCGGGAACCATCTCTTTGTATTTCCTTCTCGACGTCTTCTGCCGAAGGATAATATTTTAAGCCGCATTTTCGGGCTATGTCGATGGTTTCCTGCGCATCCGAAACCAATTTGGCGCGCCCCATCGCAATCACGCTGTCGACATACCAAGACCAGCCGTCCGCATCCTGCCTGCGCTGGATCCATGTCGTAAAGCACACCTTATCGTCGGATTTTATCGCGTCGATCTTGTGCCCCTCTTTTGCGCCGTGAAAATACAGCATTCCATCCTCCGGTTCGTAAAAAAAGTTCATCGGCACGCCGTACGGGTAGCCGTCATCGCCGTGGACGGATAAAACCCCACGTTTTTCTTCCTTTAATATAGTCTGGCACTCTTCCTGCGAAAGCTCCTGTTTTGATCGTCTCATTTTCCGGAACATGACCTATCCCTCCACTTTAAACGGATTTTTCTTTGCATAAGCTACGGCTGCCTCCTGAAATTCCTCAGCGCTGACATGATCAAACTTTTCCCTTTGCCATTTTGTATAATCGAACTTTTCCCGTATGATTACCGATATAAACTGTTCCGTTTCCACAACGCCCAATTTCTCCAGCAAACAATTAATTCCTTTATCCATAATTTCTATACTGTTAGCCATATCAATTAACCTCCAAATATGGGCGATTATAACAACAATTATCCAAATATATTTTCATTCCAATACATCCACCCCTTTCTGTTATTCATATCTTAACATAGTCATTATCGCACCGCAAGCGTCATATTCGTGGCATTTGTGAATATTCCATGAAGTCCTTTTTTAATTTATCACACACTGTGCGGTAAAATTAAGCTGAACACATACCACAAAAGTTCGCCGGACGGCGAACTTTTTTATTACACAGAAAAGAACCTGCATATCAAAAATACACAGGTTCTTTTTGTCATATTAACATGTTTTCATTTGCTGCGAACTCTGCCTTTTCAGGCATAACAGCACGCTTTATTTCGAATAATCGTAAAATCCCTTGCCGCTCTTGATGCCGAGCTTGCCGCCGCGGACCATCTTTCTCAGCAGCGGATGCGGACGATACTTGGAATCGCCAGTCTCGGAGTACAGTACTTCCATAATCGCCAGGCAGACGTCCAGGCCAACCAGATCGCCCAGAGCCAGCGGTCCCATCGGGTGGTTCGCGCCAAGCTTCATCGCGGTATCGATACCCTCAACCGAAGCAACACCGTCCGCGTAGATGCCGACCGCCTCATTGATCATCGGGATCAGAATACGGTTCACCACGAAACCGGCGGCTTCCTCTACCTGTACCGGGGTCTTGCCAATATCTTCGGCGATCGCTTTGATCTTATCCACCATCTCCGCCGGAGTGTTCAGGCCGGCAATTACCTCAATCAGCTTCATAACCGGAGCCGGATTGAAGAAATGCATACCGATCACCGGACGATCCAGGCCCGCGCCGATCTCCGTGATCGAAAGAGAGGAGGTGTTGGTCGCGAACATGCAGTCCGTCTTGCAGATGCTCTGCAGCTCTTTGAAGGTCTGCTTCTTGATCTGCATATTTTCCACAGCCGCTTCCACGATCAGATCCGCATCCGTGCAGATATCCTTCACGCCTGTGGTAATCTTGGCAAGAATCGCGTCCGCTGACGCCTGATCCATCTTGCCCTTGGCGATCCGCTTCTCAAAGCCCTTGGCAATCTTCTTCTTGCCGTTGGCCGCGAACTCTTCGTTGATGTCGCACAGGTAAACCTCATAACCGTCCTTCTGGGCAAATGTCTGCGCAATACCGGAACCCATGGTTCCCGCACCGATAATACCAACCTTCATGTCGTTTATCCCTCCTGATTTTTATTATTTATTAATGAAATTCTTCTCTTTCCGCTTCTCCAGGAACGCTCCCATGCCTTCCTTCTGGTCATGGGTCTCGAAGCAGTCGCCAAACAGCTTCTCCTCGATCACAATCGCCTGATCCATATCCACCTGCAGACCCTCGTTGATCGCCTTCTTGCAGTTGCGGACAGCAATCGGAGCATTGGCCGCGATCCCGGCCGCCATCTTTTTCGCCGCCGGCATCAGTTCCTCTTGCGTGTAAACGGCGTTGACCAGATCGATGCGAAGCGCCTCATCCGCCTTGATATTTCTCGCCGTATAGATCATCTGCTTCGCCATACCCACGCTGATAATGCGCGCCAGACGCTGGGTGCCGCCAAAGCCAGGAGTAATGCCAAGACCGACTTCCGGCTGTCCGAAGACCGCGTTGTCCGAGCAGATGCGGATGTCGCAGCTCATCGAGAGCTCGCAGCCGCCGCCCAGCGCGAAGCCGTTGACCGCAGCGATCACCGGGATCGGGAATGTCTCAATGCGGCGGAAGATATCGTTGCCCTTTTTACCGAAGGCCTCGCCCTCCGCTTTGGTCAGGGCGCTCATCTCGCCGATGTCCGCACCGGCCACAAAGGATTTCTCGCCGGAACCCGTCAGGATCAGCGCGCGCACCGCCTCGAGATCCACACCGTCCAGAGCCGCGTTCAGATCGTCCAGAACCGCGCTGTTGAGCGCGTTCAGCGCCTTGGGACGGTTGATGGTGATAATGCCGACCTGGCCTTCCACTTCATATGTCACAAATTCCATACCGATAGCACTCCTTTCTGTTTACAGTCAAATCCCCGCGATCAGTCTCTCTCCACGATGGTGGCGCAGCCCATGCCGCCGCCGATGCACAGCGTGGCCAGGCCCTTCTTCGCATCTCTCTTCTCCATCTCATGCAGCAGAGTCACCAGGATACGGCAGCCGGACGCTCCTACCGGATGTCCCAGTGCGATCGCGCCGCCGTTTACGTTTACCTTGCTCATATCAAATTCAAGATTATGCGCTACCGCCAGGGACTGCGCCGCAAAAGCCTCGTTTGCCTCAACCAGATCCATATCGGCAACGCTCATGCCGGTCTTGGCCATAACCTTCTTCACAGCGGCTACCGGGCCTACGCCCATGATCGACGGATCTACGCCGCCCAGCGCACCCGCTACCCAGGTTGCCATCGGCTTCACGCCCAGTTCCTTCGCCTTCTCTTCGCTCATCACCACGATCGCCGCCGCGCCGTCGTTGATGCTGGAAGCATTACCGGCGGTCACGACGCCGCCGTCCTTCTTGAATGCCGGGCGTAGCTTCGCCAGCGTCTCCACCGTCGTGCCCGGACGCGGACCTTCATCGGTATCAAAAACGATCGTCTTCTTTTTCTGCTTTACTTCGATCGGCACGATCTCATCTTTAAATTTACCCGCCTCGATCGCTGCGCAGGCCTTCTGCTGGCTGGAAGCCGAGAACTCATCCAGCTGCTCTCTCGCGATGCCCCACTGCTCAGCCACGTTCTCAGCTGTAATACCCATATGATAGTTGTTGAAAACATCCCACAGCGCGTCGTTGACCATCGTATCGACCATCGGAGCATTGCCCATGCGGTAGCCGTAACGGCCATTCATCAATGCGTAAGGAGCCATCGACATATTCTCCATACCACCGGCTACGACGATATCCGCATCGCCAGCCTGGATCATCTGGGCTGCCAGGTTCACGCAGTTCAGTCCGGAACCACAGACAACGTTGATCGTCACTGCGGGAGCTTCCACCGGAATACCAGCCTTGATCGACGCCTGACGCGCGACGTTCTGTCCAAGACCTGCCTGGATGACGCAACCCATGTAAACATGCTCAACCTGCTCCGGCTTCACGCCCGCTCTCTCCAGCGCGCTCTTGATCACCGCCGCGCCCAGCTCTGCTGCCGGGGTCGTGCTCAGGGATCCGCCCATGCTTCCGATCGCTGTACGGCAGGCCCCCGCCAAAACTACCTTCTTTGCCATGTTACAATCCTCCTTAAATGAATTTTCGTTGTTTCCCAAGCCCATTTTCTTTCATAGTTAAGACTATACTATACGTTTTTTATTTTGTCAAATATTTATCAAAATTAATTTTTTAACATTACCATCAATATTTTAACATTAAAATTTTAACGATGAATTTTTCTGTAAAATCAAAAAAATAGTAGACAGTCGCACGGATTTTGCATTACAATAGCGATAACAATTCAGACGGTGGCCGTAATCCAACACAGAAACAACTGCCGTCTTCAAAGTTTTCAATGAATATACAGGAGGTTACGCTAAATGTCAGATTTCAATCAGCTCTACAAAGAAAAACTGGTTTCCGCCATGGACGCGGCAAACGTCGTAAAAAGCGGCGACTGGGTCGACTACGGATGGACGACCGGCACGCCCGTGGCGGTCGACAAAGCACTGGCGCAGCGCATGCCCGGACTTACGGACGTCAAGTTCCGCGGCGGCATCCTGATGTGGGTGCCGGAGATTTTCAAGATTGACAATCCGGCCGATCATCTCACCTGGAACTCCTGGCACATGGGCGGGATCGAGCGCAAGGCGATCGCCCAGGGATTCAGCTTTTATGCGCCAATCCGCTATTCGGAGCTTCCGAGATATTACCAGGATCTTGAAGATCTGGTGGACGTGGCCATATTCCAGGTCGCGCCGATGGATAAATTCGGCTATTTCAACTTCGGCCCGAACGCCTCGCATATGGCGAGCATGTGCTCAAAAGCCAGGGTCATTATCGTGGAAGTCAATGAAAACATGCCTGTCTGCCTCGGCGGCTTTGACGAGGGCATTCACATTTCACAGGTGGACATGATCGTGGAGGGCGACAATCCCTCGATCGCCGAGATGGGTGCGGCTGCGCCGACCGAGGTTGACCAGACCGTCGCCGAAATCATTGTGAAAGAAATACCGGACGGCGCCTGCCTGCAGCTTGGCATCGGCGGCATGCCCAACGCGGTCGGCACGATGATCGCGCAGTCCGATCTGAAGGATCTCGGCGTACATACCGAGATGTATGTCGACGCCTTCGTCGACATCGCCAAAGCCGGAAAGATCAACGGTTCAAAGAAAAATATTGACAAGGGCCGCCAGGTCTACGCCTTCGGCGCCGGGACGAAAAAGCTCTATGATTATCTCGATCACAATCCGGCCTGCATGTCCGCGCCGGTAAGCTACACCAATGACGTCCGTACGGTCGCCGCTCTTGATAATTTTATATCAATTAATAACACCGTAGACCTCGACCTTTACGGCCAGATCAGCGCTGAGTCCTCCGGGCCGAAGCACATCAGCGGCGCGGGCGGACAGCTCGACTTTGTGCTGGGCGCTTACCTTTCCAAGGGTGGCAAGAGCATTATCTGCTGCTCCTCCACTTTCAAGACCAAGAGCGGTGAGCTCAAATCCCGGATCCGCCCGACGCTGGAGCCTGGCTCCGTCGTGACGGACACGCGCGCCAATACCCACTACGTGGTGACCGAATACGGCATTGTGAATCTCAAAGGCCTCACCACCTGGCAGAAGGCCGAAGCCATCATCTCCCTGGCGCACCCGCAGTTCCGCGACGAGCTGATCGCCGAGGCGGAAAAGCTGCACATCTGGAAAAGGAGCAATAAGCGGTAAAACCGCAAACGGCGACAGGAAACGATAAAAGGAAACCAGCATTTCATCATTTATAAAAAACGGATCATGCCGGAGCAACGTCAAAGACAGCGATGCTCCGGCATATTTTTATACTTTGCTAAAATCAAAATATTTAGTTGTCGAATCCTGTAATCTGTTATAAAATGATGATGCCAGGGTCAAAAGGTCAAGCAATGGATGCTTGCATCCAATTGCTTGACTTTGGGACCCGTTAAAACATGAGGAAGTAGCCAATTTGACAGTTTTTGTCAAATTGCGCGAATTCCGAATGTTTTCAGGATTGCGTAAGCAATCCATGGCATCATAAGAAAGGAAAGCCGACCGCTGCTGAGACATACCCCGGCCGGCAAGCTTTCAGACTGCTCAGGAGTGATTGTTTTGAAGATCGGATTGGATGTCGGTTCCACAACCATAAAAACCATCGTGCTTGATTCGGCGGACCACATTGTCTATTCCGCGTACGAGCGCCATTTTTCCCAGATTACAGAAAAAACCATCGAAGCGCTTCAAGCCGTCCGCGATCGTTTCTCCGGGGAGAGCGAGACGGCTCTCGTTATCTCCGGCTCCGCGGGCATGGGCATGGCGGAAAGCTGCTCGGTTGATTTTGTCCAGGAGGTTTACGCCTCCAAGGTGGCGGCGCAGAAGTACGCTCCCGGCACCGACGTGATCATCGAGCTGGGTGGGGAAGATGCTAAAATTATCTTTCTGCAGGGCGCGATGGAAGCCCGGATGAACGGCTCCTGCGCCGGAGGCACGGGCGCCTTCATTGATCAGATGGCCACCCTGCTGGATATCACGCCTGACGAGATGAATGATCTCGCCAGCGAGCACACCCGGCTCTATACCATCGCCTCACGCTGCGGCGTCTTCGCCAAGAGCGACATTCAGCCCCTGATCAACCAGGGCGCGGATAAGCGCGATATTTCCGCCAGCATCTTTTGCGCCGTAGTCAACCAGACGATCGGCGGTCTGGCGCAGGGACGTCCTATCCGTGGCAATGTCCTCTACCTCGGCGGCCCGCTCACCTTTATGTCCGAGCTGCGGAAAAGCTTTGATGAGGCGCTGGGACTTACCGGTACCTGTCCGGAACAATCTCTGTATTATGTAGCGATGGGCGCGGCGCTGTGCGCGAAAACCAGCGTCGACCTCGATGAAGTAATCGCGGCACTCTCCCGCTACCAGGCCGTCAACGAATTCCATACCCTGCCGCCGCTCTTTGCCAATGAGGCGGAGTACGCACAGTTCTGCGCCCGCCATCAGCAAGCGGACGTTCCTCGTGGTACCCTGGAAGATTATACGGGACCGGTCTATCTGGGAATTGACGCCGGTTCCACGACAGTCAAGGCCGTCGTCATGGGAGAACATCACGAGATTCTGGACACCATATACCGCTCCAACAGCGGCAATCCGGTCCCCATCGTCCGCGAGTATCTGCAGAGCGTCTATGACCGCGCGCCCGGCATCCATATCGCGGGTTCCTGCGTCACGGGCTATGGAGAAGACATTATTCGCAACGCTTTTTCGGTCGATCACGGCCTCGTGGAGACCATGGCGCACTTAAAGGCCGCGCGCGAGTTCATGCCTGACGTGGAGTTTATCATCGACATCGGCGGCCAGGATATGAAATGCTTCAAAATTCGCAACGGTGCGATTGATAATATTTATCTGAACGAAGCCTGCTCCTCCGGATGCGGCTCGTTTTTGCAGACCTTTGCCGCCGCGCTCAATTATTCTGTCGAAGAGTTCGCTCGTCTCGGCCTGTTTGCGCCAAGCGCCGTCGACCTTGGTTCCCGCTGCACGGTTTTCATGAATTCTTCCGTCAAGCAGGCACAGAAGGATGGCGTCAGCACCGCGGACATCTCCGCCGGTCTGTCCATCAGCGTCGTGAAAAACGCGATCTACAAGGTCATCCGGCCCGCTTCCATGGACGAGCTGGGCAAACGGATCGTCGTGCAGGGCGGCACCTTCTTAAACGACGCCGTGCTGCGCGCCTTCGAACGCGAGCTTGGTTTTTCCGTCGTGCGCCCGGCCATCGCCGGACTCATGGGAGCCTACGGCTGTGCCCTGGAAGCGCAGAGCCGCGCGTTGGAAGTCCAAAACCACTCTACCGCTCAAACAGCTGCGAATGATCCTGCTTCCGGTACGATTTCGGGAGCCAGGGAGAACCCCACAAGCACGATTCTCAGTGCGGCCGCCCTGCGGGATTTCACCCACGAGGTCCGCAATGTCAACTGCGGTCTCTGCGGCAACAACTGCCGCCTCAGCGTCAACACGTTCCCAGGCGGCCGGAAATACATCGCCGGAAACAAGTGCGAACGCCCGGTCACCAGACGTACCAGCGATTCGTTCCACAACATTTACAAATACAAGCAGGAGCTTCTCGCCGCCTACGCCCCCATCCGGGGACGCCGCGGTGAAACCATCGGCCTGCCACTGGGGCTCAACATGTACGAGCTGGTTCCGTTCTGGTATCGCTTTTTTGAAGCTCTTGGCTTTGGCGTCGTCGTGTCCCCCTTCTCGACACGGGAAATCTACCTCGAGGGGCAGGGTTCCATACCGAGCGACACGGTCTGTTTCCCGGCCAAAATGCTTCACGGACACGTCGCCTGGCTCGAAAAACAGCAGGTGGACGCCATCTTCTACCCCTGCATGAGCTTCAACTTTGACGAGGGTCTGGGCGATAACAACTATAACTGTCCCGTCGTCGCCTACTATCCCGAAGTGATCGCCGCCAACATGCGTTTTGACGAAAAGCCCGTGCTGATCAACGACTACGTCGGCCCTCACAAGCGGAGATTTTTCCCGCAGAAGATGGCGGAGCTACTCAGTCATTATTTTGAGGGCATCACATTACACGACGTCAAAAAGGCCAGCGACCTCGCTTACCGCGAGCGCGATCTCTTTCTGGAACGTGTCCGCGCCAGGGCGGATGAGATTATCGCAAAAGCGCGCTCGAAAGGGCGGAGAATCATCGTGCTTGCCGGACGTCCCTATCATGTGGATCCGGAGATCAACCACGGCATCGATATGCTGATCAACGGCTTTGGCGTCAGTGTGATCTCCGAGGACTGCGTCAGCCACCGGGTTTCGAAATTTCCGGTGCGCGTGCTGAACCAGTGGATGTACCATTCCCGCCTCTATGCCGCGGCAAAATACGTCTGCACGCAGGAAGATATGGAGCTGGTGCAGCTGGTCAGCTTTGGCTGCGGCCTCGACGCAATCACGACCGACGAGGTTCGCTCCATCATCGAAGCGGGCGGGAAAATTTATACACAGATCAAAATCGATGAAATTACAAATCTGGGCGCTGTGCGGGTACGACTGCGCAGTCTTCTGGCAGCGTTAAGACAGCAGGAGGCAACAAACCATGGAAACCATTAAACGGGAGAAAAACGGCCGCGTCATTTTTACAAAAGAAATGAAAAAGGATTACACAATCCTCGTGCCGGACATGCTGCCGATTCATTTTGAAATCATGAAATATGTTTTCCTTAACGAGGGCTACCACATCGAACTATTGCAGACCGCAAAAGAAGAGATGAAGCAGCTGGGACTGCGCTATGTACATAACGATACCTGCTATCCGGCAATTCTCGTCATCGGACAGTTTATTGATGCCCTGCAGAGCGGAAAATACGACGTCGACAAGACAGCCCTGATGATCATGCAATCCGGCGGCGGCTGCCGCGCCTCCAACTATATCCACCTGCTGAGAAAGGCGCTGGAAAAAGCCGGTTACAGCCAGGTACCGGTAATCTCGTTCAATCTCTCCGGCATAGAACACAACAGCGGCTTCCATCTGACGTTTCCGATCATCCGCCGCTGCATCGCCGGAGTGATCTACGGCGATATGCTGATGCTGCTCTCCAACCAGGTGCGCGCCTATGAGATCCACAAAGGGGACGCTGCGCGCCTCATCGATTCATGGATAGAAAAACTGACCGCCCAGTTCCAGAAAGCAAAGGGCTATACATTAAAGGATATGGCCGGAAATTTCGAGCGGATCATCGCTTCCTTTGCCAAAATTCCAGTCAATCGCATTCCCAAGGTCAAGGTAGGCATTGTAGGGGAAATTTATGTAAAATACGCCAGTTTCGCAAACAACCATCTCGAGGAATTCCTCGGCGAACAGGACTGCGAAGTGATGGTTCCGGGTCTGCTGGGATTTCTGATGTTCAAGGTGGACGCGCGCATCCAGGATATCCGACTCTACGGCGGCAGCCGTGCCAAGCTGGCCCTGGCCACCTCGCTTCTAAATTATTTTAAAAAGGTGGAGAAGGTCTTTATGGAATGTGTGGATAAATCCCGTCAGTTCACTCAGCTCTCCAGCTACGAAAATACGAAGCCGCTGGTTGACGGCCTCATCGGCATCGGCAATCGCATGGGCGAGGGCTGGTTTTTGCCCGGCGAGATGATCGAGCTGGTGCGGAACGGCTACTCCAATATCGTCTACGCCCAGCCCTTCGGCTGCCTTCCGACGTACGTCTGCGGCAAGGGCATGATCCACAAAATCAAAGATCTCTACCCTCTCGCCAACATCGTGCCGATCGACTATGATCCTGGAGCCACCAAGGTCAACCAGGAAAACCGCATCAAGCTGATGCTGTCTGTGGCGCGGGAGAGTATGGCAGCGGAAGGATAGGGGAATAATCCTTTTGATTCTATTGACCCTTAATTTTTTCAATTTTACATGTATGCTTTTTATTCGGATCTTTCTCTGAATAACTGATCCCAACCAGAAGAATATCATGTCCCAAATTTTCCAGGACCTTTGGATATTTGCGATCTCGGATTTGTGCAATTGCCCCTTCTTCTGATTCATTCCATTTTAATTCAATCAAAAGTACCGGCAACGTCGAACCCGCACGCGGCAAATAAACCAAATCTGCGTATCCATGGCCAGTTGGAAGTTCTTGGATCTCAGCATATTCGTCGATGCAAACCATATAAGCTGTACGAACAACACTTCGCAATGCCTGTTCATTATTATAAAATAATGGTGCAGCCGAGGACTGGTGTACCGATTCGATCGCATCCGCTACAGCATCTTCACGCATTGCCAGAGTATCGTCCAAAAGCTGTCTGGATCTCACAATCAATCTCGCAAGCTCAATGTGTTTCTCACTATCTTCGATAGCAGTAATAAACTCCTGCCTGATTTCTTCATTTGGAATTCTCACAGTTTTTGTTTTCCTGTTATATGCGAGATACCCCAAATGAATCAATAATGTAAATACATCGTCTCTGTTTTTCAAAATGCTCATGTCATTTTGGAATTTTCGTATGTTAACAGAAACATCCTGACCGCTCAACATACTCCGCAAAGCGCCCTGAATTCCATCAAAATCTTCCTCAATATAAGCTTTTAAAGATTCATATGTTTCCGTATTCGCCCAATACGTATCGTAATTCCGCATGGTAATTGCCTCCATGACAGAGTTTGGATTATAAACCGACCCACTGCAATCAAAGGAATAACCATCGTACCAGTGTTTCATGTCCTCATAATTCAGTTCGTGATCTTTGCAAAGAGCTCTTACTTCTTCTTCTGTAAAGCCAACATATTTGGCCAAATTTCCCGGATTAACCATAGTAAGCTCCAGGACGTCCGTCAGGGCTGACTGCTTTCCGTATTTTTTGATAGGGAGAATACCTGTCATGTACGCAACCGAAATTGCTCTGCTGGTCACAGGGCTCTTAAACAACCCGCGGAGCAAATTCAGATACTGCTCTTTCACCGGTCCATTATCTGCGGCTTCACGAAAAATTGCATCCCACTCATCAATCAGAAAAACGAATCCCCGACCGGTAGATTCCGCAATCTGGAACAATGCAGTAGGAAGATCCTTTCCATCTTTCACCTGAGGGTAGTCAGCTGCAAGTTCCTCAATTACCTGGCTCTGCATTATCTGCACAATCGGATCAATACTTTTTCCCTGGCTGAAAAGCTGCGAGAGAAACCAGGTAATATCCATATAGATCACATGATATTGATTGAGATGTATCTGATAGGAACTGTCTCCTGCTATCTCCAAATCCTCAAATAATTCCCCAGAATCACAACTGTGATCATAATATGCACAAAGCATCTTTACCGCATAAGATTTTCCAAATCTTCTCGCACGACTGAAGCATATGAATTTTTTAGGAACATTGATCCGACTGTTTACAAAAGAAATCATACCGGATTTATCTACATATTCTGTTTTCCGAATTTGTCGAAAAGCTTCGTTTCCCGGATTATAATACAAGCCCATTTTCACCCGCTCCTAACTTTTTATTTCATCCTCTGGCATGTCGCATGATATGCCTACATTTAGTTACACCTTATCATTGCCATCATTATTTTTCTTCCGACAACATCCCTCTCAATTCCTTCACCCCAGCAACAATCTCTTTTTCCAACGCATCCAGCTTGTCCACGATTTCCTGCGACATGAATACTTTCTGCATATACTGTGCCTTTAAAAGGGGAGATTCGCCATGATATATCAAAATTTTCATCCTTATGCAAATCCTCAGTAAATGTGGACGCATTCTTTTCGCCAAGATTGTGAGAGATTCCACAGATAACAAGGTTCATCTTGCAAAGCCGCCATGTCTCCAGCATACTTTCCTGGCCGATAATCAACACCTTTTGACGATTTCCGTTGTAGCGATCGACAAATTTCAGAGACTGTACGAACATCCCTCCGGAACCACAACAGGGATCTATTTTGACACCGTCTTTGATACAAAGGACATCTGTACAATAATCGACCGCATAAAACGATACAGGACGATACTCGAAAATATGTTGATACTTCAAGTTTTTCCGAGGGTGGAGTATGGTAACTGAGCGGTTAAGTTGTGTACAAAATCGTGTCATTTACCTTACCTCCAAACCAGAAAGTTGCCTGTACCGCAAGCAGGTCAGTGCATCGTTGAAAGGTTTCACTTGATATAATCCACCTTCATGCCCATCCTCGGTTTCCGTGCGTGAGTTTCAGCATAGTTTCCCAGAGCGACTGCTCCGCATATGGTTTCATCTGAACCAAGACCCAGCGGTTCAAGGTAATCCCTGATGTGCTGGTTTTCATCAAGCCAGTGCAGCTGATTTATCCAACAGGAGCCAATACCCATAGTTTCCGCTGTGAGCATCATGTTTTGAAGAGCACAGGCAGAATCCGCTATGGCATTGGGGTAGCCGCATCTGTTCGCTACTACAACAAGCACGGGGGCGTTATAATCATACACATAGTTTCCTTGCTTCGCCAACTTAATAGAGTTCTGAATGCTGATGTACTGGTCATCAGAGAGTTCCATCATTGAGAATGCTTCTTTCACACGAAGCCGGAGCGTTTCCAGGACATCCTTATTCGTAATCACAAGAAAATGTACTGTCTGGCAGTTGCCGCCAGTGGGAGCCCATCTGCCTGCTTCAACGATAGCAGATAACTCATCGTCTGTTATCGGCTTTTCATTGAACTTTCTGACAGACCGGCGATTTATTATTATTTCTTCTATATTGGTCATTGTGTGTTTGCTCCTTTGCCCATGTAAATACTGTAATAAATAGCTCATGCTACTAAAACTGCACCGTTTCGTTTATTAAACGCTCACTGATTTCAATAATATTCAAGTCATTAAAATCGTAAGTGAATATAGACGCAATAATTATCTGATGGTCTGAAAAATCTCTTTTGAGAATGTTCATCATCAGGGTGATATTATCCTTATCGACTTCCTTGCCGCTGGGAGAGTCAAGGATAATGGGCAGTTTAATATTCAATGCTTTTTCTATAGCTGTAATATATGCCAGTCTGAAAGCAAACGCTGTTTTATGAAGGATGGCACCGGACAATTCCCGCAGATTAGATGTAAAGAGGTATTGACGAGGAATACTGTCCTTATCTCCAATGCCTAATTCGGTTCCATACTCAATAATAGAATCCGAAATCTCCTTAATAACAGAATTATTTTCTCTTGTGAGCCTATCAATATCTTCCTGCACACTTTTTAATTCCTTATCCAGTCTATCAATTTCACTCTTAATTGCTTTTGCATTTAATGGCATTCTTAGTATCTTTTTATCAAATATTTCGGCCTGAGATGCAGTTGTATAAAAAGCAAGTTGTTCATATTCCAAGCTTGCTTCTTTTTCCAACCGTTCAACTTGCGAAGAGACAACGGCGTATTCCGTAGATACCATTTTCCGCTTTGTTACGAGAATATCTATAGAATCGTTCATTCCTACGATATTCTCTGGCGTCACAGTGAAAACTTCTCCATTAGGAGATTGTACGAGAAGTTTCATGTCCGAGACATATTTTTTAAACTGATTATTAGATGAAAGAGTTTTATCTATTCTCCGCAATTCGGTTTTTAGTTGTCTCTGTCTAATCAGTAAAGAGCTTAAAGTAGCATTGCTTTCCTCTTCATAAGAGTCCGTAGCTAAAGCGCCGGATTCTTCTTCCAAGGATTCTCTGTATTGTGCCACACTTGACATCTGCTTGTACTTTTCCTTTTCTCTTTGTAACCGAGCCTGCTTTTTTAAGAGCTCAGAACAATCCCTATCGGACAATCCACGAATAAGGGAGTCTATATTGAAATGGATGCTTCCAATAACTACACCCCGATTCAGTAGTGTCCAGCCTTTTTCCTGATCCAAATAAAAAGCACCCAGAAGGTTTGAAAGTATATCTGCATTTTGTGTGCCAAACAATCGAGAATGAAGTTCATTTTCCTGCTCTGGGAGTACGAATGTTTGCTGCGATTCATCAGTATGTAAAACTAAAGTTATAGCATTACAGCGCACCAATTTTATTCGTTCTCCGTTATCCAGGCAAACGAATAGCTCAACATCACAACTATTAAATTTAATTTTCCTTGTATTAGGAATATTATATCCCAAACCATATAAAACAAACCTCAGCAAAGTTGTCTTGCCACAGCTGTTATTTTCACTGTGAATGAGATTTGCTTTAGAACTAAACTTGATAGTCTTATCAAAAAGGCCTTCCTTAAGATAAATTGACTCTATAATCATAAGTTGACCCCTTTCTTAATCTTGTCGATTTCTAAACGATTGCGAACAATGCTGTATAATATAATCTGTATTAATCCTTTCTGTGTCTCCGCATCAATGTGTTCAGTTCCTATCTCATCTACATAATCTTCCCACTTTGTCAGCGCAAACTCCATACACTTTTTTGATTGCGGCCCAGATGGCTTGAAATTCTTGTAGTCATACAGCACCTTGATAAAGAACTCACACCATTCACAGCATGAGTCAATAATATCATGGTAGCGATGAACAATCTCGTCATAAAGGGAAGCATCAAAATACTCAGCAAGTTCAGTGTCACATCGCTCAATATCCGTCACAATTACAACAACTGGCCATATGATTTTTTCTTTGCTTAGAGTGATAGCGGCATCCTTTTTTGTCGAATTTTTAAAAACCTCACTTTGCCAAATATACATGAGTTTGTTTCCCAATCCAGGATGATTCAAGTTTAATGACCCTATGAAATTGTTTATTGCTTCAAGGACAACTTTATACCGTTCCTGATCATCATCTGTTTCAAAAGGAAGAACCCGTATTAAAAGCTTTTCTGTATCCAATGAATCATCTGCTTTGCTAAGATACCCCATTATTATATCTTTGGCAGATGGTGGCAATGAATCAAAGCTCCTCCTTGCATTCCCATAAAAGACGCTTCTTGAACCCTCGTCATTTAAGGGATTTGGTGAATTTGTAATAAAAATGAGCTGTTTCGCATTTACCTCCTTTGACGCTTCCGAGAGAGTCAGTAACGCCTTTTTAATGTTTTCGCGTACATGGCTAAAATCATAACTACTTTGTTCAACAGCTTTTGCTTGAGCAAGGATATGGTTCCCATCATCTAATACAATGTCAATATCCTCATGATTTCCTTCTAACCGCAGTGTTCTCATTTCTTCTATGTTTATCAAGCATCAATACAATTGCTGCGTTTACTTGAAAATCAAAACCAAATGTTACCGCATGAGCGCGCCTACTTTTTGCCATCAAGCTCACCACCTTCTGCATCTTACGCACGATTTTATTACACAAATAGCCAATAAAATCTCAGCGCTTATCCTTCTTTGTACCGTATGGTACTGTATCTTCCGCGACCATTGACCATTCTTCCTGTGGGAATTCATATATAGCAGCCTTCCGTCCAGTATCTTCTCCAGGAATAACATACGGCTTTCCCTCTGGATTGTATGTCAGATTAAAGACCATGTCAGATAGCCATTTTTTGAAGGACGGGTTATCCTGGAACTGTTTGAATAGCTCCATGTTATCTGCCATGATGGAAAAGATGACCTGCTGCAAAGCTCGTTCACTTTCTGTACGAGCCTCCTGCTCGTCGGAATTTCTCATGGCGTTCTGATACTTCTTGTCTTTGGAGACCATTTCCGGGATGGCAAGAATCTGTCTCTGAACATTATCGGCATCATTCCAGTTGATATTTCCGAACATATCATTGAAGTCCATGATTATCTTAGAAAGCAAATCCATCTCCGGCTCAACGATATGTCCAACCTTGCCTGCCGGTACCGGCGCAATTTCAGCATCGGTGTCTTCCAGCTTAATAGAGATAGCTTCCTGCACCTCATTGCGATAGCTATTCAAATCTATTGTAGAAAGAATGCCCTCTGACAAATCATCGCCACGAGGTGACGGCAATTTCGGAATCAACAGATTCAAGAAGATAGACAGCTTTTCCCACTCAACATTTCCATAGGGCAGAATTGAGCCAAGGAAACCATATGTACGCACAAACGACTTCGCCGCGCTCTTAAACTTAATCTGGTCATCCAGCTCCAGCTGTTTATATACCGCTGTGCAAGCGTCAAGAATCGGGTCAAGGCGGTCACGTTCCGCCCCGCTCAGGAATAAGTCCACCAGTTTCTCAATATCGTTATCATCGTATACCTGATAGCTTTCCATAAGCGTAATCAGGTCATATAGTTTATTGGGGTCGGTTTCACCAGATAGAATCGTCGTCCGATAGAACTTTGAAAACGCCTCTTCAATTACCGATGTTTTATTTGCAAAATCCAGCACATAGACCTCATCTTTGCCAGGGCAAGCCCTGTTCAAGCGAGAAAGCGTCTGAACAGCAGCAATATCATATAGCGGCTTATCTACATACATTGTCTGCAAAAGCGGCTCATCAAAGCCTGTCTGAAACATATCCGCGACTATCAATATCCGATATGGGTCTTTTTTGAACTCCTTCGGGATTTTAGCATCAGGAAAGCCGTTCAAGGATGCCGATGTCAGTGCCGGTTCGTTTCCGTTATATTTATGATCGCCAGAGAACGCCACAATCGTCTTGTAAGGGCTGTGTCTTTCCGAGAGACATTTATTTATGGCATAGTAATACTCAATGCACCTCGGAATGCTCGCTGTGACAACCATAGCACGAGCCTTGCCGTTGATTTTCTTCTTTGCAATAACCTGCTCGTGGAAATGCTCCACTATCATAGCAGCTTTCTTGGCAACGACCTCGGAATTTCCCTCGACAAATGCACGCAGTTTCTTCTGCGCCCGTTTCTTATCGAACATTGGGTCATCCTCAACAGTCTTCATGATTTTATACCAACTGTCGATGGTCGTGTAGTTTTTCAGCACATCAAGAATGAAGCCCTCCTGGATAGCCTGCTTCATAGTATAAACATGGAACGGACGATGCTTAATCTCACCGTCTTCCTCATACGCTACACCGAACATCTCCTCGGTTTTGTTCTTCGGAGTCGCCGTGAAAGCAAAGTAGCTGGCAGAAGATACGAGCTTACGTCCCTCCATCATAGCATTAATTTTGTCTTCATTGTCCGCATCATCATCTGTAGCAAGACCGGAAAGTGCCAGATTCATATTTGCGGAATTGCGTCCGCTCTGACCAGAATGCGCCTCATCAATAATAATGGCGAACTTACTGTTCTTATGCTCCTGCCCAATCTCTGATACGATATATGGGAACTTCTCAATCGTCGTAATGATGATTCGCTTTCCGTCCTGTATTGCTTTCCGCAAATCGCCGGAATGCTCCGCCCACGTCACAGTGTTTTTTACCTGCATAAACTGCTTGATGGTGTTTCGTATCTGCTTGTCCAGGATACGCCGGTCCGTCACAACAAGAACAGAGTCAATCATCGGATGCCCATCTTGTTCCAGCCCTATCAGCTGATGCGCCAGCCATGCAATGGTATTCGACTTACCACTACCTGCGCTGTGCTGCGTAAGATATCTTTTGCCGACACCATTCTCCTTTACATCGGCGAGCAGCTTTTCCACGCAGTCAAGCTGATGATACCGCGGCCATATCTGTTTAACGGTTTTCTTCTTGGTATCCTCATCGACTTCTTCGATGACCTGTGCATAGTTTTCGATGATTCTGGACAGCTTTCTCTTGGTGAGAATATCCTTCCAAAGGTAATCTGTCATAAGGCCATCAGGATTCGGCGGGTTACCTGCACCGTCGTTGTATCCCTTGTTAAATGGCAAAAACCAGCTATTTTTTCTGTCGAGCTTTGTGCAAAACTGAATGGTAGCGTCATCCACAGCAAAATGAACCATACACCTCTTGAATGAAAAGAGAAGGTCATGGGGATCACGGTCTTCCATATACTGATTTACAGCATTCTCGGTATTCTGCTTCGTGAGTTGGTTCTTCAGCTCCATTGTGATGACAGGAAGACCATTGATAAACAAACATATATCCAGCGCCAATTTTCCGGCATCCTGCGAGTACCGCAGCTGTCTGGTCACACTGAATATATTCTTCTCATACATGATCCTAGCCTGCTGGTTATTCTCAGTCGGTGTCAGGTAGAACATGATAAGGTCAGCCGGATAGACTTTCACGCCTTTTCGCAACACATCAATAATACCTCTCTTGGCAATTTCTCCAGACAGGCGGTTCATAAATTGGCGCTTTTTGGTGTCGGACTTGAACACACCCAGTTTCTCCATTTCCTTTGGCTGTGTATCCTGTAGGAAACGGAGTAGGCGTGTTTCGTCAACAGCATATTCTTTGTTATAATCGGCGTTGGTTCCTTCCTCGTACCCATTCTGCTCAACGAGCCACTTTACGATTAAGGTTTCAAGACCGTTTTCCTTTGTGTTGGTAAAAGCCACGGTTAATCCTCCTGTTCATCGGTTTCTTCTAATTCTTCATCTGTGTTTGATTCAGAATCATCATTTTCATCCACAAATTCATAATCAGGAATTACAACATTTCGGACATCTAATGCACCGGTAATAACATCCAATATCACACGATTCTTCATTTCGTGTAACTGCTCAATCTGTTTCTCATAGTCAGATATCATTTGGTTTACTGAATTTGCAATACCGTCTATATGATCAGCTATTGCCTCCTGCTCTTCGTAAGATGGAAAAGCAATCAAAAGATTTGACACCTTGTCCCAGCTTCTAAAATCACTTGTATTTTGACGTACACCGTTTGAAATTGCCTTGTAAACTTTTGTATAGGCCATCATCTTTAAATAATAAGAAACAAATCGTTTGCTCTGATTGCAAGTGCAAACATGAACAACTGGTGTACACATTCCGTCAAACTCAGATATAGCTATTGCGCCATGCCATGTATCCATACCGTGAATCAATAAATCGCCACGGTGGACACCTTGATATATGTCATCTGATGAAGCAATCAATCCAAGTTTAGAATCTCCTCTTTTTTTAACGTCCCCACTATTAGAACAAATTAATAGTTCAGCATTTTCTGGAACAGCTCGTCTTTGTTTCTGCAGAAGGTACTTTAATTTTGTCTCTTTCCATTCTTTTGGCACTTCCTGAAGCCAATATATCTCTGTAGGTCTCATTTCTGTCTCAGTAAGTCCATGTGTAACATAATAGCTAATAGCCGATTCCTTATACTCTTTTAGTAGCTTAATTTCGCGTTTCTTAGCAGATATCATTCTGTTAATCAGAAATGTTTTCCAATTCAAATATGCTACTATTTTATCCTGCTCTTTTTTAGGAGGAAGTGGGAGATTTACATTATTTAAGTAGTCCATTGAAATGCGCATACGCACAGTATTTAACTTTCCTGTACTCGACTCATGCATTAAAATGCCTTTCCCAAGTCCCAGCAAACTACGTTGAAAAGGTAGTAATCTAAACAAATAATGAAAGTACCATATGTTGCAGTTTTCATCGTCACGAGGATAAAGAGCATAATACACAGGACTGATAGCCCCATCCCATTTAGATACACCAGCTGATCCTGCAACAACATTCATGCAGTTCACAAGCAAATCATTCTTTCTTGCCACACTATATTTTGTCAAATCATCCTTAGGCTTATTTCCACCTACACCTTCCTTTTCGTTTACAGGAACAACTCCTTGATTGGCAGTCAGTGACAAAATAAAATCCGTCACAATAGGATTATTCTTTTCCTTGCGAATTTGTAAAATCCTCTTTAAACGGAGCATTTTCCAATGAGAAGGAATCTTATTTACCCACTTTTCGGAAACGTCCTGAAACTGATATTGATTATTCATTAGCTTCCTCCACTATAGTACTAAGAATGCCCTCTGTTTTAGCTTCCATATTGCGCAAATCAGATACAATATCGTCCATTGTTCTCAATGTAACATGTTTGTAAAAATACTTGGTAAAACTCAATTCGTAGCCTATCTGGATTTTCTTTTTATCAACCCATGCATTTGGCGCATATGGTTTAACCTCAGCATCCATAAATCCTTCAATGCCACCCGGATAAGTAAACGGAATGATTTCTGTGTCTGTCTTTTCCTTATCAGGAATAGGTTTTCCTTTCTTATCTACAACAATATTTCCATCATGATCCAATAGTGGTTGCAAAACAGTGATTTTCCAAAATCCAAAATCAGAATTGCTAAAAATTCTGCTCACTTCACTTTCTTCCATTGAAAGGAAAATCTGTAAAATCTGTTTTTATAATTCAGGAGTCAATTCACAACTCTTTTTTCCCATATTTTTCTTTAACGGAGATTTCATTGCAGTAGCATCAATAAGCTGAACTTTTCCCTTTCGTCGTTCTTCCTTCCTATTTGTTAATACCCAAATATATGTACCAAGACTCGTGTTATAAAACATACTTTCTGGCAAAGCTATGATTGCCTCAACAAGATCATTTTCAAACATGAAGCGTCTGGCATTGCTCTCGCCGCTGCCAGCGTCTCCGCTAAACAACGAAGATGCATTATGGACTTCCGCAATACGACTACCAAGTACCGTATCTTTTTTCATCTTAGAAATATTATTTAGTAAAAAAAGCAGTTGTCCATCACTGGTTTTCGGTAGCATTTGTATTTCAGTTGTATCAGGCAAATATGCATTAAAACGTGTATCCAGAATGTCCTTCTTTCCACCCATTTTTTCAGCATCTGTTTTCCAGCTTTTACCATAGGGCGGATTGGAAAGCATAAAATCAAATTGGCGTGAAGCATTTTGATCATCCGACAGCGTAGAACCATACATAATGTGAGAGGCTTCCTCACCATCTCCCTTCAACAACATATCTGCCGTACAGATAGCATAAGTCTCTGGGTTAATTTCCTGTCCAAAAAGATGGATTGACACATCCTTGCCACGTCTCTTGGCAAGCGTTAAAAGTCTATCCTGTGCAACAGTGAGCATCCCACCGGTGCCACACGCTCCGTCTATCCGGACGCTATCTTTGATACAAGAGGTTTCTGTGCAAGTCAGGGCAGAAG
>JAJQAA010000063.1:0-11861 GCA_021204045.1 Clostridiales bacterium
AATTTAAAGTCAAAATCTCAGTCCGTCTTTTTCCCTACCCCGTGAATAGTAACAATGGGCAACCACAAAAACGTACATTATGTACGTTTTCCTTGACAATAAGCGTATCATAATATAAGATATTTTAAAGGAGATGAGGATTATGATGTTAACCAAACAGGCAACTGAAGTCAGAAAACAATGGAGCGAAACCTGCGATTGCGTCATACACGAAAAACCGGTATTTGTCAAACGAACCCGAGATAAACTGTGGATTTCCAGCCTGGATACACTAATGGACATTTTATCTGCATACACCTTTACTGCCGATAAATATCTTGAAGACGACGGTTCTGTTACTTTATCACTAAATGAAATTGATCTTGTCGAAAACGGAGCCGATGAACAGGCGGCAAGAGAAAAACTCGGAGCTGCCATTTTGGAATATTCATCTGATTACTATATCGAATATGAATTATACAGCCATGCCCAAAACCGCAAAAAACACATTCCCTATATATTGAAAGCACTGACAATCGACAATCCTGAAAAAATAGGAAAAGAAATCCTATGCCGCGCTGGAAAGAACTAAAGCGCTTTTGTGAAAGAGACGGCTGGGAGTTATATAAAAACACGGATCATTATTTTTTCAGAAAAACAGATGCCGACGGTAACATCCGGATGACAAAGGTTTCGAAAGGTTCCGGTGAAATACATCCCCATATGTGGAGGGAAATTTTGAGAAAACAGCTCAAGGTAAGTCAGGAATATTTCAATAGCAAAATATAAAAGAGCAAAGCCATTGATAATACCATTGACAATAATTCAAGTCTTTCCATTCCGCCGCATGAACGGCGGAAACATTGTGTCATTTTTGGTTTTAACAATCAGATAACCGGTACAGATAATCATCGAAGCAACCGTGGCGGAAGCGCATCCCAGTCCGAGATGCGTCAGCGTGACATTTTCATAATTCCGCAGCATCAGAACGATCGGAATGCGCACGACAAAGGAGCCGACGAGACCCTGTATCAGCACAAGTGTCGCATGGCCGCATCCGTTAAAATAACCCAGCAGAGTCAGCATGGAAGCGCAGATCAGACAGTCAAGCGCGTAACCCCGGAGATATTGCGCCGCGTAACCGATGGTCTCGGCATCGTCCGTGAAAACAGACGCCATGGCAGAGCCGCCGAATTCACACAACAGCGCGAGCGCCACTCCCACTCCCCCGGCTGTGACCAGCATATAGCGCAGTCCTTTCTGGATACGTTCCCGGTTCCCGGCGCCCACGTTCTGCGCGGTAAAGACGGCCATCGACTGCAAAAACGCGGTCGGGATGATCATGGCAAACGTAGTCAGCTTGTTGTCGACCGAGTAGCCGGAGGCAATGCCTGCCCACGCATCCGCGTCCGGGCCAAGATGGTTCGCCACCGAATTGATCACAACAAAAGAAAGATTGGTCAGTAAATCCTGGAACGCCAGCGGAACACCCGCCTGCAGTATTTTTCCGGATAATCCCTCATGGAAACGGATCAGCTCCGGTTTTATATCAAAGGGCAGGGACATTCTCCGGATCATCACAAATGAGAGAATGACGGATACCGCCTGCGCCGTGATCGTGGATACGGCCACGCCCGTCACATCCCAGTGGAGAACGCAGACTGTAAACAGATCGAGCGCGATATTGACAACGCAGGCAATTCCCACAAACAACAGCGGCAGTTTGGAATTGCCGATGCCGCGAAAAATTCCGCTCATCACATTGTAAGCGGTAATAAAGATCAGGCCGCCCCCGCAGATGCGCAGATATACCGTGGTCATTTCCACCGATGGCGCGTTCATTAACAGCGCAAAATAGGGAGCCATAACTTCCATAACCATCGTCAACGCCACCGCAAGCACCGCGAAAATACCGATAGCGGAGCCAATCACCTTGCTGGCTCCCGTCCGGTCTTTTGCGCCGATGTACTGCCCTAACACGACGGTCGTTCCCATCGCAAGACCGTTGATCACAAACGTTACCATAACCATGATCATACTGCCGGTTCCTACAGCGGCATTTGCCAGCTGGACGGTTGCGGCATCCGCGAACCGCCCGATTACCATCAGGTCGACGGCGCTGTACATGGCCTGCAGAAAATTGGCCAGCAGCACCGGAATCATAAATTTCAACAGCGGCTGGAAAATGGGTCCGGCCAGAAACGGATTTTTCTCTTTTTCGTTCATTCTATTTTCTCCTTTTCCAAAGAAAGACGGGCAAGTTCATACAGCTTCCTTTTCGCGTCCGGGGAAATGCCAAGCGTCACTTCCAGCATCCAGAAAAAAGCTTTCTTCTTTCGCGGAAGTTCTTCCTGTTTCCAGGAAAATACGCCTGGATCATGCAGCTGCGAGGCACAGTACAACAGCTCTACGCATTCGCCGGGATATGGTGTGGAAAACTCGCCGCTCTTTATTCCCTGTTCCACGATTTCTGTCATAATCGGAGCAAAACGCTCAAGACTGCGATGAAAACTCTTCTGATGCAGCTCGGCATTCCCCGCTTCGTGCAGCCCTTCCGCCAGTACCCCGCTATGGGACTGGAATTGGATGAACTCAAACAGCTTTTCCACCGCCGAGAGCGCTTTGTTGTCAGCGATCTGGCACAGGCGAATTTCGCGGCGGTCAATCTGCCGGTCAATCATCGCCGAAAGGATTTCTTCCTTGCTTCTGAAATGATAATACAATGTCCCTCTCGCAATGCCGATTTCTCTTAAAATATCCTCAATGCTTGTCTGCGTATACCCCTTTTCATGAAACAGACGCTGGGCGATATCCAGAATCTCATCCCTTCGTTCTCTGGCATCCTTCGTTATTCTCATAGTATTCTCCTTATAGACCGATAGTCGGTCGAGAACATATTATACTTCCGCAGAAAAACGATGTCAATCGTTATCTCCCGGAAAATTCACAACAGAAAAACGATATCCCCACCTTGTTGCCAGTCACATCCGCTATTCTTCATTCGCCATCTCGCCCGCTTCGCGTGCTTTTCCGCCCCTTTATGAAAATTCCGTAAAGTTCATTGACATTTCTGCCTCACAGAAGTATGATAAGAAACAAACCGACCGTCGGTCTATAAAGGAGGGTGTTATGAGAATCGTAAAAGACGCGGATGATCGCAAGAACGAGATTCTGGACATCGCGCAGCGGTTATTCCATGAAAAAGGCTATATGCAAACCACGGTTGAGGACATTATGAAAGAATGCAGGATCGCGAAAGGTACGCTTTACTATCATTTTAAGAGTAAAGAGGACATCCTGTCAGCGATGATTGACCGCCAGATTGACCGCCAGGAGGAGACTCTGAAATGTATCGCACAAGATACCAGCATTACTGCCGTAGAGAAGCTGATCAGGGTCATCCGGCTGCTGTCCCACAAAGCCAGGGTAACAAACGGCCTGTGCGAGCAGGAAAACCCGCAGCTCCATCAGAAAAGCTTTACCCGGACGCTCTTTCGCTTTACTCCCGCCATGACCGCGATTGTCGAGGAAGGAATCAAAAGCGGGGAATTTTCCACTCCCTATCCCAGGGAAAGCGTCGAACTGCTCTTCTGCGCCTCGCAGCTGCACGATCCCAGCGTCTTTCAATGGATGGACGAAGAATATCACCGAAGAAAAAAGGCATTTTTCTGGATGCTGGAGCTTACCCTTGGCATTTCACCGGATGCCAAAAAGCAATTGTATCAGCTTGCCGGGCTTCCGACAGAGCCGGAAGCCGACAGGCAATGATGCCATCCGGGCAATCGGATGGTATGGAAACACAGGAGGCAAAACAAGATGGGACAGACAAAAACAACCTCATATCTGGAAACGGAAAAGATCGGAACACTGATGCGGAAATATTCGATTCCCTGCATCATTTCCATGGTGGTCGGCGCTTTGTACAATATCGTTGACCAGATTTTTATCGCCAACGCCGACTACCTCGGCTCTTACGGAAACGCGGCCAACACCGTCGTTTACCCGATTACCGTGCTTGCGCTCGGCATTGCCGTCATGATCGGCGACGGCGGCGCCGCTTACGTCGGCGCCTGCCTGGGCCGGAAAGATATGGATACGGCGCGCCGCAGTATCGGCAACGCCATTTTGCTCAATGTCATCTGCGGCTTTGTACTGATGTGCCTGTATCTGATCTTCAATGATTCGATTATCGCTCTGTGCGGCGGCACGGTAAATGCGGAAACGTATTCGCTCGCAAAGGAGTATTTCTTCTGGATCTCCCTCGGCATTCCGTTCTACATATTCGGACAGGGCATGAACCCGCTCATACGCTCGGACGGAAGCCCAAAATTCGCGATGGCAGCTACGGTTCTGGGAGCAGTCACAAATATTGTCCTGGATCCGATCATGATTTACGGACTGTTTGGCTGTCCGAAAATGGGCATGATGGGCGCCGCGATCGCCACGGTCGCCGGGCAGATCCTGACCGCGGCATTGTCTGTCTGGTACCTTTGCCATATGAAAGTGATCCGGCTTGACTGGAAATGCTTTGGTCTCTGGGGAAGCCTGATGAGAAAATTTCTCACCCTCGGAGTGACGAGCTTTCTCACCCAGATTGCCCTCGTTATCTCCATGGCGACAGTAAACAATATGTGCACCAAATACGGCGCTCTGGACGCGATCTTTTCCCAGGAAGAATATTCCCAGATTCCGCTGGCCGTCCTTGGTATCGTGATGAAATTCTTTGGGATTGCCATTTCCATCGGTACCGGCATTGCCGCGGGCAGCATCCCCGTCGTAAGCTACAACATCGGAGCGAAACGGAACGATCGGGCCAAGCAGCTGTTTACCTATCTGATCGCCACGGAACTTGGCGTAGGGATTGTTGCCCTGCTGATCGTGGAAGTATTCCCGCAGACTCTGATCGGGATTTTCGGCGCGGCAAACGAAAGCCAGCATTATACGCAGTTCGCCGTTCGCTGTTTCCGGATCTATCTCTGCACAATGCCGCTCTGCATGATGAACAAGGGCGTCTTTATCTATCTGCAGGCGATCGGGAAGCCGGTTGCTTCCATTTCGATCACGATGGCCAGGGAAATCCTTTTCGGCGTGGCACTGCCTATTCTGCTGCCGCTGATCTGGGGACTGGATGGCGTCCTGTATTCGTTCCCCGCAGCCGACTTTCTGGCCACCTGCATATCCATAGCCGTCATCATAAATACCTATCGGGAATTAAATGATAAAATGGAAAAGAGGTCGCAGCGAAACTTGGAATTCCCTGCTACGACAGTGAACTGATTCTGAAAATCGCTGAGAAAAGCGGTCTTTCCGAAGAATATATCAAAAGCTACGGCGAGCATGTTCCGTCCGCAAGCTGGCTCGCCAACATTCTCACCGACCGCGACCACAACGGCCATTCGGTGCGCGACGACCTGTGGCGGATCCAGCATGACATTATCACGGAACTGGCGGAGAAGGAATCCTGCGTGATCGTGGGCCGATGCGCAGACTTTATCCTGAAGGATACTGCCGACTGCCTGAGCGTATTTATCCACGCATCGCTCGAAAAACGTGCGGAGCGAATCGTCAGGCTCTATGGCGAGAGCGATGAAAAGCCTCAGAAGCGCCTGCTGGATAAGGATAAACGCAGGAAATCCTACTATCAGTTCTATACGGATACCGAGTGGGGCAACGCCGCCAACTATCACATCTCTCTGGACAGCGGCAAATTCGGTATTGAAAAATGCGTGGATATCATCGCGGATCTGTACCGGACAGGGGATTCACCGTCCCGGTAAACAGCAGCGACTCCTCGGTGTCAGTGATTAGAAACGCGAACGGCAGAATTTTATGTCTTATACGTACTGTCGTCTGCGTTTCTCCGCTTAACGCGGTAATGGTAATCTTTCTTAAAAGATATCTTTTTTTGAAATTACTCATTCCCCATAAAAACCAATCTCTACATAATGAATTCTGATGAATTTTCTTATTTCATTCAGCTCATGATCCGTTAATGATCCTCTATCTTCTACCGTTGTATCTCCATCCGCCTTTACAAAGAACTTGGCAGACCCCTGTCTTGTCATTTTTTTATCGCTTGCATGAACATGCATGGCTTCAACTATACATGCCGTAGTGAAATACAAATAATATCCGCATACCTTAAATTGATAATACTTCGGCATTCTACGCCTCCATAAATTCACGATTTTGGTCATAATATTTAGAAACAATCATTAATTCTATATCCGGCATACTTGCCTCCAGAATTTCCCCATTCACAGTCAATACCGCTGCTCTACTGGTGTTGTTTAAATTCAATACACGGATTTTTTCACCAGTTCTCGTAAATGCATAACCAGAAATAATCATGTCAGCTTCATCCGCTATCTTTTTAATATCAATCATATTGGATCCTCACTTTCTGAATTGGCGCTAAAAAAGCACTCGCATTAATGTACAAATCTTCCAATACGGGAATCAAATCAATATAATCTTCCATTTCCGGAACAGTTTCATATTTTGCCATTACAACAATGTATCCTGCATCCCATTCCAGAATTTTTGTATACCGTTCTAAGCGACGAGATGTTCTAAATCGTATTGTTTGATCTCGAAATGAAAAATAAGTATATTGTTTATCGCTGCTTAATATGGCATAATCCATTTTTGTCTCCCTTATTTCTAGTCAACTATAATTATTCAATTTCAGAGAATTCACCACCCCGGTAAACAACGGAAACCCTTATGCGCCGGTGATCAGAAACGCAAAAGGCCGACTCAGGTTGATTTCCACTTCCAGCAGCGTAGCTTTTTCGTCAAACTGATCAGACCACCGATCATAGAAATACAGCGCGGACCTATGTACCTGGTTGTATTTTTCACACAAATATGATACTCTTTCGCTGTATCCATTCCACTTCTCCATCTCTTAAACCAGGAGGAAACACCATGAAAAATGTTCTTATCGTAATTGACATGCAGAATGATTTCATCGACGGGAGCCTGGGCACCAAAGAAGCGCAGGCCATTGTCCCGAAGGTGATTGAAAAAATTAAAAACGCGAAGGAAAACGGGGAAACCGTCATTTACACGAGGGATACCCATGAATCCGATTATCTGCAGACCCAGGAGGGCAGACTGCTTCCAGTAACGCACTGCATCCGCGGGACAAATGGCTGGCAGATCCCGGAAGCGATCCGACCCCATAGCGACGCGGATGATGTGATCGACAAGCCGTCGTTTGGCTATACCGGATGGATGGATGTGATTGACGCTTCCTGCGGCGCGATCACGCTGATCGGGCTGTGCACCGATATCTGCGTCGTGTCAAACGCCCTGATCCTGAAAGCGCTGTTTCCGGAAGTCCCCGTCGCGGTGGACGCGGCGTGCTGCGCGGGCGTGACGCCCGAAAAGCATCTGGCAGCCCTGGAAACCATGCGCTCCTGCCAGATTCAGGTGATAAACGCCTGACCATGATAAATATCTGGCTGCAATAAACATCTGACCATAATGAACATTTGGCCGCGATGGCCGATTCCATCCTCACAGCAGCGCAATCGCCTCGCGCACATTGCTCACGCCGTGCAGCGTGATTCCTTCCGTGTTCTTGAGCTTTGCCAGGCACACGCGCGGCAGGATGCAGCTCTCGAAACCCAGCTTTATCGCCTCATTTACGCGCTGCTCCGCCATCGATACCGCGCGCACCTCGCCGGAGAGCCCGACCTCGCCGAAGATCACCGTTTTGGGATTGACCGGCTTGTCCTTGAGACTGGAAATCAGCGCCAGCACGATCGCCAGATCGAGCGCCGGCTCATGCATCTTGACGCCGCCGGCGATGTTGACGTAGGCGTCGTAGCGCGACATCTCATAATGGCAGCGCTTCTCCAGCACGGCCATGAGAAGATTCACGCGGTTGTAGTCGGTACCGGCCGCCGTGCGCCGCGGCAGGCCGAAATTGGTCTGCGTCACCAGCGCCTGCACCTCAAGAAGGATCGGCCGCGTACCCTCGATGGAACAGGCCACGACGGCACCGGAGGCTTCCTCCGGGCGCCCGCTCAGCATATATTCGGATGGATTTTCTACTTCGACCAGACCCTCCTGCTGCATCTCGAACACGCCGATCTCGTTGGTTGAGCCGAAACGGTTTTTCACCGCGCGCAGCACGCGGTAAGACAGGTTCCGCTCACCCTCGAAATACAGCACCGTGTCCACCATGTGCTCCAGCACACGCGGTCCGGCCACAACGCCCTCTTTGGTGACGTGGCCGACGATAAATACCGTGACGCCCATCCCCTTGGCGATCTGCAGAAGAATGTTCGTCGATTCGCGCACCTGGCTGACACTGCCCGGCGCGGAGGAAACATCCTCCCGGTACATCGTCTGGATCGAGTCAATGATCACGACCTCCGGCTTCATCTCCTGGATCGCGCTGCTGATATCGTCCAGATTCGTCTCGCAGAGAAAATAGAGCTCGCCGCTGATCGCGCCGATGCGGGCGGCGCGCAGCTTGATCTGCTTTAATGATTCCTCGCCGGAGATATACAGCACCTTATGTCCGTCCGCAGCGAGCCGACGGCAAACCTGCAGCAGCAGCGTGGATTTGCCGATACCCGGGTCACCGCCCACCAGAACAAGGGAACCGGCGACGATGCCGCTTCCCAACACCCGGTCAAGCTCACGGTAGCCGGTGGTGATCCGGTCTTCCTCGCGTATGGAAACCTCATCCAGCTTTACCGGCTTTGCCGATGGGCGAAGACCGCCGCCCGGTTTCCGGGAGACGGTCTCTTTTTTTACGATCGGCTCCTCCACCATGGAGTTCCAGACGCCACACGCGGGGCACTGTCCCATCCACTTGGCCGATTCATATCCGCATTCCTTACAGAAAAAAGCAGTGTTTTTTGCTTTTGCCATATTGTAATATTCCTGTAATTTATCGTTAACGCTTTACGATCCGCACCTTCTGGCTCACGCCGCCATTCAGCTCGACGCTGACCACCAGCTTGCCGCTCATATTGGTCCGCATGCCGCCGACCGCCACGTCGTCCACATAGACCTCATATTCGGCCTCATCATCCAGCTGGACCGTGATCTGCGCGTCCTGATCGCCCTCTACCACAAATGCGACACCGTCATTGGTAACGGCAAAATGCTCCACCGCCGTGCCCGGCACCGACTCGTACACAAAAGAGCCGTTGCGCTCCAGTTTGGTAATCTCGTGGAATGTTTTAATCTTGTACAGGTCGCCCGCATGCTCAAAATCCGACAGCTTGGACTTGGCTGCCAGTTTGTAATTGCCAAAGCTGATCGTACCGTCCGCCTCCGGGCGGATCAGGGTCTCAATGACTGCCATACTGCTCATCCTCCTGATATGTTCATTTCCATTCATCATGGGCAACGCCCACAACCGTCATTTGTATAAGAGAGGCATGCGGTTTTAAGCGCCTGCCTCCCCACAGCCATATTATACACAATCCATCAGGATTCCGCCAGCACTTTGTCCGCCGTCTCAGATACAAATTTCAGGCCGTCGCCATCGCGGCTTACGCTCACCTTTTCCCCGGCATGGACCGCCCCGTCAAGAACCGCCTCGGCGAGCTTATCCTCCAGATAATTCTGGATCGCGCGCCGCAGCGGCCGGGCTCCGTATTTCTCATCATATCCTTTCTCGACTAAAAACGCGCGGGCATCCTCTCCCACGATAAGCTCCATATCCATCTGCCGCGCCGTGCGCTTGATAATGGTGGTAAGCATGATCCCGACAATCTCCTTCATCTGCTCCTGCGTCAGGGGATGGAACACCATGATCTCGTCGATACGGTTGATAAATTCCGGCTTAAAGAGGCGCTTTACTTCCTCCATCACACGGTCCTTCATAAAACGATAGCGCTCGTCCGGGTCGTCGTTGGAGGCAAAACCGAGCCGCTTCGGAGAAACGATGTTTTCCGCCCCGGCATTGGATGTCATGATCAGAATCGTATTCTTAAAGTCAATCCTGCGCCCCTGCGCGTCCGTGATATGGCCGTCATCAAGCACCTGCAGCAGAATGTTGAAAACATCCGGGTGTGCCTTCTCGATCTCATCGAACAGAATCACGCTGTAGGGATTGCGGCGCACCTTCTCGCTGAGCTGTCCGCCCTCCTCATAACCCACATAGCCAGGCGGGGAACCGATCATTTTGGAGACGCTGTGTTTTTCCATATATTCCGACATGTCGACGCGGATCAGCGCGTTCTCCGTGCCAAACATCGCCTCGGCCAGCGCTTTGCACAGCTCTGTCTTGCCCACGCCGGTCGGCCCCAGGAAAAGGAACGAACCGATGGGACGCTTCGGGTCTTTTAACCCTACGCGCCCGCGGCGAATTGCGCGCGATACGGCGCTCACGGCCTCTTCCTGACCGACCACGCGTTCATGCAGGATCGACTCGAGTTTGCGCAGACGCTCCGACTCGCCCTCCTCGAGTTTGCGCACCGGAATCTTGGTCCAGCCGGAGATAACGTCGGCGATCTCACCCTCGCCGACCGTAAGACGGCTGTTTTCCTTTTCTTTCTGCCAGCGCGCTTTCACCTTCGCGATCTTCTCGCGCTTTCTCTCCTGCTTTTTCTTGATCTCTCCGGCTTTCTCGTAGGCTTCCGCTTTGATCGCGCTTTCCTTCTGGCGCTCCAGCGTCCGGATCTCCTCCTCCAGCTCACGGATCTGCGGCGGCTCGACATAAGTGGTCAGCCGCACTTTGGAAGCGGCCTCATCGACGACATCGATCGCCTTGTCCGGCAGGAAACGGTCGTTGATATAACGGGCCGAGAGCCGCACTGCGGCTTCCAGCGCGCCGTCCGTGATGCGCACCTTATGATGCTCCTCGTAACGCGGCCGCAGGCCGGTGAGGATCGCGATCGACTGCTCCTCGTTCGGCTCCTCCACGGTCACCGGCTGGAAGCGGCGCTCCAGAGCAGCGTCTTTCTCGATATATTTGCGATACTCCTCAATCGTCGTCGCTCCAATGAGCTGGATCTCGCCACGAGCCAGCGACGGCTTGAGGATATTGGAAGCGTCCAGCGCCCCCTCCGCGCCTCCGGCGCCGATAATCGTGTGGATCTCATCGATGAACAGCAGTACGCCGCCGTCCTCCTTGAGCTCTGAGAGTACCTTTTTGATGCGTTCCTCAAACTCACCGCGATATTTCGAACCGGCAACCATGCCGGACAGATCGAGTGTGAGCACACGTTTTTTCGCAATGGTTTCCGGGACGTCTCCCCCGACGATCATCTGTGCCAGACCCTCGACGACGGCCGTCTTTCCCACGCCCGGTTCGCCGATCAGACAGGGATTGTTTTTGGTGCGGCGGCTGAGAATCTGAATCACGCGGCTGATCTCCGCCTCACGTCCGATCACCGGATCCAGGCGTCCATCCTTTGCCAGCGCGGTCAGATCGCGGCTGTAATTGTTGAGCGTCGGCGTACCTTCCCTGCTGCTGCGCGGACCCCGTCCGGCCTGCACATCCTCCCGCTCGCTCTGCGCTTCCTCGCCCATGGCGGAAAGAATTTCCAGATACAGCTTCTGCACGCTGACGCCCATCGTATTGAGCAGACGCGCAGCGGCGCAATCGCTCTCGCGGATCATCGCAATCAGCAGATGCTCCGTGCCGATCAGCGGTGCTTTGAAGCGCACGGCCTCGCGGTAGCTGTTTTCCAGTACGCGGCGCGCCCGGGGCATATAGCTCCCCGGCTCCGCGACGCCAACGTTGCGTGACGGCGAGATCAACTGACTGACCAGGTTGATCACCTTCTCAGCTGTCACACCGCCGGAATTGAGCACACGGCCGGCAACACCGTGTTCCTCACGCAAAAGTCCGATCAGCAGATGCTCCGTGCCGACATAATTGTGTTCCAGCTGCGTGGCTGCGTCAA
>JAJQAA010000063.1:11961-41798 GCA_021204045.1 Clostridiales bacterium
ATCAGCAGATGCTCCGTGCCGACATAATTGTGTTCCAGCTGCGTGGCTGCGTCAACGGCCAGGCTGATCGCCTCACGCGCCTGTTCGGTAAATCGGTCTATCATCCGTTTTCTGTCCTCCTTGTAGTCCTGTTTTCATTTATTCCAGTTCCGGCAGCGCCTCGCGCAGATAGTTGGCTCTGGCCTCGTCAAGCTCCGCCTTGCCAAGCGGCCGCTCAGAGAGCTTCTGCAGATTGGCAGGCTGGATTCCCAGCATCAGACGGTAGACGGAGCAGGGCTGCTTTGGCTTTAAATCTCCATCGTCGATGCCGCGCATCAGCTGCGATAAAAATGTCATCGCGTCCTTTGCCGACAGACGCCGCGCGTATCTGAGCACGCCATAGGATTTCCATGCCTCATCCGCGCAGCTAAGCGGATGCTTCTCCCGCGCCATTTTGCGCACCTGGCTCTCCTGGGCAAGCAGCTGCCGGGCTACGCGGTTGACCAGCTCGACAATGTCCTTCTCTGTGAGGCCAAGCGTTTTCTGGTTGGAGACTTCATAGAGCGCTCCGTAATTTTCACTGCCTTCTCCATAAACGCCGCGGACCGAAGCGCCAAAGCGCCCCATTTCCGTGACCAGTCCCTGAAACTTCTTTCCCATCGACAGCGACGGCAGATGCAACACCACACCGGCACGCATGCCGGTACCGACATTCGTCGGGAAGGCGGTCAGATATCCGTATTTTTCGTCAAACGCGTAGGGGAAGCGCGCGTTGATATAGTCATCCATGCGGTCGCAGCGCTGCCACAGCTCCTCCAGATGCAGCCCGGTCTGCAGCATCTGCAGGCGAATGTGATCGGTAGCGCCCAGTACGATACCCGTATCTTCCTCTTCGGAAAGGATCAGGCCCACCGGCATTTTCTTCTCCGCAATCGTCGCATTGAGCACCCGGCGTTCCCGCAGCGCGCGTCGATCCAGCTCGCTGACATCTTCCAGATTGATACATTCATAGGATTTCCCATCCACGGATCCGATATCCTTCAGCCCGTTTTCCAGGCGGCGAACCATCTCCGCGCATTCCCCGCGCGGCAGCCGCGACGGAAATACATACTAGTTCCAGTTGCGCACCAGCCGCACCCGGCTGCTGATCACTCCGGTCAGCTCCTGGCCGGTCTGTTCAAACCATCTCGTCATTTTGCATTTCCTCTCTCAGCGCACGAATCTGGTCACGGCATACGGCCGCAGTCTCATATTCCTCCCGCACCAGCGCCTCCTGCAGTCTTGCCTCCAGCACGCGCAGCCGTTCTTTCGGATCCTCCGGCGCCACTTCCTGTTCCGCAACGCCCTGGTCCGTCCCCGCGGCTGACTGCCCCGCAAAGACCGCGTTGCGCGGCTCGATATGATATTTCGGCCGTTTGCCCTTGTGCTGGCCGCTTCCCTGCAGCTGTTTGATATTGTCGCCGATCAGCAGATCAAACACCCCGTAACAGTCGGCACAGCCGAAGCGGCTGTTTTTGATAAATTCCTCATAGCTGGTCTTGCAGGTCGGGCAGACCACCTGCTGTGCCTTCTGCTCCTGCTGCTGCTCTCCCACGCCGAGCAGCCCCGAAAGCAGCTTCCCGAGCGGAAAGTCGCTGTCAAAAATCGCCGAATAGGGTCCAAAATCCAGTTCCTTCGCGCACTGGGCGCAGAAATTGTGCTCCGTCCGCACCCCGTTGATCACTTCCGTATACTGAATATTGGCTTCCCTGATCTTGCATCGTTCACAAAGCATTGTCGTCTTTCCTCCATCATTGTCTTTGTGCGTCTGACTTTTAGTTTCTGCATTTCTCAGAGTAATAATCATAAATTTTATCCACAAGCGCGTGCGCTTCCTGCCGCGCCACGCCTTTGCAGATGCCGCGCGCCAGGATCACGCCCAACTGCTTGCGCATCTCCCCGATCGCCCGCAGTTTGTCGGCGTTCGGTGCGACCACCGCGCCGCGGCGACGGTCCAGCTTGATAAATCCCTCCTGCTTCAGTACCGAATAGGCTTTATTTACCGTATGCATGTTGACGCCGATATTGTCCGCGAGCTGGCGCACGGACGGCAGCGTATCTCCCTCCCGGATATGGTCTGCTGCGATGCCAACGATAATCTGGTTGCGCAGCTGGATGTAGATCGCCTCGTCACTCTCAAAATCAATCGTCCATACCATTCCTTCACCGTCTTTCTTTCTGTGTTATACGTCAAGTATAACAATTATACAATAAAAGGACGGCATAGTCAATACGCCGCCCTTTCTTCCAATCGGTTATAACCTTTCGTCCGGCTGATTATTCATCATCCAGATTGACAATGTCAAAATCGTCATCGTCCGGCTCCGCGTCCCGGGCAACCGCCGCCGTGTCGCGGGCAAGCTCCGCCTCAAGTTCATGCTCCACGTTGGTCTCTACCGCGGCGAGAACGGCCGACTTCGTTTCCGGTACAGCTGCGGGCCGGGGTCTTTGCGATATTTCCGGCTGATAGGCAATGACAGAATCATCTTCGTCTTCCTCCTCGTACTCATCCTCCTCGCCCATCATATAACGCTCCTCGCGCGAAAGCTTTCTTCCGCTCGCGCTGCGCGTCTCCCGGCGCGGCTGCTGCGTGTAAGAACGTGCAGCCGCTTCCTCCCGGCTTGCGCGGCTCCTGTCGCCTCCCGTGGGACGTGTCAGGCGGGACACGATCAGCAGAATCAGCAGAATCACCGATACCGCAATGAAAATGATCATCAGCAGACGGCACAGGCCGTAGTCATCGCGCAGACTGTTGTAGTCCTCCGCAAGAGCGATATATTCCTCATCGCTAAACTCCGAATTGTCGCCCTCAAAGCAGCGCTGCACGGTCTTTTCTTTGAGATCATAACGGTAGAAGGACTGCTCGCCGTCATCATTCATACCGTAGAGGATGCAATATTCCGGAGAATCCATATCTGACGGAATCCAGCCTGTCACCTTCGCTTCGCCGATGGCAACGCTGCTCTCCGTCAGGCCGCCCGGTACCTCGACGCCCTCCGGCAGATCGATAATGCGGATCTTCTTAGCCGTCGCGTCAAGCTCCGCCAGAACCTCCGGCTCGTCGCCTTCTGCTTCTTCACTTTCTGTCTCAGTCTCTCCGCCGCCTTCAACCTTATTAACAAGAATCGTATATTCCTGCACGGTAGTACCATCCTCCGCGGTAACGCGGCAGATCACCGTATTTTCTCCCTCCTGCAGTCCGTCCGCGCCCTGAACCGCAACCACGGCGCTGTCATTATTCGCCTCAGCGCTGACCGTCAGACGCTCCGTAGACAAATCGACACTCGTGGTGTATTCCGTCGTATTGGGTGTGAAGGACGGCGTCAACGTGCCTGGGGAAATCTGCATCGATTTCAGGGTTGCGTCTGTGGAGGACGTCTCCAGGCCCTGAATCGTCACCGTCGAAGTACCCTCTCGCTCCATGGTCAGCATCTGGCCAAACATGTCGTAGCCTTCCCAGTCGCTCACCGTGATCGTCGCCGTGCCGCCGCGCAATGCCGTAAAACGCAGCGTGGTCGTCACTTCGCTGCTCCCGTCCGGGGAACTCTTGACGCGGATCGCGCCGTTGCCGCCGCTGGCATTCTCCGTCTCGTTGATATATTCCAGCAGCGTCGCGTCGTAAGCCAGCATCACGTCCGTATTGCCCAGCGCCGATCCATCCGTCGCGGTAAATTTCATCGTCACGCTGACTTCCTCGCCCACCTTCGCTGACGGATCGGAAAATGAAATCCGCGCCGTCGCCGCCAGGCTGGTAAACGCAGCCGCGACTGAAAGCGCCATTACCAGAAACAGCCGAACCATCGCCTGTTTTATTTTTCCGCTCATAGCTCTCTATCTCTCCTTTACTGAACAATCGTCACATTGCTTCCGCCGGGTGTCGGCGAAGCGCTCACCCCGCTGCCGGAACCCGAAGAAGAACTGCCCCCGGTTACCGTCGGACTGCTGCTCGTCGTGCTGCTGCCTGCCGCGCTGCCGGTCGAACTGCTTCCCGGTCCCGAACCGCTCGTCACAACCGGGCTGCTGCTCGTCGTGCTGCCGGTAGTAGTGCTGCCGGTCGAACTGCCGGAGCCCGAGGCTCCGCTTGTGATAACCGGGCTGCTGCTCGTGGTACTGCCCGATCCTGAGCCCGTGCCGGAAGCGGACGGACTGGCGCTGGTCACGCTGCCGGACGAAGTACCGCCAATCACAATCGTGCTGCTTCCTGAAGTGTTTCCGCCCAGCGAGGCGTCATAGGACGCGCCGCCACTCTGCCGCGTCACGCGGATCACATAGCTGCGCACGCTGCCGTTTTCCGCGGTCACATTGACGGTAAGCTGATTCGTACCATCCGACAGGTAAACCGTACCGACGCCGGAAAGCGCTGCCGTCGAATCGATGGCCGAGGCATACACCGTCACGCTGGTCACCGACGAATCGACAATTACATCGTAGGATGTCGTGTCGCGCGAGAAGGTCGGCGTCAGCGTAAAACCGTCCACACCGAGACTGCTCAGCTTGTTGTTCGGGCTGCCGTCAATCGTCGGCTTCGCGCAGGCCGTATCCGGCATGTTCTGGTAAACCGGAATCTTGAAACGCAGCGTAGCCGACTGCAGATACTGCGAATACCCTTCCGCGAACAGCGACGCCTCGGAGGCCGCGGCACTGATATTTGTCATATACTGGTGCTTATATATATTTTCACCCTGAACATTAAATTTTTTCAGATAAAAGGTATCCTGTCCAGCGCCAACATAGATTTCCCCATAAAACTGCGTGCCGCCGGCAATCGATTTCTCCGGCGTATTCCATGGGAGACCGTAGCTGCCGCTCTGCGACGCGTACCAGAGACCACGCTGCACCGCCGTCAGGCCGTTCGCCGCGTAGGCACCGATATTGAAATAATTGTAATACCCTTCATAGCCGGAAACCGTGCCGGAAATCGAGCTTCCGCTGCCGTCCGTGCCCTGCTCCTGAATGATCATCGCCGCAAGCACATAAGGATTGACGCCGTACTGCGATCCCGACTGCATGAGCAGATCAATGTAATTGGATGAGGAAGAATCGCCCGTCGTCACGGTCGTGCCTGACGAGGGAGAAACGGTCGTTACCGCGGACGAGCCGCTTCCCGCCGTCACAGTCGGCGAGCTGGAGCCTGTACTGCTGCTCCCGGATGAAGAAGGGGAGCTGGCGGACGTACTGCTGCTACCCGATGAGGGAGAGCCCGATGTGCCGCTTCCGGTCGTCACAGTCGGCGACCCCGACGTACCGCTGCTACCGGAAGATGAATTGGTCGAACCCGACGATGTACTGCTGTCCGAGCCGGGCCGTACCCCGATTTCCACGCTTGTCGATACCAGAGGCGCATCATGCCGACTGATCGACGCCGACGGCGACGATAACACGCCGCTGCTGACGCCGCCCGGAGAGGAAGAAACTCCCGGCCCCGAAGTCGAAGTATCGCTGCTGCTCCCGCTGCCGGTACTTCCGCTGCCCGTGCCGCCTCTGCCGCCGCTCGGCGAGGTGATCACACCGCTCGACTGCTGGCTCGAACCGGACGCGCCCGGACCGCCTGAAGACGAGCTGCCGGACGAGGTACTGCCCGAACCCGAGCCGTTATAAATAACTGAGCCGGTCAAAAACGTCCCCTGCACCAGCTGCGCCAGACCCTCTCTTGTCTGAAGAGCCGCTTCATAATTATGGTTCAAAAACTGAAAAATATTAACAGAATCGAGGAAATTACGCGGATCCATATAATAGCAGATAATTTCCTCAGACGCGGCCACCCAGTCGCTACCGTCAAAGCCCGTCCAGGTACTGTCGTCCCAGTTGAACGCGCCGTCCGCGGTCGATTTCCAGGAAGAAACGCTGCCCGTCCCGACCAGATTGCGCCCCAGCACGCTCTCATTTTCAATCACGGTATTCCAGTCCAGACCCGTCTGATATGTCTCAAATACCCAGTTCGGATACTGGGCATGCAGCTCCCGCAGCGCAGTCTTGTAGCTTTCCGGAAAGCCCTGCGCACTGAGCTGGCTCTCAAAGTCGCCGGAATAGGTGTAAGACACCGGGAATTTGACGTAGGTCGACAACACATATCCGGTCGCCTGCGAGCCGCCGTAGGTATAACGGATCTGATACCACAGCTTCCCGTCGGAACCCGTCGTCTCGTCGATCACCGTGACCGCTGCGCCGCTGGAAAGCTTCGCCAGCGACGAATAGCCGGTCCCCGGCCCACTGCGCACATTCAGCGAGGAAGCGTTGACCGTCGCGGACCGCTCGGTATACGCGTAGGCGGTAACGCCGTTCCACGCATTGTCCGCCGGCGTCTGCAGTGCAAGCACAACGCCAAGCAGGAGGGCGATACCCTGCTTCCCAAATTTTTTTATGTTCATCAGTATTCTCCAGGATTGTTTCTTTTTTGGCATTACCCCCATTATACTGACAAAGTCCGCCCTGTGTCAACCAATGTCAAAAAAAGTTCATACAATTTGGAAAATTCTTAAGAAATCGTTCGTCCGGGTAATAAACTGCGCGGCCGGTATCCGAAAACACCGTCCGCGCAGCCAGAAAAAATGTCTGGTTAACAGAATTGGTTAATAAATCAACGTAAAGCTCGCCAGTGTAAACATGCCGGCAAAGACCGCGCAGGGAATTACGCCGCACCAGATATTGCCGAATTTGCGGTAGAGGTAGGTCACAACACCGGTCGTACCGCCCATCATATAGCAGTAGCCAAACGCGAAGTCCAGCGCGCCCGCGCTCTTATTTACGCCGGTTCCCCAGATATCGATCTGCGGGATAATCGTCTGACCCGTGCCGATGATCATGGAGCCGCCATACTGGAGCACAAGCACGACAAACAGTGCGCTCGCGGTAAGAACCGAATTGACCGCAACGGCGATCCACATATCCTTCCGCTCATTGCCCGTGGAAGGAAGAACACGCTGATTCAGATTTCCGATAAACATGACCGTGAAAATGATCAGGATATACGGAATCGCGCGCAGGATACGGGCCGGGGAAAGCTCAACATAGGTGGACAGGCACCATACCTGATAATCAATGCCCAGAAACGCTTCCAGCAGCCACATCCAGGCGCCGACAAACGTGATTGTAATCAACGCCATCAACAGCGCTTTTGCCGGCTTTGACCAGTCAATTCTGGTGTCTCCGTCCGCGCCAAGAGCATAAGAGCCAAGGCTGCGGGCAATGCCATTCTTCTTATCCTGATTCGCATGGATCACCATGCGGATAATGCCAATGACGGCAACGACAAGCAGCCAGCCCATGATACCGTTCAAGTTATTGGATGTGAATATCTTCTCCCAGCCGGTACCCGCGCCCGTCCATTTCATGACATAGGCGGAAACATGGACAAAGATCAGCGCCGGAATGATGGTCGCAAACAGGACATCAAGGCACCAGGCCTTCGCACCCCTGCGGGGAGCCTTGACCGGAACCGGGTTAGCAATTGTGGCAAAGAACGGGTTCTGCATAAGCAGATTGATGATCGCCGCCAGCATAAACATCATCGTGACGCAGGCGATGCCGCTGAAAATCTGCTGCGGGAGCCACGCGGTGTCGCTCAAATCAAGCGCAATCGGAGCAGGAGCCACCGTGGTGACAAACGCAAGGATCTGCTCAATGACAGCGCCGCTGATATTGCCGGTCTGATGCAGCGTGCCGCCGATCTGCGCGTAGTGGAACACATGACCGTTGACCGTATAATCCTGATTGGGAACAAGATCAGCAATGCCGCTCTCCTCCCGCATATAGGCAAGACAGCCATCCGGATCGCCAAGAAAATCCCAGTCGTACTGGTCGGCGGTGGACTTGATCAGACAATAGTTTGTGTCGATATCGCTGAATCCTCCGGAAATGGAAGCCAGGAACGGCCCGAAGACCATGCACATGCTGTTGACCTTATCCGGCATCTGGCGGTAAACATAACCGCTGGTTCCGATGCCTGCGGAATAGCCGACGATATTGATACTGTCCTTGATCACAAATGGCAGGGAATTCGCGTAATTGGTGACGACGACCGCCTAGTTTTCCCGGCTGGTGGCCGCGCTCTCACCGCCGCCTGCCAGATCCGGGCTCAGAACGACATAGCCGCGGCGGGCAAGCTCCATGCTCCATGTATCGTTGGAGTGTCCATGGTTGGAACGGCCATGGTTGATGACGACTACGGGAGCCGGATTTTCATTGGTTGCGGTTTTGGGAACATAGATCAGGGTACTGACAGCCTCGCCATTATCACCGGAAAGCATGAGACGGTCAATCTTAATCTGGCCCCAGCCCGTCTGAAATCCCCAGATAAAAATGGAAGAAATCAGAAGGATGGCAAAGGTCAGGCAAAAGAAACGGACTGCACTGGAACGTTTGGCGTTTGACATGATGGATCCTCCTTTTTTCTTCAACTTACTTTTTTTGCCGGATGTCCGCAAGACTTTTGGCGTAAGTGACGAAAATCGGAGCGTAAATGCAGGAAAATATGTCTATAATGAAACCATATATCTACAATGGAATCATAATGGAAACATCAGCATCAGGCGGAACCACCCGCTCTCATTTTCAAACTGATACTGCAGCGAACCGCCAAGCCTTTTTACGGCCTTGCGGATACTGCTCATACCGATGCCGTGGAGCGTGCGGTCCTTCTTGTTGGTTTGCAACACGCCGTCCTCGCTCGTGAGCGTGCCGGTGTACTGATTGCTGATACGGACGACCAACATATTCGCATAAGTGACGGTTTTCAGATAAAGGATGCGCTCCATGCCCTCCGGCAGAGCCTGCAGAGCCTCTATGGCATTGTCAATGGCATTGCCGAACATGGTAACCAGGTCGACAGAACTGACCCCGGAAAGCGGAGCGAGATCCACGCATACGTTAAAGCTGATGTTGTACAGCCGCGCCTTCTGCAGCTTCTCCGAGAGCAGGGCGTCCACCACGCTGCTTCCGGTCTTAATATTACTCTCATAGCCCTCAAACTGGGAACTGAGCTGCGCGAGGTATTCCCTGGTCTCCTCGCCGCTGTCGGCCAGGCTCTGCAGCGCGAGAATATGGTTTCTCATATCGTGATAGAGCTGGCGGATATCCGTGTTGGCGCTTAGCGCCCGCCTGGCGTTCTGCATCTCGTACTGTGACTGCAGCTGCTCCATCATCAGCCGCGTCTGCTCACGCTGCGCGATGCCTTCCCGTTCCGACAAAATCACGAGAGAAAACACACCCAGCGTCGCGCAGATGGAAAAAAAGATACTGTCGAGCGGCCTCGCCGAACTGACGGAGACCGGAGCCGTCCAGGACCATTTGAAATAAAGCTCCACAAGGATCGCGACAATCAATATCTCCCACTGGGTATATCCGGGTCTGCGCATATCGCGTACCGGGATAAGCCGGGAGGTCAGAAATACGATGCCCCACTCCAGTATGGCGAGCGAGATCACCAGAAAACACTGCAGGCTCACATAGGACAATCCGGAAAACAGCGGCATCATGGACTCGCGCAGATTGAACACCACCATATAAATCAGAATATAAATTCCGGCAAGATAGCCCAACGGCGCCTGATCTTCTTTCGAAAAGCGAAGGTAACCGTAAATCGCCGCCGCATTGATCACCGTGCGGACACACTGGTTGAGAAGAGTGTTAATCGTATAATTTTTCGCATAGTCCAGAAGAGAAATGCCCGGAATATAAATTACGCTCAGCAGAACAAGGAGAATGAGCAGCCCGATTCCCCGTTTTTGTTCCGCTTTCTTTTCCAGAGGGCGATAGAAAACGATAACGCCGACCAGTTCGATCAGAAGGCTGAGCAGATTTGCGGCCAGACTGTACTCTCTCATATTTTTCCTCCCAGATATTCGGAAATCTCACTGAGGAAATCTTTCCGTCTGCGCTGGCTGATGGGAACGAGACTGCCGTCCCGCAATTCCAGTTCCGTGACGCCGATCCGTTTGATGTAATCCCCATTGACGAGGAACGAGCTGTGACAGCGGAAGAACCCCAGCGGAGCAAGCTTCTCCTCAAACTCCGTGATGGACATGCGCGTCTGGTACACATCGGAATCCGTGTGAACCAGTATCTGATGGTTGCGCACCTCGCAGTAGGAAATATGGGAAATCGGGATGCGGTGAAGCTCACCGGCACAGCGGATGGAGATGACATGCTCCTTGGCACGTTTATCCTCAATGGCGCTAAGCGCGCAGGTCAGCTCATGCTGCAGCTCGGCCTCCCGTATGGGCTTCTTGATAAAGCCAAACGCGCGCACCGCATAGCCCTCGATCGCGTACTGGTACATCGTCGTGATGAAAATGATGCAGACGCTGGTATCATATTTACGGATCTCTTTCGCGGCGGCCATGCCATCCACTCCGGGCATCGCAATATCCAGAAACAGCAGATCCACATTATCCGGATACCGGACCAGCAGCTGGTCGGCGCTGGTAAAGGGAAGCAGTTCAAAGTCCAGCCCGTTCTTTTTTGCGTAGCGAAGCAGGAAAGTCTGTAATCGTTCCAGATAAAGCAGCTCATCGTCACAGACCACGATGCGAAACATAACAAACCCTCCTTTCCAATAAGCAAAACAGCTCCGACACTGCACTGTCAAAGCGCGGAGCCAGAGCTGTTTCATAATTAAAGTAAACGATGCAACGCCGCTTCCATTGCTATAGCAATCATAATTCCGTCAGCAATCGTGCAGTCAGAAATTCCTCGTGAATCCTACACCGGATACGCCTTGCTGGCCGTGTCGGCAACCGTGGAATCTACCTTCGTCTGCTGGGCTTCCCTGTATTTGAAGAATTCCTCCGCTACCTTCGGGAACAGCGCGTAGGACAGCACATCCTCATCCTGCTGTTTCCACTGCGCGCACTCCTTCTCAAACTGAGGAAGCTGCGGCGGGATCAGATCCGCCGGACGGCAGGTGATCGGCTTCTCGTCGCCGATAATCTTTTTCTGGACTTCCGGATTGAACGGCTTGACCGTCTGGCCAAACTCGCCGAGCATGATCTTTTTGGATTCCTTCGGAACCATCTTATAGCGCTCACCCGAGATGACATTCAGCACGGACTGAGTACCGACGATCTGTGAAGACGGCGTGACAAGCGGCGGCTCGCCGAAGTCCTTGCGCACGCGCGGAATCTCCTCCAGCACTTCGCGGTATTTGTCCTCCTGTCCGGCTTCCTTGAGCTGACTGACCAGGTTGGAGAGCATGCCACCCGGCACCTGATATTGCAGCGTCTTGATATTGACGCCAAGAACTTTTGTATTGAGCAGTCCGCTTTTGATCGCATCCTCACGGATCGGTGCAAAATAATCGGCGATCTCGGCCAGCTTTGTCTGGTCCAAACCGGTATCGTACGGGGTGCCGCGGAACGTTTCCACCATCACCTCGGTCGCCGGCTGGCTGGTGCCCAGCGCCAGCGGGGACATCGCGGTATCGATGATATCCGCGCCCGACTCCACCGATTTCAGATATGTCATGGAAGCCACGCCGGACGTATAGTGCGTATGAATATTGATCGGCAGCTTCGTGCATTCCTTCAGCGCACCAACCAGCTCCTGCGCCGTGTACGGAGTCAGCAGACCTGCCATATCCTTGATGCAGATGGAATCCGCGCCCATCTCCTCGATCCGTTTCGCGATATCCGTCCAGTACTCCAGCGTGTAGGCGTCGCCCAGCGTATAGCTTAAGGCGATCTGTACATGCGCCTGCTCCTTATTGGCCGCGCGCACCGAAGTCTGCAGGTTGCGCAGGTCATTCAGGCAGTCAAAGATACGGATAATATCGATGCCGTTGGCGACGGATTTCTGCACGAAATATTCGACGACATCGTCCGCATAGTGATTGTAACCCAGGATGTTCTGGCCGCGGAACAGCATCTGCAGCTTCGTCTTCTTAAAAGCCGCTTTTAATTTCCGCAGACGCTCCCAAGGATCTTCCTTGAGAAAACGTAAGGAAGCGTCAAAAGTCGCGCCGCCCCAGCACTCGACCGCGTAATAGCCGATATCATCCATCTTCTCGACAATCGGAAGCATCTGCTCCGTCGTCATCCTCGTAGCCATCAGGGACTGGTGAGCGTCACGCAGGACGGTCTCCACAATCTTGACCGGCTTCTTTTCTATTGCCATTTCATTAACCTCCTGTAATTATAACGGAATCTAGTTCACTCCAAAGATCGCCATGAAGGTACCGGCTGCAACGGCTGTGCCGATAACGCCGGCCACGTTCGGCCCCATCGCGTGCATCAGCAGAAAATTGGTAGGATCCGCCTCCGCGCCGACCTTCTGTGCAACACGCGCCGCCATCGGCACCGCGGAAACACCGGCGGAGCCGATCAGCGGATTGACCTTTTTGCCGGTAGCGTAACACATAATCTTACCAAAGATAACGCCGGCCGCCGTACCAAAGGCAAAGGCGATCAGGCCAAGCAGAACGATCTTTAAGGTCGTGGCTTTCAAGAAAGCCTCGGCGCTCGTCGACGCGCCGACCGAGGTGCCCAGCAGGATGACGACGATGTACATCAGCGCGTTGCTGGCCGTCTCCGACAGCTGGCGGACGACGCCGCACTCACGGAACAGGTTGCCCAGCATCAGCATACCGACAAGCGGAGCCGTCGTCGGCAGAATCAGGCAGACAACAACCGTGACAATAATCGGGAACAGGATCTTCTCCAGCTTGGAAACCGGACGAAGCTGCTCCATACGGATCTTCCGTTCTTCCTCCGTCGTCAGCAGTTTCATGATCGGCGGCTGGATAATCGGAACCAGCGCCATATAAGAATAGGCAGCCACAGCGATCGGACCCATAAATTCGGTCTGCCCCAGCTTGCCGGCCAGGAAAATCGAGGTCGGGCCGTCAGCGCCGCCGATGATCGAGATCGCGGCCGCGGCCTTATCATTAAAGCCAAGGAAAATCGCCATGAAATATGCCGCGTAAATACCAAACTGAGCCGCCGCACCGAGCAGGAAGCTCTTGGGGTTGGCAATCAGCGGGCCAAAGTCCGTCATCGCGCCGACGCCCATAAAGATCAGGGAAGGCAAAATACTCCATTCATCCAAAAGGAAGAAGTAATAGAGCAGGCCGCCCACGCCGTTTGACATGTCTTCCGGAGCCGACATAATGTCCGGGTAAATGTTCACCAGCAGCATACCAAAGGCAATCGGTACCAGCAGAAGCGGCTCAAAGCCGCGGTTGATCGCCAGGTATAAAAACACGAACGCTACCAGGATCATGACGAAGTTGCCCACCGTAAGGTTGCAGAACGCGGTCTGGCCCAAAAGATTTGTTAATGTTGTGCCAATATAGTCCATTTCAGTTCCTCCATACGGCTGATCAGTTTAACGTAGCCAGCGTCGCGCCTGCCTCCAGGGAATCGCCCACCGATACATTGATGCTTGCCACGGTACCATCCTGCGGCGCGACAATATCATTTTCCATCTTCATGGCTTCGAGGACGATCAGCGTATCGCCCTTCTTGACCGCCTGTCCGACCGTCGCCTTGATCCCGAGGATCTTGCCCGGCATCGGAGCCGTCACCGGCACGGAGCCCTGCGCGCCGGAAGCTGCAGGAGCAGCCGGAGCGGGAGCGGCAGCCTTTGGCGCAGCCGGAGCCGCCTTAGGAGCGGGAGAGGCAGGTCTGGGAGCAGCCGCAGCCCGGGGAGCCGTCGCAGCGCCCGTGGAAACACCTTCCTCAACACTCACCTCATAAACATTGCCATTCACTGTAATTGTATAATTTTTCATGATAGAACTCCTCCTATTCGCTTATGCTCTTTTCCATTTTGAGGCAGGCGCGCGACGGATCGAACGCACAACCAGACCGTTGGCGGGCGTCTCTGACGCCGCCGCGATCGCCGCGGTGATGACCGCGACCAGCTCCAGATCATCCACCAGATTTTCCTCCGCAGGCACTTCCTCGATTACCGTCGCAGGAGCCTGCGCCGCGGGAATCTCCGCCGCAGATGGAGCCGCGGCAACCGTTGCCGTCGCTTCCGCCTGCTTCTTTTCCTTCATCCGTTTATCAAGAATATTGATATATTTGAAGCAGCTGATCAGGAAACTGATGAAAATCAGGACGATAAATACCGTACCCATGCCAAGCAGGGTGTTCATGCCCGCCTTGGCCATCTTCTCTCCGGTCGTATACACCGGGTTGATCGAGATTGCCGTCGGATTCAGCATGGAATCGCTCAGTTCATAAAAAACCTTGAATTCCACCTGGCGGTTCGCAAACTGCGCGACTTCCGTGGAGACCATCTCGCCGTCCTCATTCTCCACCGTATCGACACTGACCATACCTACATAGGCACCGGTGTCGTTCATCACGCTTACCCAGGAGGAAACCGCACCGGAAAAAACGGTCTGCTTATTTTTATCCAACTGCGCAATCATGGCGTCCGCTTCCTCTGCTCTGACCGAGGAGATCTGCTCCAGCAGGCTTGACGTCACCTGGCCGATATAAGCCGCGGTCTGCGGATCAAGCGGCTCGATCCGTGTCGCGGCAATCGAACCGCACGCGGACAGCCCCAGCAGGCAGATCGCTGCGCACAATGCCAGCAAATATCGTTTTATGTTCTGTCTCATATATGCGTCACCTCACTATACCGTGCCGTGTTTTCTGTCGGGACGGTCCTCTCTCTTGGTATACAGCATCTCAAGAGCGGCGATCACGCGCTGTCTGGTCTCGCCCGGCTCGATAATGTCATCCACATAACCGCGCCGTGCCGCCGCCTGGGCGCTCGACTGGAGCTTCTGATACTCCGCCGCCTTCTCATTGATCAGGGCAACGCTGTCATCGGATTTCGCGATCTCGTCCGCATACATGATCTTTGCCGCAGCCGCCGCGTCCATCATACCGATCTTGGCGTCCGGCCACGCGTAAACAACATCCGCGCCGATCGATTTGCTGCCCATCGTCAGATACGCGGTACCATAAGCCTCGCCGGTAATCACCGTCACTTTCGGCACGCTCGCGTCCGCGTAAGCGTAAGTGAGACGCGCAGCCGCCCTGGCGATCTTCTTTTCCGTACATGTGCACGCCTTATACCCCTTGACATTGACCAGCGTCAGAAGCGGAATATTGAACGCGTCACAAAAAGACACGAAATTTGCCGCTTTCTCGGCGCCACGGGCGCTGAGCACAGCCTCACAGTTTGTCTCCAGCTCGCCGTCGCTGCCATATACCTGCGCGCGGTTGGCGACACAGCCCACCGTCGTACCGTTGAGACGAATAAAAGCGGTGACCATCGAAGGATCATAGGCTTTCTTCACTTCAAGGAAAAAGCCGTCGTCAGAAATCTGTGCCAACGCCAGATCCGAAGCCGCCGCGCTGTTCTCAATCCCCTCGCAGAGACGGTTCAGATCGTCCGTGTACTCTTCATAGGAGAGGTCGTCCTCGTTGTTCGCCGGAAGAATCGAAACCAGCGTGCGGATGCCGGAAAGCACCGCGGCCTCGTCGCCGGTAAAATCCACCAGACCCGCTTCCTCACTCTGGAATGCCGCGGCCGAGGTATCGCACTTCTGAACAGAATTTCCGTCAATCACGTTGGGGGAATTCACAAATAGTTTTGCTTTCTTCTCCTCCATAAACACAAAATCCGCCAGGCCGCAGGATACCGCCATACCGCCGCCGCAGATACCGAACACAGCCGCGATCTGCGGAACTACGCCCGAGGCGAGCGTCTGACTCAGATAAACTTCCCCGAAGCCGTTGAGCGCATCGGTCGCCTCCTGCAGCCGCAGTCCGGCGCAGTCGATCAGGCCGATGACAGGCGCTCCCATCTTTATGGCCATAGAATAAATATGCGCTATCTTTTTCGCGTGCATCTCGCCCAGGGAACCGCCGAGAACCGACGCATCCTGGCTGTACACATACACAAGGCTGCCATCGATGGTGCCATAGCCCGTGAGCACGCCATCCGCCGGAGTTTCCCTGTCAGTCAGGTTAAAGTCGGTGTTCCTGGCTGTAATATAAGCTCCGACTTCAACAAAACTGTTCTCATCAAGCAGGGCGTTGATCCGGCTGCCTGCTGATGTCTGTGCCGAATTACTCATTTTGCAGTCCTCCATTTTCAAGTGTTTCCGTAATTTTTACAGTGAACGGCAAAAAGCCATTTCCTGTAATTGTATAGCGGACAGTGTTAAAATTCAAGTTATTTTTTTAACTTTACCGGCCTTTCGTTAATTTTCTCCAAAAAACGGCAGAAAATACCGCCACGCGCATTGCAGAACACAGGCCGTAAAGCCGCGCCGTTCCACATTCTGCGTCGCAAAAAGCGGATAAGACCGCACCACTTCCCCTTCCAGCAGATAATCATACCGTCCTACGATTTCGCCAGCCCGCACCGGCGCACGAAGTGAGCGGGGAACATACAGCCGCGTGACAATTTCCTCGTCGTCATCCAGCAGCAGCTTCCGGCTTTTTTCTTTATCTGTTAAATTCATAACGATATCTGTCGTCGCGCCGCCATACACCACCGCCTCTCCGTTTCTGACCGCTTCTTTCCAGTCCGGCGCCAGACCATCCGCCACATCCAGCGGCCGCAGCTTTGGTTCCCGCCAGACCTTACGATAATGATAATGATCCAGGCCATACTGAAACAACTTCCTTGCGTCCACCCATTTATAGGTTTTGTGCGGCGGCCAGCCACAACCCAACAGCGCGACGATAAATGTGCGGCCACTATCTTCAAGCGCCGCCGCGTAACAATAACCGGCGCCGCCGGTAAACCCGGTTTTGCCGCTCAGCGCACCGTCCATCATATTCAGAAACGCATTATGATTTGTACAATGATAATATTGCCTGCCGTCGGCGTCAGAAAAGCTGTAACCCGCCGTCCGTGTGATTGCCAGGAATTCCTCTCTCTTTGGTGAGAGCATCACACAATAGCGCAGGATTGCCGCCAGATCCGCCGCCGTCGTGCTGTGGATCCGTTCGCTGCCGTCTTCCACCGTCTGCGCGGCGTCCAGGCCGTTCGGCGTGATAAACCAGGTATCCTCACAGTCGATATCGCGGGCTTTCTGATTCATCATCCTGGCGAATTCCTCCACGCTGCCGCCAATCTGTTCCGCGATCGTCACCACCGTATCATTATGAGATTCCAGCATCAGGGAATAAAGCAGATCGTTCAGACAGAACTGAGAACCGGCAGGCGCGCCCAGCCGGACCTTCGGCTGTGAAGCGGCCGTGGCGGAAACCGTACAGACCAGATCCGGATCACCGTTTTCCAGTGCGAGAATGCAGGTCATGATCTTGGTCGTGCTCGCCATCGGCCGCCGCACATCCCCGTCTTTCGCCCAGAGAATGCGGCCGCTGTCACCGTCCATCAGCACCGCAGACTGCGCGTACAACTGCAAGGTTCCCCGTGCGTCTTCTTCCGACAGCGTTTCCATCTGTGCGAATGTCTGTCCTACCGGCAGCGTCTCCGTCTGTGCCAGTGCCTGTTCTTCCGACGACGTCTCAGCCTGTGCCAGTGTCTGTTCTTCCGGCGACGTCTCAGCCTGTGCCAATGTCTGCTCTGCCTGCGTCTTTATCCAGTCCTGTCCGCTCCCGCCGCCAAGAGCACCCCACATTGCAAACCCCATGGCAATCCCTGCCATCAGGCCGCAGAGGCGATTTCGATCCGGCATGGAAATTCCCCGCTTTCGAAACTCCGATCATGGCATTCTATTCCGAGACAGACGCGTGTATTCCGGCTGCTTTCTGTTATTTTCCATGTGCTCCGGTCAATGTCCCGGCCAATATTTTTCCATGTTTTGCCGCGTGCTTATTGCTTTGTCGAAGGCAGCGTGTTAAGATAGTAATAACTTTTGTACAGGGGGAAGGTCAAAGGAAAATCTTATGAAAATCAAAGAATACAGCAACAGCCAGATCATCAACGGGGTGGCGATGGGATTCTCGGTCGCACTGCTGCTTTCCGCATTGATTGCCGCAAAATACACGGGAGAATGGGGATCCCTGCTGAAGCACTGGTATCTGATCATGATCACGCCCTGTCCGCTGGTCACGGATTACCTGGCCATCGGCGGGCTTGGCAGCGCCATGCTCAACGCGGGCGCATGCGGCCTGGTCTGCGCGTTGTTTATGATCGGTCTAAAAGGCGAATCGCGTGCCAACACACTGGCCGGTTATTTTCTTGTCGTCGCACATTGCTTCTACGGTCTGAATTTTCTCAATATGTGGCCCTGTTTTCTCGCGCCGTTCATTTATCTCCACCACATGAAACTCAATTACAAAAGCAATCTGCAGGTCTGTATGTTTGCGACCTCATTCGCGCCGTTTATCAGTGAGTTTTTATTCCGCTATACGATACCGGAGGAGTTTGTCTTCGGCGAGGTACATCTGACCGGCGCCGGTGTTTTGCTGGCTGTGCTGTTTTCCGTCATGCTCGGCTACGTCATCCCCGCCATCCTTCCCGGCGCCAACGCCTGGCACAAGGGCTACAGCCTGTTCAACGGCGGCCTGGCCTTCGGCATCTTCGGCTTTTTTGTTTTTAATTTCATGTACCGCACGCAGGGATTACGCGCCCCGGAAGTGATCTCCCCGCCCAACGCGGTTTACGAACAATTCGGCTTCTCTTATCGTCTTTACGGAAATTGCTTTTACATAACCATCTTCCTCATCTGCATTCTGGTCGGTTTCATCCTCAATCATTTCAGCTTTGGCAATATCCGCCAGTTACTCAAGGATACCGGCTACCGCAGTAATTTCGCGGAAAATTACGGCATGCCGACCTGCCTGATCAACATCGGCGTCTACGGCATCTTCTTTCTCGCCTATTTCAATCTCGTCATCCATTTCACGGAGGGTTCCGGTTTTACCGGTCCCACGTTCGGCGTCATTCTGGCTGCGCTGACATTCGCCTGCATGGGACAACATCCGCGCAATGTCTGGCCGATTCTCGCCGGTTACATGCTGCTCTATCTCTGCACGATGTTCCTCTGTCAAATCAACGGCCGCCCGCTGACCTGGACGATCTCCACCCAGGGCTACCTAAACGCCGCGGCCTTCGCCACCGGTATGAGTCCTCTCGTGGGCCGCTACGGCATCCGCGCCGGAATGGTCGCGGGCTTCCTCTGCGCCTCCATGTGCACCGCCACGAGCGCCCTGCACGGCGGCCTCGTGCTCTACAACGGCGGCTTCACCAGCGGCCTTACCGTGCTGATCCTGCTGCCGATTCTCGAACATTATTTCCCGGAGGGCGCGCGCGAACATATCAAGGAAAACTCTGCCATCGTGCAGGACATGATCTCCCTGGTCGGCAACTACACGCCGCCAAAGCTGTCGGATCTGAGTATTCCGCCCGATCTGGACAAGTGGGATTAACAACGCCAAATTCTGTCCATTTCCCACGACAGGCGCGTGTTTACGGCAGGCGCAGCCCCTTCGGGTAATGATTTTTTAATATGCTCCCTGCGGCCTTGCCCCAGCCAAGCGGATAGGAATTGGCACAGACAAGCGTCCAGCCGTTTTGTGGAAGGGCTTCTTGGGCTCCATGCTTCCCGCTTGCGGCACATTCTTCCAGGCGCAGCGTTCCGCCTCTCAGCCAGTCCGCGATTTCTTCCCCTTCCGGATCAAAGTGAACCGTCCGCCTTACCTGGCGCGGATTTAACGCCAGCGCCAGCGCATGCGAGGGTTCGAAACGATTTTTCTTTAATGTTCCCAGCTGCAATCCCGCCCGCAGCACCCGGAGACCTTCCAGAGACGGGATCCCTTCCGGCGCCTGATAAACCTGGTCGCCAAACAGCAGCAGCCGTTTCGCATCCCACCATTCCGGCAAATCGATAAGCGTCTCTTCCAGCCATTTTCTTACAAGAACAATTCCGGCCCGGTCACGCCAGTACACTGCTTCATTTTTTCTGGCTTTTCCGGCTCTCCCTGTTTTCTCATTCGTCTCCCCGGAGGACACCCGATACGCACTCTTCGCCGATTTCTCCAGCAGCGCCATAAAATGTCCTTCCCCGCGCGACAAATGTGGCCAGATCCGCACCGTGTCCGCAAGCTGAGGCAGATCGCCGCCCCATGCGGGGCGGCCGGGCGAAGTTCCCGGCAGCAAAGGCTCGAAACGCAGTGATTCCGGGAAAGAAGAATGCCGCGAAACAATTTCAAATTCCGGATGCCGCCCAAGAAACGCGGCGATCCCGCCCTCATCTTCCTCCGGAGCAAACGTACAGGTCGAATAGACCAGCCGCCCGCCCGGCCGCAGCATCGCCGCCGCGTGGTCAAGGATCTCCTGCTGGCGCGCCGCGCACCGCCGGACATTCTCCGGACTCCACTCCGCCCGCGCCTCTTCCTCCTTGCGGAACATTCCCTCTCCGGAACACGGCGCGTCCACAATGATACAATCGAAAAACTCCGCGAAACGCAATCCCAGAGCAGCCGCGTCGGCGTTGGTGACAAGCGCGTTAACCACACCCATCCGCTCCATATTCTGTGAGAGAATACGTGCTCTTGTCGGATGAATCTCATTGCTCACCAGCAAGCCGCGGCCGCCAAGCCTTGCCGCGGCCTGCGTACTCTTGCCGCCAGGCGCTGCGCAGAGATCAAGAACACGATCCCCCGGCTGCAAATCAAGCAGCTCCACGACCGCCATCGCGCTCGGCTCCTGGATATAATATATGCCCGCCTCATGCAGCGGATGACGACCCGGCCGCGTTTCCGCCCGATAATAAAAACCACTGCCACACCATGGCACCGGCTCCAGACCGAACCGCTCCCGATATTGTGAAAGGAACGTCTCCGCTCCTTCCCGCAGCGTATTCAACCGCAGCCCCCGCGCCTGCTCCTGCCCGTAACTGTCCAGGAAAGCTTCATACTCTTCCTCGCCGAGCAGTGTTCTCATGCGGGATAAAAAATCTTCCGGCAGCGGTATGGAATGATAAACGATCAAAGGAAATCCTCCCGCATCGGCGTGAAAATATCCAGCAGGACGGTATCCTCCAGGATCCTCACTCCATGAACCACGTCCGGCTTCACATGATAGCTGTCGCCGGTCTGCAGCTCCTTGTCCTCACAGCCTTCCTCCTCGTAAACGAGCCGTCCGGAAATGATATAGCCAATCTGCTCGTGCGGGTGGGAATGCTTCGCGCCAAACGATCCTTTCGGAAAATGCAATTCCACAATCATGAGATTTTTGCTGTAGGAAAGGATTTTCCTGCTCACCCCTCCGCCAATATCCTGCGGTTGGACCGATTTGTTTTCCGTAAACATAGTCATAACCCTCCTTGATTTGTTTATTGTGAAAAAACCTGTCCGCGCGATGCGGGCAGGTTCCTTCTTTTTGTGATCGTTCAATCTGTTACAGTTCTACCTTATAATCATCGGAAGCTTTTCCGTTTACAACATAGTAAGCAACATTTTCTTCAGGTTTAATGTAAACTTCCACTTTCTTGATGACTTCGCCTTTGTTTACCTTCTTGTAGGCTTTGGTCGCGGCGGCGATCACCTTTTTCGCTTCGATCTTCTTGTCAGCATACTCGATCACAATGCTCGTCTTCGGATCCACCTTCTTCGCCGGAGCTTTCTTCTCGGCTGCAGGCTCTGCCTTCGCGGCTTCCGCCTTCACGGCTGTCTTCTTAGCATCGTTCGCTTTTACTGCCATGATTTTCCTCCTTGTTTCAATCCAATCGTTATCGCTCCCCGGTAAACGCTCCATTCGCCGGAACAGATACCGAAGGCATTATAAATCGCTTTATTACGTTTGTCAATGAAAATACGCAATTTCCGGCTTTCCGGGAAAATACGGGAAATACGCAATTTCCGGCTTCCCGGCTCCTTGCTCTCCGGCTCCTTTCCTTTTTTTCCGCATACGATTTTTATCGCTCTTTGCAGCCTTTGTCCCTCCAGGCCAGCATGCGCTCCCAGGATTTTTCCGCGTCACGGCGACCGATGTCATAGACCTCCTGCAGGCGGCGCGAGTTGTGCGAGAGTCGTCCGATCGGAAGCGCTTCCTCCGGGGCGATCACAAAAATCTTTCCTTCCGCCTCCAGCCGTTCCAGATGTTCGAGCGTGCGGTTGTAAGCGAGATGACGCCACTTAACTGCCTGCACAAATGCAGGATAATCACGGTATATGTGCCGGTGGGCCAGCGTATTCTCCGGCTTCTTGCGATAGCCCCTCTGACGTGTCAGTACCGCGACGATACGCCGGTAGCCCATACGCCGCATCGCCATGACTGGAATACTGTCCGTGCAGCCGCCGTCCAGCAGGTGCAGGCCCGCCGTATCCACAATGCGTGAGATACACGGCAAAGAGGCCGACGCCCGCATCAAATCCACCTGGCCGCGCATATCTGTGATCCGCAGATGCTCCGCCCTCCCCGTCTCCACATTGCTGCAGGTCACATAGAACTCGGTATTTGAGCGATCAAACGCCTCGTAATCATAGGGATCCAGCCGCTCCGGGATATCGTGATAGCAAAACTGCTCATCTGCGATATCGCCCGTATGCAGAATATTGTACAGGCTCATAAAACGGCGGTCACGGCAATATTTTTTATAATAACGAATACTCCGCCCATGCTGACCCGCAACATAGGAACAGCCGTGCAGCGCCCCGGCTGATACGCCGATCACGCCGTCAAATGCAATATCGTGCTCCAGGAACACATCCAGCACACCGGCCGTGTAAATGCCGCGCATCCCGCCGCCCTCAAGTACCAGACCGGTCCGTCTTTGATTTTCCATATGATCTGTCATTCCTTCCTGACCAAATGCTAAGTCTCTGTTAATGATTCCTTCCTGATCTAATTTTGAACTTTTTGTGAATTTAAGCTTCCTTTAAGCTTTGTCGTATATACTGACCTCATCAGAATGATCTGAAATCTCTGGAAAGCGAGGATTTTTTATGAAACGACATTCCTTAAAACTGCTTTTGGTCGCCGGTATGTCCGCAGTTATTATCGCCGGCGTCGGCATCGTCTGTTATGCCTCCACATCCGCTTCCGCCACGGATTCTACCCAGGAGAGCCGGGGGTCGCGCGAGGATGACGGCAGCGTAATGGCGAAAATAACCGGCATCGACGGAGATACTCTGACGATCGTCACCTCACAGGGCCGCGGGGGCCATGGCAGAGGAGGCGCTTTGGCAGAAGGCGAGACGCCGCCGGAGTCTCTGGCCGAGGGTGAAACCCCTCCGGAGAAACCGGAAGGCGAGGCTGCGATGGACGAAAGCCGCCCGGAACCACCGGCTGACGGCGAAACCCCTCCGGAAAAGCCGGAAGGTGAGGCTGCAACGGATGAAAGTCGTCCGGAGCCGCCGGCTGATGGCGAGACTCCTCCGGAAAGACCGGAAGGTGAGACCGGCAACGGACAGCGGAGAATGGGTGGAATGGAATTTGACGGCGAAACCAGCACCGTCACGCTGACTTCCTCCACGACCATTACCAAAGGTATGGACGGTGAGACAGCCTCCTCTTCTGATCTTGCGGAAGGCACCGTCGCCCGCATCGTCCTCGACGGCAGCACGGTAGTCAGCATCCGGATCATGGAATAAGTCCACGGTTTGAATAAAAGGAGACTGTCCCCGCGGCAGTGCCGCCAGGCGGTCTCCTTATCATAGTTGTAATCGTTATCAACCCTGTCTCACCATCACAGCGCAATTTTCATCCGGACAGGCTGCGCGGTCTTATTTGCTCAGAAGCGCCTCAATATATCCCATCAGGCGACAGCGGTCGTCTTTATTAAGGTCGCGATATTTTTCGATCAGGACATACTCATCCGTCTTCTTGTCGATGGTCATATAGAGCGCCTGACCGTTTTCATCTTCTTTATTGACCAGCAGCTCATACGGCGTCACTTTCAGCGCGTCACAGATCAACATGATGCGATCCGAAGCCGGATTCAGCCGTTTCCCCTTCCAATCGCTGATCGTGCTCTGGGAAATCCCGGTTCTCTGGGAAAACTCCTTCTGAGACATCCCCTGTTTTTTCAGAATTTCAAAAATCCGATCACTGATTAATGTCTTACTCTTCTCCATGTACGATTCCCTCAGCAAAAGCTCAACCTTTCGTGAAAATTTGATGCCTTCATTATAGACCATATTAAAAATAATTTCAACCGCTTTAAACCGATGTCGCCCGCAAAACGCCCTGCCACAAAACAGCATTCAAAAAACGGACAGCACCGCGGCCGCCCGTCTTCTTTTACGCAGTTTCATTTTCGGCGCGCATACGCCGCAGCGTTGTTTACTTTACCGCGAACGTAGCGCAAAGCGTATCCTCGGCGCGGTTTGCCCCGTCGCCGATCACGCCGATTCCTTTTGCCTCGCAGCGATGATTCTCATTGTAAATACAATTGACCGCCTCACAGGAGATTTCCACACTGTTTTCCGGCGTTTTGAACACATTCCGGAAACTGCTGTCGCGGTTTTCATCAAAGCTGCCGCAGCAGGTCTGCTCCTTCTCCCGGGCTTCCTGTCCGTCAATCACGATTGCGCGACGACAGCAGCGATTATCCGCATTATGCAGGCAGCTCGTCACATTACATTCCAGCTTTGTCATATTCCATGCATTCCTCCTTTTGCAATTTCACTCTTAGTATGGCTGACAACAGAAATTTTATGCTTTCGGGGAATACACAGAATTTTCATAAACATTTGTTAGAATAAAAGAAAATTATGACTCATGTTATTTTTTTAAGGAGGGAATTTTGATGAAGAAATCCGTAACGCTGGCTGCCGCCCTGTTGGTTACCGCTGCCCTGACCGGAGGCTATGCTTATTCGACCGCCTCCGCCGCGACTATTACGGTCGGCTCAGGCAACAGCCAGGAAACCGGCGGACCGAACGCGTTCTCACTGCTTTCGCTGCTGACAGAGGAAAAAACCACGCAATATTTTGAAGATACCGCGGTGTCGGATGACGACGTCCGTACCATCCTGCAGGCCGGAATCAATGCCCCCAGCGCCATGAACCAGCAGAGCTGGCATTTCAGCGTCGTGACATCAGAAGAAATCCTCCAGCAAATCGCTGAAGATATGAGCGCCGAACTGCCGGCGGGAATCATGGCCTCCGCTTCTGGCACAGTTGCAAAAGCCGGTATCGCCGACGCGCCGCTCGCCATCGTTATCTCCAGTGGAAATGACCGCGATTTTGACGCCGGTCTGGCCTGTCAGAACATGAGTGTTGCCGCCCTGGCTCTAGGCTATGGCACAAAGATCATCTCATCCCCGACCATCGCTCTCAACGGCGACAAACAGGACGCTTACCGTGAACAGCTGGGCATTCCCGCGGACATGGAAGCTGTCGCCGTATTACTCGTCGGAACAAAAGCCGATACCTCAAGTCTCGGCACAGACGCGATCACCGGCCCTACTACGAGAAATTCCTTTGACAGCACCGTGACCTACATAAACTAAACTTCTGTAATCAGAAAGAAGCGTCAGGAATCCATCACCCCTGCGCTTCTTTTTATTCTGCGATTATCTCTTCTTTTTACGGCATCGCCGCGTTCAGCGCCCGCATCGAGCCGATGCAGCTGAGCGCGGAACCGTCTATATCATAAAGCTGGCCGTCCTGGACGAAATTATACACCTGGATATTATCCAGCCAGACTATCCCATCTGAGGTAAACTCGACAGAATAATAACTGAGTTCGCCAAAATTCAGATCATAGTCCTTCCGTCCCTCTACCGTGACCTCGCGGCTTTCTAGCCCCATCGTCACGGTAACCGTCACAGGCTCATCGCTGTCCGCGGTAAACCGGACGTGATTGTCGTGGGTTGTCCGGCCGCCGATACGGTGGCCGATTTTCTGGGAAACGGAACCACCCTCTCCCAGACGCATCATCCGGCTTCCGTCATGTTCTGCGACCGACCCGCCGCTCACATCCCAGCCTTTTGAACCGAGGGCAAACTGGCAATTATAAACCGGATTGTTCCCGTAATTGCGGTAGGTCCAGATACCATAACCATTCGTATGCGCAGAAAGCGCGCCCGTGATTCCCGTCAGAAACGCACCCCGCTGAGAAGGCTGCAGCCGGGCATTGTTCTCAAACCCTTCCGTCTCATCCATGTAGAGCAGCTGGTCGATAAAAACCGGTTTTCCGTCATTGTGTTCGCGCAGATAAGCCAGTTTCTTCGTCATCCCGTCGACCGCCTGCCCGGCGCCAAGCTGGGCTCCCTGGGCCTGTCCCATCGATACGCTGTACATTGTAGAGGTAAAATCCGCGTTTCCGCACGCATAGGTGCTCTCATGCGTGAAACTGAGATCCGAACCGTCATCCGAGCCGCCCGAAATCACATCCCAGTCAAGCCGTACCTCCATGGAAAGTCCCGGGAATACCTTCTGCGTGGTGGTAAGCGTCTCATTCAGCCAATCGTCATAAAACTCAAAGAACAGACGGTACGCAGCCTGACTTCGCGACGGAATATAGACATCTTCGTATTTGGCAAAATCCTCTGTCGGGTTATAAATCTTATTGAGTTCTTTCACGGAATAATGCTTTCTCAGATAATCATGGAATCCAATCTGTTCCGCCTCCGTCTTGCTTCTCTGACCGTCGCCGAAATTTGTCGCGTCCTCGACATAATTCCACATATCTTCCCAGGTCATAAAACCGCCGCGGAAATTGCCGTGAGCGGAAGCAGCCTGGTATACCTTTCGCGCGTAGTCCATCCATGCTTCCTGAATCCGCGGTTCGCGCAGCAGCTCGCGAAAACGCTGACTGGAAGCCTCGTCCGCGTAGTAATCCCAGGTATACCCCAGGCGAATCACCACCCCCAGGCCATGATTGCCCGCACTGTCCATCACACGGTCCAGCTTGGAAAATGCGTAGGAATTATAACTGATGGGAACCGTATCCGGCTGGAATTCCCGCCACGGTATAACAAGAATAATGCTGTTGAAACCATCTGCATGAATCTGCGCCAGCTCTTCGTCCATATGGTCGCTTTCCGTATTCCAGAAATTGGATACCCAGGCGTCCGACGTATAAGTCGCCGCCTTCACATATCCGTCAAACGCCTGTGTCTCCATGGTCGGCAGCGCCGTAAAAATAAGGGACGCGGCCATCAGCAATCCTACGTATTTCATTTTCTTTTGGGCTTTTGTGTGCATAGATGTCTCTTCCGTTTCTTATGTATAGTCCAATCGCTATTATCCGGTATTCTCGCTTTTCTGTCAACTGATTTTTCCGTAGAATCGACCATAATCGACATGCCATTCTCCATCGGAAAATCCATCCGAAAATTTATCGTCAGCAACCAGTATACCCGCAAAACCCGTGTGGACTTTTCCGCGAAGCGGCGCTATAATAATACGCGACAAACAGCGTTCTGTCCGATAACTTCTGTACGATAACGCGTGAATCTGCAAAGGAGTCCGCCATGAATACCACCCGAAAAGCTGAAATCGATATCGCGAAAGGATTCGCTGTTTTTCTTGTTATCCTCGGTCATATCGTTATCATGCACCAGACCATGTTCCGCTGGATTTTCTCATTTCATATGCCCGCGTTTTTCATCCTTTCCGGCATGACCTTCCATCCGGAACGCTATTCCACTCCCGGAACATTCATTAAAAAAAAGGGGCCGAGGCTCCTTTTGATCTATTTTTCCGTCACACTCATCGGGCTGGCGATCTGCCTGATCCGTCCCGCCTACCGGACCTTCACGCTGGAAAACGGCTGGGGCTATCTGCTGAAAGCGATTTTTTATTACGGACAGCCGCAGCACATCTATGTCGGACAGGTATGGTTCCTGGCTGCCCTGTTCTTTGCTGAGCTGATTGCTTGGGGATGGTTTCGCTGTCTCTCTGAAAAATCAGCCGTTGTCAAGGGATGGAGTCTGCTCATCCTGGCTCTGATTGCCGTAAACATTTCCCGCATCAACCCATACCTGCCCATCGGGCAGCGGCTGCCGTGGAAGCTGGATACGGCTCTGTGCGCCGCGGTTTTCGTGATTGCCGGCGTCTACGCCACGCGCACGGATCTCTTCGGACGGCTGGTACCGCTGGCACCTTTCCTTGTGCCGCTTTTTGTCTGGCTCAGCTACTATCTTGGCCCGTGCCTGATCACCTATGTCAATATCTGCGACTGCGTCTACAATGGCGCGGTTTACTATTTCGCGGGTGCCTTTATCGGCAGCGCTGCGCTGATCCTGGCAGCCTGGTGGAGCCCGTCGCTCCCCTGCCGGCCGTTTTTCGCCTTCTGGCAATTCTGCGGGCGCAATTCCCTGCAAATCTTCGTTGCGCACACCTTCGTTACCTGGATCTACGCCGAAATTTTCACTGCGCTTACGGGAATCGAACTCGTCCCCGCGGAGCGGATGCCTGGCCGTCTCTCCTGCCTGATGCTAAGCCTCGCGGTGCTGCTTACCATCACCGCTTTTCTCTGGGTCTTTGGAAAGCTCCGGCAGCACCGTCGCTAACATGGTACAGAAACATGCCGCGCCGCCGACCAGATTGGAAACCGGTTCCGCCATAAACACACCCGTCGTCCCCAGACCGGCGATCCGCGGCAGCAGCAGCGTCAGCGGTACCACAATGATCACCTTACGGAAAATTGAGAAAAATACCGCCCGCTTTGCCTTGCCGAGTGCCACAAATACCGCCTGCCCCGAATACTGCAGGGACATCAGAAAGAAACCAAAGTAATACGTCTGCATCGCCGGTACCGCGGCCCGCACAAGATCGGCGTCCTGGTTAAAGATGCGGATGAAAAACTCCGGGAAGCCATGAATAAACACCCACATCACTGTCGTATAGCAGATCGCCGCGGCCGAGGTAAAAGCAATCGCTTTCTTCACCCGTCCATATTCCCCCGCCCCATAATTGAAGCCCATGACCGGCTGTCCGCTGTTGGTAATACCCTGAACCGGCAACTGTACGACCTCGCGCACGGAATTGACTACCGTCATCACACCCACGTATAGATCACCACCACAGGACTGCAGCGTAGCGTTGCACACAATCTGCACCAGGCTGTTTGTGATCGACATCGTAAACCCGGAAAGTCCCAGCGCGGCGATCTTTTTCACCCGCGCCCGCTCCGGCCGGATGCAGGACAGCCGCAGTTTCAGAATCGTCCGTTTGCCGGTCAGGAATGAAAGAATCCAGGCTGCGCTCAGAAATTGTGAAATGACAGTAGCCAGCGCCGCTCCCTGCACGCCCATGCCGAGCCGGAAGATAAAAATCGGGTCGAGAATGATATTGGAAACCGCGCCCAGCAGAACGGTCAGCATCCCAATGCGCCCAAAACCCTGGGAGTTGATGAAACTGTTCATCCCCAGACCAACCATCACAAACACACTGCCAATCAGGTAGACGCTCACATAACTGTCCGCGTAAGGAAACGTCTCAGCACTCGCACCAAACAGGTAAAGCATCGGTTTTTTCAGAACCAAACCAAGCGCGGTCAGGATCACGCCGACGATCAGCATCATGCCAAACGAATTGCCCATGATCCGCTCCGCCTCATCGATATCGCCGCGGCCGCGCTCAATGGAGCACAGCGGCGCACCGCCCGAACCAAAAAGATTGGCGAACGCCATCACAATCGAGATAATGGGCAGGCAGAGCCCCAGACCGGTCATCGACAACGTCGCGTGCTCCGGAATCCGCCCGATATAAATCCGGTCAACGATATTGTACAGTACGTTCACCAGCTGTGCCAGCGTCATCGGCACCGCCAGATTCAGGATATTCCGGGCAATGCTGCCCCTGGAAAAATCATTTTTCGTCTCAGAAGCCTGCATGATACGCTTCATCTCCTCTTATGTCATACATAACAGTTTAACACAAATTTTACCGTTTTCAACCATTTTCATGGCCTTCGTTCTGTTTTTTGATTTTTGTTACTATTCACGGGGTGGGGAAAAGACGGACTGAGATTTTGACTTTAAATTT